>NZ_JBITHK010000012.1:0-193838 GCF_044457925.1 Nocardiopsis sp. NPDC050513 | reverse complement strand
GGCGCAGGTGGTGCCGGGCAGATCGGCCAGCTCGCGCAGAGCCCGCACCGCGACGGGGTCGGGGCGCGCGGAACCACCGCCAGGCGTGAGAGCGGAGGTGAGAGCACCGTCGGAGGCGAGGGCAGGGGCACCGCCGGAAGCACCGCCAGGCGTGAGAGCGGAGGTGAGAGCGGGGGTGAGAGCACCGTCGTAGTCGCAGGCGATGAGGAGGCGGGGGGTACGGGCCAGAGCGGAGACCCGCCGCCGCACATCCACGGGCAGCTCCGGTGAGCCGTCGCCCGCCCTCCGGGGGCGGACTTCCGCGTTCGCCCGCGACGCCTCTGCTCCCTGCACGAGAGTCACTTCCGCCACCTCCGTCGATCCTGGTCGAACGCGGGAGCGCACGGCCCCGGTCCCGTGGAACCGGCCACGGATGTGGCCAGTGATGAAGAAGGTAAGGCAGGGAGAAAGTCCGACACATCGGACTTCATAGGACCTTAGGTGTCAGATAAGGAACTCTTAGGGTTCACGGCCACGACGGGAGTGGCGCCCCGGGCGCGTGCCGTGTGATCAGGAGACGGGGAGCGCGAGTTTGACCACGGCCGAGCACTCCTCCAGACATCCGCCGACCAGGACGGTGCCGCCAGGATGGGAGTCGGGAAAGTACAGGGCGGCGCTGGTGGAGTCCCCGGCGTCGAGCTCGTACCTGCCGACGGCCCGGTCCGCGCGCCGGTACTCGCCGTCGGACGTCCGGTACACGGCTCCCGGGAGCCCGACGTCGGCGCCGGCGGCGGCGGCGATGTCCAGCGTGACCACCAGGACCGTCTGGCCGACCGGCCGGTAGGCGCTCACCACGCTGGCCTCGACCCCACCGCTCCGGACGCGGGCCCGTCCGCCCTCGACCAGGGCACAGGAGGGATCGGCGCCGTCGACGCGGAACCGGGCGACGCGTCCGTCGTCGAAGGCGAAGTCGGTGAGTTCGACGCAGCGGCGGTCGGCGTCCCGGTCCCCGCCCCCGTAGCCCTCCTGGGCGACGTCACGGCACACCCGGTACCCCGTGTCGGTGCGGTCGACCTGGGGGTCGGTCAACCCGCGGCCACCGTCCGCCCAGGCACGGGCGACGGCCGTGTGGTGCAGGAGGTAGGTGTACGCGGGGGAGTCCTCGGCCGCCTCCTCCAGCCCCCCGCGCATCCGGTCGGGGTCGGAGGAACCGGCGAGTGCGGCCACGTACGCGTCGGCGGCGGGCGGTTGCCCGGCCCAGGCCCTGGCCCCTGCCCTGGCCCCTGCCCAGGCCCCGGCCGAAGGCGGGCTGCCGGGCGCCGATCCCGCACCCCGCGTGCGGTTCTCCGCCGCCGGGGAGGGATCCGGGGCGGGGCCGGGTTCGGCCGCGGGTTCGCGCACCCGCCGCGGCGCGGGCGCGCGGCCGGAGTCGGGTGAGGTCGCGGCCGGTGAAGCGCCCCGCGGACCCGCGTCGGGGTCCCCGTCCCCCGCGGGGAAGGGCCCGCAGCCGGTCATCGCGAGCAGGGCCGCGGCGGCGAGCAGGCGGATCGGGACCATGGCGCTTCCCCCACGAGGCGTACGGAGTGAACTCCTGAGAAGAAGTGAACTCCTGAGAAGAGCGGTGTCTGATGTCGGATCTGATTCATTCCGCCGTGCACCGCCGGGGAAACCCGCGGCACCGGGAACCGCACCGACCGCGACGGCGGCGCCCCGGCATCCCGGGTGGTTCGACCTCAGGTCAGTGGGGAATCTTGACGTGGACCGACGCGTTACATCCCGCGAGACCGCACGAGCGCCTGGAGGCACCCACACGATGGCCGAGCGAGCACTTCGCGGCACCCGGCTCGGGGCGACGAGCTACGAGAACGACCGCAACACCGACCTGGCTCCCCGGCAGGAGGTCACCTACGACTGCACCCGGGGCCACCGCTTCTCGGTCACCTTCGCGACGGAGGCCGAGATCCCCGCCGAATGGGAGTGTCGCTTCTGCGGCGACCGCGCCCTGCGGCGGGACGGGACCGGCGAGGAGCCCAAGAACGCCAAGCCGGTTCGGACCCACTGGGACATGCTGCTGGAGCGCCGGAGCATGGAGGACCTCGAGGAGGTCCTGGCCGAGCGCCTCGCCCTGCTGCGCGCACGCCGCCGCGAGGAGGCGGCGAAGGTCGAGGAGCTCGCCAGGCAGCGTTAGCACGACCGACGGCGACCCGGCACGGGCGGTGGACACGCGTCCGCCGCCCGTTCGTCGTGCCCGGAGGCGGACGGGTCCGGTCCGCCCCACCGCCCGCGGGTCAGTCCTTCGGACCGAACGGCGCGCGGGTGTTGCCCACGAGCTCCTTCACCGACTCGATCACGCGGGTGGGCCGGTAGGGGAACTGGTCGGCGGTGTCGCGGTCGGAGATGCCCGACAGGACCAGGACGGTCTGGAGGCCCGCCTCCAGACCGCTGAGGACGTCGGTGTCCATGCGGTCCCCGACCATGAGCGTGTTCTCCGAGTGCGCGCCGATCCGCCGGAGCGCCGAACGCATCATCAGCGGGTTGGGCTTGCCCACGAAGTACGGGCGGCGGCCGGTGGCCTTCTCGATCAGCGCCGCGACCGCGCCCGTCGCGGGCAGCGGGCCCTCGGCGCTGGGGCCGGTCTCGTCGGGGTTGGTGGCGATGAACCGCGCACCGGCCCGCACCAGGCGGATGGCGCGGGTTATGGCCTCGAAGCTGTAGGTGCGGGTCTCACCGAGCACCACGTAGTCCGGGTGGTTCTCGGTCATCACGTACCCGACGTTGTGCAGCGCCGTGGTCAGCCCGGACTCGCCGACGACGTAGGCCGACCCGTTGGGCCGCTGGGTCTGGAGGAACTGGGCCGTTGCCAGCGCCGAGGTCCAGATGGACTCCTCCGGGATGTCCAGCCCGGTGTTGAGCAAACGAGCACGCAGGTCGCGGGGGGTGAAGATGGAGTTGTTGGTCAGCACCATGAACGGGATCCCGTTCTCCCGCAGCTCGGCGATCAACGCGTCCGCGCCGGGGACGAGGTGCTGCTCGCGGACGAGCACGCCGTCCATGTCGAAGAGGTAGTTCCACTCGTTTTCGTTGCTCACGGGGCCCATTGTGCCGCCTGCGACCCACGTGGCGCCATTCCTACCCCCCGGTAGGGGACAGGGTTCACACCCGCGGGCGGTTCCGGTTCACACCCGCGGGCGGTTCCGGCTCACACCGGCGGCCAGGGCACCGACGGCCAGTCGGGCGCCGGGTAGGGGTGGATCCGGTGGTGGATGAGCAGGTCGATCCGGCTGGCGAGCGCGTACACCTCCGGATCGGCGAGGTGGCGGCCGAGCACGTCGGACAGCGCGCTGCCGGGGTCCTTGAGCATGTCGCGGACCGATTCCAGGGCGGCCAGCGCGTCCTCGGTGAGCGGTTCGCCCCGCCACTGCCACAGCACCGTGCGCAGCTTGTAGTCCTCGGCGAAGGAGACGCCGTGGTCGCAGCCGTACAGGTGACCGGCGGGGGTGGGCAGCAGATGGCCGATCTTGCGGTCGGAGTTGTTGATGACCGCGTCGAAGACCGCCATGCGGCGCAGGTCGGGGTTGTCGGTCTCGCGGGAGAGCGCGACCAGGTCCACGGTCGTGTCGCCGTGCACCCACAGCTGCACCATGCCCTCGCCGAACGGGCCGTCCCGGTGCACGGTGGGCGGGACGATCCCCCAGCCCAGGGCCTCGGAGACGGCGAAGGCCGACACCTCGCGACCCGCCAGCGTGCCGTCGGGGAAGTCCCACAGGGGCCGCTCCCCCGCCACGGGCTTGTAGACGCAGGCGGCCGAGCGCGCGCCGTCGGAGACCGTGCAGTACAGGGTGGCGTTGGAGGCCGAGGTCAGGCGGCCCTCGACGGTGATCTGGCCGGTGCGGAGCAGGTCGAGCCCCGCGGCGGCGTCGAGGCCGTCGAAGGCGTCGGTGGTGTCGTTCATCCGGTCCCCCGCGGCGTGCGCGCGCCGGGGCCGCCGTGTGCGGTCGTCATCGCCACCGGTGTCACACGAGGCGGTCCGGCCGGTACCCGTTCTGTCGGGCACAGATGTGACCGCCGGGGTCCAGCGGACGGCCGCACAGCGGGCAGTCGGGGCGTCCGGCGGCCACGACCTTCATCGCGCGCCCGGCGAACGCGCGGGCCTCCCCGGGCGTCAGGTAGACGCGCAGGACGTCGCGGTGCGGAGGAGCCTCCTCGGCGAAGACCTCCAGCTCCTCCTCGTCGTCCTCGACCAGGTCCTCACCGGCGGACTCGTCGATCTCCTGGGCCTCGATGATCACGCGCGCGGCCTCGGCGTCCCAGGCCAGGGCGAGCGTGCCCACCCGGAAATCCTGCTCGATCGGCTGTTGGAGGGGGCCGTCGTCCTCGGGCGGGGTGGTGTCGCCCGGGGGTGTCCCGAACCGGCGGTGCACCTCTTCCAGCAGCTCCTCGATGCGGGTCGCCAACGCCTCGACCTGGGCTTTCTCCAGGACGACGCTGGTGATCCGCCCCTCCCCCACGGCCTGGAGGAAGAAGGTGCGGTCTCCCGGCTGGCCGACCGTTCCGGCGACGAACCGCTCCGGCGGGTTGAACTGAAAGACGGGCATGCCATGAACCTTAAGGGATGGAGGACGCTCGTCGCCCCATCGTTCCCGCGCTTGACATCAAGTTAACTTGACGTAGTTCGCTGTCTCCCGGAGCACACCGGCTCCGCCCTCGCCGACGATTTCGGGAGACACCATGAGCACCACGCGACACAGCGAGATCCACGCCCTCGTCCAGAGCTTCGAGGACGCCTTCAACGCGCACGACCCGGTCGCCCTGGGCGAGCACTTCGCCGCCGACTCCCTGTGGACCAACGCGGTCGGCAGGCAGGTGCGCGGCCGCGACTCCGTCATCGCCCTCGGCAAGGAGGTCGTGCCGAAGCTCGCCGACGCCTACGCCCGCTACCGCGTCGTCGACGTCCTGGACATCCGCCCGGACGTCGTCGCCGTGCACGTGGCGCAGGCCCCGGTCGACGCCGGCGGCGCCCCGGCGGAGGGACCGGGTGGCAGCGCCGTGTACGTCTTCGCCCTCGGCGACGAGGGCTGGAGGATCGTCGTGGGCCAGAACACGATCGCGGCCGCCTGAGGCGGCCGCCGCTCCCGTCAGGCTGCGCCGGAGCCGTCCGAACGCCCTCCGGCGCCGCCGCCGACCGCCGCGTCGCCGCGCGCCTCGGCCCGGGTGGGCAGGCTGCCCGCCAGCCCCTCCCCCGTGTCGTTGAGCGTGTTGAGGAAGGGACGCGTACGGGTGTAGGTGATGGAGGTGATCGAACAGGGGTCGACGCGCAGACGCTGGAAGAGGTCCAGGTGCAGGCCGAGGGCGTCGGCGACGATCGCCTTGATGATGTCGCCGTGGCTGCACACGACGTACACCGGCGGCCCCTGTTCCCCGTCGGCCCGGGCCAGCGACACACGGCCGTTCCAGTCGCGGATCGCCTCGACCGCGCGCGCCGAGGCCGTGGCCAGGGCCTCTCCGCCGGGGAAGCGCGCCGCGCTGGGGTGGTCCTGGACCACCCGCCACAGGGGTTCGGCGGCGAGCTCCTCCAGCCCCCGACCGGTCCAGGTCCCGTAGTCGCACTCGATCAGGCGGTCGTCGGGTGTGACCGCGGCGCCGAGGAGTTCGCCGACCGTCTCCGCGGTCTCCCGGCACCGTTCGAGCGGGCTGGACACCAGCGCGGCGGGCCGCAGTTCGGCGAGCCGGCGGGCCAGGCGGGCCGCCTGCGCACGGCCGGTGTCGTTGAGGTGGACGCCCTCGGCGCGCCCCGCCAGTCGGGGGCCGGTGGCGTCGGTCATGCCGTGGCGGACGAGGAGGAGGGTGACCGCCTCGGCCGCGGGGGGACGGGCGTCCTGGTCTGCTTCGGGTGTCGCCATGGCACCACCCTAGGGCGTGTGCCGCGCACACGTCCCCCGCTGCGCCGGGCCCGTACGCCTCGCGGCGCGTCCTCGTCGGCCGAAGGCCGTATCACGGGGCTTGCTCGTCGAGCCGCCGCCGCAACCCCGACCTCGGGGACGGGGGTGGACGCCCGTTGTCCGTCGGCGACCCGACCCGTTCGCGGGCGGTGGAGGAGCGGCCCGAGCGTCCGGTCGGACCGGTGCCGCTGGGCCGGGCGTCCCGGGCGGCCCGGAGCCCTCGCCGGGACGCAGGCCCCGGCCCCTGGTCAGACGGACACGGTACTCTCCGCCGCATGGAACAGCGACAGGCGGGCAGATCAGGACTGTGGGTGTCACGCACCGCCCTGGGCACGATGACCTGGGGCAAGGACACCTCCGAGGAGGAGGCGGGGCAGCAGCTCACCGCGTTCGTCGACGCGGGCGGCACGCTCGTGGACACCGCCGACATCTACACGGGCGGGCAGAGCGAACGCATCCTGGGCCGGTTGCTGAACGCCGCGGTGCGCCGCGAGGACGTGGTGGTCGCCACCAAGACGGGGCACACGCCGGAGGGGTACCGCCCGGTGGACTGCTCCCGGCGGCACCTGCTCGCCTCGCTGGACGCGTCGCTGCGGCGGCTCCAGACCGACTACGTCGACCTGTGGCAGCTGCACGTCTTCGACCCCGCCACCCCGCCGGAGGAGTCCCTGGCGGCGATGGAGACCGCGGTCGCGGCGGGCAAGGCCCGGTACGTGGGCACGGGGAACCTGGAGGCCTGGCAGTTCGCCACCCTGGCGACGTGGCAGCGGGCCCAGCCCGCACGCGTGCCGCTGGTGACCGCGGGGACGGAGTACTCCCTGCTCAACCGGGACGCCGACCGGGCGCTGCGCCCGGCGACGGCCGCCGCCGACGCCCACCTGATCGCGTGGTCGCCGCTGGGTCGCGGTGTGCTCAGCGCCAAGTACCGCAACGGAGTGCCGCCGGACTCGCGGGCGGCGTTCCCGCACATGGCGCCCTACGTCGAGCCCTACCTGGACGAGCACAGCCGCCGCGTGGTCGAGTCGGTGTGCACGGCCGCCGAGGGCCTGGGCGTGCCGCCGCTGGCGGTCGCGCTGAGCTGGGCCCGCGACCAGGAGGGGGTGGCCTCGGCGGTGGTCGGTCCGCGCACGCTCCCCCAGTTGGAGGGGATCCTGCGGGTGGAGGCGGTGGAACTGCCCCCGGAGATCCGGGACGCCCTGGACGACGCCACCTCCGGGCGCGGACGCTGACGGCGGGCACGGGCCGGCCGAACCCGGAGCGGACGGTCACCGGGACTCGGTAGGCTCCCAGGGTCCTTCCAACCGCGTGACGAGGGGAACCATCCGAGGTGTCCGAGGCTGTGGAACAGGTCAGTGCCGTCCTCGACCGGATGGGGGCGCCGCGCGTCCTGGCGCCGCGCCTGGCCGCGGAGCTGGGCCCGGGAGCCGCCGCCGCACTGGAGGCCAACCCGTGGCTGCTGCTGCGGCTGCCGGCGGTGACCGTCGAACAGGCCGACTACTGCGCGCGCCGAGGCCTGGGCGACGAGGCCCGGCCGGACGATCCCCGGCGGCTGGGCGCGTTGACCGCCCACGTGCTGCGCCAGTCGGCGCGGCGCGGGCACACGGCGGTCGAGGAGCGGCGGCTGGCGGCGATCGTCGGCAAGCTGGGGGTGGCCGACCCCGCTGCGGCCCTGGACGCGGCCGTGGCGGACGGTTCCTCGGTGGTCTTCGAGAGCACCGACGACACCGACGACGACTTCGACTTCGCCGAGGGCGGGGTCCCCGACCTCCCGGACGCCGAGCGGTTCCACGCCCTGCCCGACATCGGCCACGCCGAACAGCGCCTGGGCGAGCAGCTGGCGCGGTTGATCGGCGGCAACGAACCGGTCATGGACGCGCTGACCGCCGCCGAGACCGTGGACGCGGCGGTCGAGCGGCACGGGTTCACGCTGTCGGAGCGCACGCGCGAGGCGCTGGTGACCGTGGCGCTGCGCCCGGTCACGGTGCTGCGGCACGGTCCCGGAGACGCCGCCGAGGTGGCCCGGGCCCTGGTGTGCCTGCACGCGATCGCGGCCGACAGCCAGGTGGGCCTGGCCGTGGCCGCGCCGACCGCGCGGGCGGCGGCCGAGGTGAACCGGGAGCTGACCCGCTGCTGGGGCGAGGACGAGCCCGGGTTCCGCGCCGTGTCCCTGCCCGAACTGCTGGGTCGGGCCCCGCTGGAGGTCGGGTTGGTGGTGCTGTGCGAGGCGATGTCGGTGGGCGTGGCGCGGGCGGCCGAACTGGTCTCGTCGTGCGCCGACGACGCCCACCTGGTGCTGGTCGCCGACCCGCACCAGGCGCCTTCCGCGACCCCGGGCCGGGTGGTGGTGGACGTGGCGGCCTCCCGGACCGCGCACGTGGCCGAGGTCGCCGACCCGGGCGAGCCCGGGTCCATCGCCGAACTGGCGCAGGCGGTGGCCGACGGGGACGTGCCGGAGGTGGCGGCGCCGGAGCGGGAGGTGGTCCGGGTGCCCGCCGCGTCGGCGGAGGAGGCCGCGCACCGCGTGGTGCAGCTGCTCACGGACTCGATCCCGCGCGCGCTCGGCATCGCCCCCGAGGACGTGCAGGTCGTGGCGGCGCGGGAGGACGGACCGGCGGGCGCGGGCGCACTCAACGCCGCGTGCAAGGAGCGGCTGAACCCGGGACCGGGCGCGCACGGGGGCTTCGACGCGGGCGACCGCGTGCTGCTGGTCGCCGAGGGCCCCGGGTACGGGCCGGGCGACACGGGGTTCCTGCGCGAGGTGGGCGAGGCGGCGGTGGTCGAGCTGGCCGACGGGCGGCGGGTGTCGGTGGCGGAGCCGTCGGCGCTGCGGCCGGGCTGGGCCGTCACGGTCGCCGCGGCGCACGGGAGCCGGTGGCCCGCCGTGGTGGCGGTGTTCCCGCCGGAGGCGGCGGTGTCGCGCCCGCAGGTGTACACGGCGCTGACGCGGGCGGTGCGGCACGTGTCCCTGGTGGACGCCACGGGGGGCGCGCTGGAGACGGGTGTGCGGGAGAACGCGGGCGCGGAGCGGACGACGCGGCTGGTGCGGGTCCTGCGGGAGGCGTGAGGGGGGTCAGCGGCCGTACCTGGGGAAGACGGACGTGTCGATCCGGACGTCCTTGAGCGGTTCGGGCAGGACCACGTCGGTGCCGAATCCGGAGTCGTGCCTGGCCTGGTATTCGCCGTCCTTCGGGTCCCAGTACAGGCGGGTGGTCGCGTTCCTCGGGTCGATGATCAGGTAGAGGGGGATCCGCCATCGCGCGTACAGGGACGGCTTGACCTTCGTGTCGTTGGCGGCGTTGCCCGGGGAGACCACCTCCACCACACAGTCGACGTCGTCCGGGCTCACCAGCCAACCGTCGTCGTCCATAAGAACATCGGGGATGATCATCAGGTCGGGAATGGCGTAGTCCTCCCCGTCGGGGGCCTCGACGGAGCACACTTGCGCCATCGAACGATCATGGGGCAACTGCTCCACCAGTTGAACGGTGAGCCGACTGAGCACACCCGCATGCTTCCTCGACGGTGTGGGTGACATCACGATGGCCCCTTCAAGGACCTCCACCCTGAATCCCGGAGGGACGTCGAGGTGGTCGGCCAGATCACGCAGACTGACCGGGGCCGGACGCGCGTCGGAGGACTTTTCCAGAATGGCGGTCATGGGCTCCCCTTCCTTTCGCTTCGCCATCGTGGAGACCTCCGGGGACGTGTGTACGGGTTTTCCCTCATCCTGTGCCCAAGTGAGAAGCCAAAGCAAGGACCGCGGGGCAGTCAGCCCTCGTACTGGCGGCAGCGACCGGTGAACACGGTGCCGAGCTCCGCGCGCAGGGCCGCGCGGGCGTGGTCGGCGACGCCGGGTTCGCCGCGGTACACGCGGGTGGCCAGGCCCTCGGCCACCGAGGCGATGCGCGTGGCGGCGGTGTCGGCGTCCATTTCCAGCTCGACCTCCCCGCACTCGGTGCCGTTGCGCACCGCGCGGGCGATCTCCGCGTGCATGGCCTCGGCGGTGCGCGCGTCCACCTCGGCGAGGGCGGGGCTGTCCAGCGCCCGCCCGGCGAAGGCGCGCACGACGCGGAACTCGGCGCGGCGGGGTTCGTCGAGCGGCAGGTGTTCGGCGAGGGCGTCCAGCAGGACGTCCGCGATGGTCCGCCGATGGGTGGCCCCCTCGCGCACGACCCCGGCGACGCGCTCGGCGACCTCCGTGCTGACCTCCTGGAAGGCGTGCAGCAGCATGTCGTCCTTGGCTCGGAAGTAGTGCTGGACGAGCCCGACCGACATCCCGGCGCGCGCGGCCGTGCGGGACACGGTGACGGTGTCCAGGCCGGTCTCGGCGATCATCTCGCGCACGGCCCGGCTGATCTGTGCACGCCTGAGGGCGTGGTCCGCTGTTCTTGGCACGACATAACCGTATCAGTGTATGGTAATAATCGTATGTCCGTATGGTTATCCGAAGGAGCCCCCGTGTACCGACGTGCCGCGGCCGCGTGCCTCGCCCTGGCCCTGCTGTCCCCGACCCCGCCTCCCGCGTCCGCCGCGGCCCGGGACACGGACTCCTACGTCCGCGCACGCATGGCGGCGACCGGCACCCCCGGGCTCGCCTACGCGGTGGTGGGCCCCGAGGGGGTCGAGCGCCAGGGCGTGTTCGGGGTGGACGGGCACGGCGAGCCCGTCACCGAGGAGACCCCGTTCCTGTGGGGGTCGGTGGCCAAGCCGGTCACCGCGACGGCGGCACTGGTCCTGGCGGAGGAGGGGCGGCTCGACCTGGACGCGCCGGTCGAGGAGTACCTGCCCGAGTTCGCCGCCTTCGGCGCCGAGCCGACCGTGCGCGACCTGATGACACAGAGCTCGGGGATCACCGAGGCGGGCACGGTCGCGGCCTTCGACGTGTACGGCCCGGAGTCCGCGGAGTTCGCGCCGCGCGTGGAGCGGATCGCGGCCTCGGAGGTGGGCGATCCCGGAACGCACGAGTACAGCAGCGCGAACTACCTGGTCCTGGGCGCGGTCGTCGAACGCGTGGCCGGCGAGGACTTCGGCGACTACCTGCGGGAGGCGGTGCTGGACCCCGCGGGGATGGACACCGCCTTCACCCGTGCCGAGGAGGCCGCGGCGGCGGGGCTGACCCCGGGCTACCGCTTCGCGTGGGGGGTGCCGCTGGCCGACGCGGACGGCGTCGACGACGCGGGGGTGGCCTACGGCTACCTGGGCGGCGACCTGCGGGCGCTGGCCGCGTTCGCGCGCACGCAACTGGCGGACGACCCGGGGGTGCTCGACGCGCGGACGCTGGCGCAGGCGCGCACGGGGATCGTGCCGGTGCCCGGCTCGGAGCAGGAGTACGGGCTGGGGTGGAGAGACACCCGGCTGTCGGAGCTGGACGAGCCGATCGTCTTCCACGGCGGCGCTGCTCCGGGCCACGCGGCGATGGTGGTGCTCCTGCCCGAGCGCGACCGCGCGGTGGTCGTCCTCCAGAACACCTACGACGTGCTGGGCGATGAGCAGATCCAGGCGGTGGCCTTCGGTCTGGCGCACCTGGTGGCGGGCGGCGACCGGCCGCGGAACCCGGGGCCGAACGCGACCGACCTGGCGGTGGTGGGGGGTTCCACGGCGTTCGCGCTGGTCATGGTGGTCGGCGCGGTACTGGCCGGGCGCGCCGTGCGGGCGCGCCGCGGCGACGTCGCGGCGGCCCTGGTCTGGGGCGCGGCCGGGACGGCCGGCGTCGCGGCGGCGGTGTGGCTGCTCGTCGCGCTCGGACCGCGGTTCGCCCTGCTGTGGGTGCCGGACGCCACGGTCGCCGTGCTCGTCGCGGGGGTGTGCGGCGCGCTGACCCTGGCCCTGCGGGTGTGGGCCGCCGTCCGGGGGCGCTCCTCCTGACGGGCGCGTCCGGTCAGACCCGGTCGAGGAACCCGCCGTCCACCACCACGTTGTTGCCCGTGATGTAACTGGCGGCGGGGCTGGCCAGATACGCGGCGGCGCGGGCCACCTCCTCCGGACGGCCGAGGCGGCCGTAGGGGATGCGGCCGCGGATGGTCGCGTAGAACTCCGGATCGTTCTCCCGGCGCCGGTCCCAGCCGCCGCCGGGGAACTCGATCGGGCCGGGCGAGACGGTGTTGACCCGGATTCCCTCGGGCGCCCACGACCGGGCGAGCGAGGCCGCGTGGTGGTTGAGCGCGGCCTTGAGGGCCCCGTAGGCGGCGGGCCCTGCGGGACGGGTGGTGTGCAGGGCGGAGGTGGTGGAGATGAGGACCACCGACCCGCCGCGCTCGGAGGCCTCCAGGTGCGGGTGCACGCGTTCGGCCATGCGCACGAACGGCAGGACGTCGGCGCCGAAGTTGCGCTCCCACTGGTCGGGGGTGCGGCTGCTGCCCGCGGAGACGTTGGAGACCAGCACGTCGATCCCGCCCAGGATCTCGGCGGCGTCGTCGAGGAAGGAGTGCAGCGCGGGCTCGTCGGCGACGTCCAGGGCGCGGGCGAACACGGTCGCGCCGGTCAGGCGCAGCTCCTCGGCGGTCTCCTCCAGCGGTTCTGGGTTGCGCGCGCAGATCGCGAGGTCGGCGCCCTCGTCGGCGAAGACGTCGGCGATGGCACGGCCGATCCCCCTGCTCGCCCCCGTGATGACGACCCGCGCGCCAGTCAGGTGCAGATCCATCGGTTCTCCCTCCTCGCGGCCCGCGCCGCCCGTCGTCCGGTCCGGGCGCAGGTTACACGGGCCCGGCCGGAGACCGTGTCCGGCGTGCCGGATCGGTTTCCGCCGCGTGCGCCGACCCCGGTCAGCGGCGATCGGCGGTGACCAGGTACGTCATCGGAAGCATGCGCTTGACCTCGTCGCCGAGAGCGGGGAAGGCGTTCCAGAACTCGTCCGGGCGCTCCTCCAAACGCGTGAGGACCAGCCCCGCGTCGATGAGGGACTGGACGACGTCGGCGATCGTCCACAGCCGCTCGTGCTTGACCGAGGGGTCCTCGACGACCTCGCCGATGTACTCGGCCGTCCAGCCGTGGCTGCGCTCGGCGTGGGCGAAGTAGTCGATGCCCGCCCAGACGGGGGTGGACTCCTCGGGGTCGAACAGCCAACTGGCCGGATGGGCGTCGAAGACCAGGACCCGTCCGCCGGGGCGCAGCAGCCGGGCGACCACTCCGGCCCACGCGCGGATGTCGTGGATCCAGTTGAGCGCGCCCCGCCCGGTGTAGACCAGGTCGGCGGTGCCGTCCAGTTCGGACGGCGTGTCGAGCACGTCGCAGTGGTGGAACGTCGCGGCCAGGCCGAGGGCGCGCGCCTTGGCGCGGGCGTTGTCGACGTGCCGTCCGGAGATGTCGACGCCCACGACCTCCCGCACCCCCTCCAGCAGCAGTGACAGGGTGTCCTGCCCGGACGCGCACTGGAGGTGGACGGCCCGCCCGCACCACGAGGCCGGGTCGCCCAGGGCGGCGCGCTCGACCGGATGCACGGACGACCTCCCCGCGCGCAGCGACGCGACGGCGGCGGCCACGCCCTCCGTGTAGCGCAGGGCCCCCTCGTCCCAGGCTGCCTGGTTCGCCCTGTGCCGCCGACGCACCTCGTCGGCGTCGTGGGCGAGCTCCTCGGGTACGTACTTCATCGGTCCTGCACCGTCCCTGCTCATCGGACGGATCCAGCCACCGGAGCGCGACCGCGTCACATCCCCTTCGTTCGTGGGCGCCCGGCCCGGGCGCCCACGAACGAAGGACGGTCAGGCTCCGGTGGAGTGGAAGCCGCCGTCCACGTGCACGATCTCACCGGTGGTCGCCGGGAACCAGTCCGACAGCAGCGCCACGACCGCCTTGGCCGCGGGCTCCGGGTCGGTGACGTCCCAGCCCAGCGGGGCGCGCTCCGGCCAGTGCTTGGCCAGCTCGGCGAAGCCCGGGATGCTGCGCGCGGCCATGGTGCTGAGCGGGCCGGCCGAGACAAGGTTGACGCGGATGTCCTGGTCGCCGACGTAGCGGGCCAGGTAGCGCGCCGTGGAGGTCAGCGCGGACTTGGCCACGCCCATCCAGTCGTAGATGGGGTAGGAGACGCTGTTGTCGAAGTCCAGCGCCACCACGGAGCCGCCGTTCTTCATCAGCGGCATGAGCGACGTGGTGAGCGACTTCAGGGAGAAGGTGGACGTGTGCATGGCGGTGGCCACGTCCGACCACT
The DNA here is from genome assembly GCF_044457925.1 of Nocardiopsis sp. NPDC050513. Taxonomy (NCBI): domain Bacteria; kingdom Bacillati; phylum Actinomycetota; class Actinomycetes; order Streptosporangiales; family Nocardiopsidaceae; genus Nocardiopsis; species Nocardiopsis sp. NPDC050513. Next base: position 179,777 of record NZ_JBITHK010000012.1, on the reverse strand, counting down.
GGGTGTTGAGGAAGTTGCCGCCCAGCGCGTCCTGCGGGGTGAAGCCGATCGAGTGCACGATGCCGTCGATGCCGTCGACGTGCTCGCCCACGCGGGCGGCCAGCGTGCCGAGCTGCTCGTCGTCGGTGACGTCCAGCTCCAGGACCGGCGGGGTCTCGGGCAGTCGCTTGGCGACGCGCTCCACGAGGCTCATCCGGCCGTAGCCGGTGAGCACGACGGTCGCGCCCTGCTCCTGGGCGAGGCGGGCGACGTGGAAGGCGATGGAGGAGTCGGTGAGCACCCCGGTGACGAGGATGCGCTTACCTTCGAGAAGTCCCATGGGTTTCCTGATTCTGGTCTGGCCGGCGGGGGTGGTCCGGTGGCTGGTGCGGGTGGAGCTGGGCTGGCCTGGTGCTTCGAGGGCGTGTACGGCGCGAACGCCCTAGTGGCCCATGCCCATGCCGCCGTCCACGGGGATGACGGCGCCGGTGATGTAGGCGGCCCCGGGACCGGCGAGGAAGCCGACGGTCTTGGCGATGTCCTCGGTGCCGCCGATCCGCCCGAGCGGGATGTTCTTCTTGATCTCGGCCTGGCGGTCCTCGCCGAGCTGCGCGGTCATGTCGGTCTCGATGAAGCCGGGGGCCACGACGTTGACCGTGATGTTGCGGGAACCGAGCTCGCGGGCGAGCGAGCGGCCGAAGCCGACCAGTCCGGCCTTGGAGGCCGCGTAGTTGGCCTGTCCGCCCGAGCCGAGCAGGCCCACCACGGACGAGATGAGGATGATGCGGCCGCCGCGCTTGCGCATCATGCCGCGCACGGCGCGCTTGGCGACGCGGAACGCCCCGGTGAGGTTGGTGTCCAGGACCGAGGAGAAGTCGTCCTCGCTCATCAGGGCGAGAAGCTGGTCCTTGGTGATCCCGGCGTTGGCCACGAGCACCTCGACGGGGCCCTGCGCCTCCTCGACCTCCTTGAACGCCGCGTCGACCTGCGCGGAGTCGGTGATGTCGCAGCGCACCCCGAGCAGGCCCTCCGGCGGCTCTCCCGAGCGGTGGGTCACGGCGACGTTGTCACCTCCGGAGGCGAGCTCTCGGGCGATGGCCAGGCCGATTCCGCGGTTGCCGCCGGTGACCAGAACCGATCGCGACATAGGGGCACCTCTTCTCCTGCGGCTGGTGTCACCAGCCACGACGTGGATCTTCCGGGGGTGGGATCGCCTTGCAGGGTACCGAGCTACCCGGCGGTAGCGGCAACCGAGGTGGACGAACGCGGTCCGGGCGGAGCGCGTGCCCGGCCCCGCGGGGACTCAGGCCCACCCGGCGTCGTGGGCGAGGATGGCGGCCTGTACGCGGTTGGACATACCCAGCTTGGCCAGGATCCGGCTGACGTGGGCCTTGACCGTGGCCTCGCGCATCCCCAGCGCACGCCCGGCCTCGGCGTTGGACATGCCCTTGGCGACGGCGACCAGCACCGCCCGTTCGCGCTCGCTCAGCACGGACAGCCGCCGCTCGGCCTCGGCGCGCTCCGCCGCGGCCCCGGCGGGCTCGGGGGCGGCGAACCGTTCGAGCATGCGCTTGGTCACGCGCGGCGCGAGCATGGCGTTGCCCTCGTGCACCGTGCGCACGGCGGCGATGAGGTCGCGCGGCGGGGTGTCCTTGAGCAGGAACCCGACGGCGCCCGCCCGCAGTGCACGGTGCACGTACTCGTCCAGGTCGAACGTGGTGAGCAGGACCACGCGCGGCGCGTTCGGCAGCTGTGTCAGGCGCGCTGCGGCGGTGAGCCCGTCGGTGCCGGGCATGCGGATGTCGAGCAGGACCACGTCCGGAGACAGCTCACGGGCGAGCCGGACGGCCTCCTCGCCGTCCCCGCCCTCCCCGACCACCTCGATGTCGGACGCCGCCTCCAGGATCATCCGCAGCCCGGACCGGACCAGGTTCTCGTCGTCGACGAGGATGGTGCGGATCACCGTCGGTCACTCTCCTCCGCCTCGTGTCCCCCGTGCACGGGAAGGACGACGCTCAGCCGCCAGCCCCCGTCGAACCGGGGGCCCGCCGTGAGCGACCCGCCCGCCAGGGCGACGCGCTCCCGGACACCCGCAAGACCGTACCCGCTGCGCGGCGGGGGCGGCGCGGCGGTGGTGGCGGGCCCGTTGGCGACCTCCACCTCCAGGGTGGACCCCTGCCGGCGCAGCTCCAGCGTCACCCGGGCGCCGCGCGCGTGCTTGGCGGCGTTGGTCAGCCCCTCCTGGACCACCCGGTAGGCGGTGCGCTGCACCGTCGGGGGCAGCTCCCCGAGCGGTGCGGGCTCGACGCGGTCCACCGCCATCCCCGCCTCGCGCCACTCCCCCAGCAGCCGGTCGAGGTCGGACAGCCCGGGCTGCGGCGCGGTGGGCGCGGCGGCGCCGGACTCGTCGCGCAGCACCCCGAGGATGCTCCTCAGTTCGGCGAGGGCCTCGCGCCCGGTGGTGCGGATGAGCCCGGCCGCCTCGACCGTGCGCGGGTCCTCGGCCGAGACCTCCAGGCCGCCCGCGTGCAGCACCATGAGGCTCACACGGTGCGCCACGACGTCGTGCATCTCCCGGGCGATCCGGGTGCGTTCGGCGGTGATGGCGTGCTCGGCCATGAGGTGCTGCTCGCGTTCGAGCCGCTCGGCGCGTTCCTGGAGGCGGTCGATGAGCTGCCGCCGTGTGCCGACCCACAGGCCGAAGGTGGTCGGGGCGACGAGGAAGAACCCCGCATTGAAGATGTAGGGGAGCAGGCCGATCCCGAATCCGACGTACATGGCGAGCGCCATCAGGGCGAACCACCCGGAGAGCAGTCTGCGGTCGTCGAAGTGCACGGCGAAGGAGTAGAGGGCGAAGGCGGCCGGGAGCATGTTGCCGAAGAGCAGGAGGAGCACGAACGCCAGAGCCAGCAGCAGGTGCGGGCGGGACCTGCGGAACAGGACGGCCAGGGAGACCGCCACCGCCGGGAACACGCACAGGAGCATGACGCCCAGGACCCCGAACAGGGGGTCGGAGGCACCCTGGAAGAGGGCGTCGACGGGCCCCTTCACCAGTCCGAGGTCCGGGACGAGCTGGGCCCCCGCCACGAACGGGAACGACCCGGCGGCGTAGAACCAGTCGGCGAAGCGCAGGCGGTTCCCCCACCACCAACGCGCGCCCTGCCGCCACAGTCGGGCGGGTCCACCCGGTACCCTCGTGCTCCGCTCCCCCATGCGCCGGATTCTACGGTCGGCCCGCGCCCCGTCCCGCCGTTGGCCGACGGCGGGCCACCCGTTGGCCGATCGTCGGGGTCCAGCGCGTTGCCCCTGGTCACAGCCTTCCGCACGGTCGGGTCCCGCACTCCCTCACCGGAACGACCCCCGACGAAAGTCGGTGGTGCCCCCCGACCTTGGGGTCGTGGCCGCCCGACCGACTCGTCCCTTTGGCCGGGGTGCGATTCGGCCTGCGGGGGGAGGAACCGGGCGTCACGGCGGACCTAGCGTGGAAACCGCATCGGGCGGGACCGGGGGGCGACCCCCGAACCGCCCGGTGGCACGTGTCCACACCGTCACCACTGGAGTTGTCTGCCGTGACCGCGTCCTCAGTCCAGCCCGTCCCCTCGGCCACCGCCCCGCCGGTGGTGGTCGCCCGGGGGCTCACCAAGACCTACGACACCGGGGGCAGCCAGGTCCACGCCCTCGCCGGGGTGGACGTGGACTTCCACCGGGGCGCGTTCACCGCGATCATGGGCCCCTCCGGCTCCGGCAAGTCCACCCTGATGCACTGCCTGGCGGGCCTGGACGTGCCCACGTCCGGCACCGTGCACCTGGGCCGCACCCAGATCACCGGCCTGCGCGACAGCGAACTGACCCTGCTGCGCCGCGACCGCATCGGATTCATCTTCCAGTCCTTCAACCTGCTGCCGATGCTGACCGCCGAGCAGAACATCCTGCTGCCCTCCCAGATCGCCAAGCGCAGAGTCGACCGGCAGCGCTTCGACCACATCGTCGACGTGGTGGGCCTGCGCGACCGCCTGTCCCACCTGCCCACCAAACTCTCCGGCGGCCAGCAGCAGCGCGTGGCCGTGGCGCGCGCCCTGCTCAACGCGCCCGAGGTGGTCTACGCCGACGAGCCCACCGGCAACCTGGACTCGCGTTCGGGGGCCGAGGTGCTCTCGTTCCTGCGCGACTCGGCCAAGGACCTGAACCAGACCGTCGTCATGGTCACCCACGACCCCGTGGCCGCCTCCTACGCCGACCGCGTCGTCTTCCTGCGCGACGGCGCACTCGTCGACGAGGTCACCGACCCCGACCCCGAGCTGGTCTCGGCCCGGCTGCTGAAGCTGGAGGCCTGACCGCATGCTGCGCACGACACTCGCGGGACTGCGACTGCACACGTCCCGCTACGTGACGACGGTCCTGGCGATCCTGCTCGGCGTCATGTTCGTCTCCGGGACCATGGTGTTCGCCGACACCCTGAACGCCAACTACGAGGAGTCCGTGATGGGCTCCGCCGGCTCCGTCGACGCCATCGCCACACCGGCCGAGGCCGAGCCGGGCGAGGACGGCGAGTACGTCGAGCCCGAGCCGCTGACAGTCGGCGACCTGGACCGGGTCCGCGCCCTGCCCGAGGTCGCCGAGGCCGACGGCCTGGTCCGGGGCCAGGCCGTGCTGCTGGACGCGGACGGCCGCGCGCTCGGGTTCACCCCGCCCGCCGCCGTCTCCGTGGAGGGCGCGAGCCGGTTCGACGCCGCACAGGGCGAACTCCCCTCGACGGGTGGCGAGATCGCCCTGGCGACGTCCACCGCCGAGCAGGCGGGCTTCGCCGTCGGCGACACCGTGACCGTGCTCGACCCCGGCCGGGAGGAGCGCGAGTTCGAGGTCACCGGCCTGGTGAACTTCGGCGTCGACCCCAGCTACAGCATGACCGGCGCTGTGGTGTTCGCTCCCGGCACCGTCGAGGAGATGACCGGCGCGGCGGGCTACGCCGAGATCGACGCGATCGCCGCCGAGGGCTACACCGACGAACAGGTCGCCGAGGCGGTCTCCGGTGCGCTGGGCGCCTCCGCCGACGTCATGACCGGCGAGGAGTACGGTCTGGAGATGGCCGAGGGCGTCGGCGCCGAGACCGAGATCTTCCGCATCGCGCTGCTGCTGTTCGCGTTCATCGCGATGTTCGTCGCCGGGATCGTCATCTACAACACCTTCGCCATCCTCATCGCCCAGCGCCAGCGCGAGCTGGCCCTGCTGCGGTGCGTGGGCGCCAAGCGCTCGCAGGTCTTCCGCTCGGTGCTGCTGGAGTCCGCGGTCGTGGGCCTGGTCGCCTCCGGCCTGGGCGTCCTGGCGGGCGTGGGCATCGGCGTCGCCGGAGCCGCCTTCGCGGCCCCGGCGATGGGCGCCGACGGCGGCGTCCCCGTGGTCGTCACCCCGGTCGCGATCCTGACGGGACTGGCGATCGGCACGGTCGTCACCGTCTTCTCCGCGATGGTCCCGGCGCTCCGCGCCACCCGCGTGGCCCCGCTGGCGGCTCTGCGCACCAGCGCCACCGCCTCCGGGATCGAGAAGGGCACCGGCTGGATCCGCGTCGTGTCCGGCCTGCTGGCCTTCGCGGTCTCCGGAGCGATGGTCGCCCTGACCCAGGCCTCCGGCCCGAGCCAGACGGGCCTGGTCGTCGTCACGGGCGCCGCCCTGGTCGCGTTCGTGGGCGTGGTGGTCCTGGGGCCGCTCCTGGTGCGCTGGATCGTGCGCCTGGTCGGCCTGCCGCTGCGCCGGGTCGGTGTGGCGAGCATGCTCGCCGTGGACAACTCCGTCCGCAGCCCGCGCCGCGCCGCCACCGCGATGATCGCCCTGACCGTGGGCGCCACGCTCATCACCGGCTACTCCGTCGTCAGCGCCTCCACCGAGTCGACCCTGACCCGGATGCTGGAGGAGGAGTTCCCGGTCGACTACCAGATCAACCCGCAGTTCTCCATGGAGGAGCCCGCGGCCGCCGAGGAGGCCCCGACCGCCGAGGGCGGGGACGCCTCCGCCGACGGCGCCGAGGGCCCCCAGACCGCCGAGGAGCCGGGCGCCGACGGCGTCCCCGCGGAGGGGACCGGCGCCGGGGGCGACGCGACCGCCGACGCGACCGAGTTCGGTTTCGTCCCCGAGGAGGTCCGACGCGACCTGGAGGACGAGCCGACCGTCGCCGGGGTCTTCGGCCAGCGCAGCGGCTACCTGGAGGGCGCGGACGGAGGGTTCGCGAACCTGGTGGCCTACCCCGGCGCGGAGATGGGCGCCGACCTGACCATGGAGACCGTCGAGGGCGACCTGTCCGACGCGGGGCCCGGCCGGATCGCGCTCGTGGAGGGCCACGCCGACGGCGTGGGCGTGGGCGACACCTACACCCTGGCCAACGAGGGCGCCGAACTCGACCTGGAGGTCGCGGCGATCGTCGAGGCCGGTGTGGGCGCCTATGACGGCTACCTCCACGAGGACGACCTCGCCGCCCTGTTCCCCGAGGCGACCCGGGACGAGGCACTGCTCATCCGCGGGGCCCCGGACGCCGACCCGGCCGAGCTGCGCGAGGCGGTCTACGACGCGGTCGAGGACGACCCCACGCTCCAGGTCATGTCCGTGGCCGAGATCAAGGAGCAGTTCTCGGACATGATGGACATCGCCTTCTACACGATCGCGGCGATGCTGGGTCTGGCGATCGTCATCGCGGTCTTCGGCATCTCCAACACGATGGCGCTGTCGGTGCTGGAGCGCACCCGCGAGTCCGCGCTGCTGCGGGCGCTGGGGCTGGCCCGGGGCCAGCTCCGCCGGATGCTCAGCGTGGAGGCCGTGCTGCTGTGCCTGATCGGCGCGGGGATCGGCATCGCCCTGGGCGTGGCGTTCGGCTGGGCCGCCGCCGACTCGGTGCTGCCGGGCCTGGTGTTCAGCCTGCCGGCCGGTCAGATCGCGGTGTTCATCGCGGTCGCCGTCCTGGCCGGGCTGCTCGCCTCGATCCTGCCGGGCCGACGGGCGGCGGGCACCTCCATCACCGGGGCGCTCGCCAGCGAATGACGCCCCCGGCGCTCCGGACCTGACGGGCGCGTGACACGCGGCGCGGTCCCCACTCCGGTGCGGGGCCGCGCCGCGTATGTTGTGGCTCGGAGGTGCGTTGTGCGAGCTTCGATCCCGGTCGCGGCGGGCGCGGTGGCGTGGGGGACCCCCACCGGGCGCTGGACCCTGGCGGCCACGGTCCTCGGTTCGGGGATGGCGTTCCTGGACTCGACCGTGGTGACGGTGGCCCTGCCCGCCATCGAGGACGAGCTGGACACCGGGTTGTCCGGCCTTCAGTGGATCGTCAACGGGTACATGGTCACGCTGTCGGCGCTCATCCTGCTCAGCGGCTCCCTGGCCGACCGGTTCGGCCGGGTGCGGCTGTTCATGGCGGGCGTGGCGGTGTTCGCGGTGGCCTCGGCGCTGTGCGTGTTCGCGCCGACGTTGGAGTGGCTGGTCGCGGGGCGGGTCGTGCAGGGGGTCGGCGGGGCGCTGCTGACCCCGGGGAGTCTGGCGATCCTCCAGGCGGGCTTCCGCGAGGAGGACCGGGCACGCGCGATCGGCGCGTGGTCGGGGCTGACTGGTGTGGCGGCGGCCGTGGGGCCGTTCGTGGGCGGCTGGTTGGTGCAGGTCGGCGACTGGCGGCTGATCTTCCTGATCAACCTGCCGCTGGCCGCGGTGGTCCTGGCGGTCACCTGGTTCCGGGTACCGGAGTCGCGGGACGAGGAGGCCGCGCACCGCGTGGACGTCCCGGGCGCCCTGCTGGGCGTGGTGGCGCTGGGCGGGATCACCTACGCGCTGATCCAGTGGGGCGCGGTGGGCGGCACACCGGCCGTCTGGACGGGCGCGGTCGTCGGGCTGCTGGCACTGGCCGCGTTCGTGCTCGTGGAGCGGGCGAGCGCCGCGCCGATGCTGCCGTTGGGCGTCTTCTCCTCCCCCGCCTTCACGCTGACCAACGTCGCCACCGTCCTCGTCTACGGGTCGCTCGGCCCGCTCTTCTTCCTCCTGGTCATCTACCTCCAGGAGGTGGGCGGCTACACACCGATCGCGGCGGGCTCGGCCTCCCTGCCGATCACCGCGCTCATGCTGGCGCTGTCCGCGCGCTCGGGGAGGTTGGCGGCGCGGATCGGCCCGCGTCCGCAGCTGGTCGTCGGTCCGCTGCTGCTGGCGGGCGGGTTCGTGCTGCTGTCCCGGCTGGACCCGGGGGACACCTACGTCGGCGGGGTCCTGCCGGGGGTGCTGCTGGTCGCGTTGGGCCTGTCGGCGGCCGTGGCTCCGCTGACCGCGACCGTACTGGCGTCGGCGCCCGAGCGGCACGCGGGTCTGGCCTCGGGCGTGAACAACACCTTCGCCCGGGGCGCGCAGCTGATCGGGGTCGCGGCGGTGCCGGTCGCGGCGGGGATCGGCGGCACGGGCGGTGAGGCAGGTGGCCCGGGCGCGGGAGCGGACGCGGTCGCCGCGGGGTTCGGACCGGCGATGCTGCTGCTGGCGGGGTTGTGCGCGCTGGCCGCATTGTGCGCCGCCGCGCTGCCGCGCCGACGGATGCCGGGCCCCGCGGAGGCGCCCGCCGCCGGGGAGGAGGTGGCCGAGGTGCGTCCCGTCGGCCCGGGGAAACCGACGCGGTTCTGCGGGGTGTCGGGGCCGCCGATGCGCGCGTGCCCGGGCTCCAGCGCCGGTGAGGCGCACGAGACGGGCCGGGAGGGGTCATCCTGACCCGAGCGGGCCGTCGCCCTCCTGCTGTCCGGGTGGTCCCGGTCTCCGAGGGGATCCGGGTGTCACAGATCGGACTCGGGCGCGGCGTCCGGTTCGGCCGCGATGTCCGACTCCGGGACCACGCTCACCGCGTCCTCCTCCGCGCTGCGCTGGGTGCCCCACCGCTGGTGCGGGATGACCGGCTGCCGTTCGGCGCGCACCTCCTGGGTGATCCCCCACTCACCCCGGCTGTCGTCGTCCACGAAGTCGTAGCCGAGGATGTTGAAGTCGGGGTCGATCGCGCGCTCGCACTCGGCGATCTCGGTCTCCTGGGGGTCGTCCCCCAGGTCGGCGTCGACGTCATAGGGTAGTTCGCTCACTGTGGCCCCCTCCTTCCCCGTTGCCCCTGATGATCGCAGGTCAGGGCGGACATGGGAAGGAACCGGGCCCGACCGGGGTCAGCGGCGCAGGCGTTCGGCCCGGCGCAGGCGCAGCGGGCGCAGGGCCGCCTCCAGGGCGACCGCCCCGTCCAGTTTGCTCTCCCCCGCGACGCGGTCCTCGAAGTGGATGGGGATCTCCATCATCTTCTGGCCGCGGCGGAAGGCCCGGTAGTGCATCTCGATCTGGAACGCGTAGCCGGTGCTCTGGATGCTCGGCAGGTCGAGCACGCGCAGGGTCGGGGCCCGCCAGATCTTGAAGCCCGCGGTGATGTCGCGGATGGGCATGGACAGCACGGTCTTGACGTAGGCGTTGGCCCATCCGCTCAGCAGGCGGCGTCCGGTCCCCCAGTGCTCGGACAGGCTGCCGCCCGGGACGTAGCGGCTGCCGATGACCACGTCGGAGTTGGTGGACAGCAGGGCGCCGAGCAGTTGGGGTACGTAGCCCGCGGGATGGCTGAGGTCGGCGTCCATCTGGACCACGAGGTCCGCGCCGTCGTCGAGGGCGCGGATCATGCCCGCGACGTAGGCGCGGCCGAGGCCGTCCTTGCGGGTGCGGTGCACGACGGAGACCCTTCCGGGGTGCTCGACGGCGAGCTTGTCGGCGACCTCGCCGGTGCCGTCCGGCGAGTTGTCGTCCACGACGACGACCGCGAGGTTCGGCAGGCCGAGCGCCATCAACTGGCCGACCAGCAGCGGGAGGTTGGCCGCCTCGTTGTAGGTGGGCACGACGACGGTCAGGCGCGCCTGCGACCAGGGATCGGGCAGGGCGACGGGCGTGGGCGTGACGCGCACCGGGGCGGACCCGGCGTGCTCCGGCTGTGTCGGCTGGGAGGGCATGTGCGGCGGCTCCTGGGTGCGGACGGCGGTGCGGGGGCGGTGGTCGAGCGGGTTGGGCCCAGGATCACGCATAGGGCACCAACGGCACAAGCGTGCGTGAACGGAAGGGTACGTGTTCTGTCCACGACCCGGCGGCCGTGCCCGGTCAGCTCCCCCTCTCCTCGGCGACCACGGCGACGTGCACGAGCGCCCCGATCTCCTCCAGGGTCATGAGCACCTCCGGGTCGGCGCTGGCGTCGGTGACCAGGTGGGCGATCTCCTCGGGGCCGACCGTGGGCACCATGGTGTCGGTGCCGATCTTGGTGTGGTCGGCCAGCACGACGGTCTCCTCCGCGCACGCCGCCAGGGCCCGGTCCACGCTGGCCACGGCCGGGTTGGGGGTGCTCAGCCCGCGGTCGGCGCTGACCCCGTTGCCCGTCAGGAACGCCCGGGTGACGCGCAGTCCGGAGAGGGTCTGCTCGGCCGCGGCGCCGACCAGGGCGCGGATGGGGCCGTGCAGGGTTCCGCCCGTCATCACCACCTCGACCCCGGCGGCCCCGGCCAGGGCCTCGGCCACGCGCAGGGAGTTGGTGACGACGGTCAACTCGGTACGGGTGAGCAGTTCACGGGCGAAGGCCTCGGTGGTGGTACCGGGGCCGACGGCGATCGCCTCGCCGGGCCGCACGAGCCGGGCGGCGGAGGCGGCGATGGCCGCCTTCTCCGCGGCGCACTGTCCGCTGCGGCCCGAGTAGCTCTGGTCGTGGGCGACGCGCCCGGGGAGCGCGGCCCCGCCGCGCCGCCGGTCGACCAGTCCCTCGGCCTCCAGCGCGCGCACGTCGCGGCGGACGGTGACCTCGGAGGCGCCCACCCGGGCGGCGAGGTCGCGCAGGGACAGGGTGCCGTGGGCGCGGACGAGTTCGAGGATGCGGTCCCTGCGTTCGGCGGCGAACGCCGGGCGGCTCTCCTCGGCCATGGACGTGACCCCTCCCCCGTACCGGTGGCAGCACGGGCGGTCCCGCGCGTCCCTAGAGTACGGACCTGTCGCGGGAGGGGGGAACGTCCGCCCCGGCCCCGTCCAGGAGGAGGGTCACCACGAGGACCGCGGACAGGGCCACCAGGCCGACGATCGCTCCCGCTCCGAACATCATCACGACGGACATACGGGCCTCCCAGGGGGACGGGCTGACCTGCCATCTACCGGATTCCCGTTTTCGGTCGCGCTCACACCATCCAACACACGGCGCATGGAGCGACAATGGGCCTATGACCCTCGGTTCCACCCTCACGCCCCTGACGTCCACGGTGTGGTGGGCACACACCTCCGACGCGGCCGACCGGCTCCTGCGCCTGTTGGACGGGACGGAGCGCGCCCGCAACGACCGGTTCCGGCACCAGGCCGACCGCGACCGCCACCTGCTCGGCAGGGCGATGGCCCGGCTGGCCCTGGCACGGCTGGCGCAGTGCCCGCCCGAGGAGGTGACCTTCGACCTGGTCTGCCGTTCGTGTGAGGAGAAGGCGCGCGCGGGCGCGGACCCGGGTGAGCGCGAGCCGCACGGCAAGCCCGTGCCGTCTGGTCCGGCGGGCGGTTGGGAGGTGTCGGTCAGCCACTCGGGTGAGTGGGTGGTGCTGGCGGTGGCCGAGGGGGCGCCGGTCGGGGTGGACGTCGAACGGGTGTCGGCGGCGCGCGACCTGGACGGGCTGGTCGGCTACACGCTGGCGGACGCGGAGCGTTCGGTGTGGGACGCGCTGCCGCCGTCGGAGCGGACCGCCGCGTTCTTCGGCTACTGGGCCCGTAAGGAGGCCCTGCTCAAGGCGACCGGGCTGGGGTTGTCGGGCGGGCTGCGGCGGGTGGCGGTCAGCCCGCCGCACGCCGAGGCCCGGTTGGTGTCCTGGTCGGGCGGGGGCGGCCCGGAGGCGGCCTGGCTGACCGACCTGGACCGGGGCGCCGACTACCGCGCCGCGCTGGCCGTGCTCACCGACCGGCCCGTGCGGACGGTGGTCCGCACACACGGGGACACGGTCGCGCTCCTGCGGTCCTGACCGGTCACACGCCGCGGGCCAGGTTGCGGCTGATGACCAGGCGCTGGATCTGGTTGGTGCCCTCGACGATCTGGAGGACCTTGGCCTCGCGCATGTACCGCTCGACGGGGAAGTCGCGGGTGTAGCCGTAGCCGCCGAGGACCTGGACGGCGTCAGTGGCGACCCGCATGGCGGTGTCGGTGGCCAGGAGCTTGGCCATCGCCGCTTGGGTGGTGAAGGGGCGGCCGGCGTCGCGGAGCCGGGCCGCGGCCAGGTAGAGCTCGCGGGAGGCGGCGATCTGGGTGGCCATGTCCGCGAGCATGAAGCCCACGCCCTGGAAGTCGCCGATGGCCTGACCGAACTGGCGGCGTTCGCGGGAGTAGGCGAGCGCCGTGTCCAGGGCGGCCTGGGCGAGGCCGACCGCGCACGCCGCGATGCCGAGGCGCCCGGAGTCCAGCGCCGCCAGCGCGATGCCGAAGCCGCGGTCGCGTTCGCCGGTGAGGGCGTCGGGGCCGAGTTCGACGTCGTCGAACAGGATCCCGGCCGTGGGTGAGGAGGCCATGCCCATCTTGTGCTCGGGGGCGGCCGCACCGACCCCCGGGGTTCCGGCGGGGACGTGGAAGCAGCTGATGCCGCCCGCGCCGGAGTCGGGGCCGCCGGTGCGGGCGAAGAGGGTGTAGTAGTCGGCCCGGCCGCCGTGGGTGATCCACGCCTTGGCGCCGTTGACGCGGTAGCCGTCGCCGACGGGTTCGGCGCGGGTGGTGAGGGCGGCGGCGTCGGAGCCGGAGCCGGACTCGGACAGGCAGTAGGCGCCGAGCAGGTCGCCGCCGACCATGTCGGGCAGGTGGGCGGCCTTCTGGCGGTCGGTGCCGAAGGCTGCCACGGGGTAGCAGGAGAGCGTGTGGACGCTCACTCCGAGACCGATGGCCAGCCAGCCGCGGGCGAGTTCCTCGACGACCTGGAGGTAGACCTCGTAGGGCTGGTCGCCGCCGCCGTACTCGCCGGGGTAGGGCAGGCCCAGCAGCCCGGCGGCGCCGAGCGTGCGGAAGACGTCCCGTGGGAAGGCGGCGTTCTCCTCGTCCCCGGCGGCGCGGGGGACCAGCTCCTTGTCCGCGATCTCCCGCGTCAGCTCCAGGAGCTGTTCGGCCTCCGGTGTGTGCAGTGTGCGTTCGACCGCCATGAGCCTCTCCCACGGTTGCGGCGACCCACGAGCGATTTAGTAGGTCGTCCAACTATATGGTGACGAACGGCACCCTATCCCACAAGGACCGCGCGAAGGTCGTTCGGGGCTGGACGGGCGGGGCGGGGGAACGCGATCGGCTTGACGGGGCGTTGGTTTCACCGACCTGCGAACGCACGTCTGTACACGAACCATCCACTCGTCCTACATTCCAGGAATGGACCTCGAACTCCGCCACCTGCGTACCCTCTGCCTCCTGGCCGACACCGGCAGCGTGACCAGGGCCGCCGCGGCCCTGTCGACGTCGCAGCCCGCGCTGACCACGCAGCTCCAGCGGATCGAGCGCGAGGTCGGCGGCCCCCTGTTCCACCGGGGGCGCTCCGGGGTGCGCCCCACCGAACTGGGCGAGTTCGTCCTGGTCCGAGCACGGTCGGTCCTGCTGTCCATGGACGACCTGCTGCACGACATCACGGCGCGGCGCGCCTCCCCCACCACGATCAGGATCGGGGGTGTGGGGCCGCTGACGTTGGAGCTGTCCGCGCGGCTGCCCGAGGTCTTCCCCGACGCGCCCGTCCACGTGCGCACCGAGTACTCCCCCAAGCTGGTGACCGACCTGGTCCGCGCCGGTCGCCTGGACATGGGGACCACCGTCGACTACGTGGACCGCGACCTGCCCACCGACGGGCCGCTCGCGTGGGCGATGCTCGCCGTCGAGCCGTTGCACGTGGCGTTGTGGGAGGGCCACCCCGAGGCCGGCCGGCCGACCGTGCGCCTGGCCGACCTCGCCGACAGCCCGTGGGCGCTGACGCCTCCGGACGGGAGCGGCTGGCCGGAGTGCTTCTATCTGGCCTGCCAACGGGCCGGGTTCACCCCGGACGTGCCCTTCCGCCTCTACGACCGCTCGGAGATCCACGACCTCATCGCCGACCACCGCGCGGTGGCCCCGTGCCAGTCCGACTTCGACGCCTCCGGCGGCGTCGTCATCCGGCCCCTGGCCGGGGCCCCGATCCAGCTGCGCCACCTGCTGGTATGGCGCCGCGACAGCCCGGTCCACCAGGCCTCGGACCGCATCGCCCGGGCCGCGCGCGAACTCTTGGACCGGTCCCCGAAGTCGGTGGCGGCCGGACGGGTGGACGCCGACCGGGAGTAGGCCCTCAGCCGTGGACCCGGGCGCGCAGCACGGCGCGTGCCCACGGCACCACCGACCACGCGGCCATGCCCAGCCCCGCCAGGATCAGCGCGGCGGTCGCGATCCACTCGTGCGAGCCGTCGGGGTGGTACACGCGCGTCTCGGCTCCGATGTCCACCGCCGCCGACACGCTGCCCTCCTCACAGGCGAAGTCGCCGCCGGAGAGGTAGACCCACTCTCGCTCCACCGACCCGTCGTCCGCGCTGTAGTCCCCGTAGCACGTGCAGGACACGTGCCCGAAGTGGTTCACGCAGTCCTGCGCGGCCGCGGTGAACCGGCCGGGGTCCCCGTCGGCGCGCAGCGCGCGGATGCTGCGGTCCACGTTGCCCGCGCCCAGGTAGGCGAGGAACAGGCCGAGCACGAGGACCACCACCGGGAAGGCGCCCATCCGGCGGCGGGTCACGCGACCGCCCCGGACGGTTCCTCCTCGTCGGCGCAGTCGCACACCATCGTGTCCCGCTCGGCGGGTCTGGGCCGCGCGTGCAGGTACAGGGCGACCACCATCGGCGCGAAGACCAGGGAGTTGTACAGCAGGTGCAGCTCCACCCGCGGAATGAGCAGCTGGACGAGGCTGGTCGGGGCGTCCCGGCCGGCGATGTTGACTCCGACCAGGGCCTGGACCAGCAGCAGCAGGTGTTCGAGGTGGTGCCAGAGCTGGATGCCGAGCGAGATCCACCACCAGGTGCGCGAGCGCCCGGTGAAGCCGGGCAGCAGCAGGAACAACCCCACGAGCATCACGAGCGCGTAGCCGTAGTGCAGCCACTCCGAGGTGACCAGCCAGGGGAAGGGGATGCCGAGCACACCCCGCGCCTCGGCCACCGGCCAGTCCAGCGCGTAGATCTGCGCCGCCTGGGCCAGGTGTTCGGCCCAGTGCGCGAGGACGATCACCATGAAGACGCGCAGCCCGGTCCGGTGGCGTCGGGTGTTGAGCACGTCGATGCCGCCGCGGTAGGCCCGGCGGGCGCTGTTGCTCAGGGTCATCGGACACTCCCGGAGTCGGTGGTCGGACGCTGGCGCCCTCGGGTGGCCAGGGGCGCGACGGCGGGACTGGGGGCGGGGCGGACGGTCATGGACGCCAGGGCGCCCGCGGGCGGGGCGGTGCTGGCGATTCTGGCCAGGCGGAACAACAACCGCATGAGCGTTCCTCGGAGGTGGGGGAGGTCGCGGGCGACCCGGGGGACAACGCCCATCGTGGGCGGGCGCCGAACCCCGTTCCTCTTCAGGATTGCTCTCCGCCGCGACCCGCGCACGGGGCGCAAGGGAAAAGAAGGAGGGCGCCGTTCCGCCTCGCGGATACACCCTCCTCCATGAGCTTTATCTGCCTATAGCGGCAAGCGTGTCTCCCTCCTGACTGCCGCGTACGGACGCCGATCCGCCCGCGGGAGGCAACCGCGGACATGCAGGAAAGCAATCCGCTGCTCCAGGCCCAGGCAGGCGGGAGGGACGCCGTGCTGGCGCACCCGGCGACCGGGCACGAGCACCGCTGCCCTCCTCCGGGAGAATGACCACTGGATTTTCAAGCATGGGATGGGCTGATGGCCTGCCGCCCCCGGGACCGGGCCCGTCACGCGGCCCCGGTGACCCGTCGGCGCACGCCCGTCGGAGCACCGGCGAGTCCCAGGAGGGCGATGGCCCGCTGGACCGCCTCCTCGTCGCCCTCCAGCGAGAGCCGGCCGCTCACCACCGCCATGATCGGATCGAGGTTGCCCGAGCCGATCTCCACGAACGTCCGCGCGTCGGTGGCCGCGACCATCGCCGGCGCCTCGCACCGCCCCTCGTGCGCGGTGGCGCGTCCGTCCCCGACCCGGATGTGGAAGTCAGTGCCGTCGACGCGGAACTCGTAGCACTCGTCGGCGTCGCCCACCCGGGAGGGGTCGATCATGGACTGGACCGCCAGGAACCCCCAACCCGGTCGGACCTCCTCGTCCCCCGTGGACGCCCCGAGGTGGCCCAGGCCCCAGTGGGCGATCTGGAGGACCGGGGCCCGGAGCCGCTCCCCGTGGTCGGTGAGCGCGTACCCGCGTTCGTTTCCCCCCGACAGTCTGCGCACCACCCCGTGCTCGGTCAGGAACTTCAAACGTTCGGCCAGGAGATTGGTGCCGATCCCCGGGAGCGCTTCCAGTAAATCGCGGTAGCGCGCCGGGCCGATGAGCAGCTCCCGCACGATCAGGAGCGTCCACCGCTCCCCGATGACGTCCAGCGCCGACGCCAGCCCGCAGTACTGGTTGTACCTACGCCGAGACCGACTCACCAGAATCCACCCCACGGAATCGTAGATCCACTTCCTAAACACATACTACTTTGCCCTTGCTCTCTCCGCTGGCCGCGGCACCCGCTCCGAACTGGGTCGGAACGCATTGGCAAGCGGTTCCCGGCCCATCCGGGGCACCGCGCACACGGTCGACTTCCACTATGTCTTTCTCATGTGACAGTCACCCCCGCGCACACCCGTACCGCCGACATGCCCGTGCCATCCCCGCGCACCCCACGGCGGCAGGACGGGGGACACCACCCCCTTGACCGCAATCACAGAATGTTTTATTAGCACTGAATGGGAGACTCTTAACTCGACTCACACCAGCACCATGCGACAAACGGGACCGAAATGGCCCATGCTGACTGGTGGGGAATTTGAGCCAGCACATAATTCGACGCGATGCGAACACATGTCCGATTAGTGCACACGATCGGAAAAGATAGTTATGGATGCAGAGAGCAATTTTGGAGACGCTAGCGCCTGACCCCCTGAGAAGGATGGAGCGGTGAGCCGCGCGCTTCCCCTCGGGCTCGCGCTCACGTCGACTCCGTGCTGGCCCGTCACCGTAGGAGTGGTAGTGCGCGAAGCAGTGTGCAAGGCAGTCGCGATGATCCACAGACGCTTTTCCGATCCCATCACGCTGGAGGACATCGCCAACGAGGTCTTCGTCAGCCCCTTCCACCTGTCTCGGGTTTTCGCGCAGGAAGTCGGAGTTCCACCGGGCAGGTACCTGACCGCGGTGCGCATGTTCGAGGCCAAGAAACTCCTGATCAGCTCACCGATGAACGTGTGCGACATCGTCTACACCGTCGGATACAACAGCGTCGGCACGTTCACCAGCCGATTCACCCGCACAGTGGGGATGACTCCCCGCCAGTACCGCCACCCCGACGTCGAGCGGCTGCTGGTGGCCGCCTCGGGCGGGTTCAGCCGCATGCCCTGCACGCACGAACTGACGGGCCTCGGCCCGGCGCCCGCGAGCGGTCGCCCCACGGGCACCCTGAGCGGCACGGTGGAGCTGCCCCGCGCCGCCAGGGACACCAACATCCTGGTCGGGGCCTTCCACTCCCGGATCCCGCAGCAGGCCCCCGTCGCCCACAGGCTCCTCCCCTCGGGACCCCGTGTCGGCTTCACGCTCACGGACGTGCCGGCGGGGAACTGGACGATCGTCGCCCTGGCCATGCGGACCGGGATCTCCCACGGCCGCGAGAACGTCTACGTCGGCGCCTCCCCGGCCCGTGTCGAGGTCTCGCCGGGCAACGAGGCCAGGACCCACCTGCCGATGCGGCGGCTCGCCCCCACCGACGCCCCCATCGCGGTGACCCTCGCGGACACCTCCCCCCTCCAGGCCGAGTACCAGGACGGCGGATCCGCGGCCCTGGTCTGCGGCTGATCCACCCCCGCGCCCGGGAGGCACCGCGCACACCTCCGTCAGGGCACCGCGGCACCGCGCGCCGGCCCCGGGCACATCCTGGACGCACGTCCGCAGACGCGGCTTCCCTTCGGGTGAGCCCGACGACCGGCACATGGCCGGGACCGTGGCGGGTCCCTCCTGACCGGGGGCACGCCGCGGAGACGAGGGACCCGGAACGCGTCGTCCCGCTCCCGCACGGAACCCCCACCCGCTTCCGCGGCCCCGCGAACGAGGGCGCCGCGACGGGCTTCACGGTGTTGGACGCCCCGGCTCTCCGCGGCCCGCGCCTGAGCGCCCACCTCGCCGGTCCCGGGCGGTCCCGCGTCTGCACGGCGCACGTGGGCGTCGGCTGGGCCCTGGCACGCCTCCCCCGGCCGCGCGCCGCCTCCGTGCCCCGTCGGGGCAGCTCCCGCCGTCGGAGCACCGGCGCCCGTTCCCGGACGGCGGAGCCCGCGCCCACGATGGAGGTCCGGCCGGTGGGGTGACCCGCCTCCGGGCCTTCGGGAGGAGTCGTCCCGCCGCCTTCGAGCCCTCACGATCCGTGCTACGGGAAAGCGCTTCATCCTTCCCCGCCGCCGAGGGGGTCGGCGGTGTTCCGCAACGCGGCCGTGCGTCCTCCACCCCGCGCGGCGAGCCGCACCCCGGGCGCGGGCGGGAGGCCGCGTGGCCGGGTCCGGCCAGAGGGCCACGCACAGACCCCCAGGAGGTTGCAGTGGTCTGCGACACGCGTATGGTGTTAACCCGCGGGTAACGTACTCCCGAGTAACCCACCGAAACCCTCTCTGACCTCCGGCTCCGCCCCCCGATCACGGAGCCCCCGCCCGCCGAGACCTATCAAGGACCCCCAGGACACACCATCATGCGCACTCTGAGAACCCTCGCTCTGGCCCTGGCCGTCGCGGTCCTCACCGCCTCCTGCGGCGGGGAGCAGTCGGACGGCGGGGCCGGCGCCGCGAACCTCACCCAGGGGGTGACCGACGACGCCGTCGTCATCGGCACGCACCAGCCGCTCACCGGTGCCGCGGCACCCGGCTTCCGGCACGTGTCCACCGGCGCGCGGGCCGTCTTCGACTACGTCAACGACAACGGCGGCATCCACGGCAGGCGGATCGAGTACCAGGTCCAGGACGACGGCTTCGACCCCGCGCACACGCAGGAGGCCACCCGCACCCTGATGGAGGACCACGAGATCTTCGCGATGCTCGGCGGTCTGGGCACCCCCACCCACGAGTCGGTCATCGACGAGCTCAACGAACAGGGCGTGCCGGACCTGTTCGTCTCCTCCGGCGCGCTGTCCTGGGACCAGCCCGAGGAGTATCCCTACAGCTACGGCTTCCAGGTGGACTACACCCGCGAGGCCAAGGTCCAGGGCGCGTTCATCGCCGAGCACTTCGCCGGCGACGAGGTCGCGCTCCTGTACCAGAACGACGACGTGGGCCCCGCGTCGCACGCCGGGATCGAGCAGTACCTCTCCGAGGAGATCGTGGCCTGGGAGTCCTACGACCCCGGCGTGCCCGAACTCGCCGGTCAGATCGCCGCGATGAAGGAGTCCGGCGCGGAGATCGCCGTGTGCTACTGCATCCCCTCCTACCTCGCCCTGGCCGTCATGGAGTCCGCCGCGATCGGCTACGAGCCCCAGTGGGTCGCGCCCAGCTTCGGCGCCGACGTGCGGATCGTGACCGGCCTCATCGAGGAGTACGCCCAGGGCACCCCGGCCGAGGACATCCCGGCCGAGGCCTTCCTGGACGGGCTGATCATGACCGCGTTCCTGCCGATGGCCGCCCAGTCCGACGACCCGTGGACCGAGTTCTTCCGGGAGATCCACGAACGGTACAACGAGGGGACGCCGTTCACCGACACCACGATCTACGGCATGGCGCAGGCGACGCTGTTCGCCCAGGTGCTCATGGAGGTCGGCCCGGACCTGGACCGTGAGGCGCTCCTGGCCACCCTGAACTCCCACGCCTGGACGGGACCGGGCCTGGTGCCCTTCTCCGCTACCGAGAACGACCACAGCGGGTACACCGGGGTCATGGTCGTGCAGCACCACGCCGAGGGCGGCCTGGAGGTCCTCCAGGAGCCCAGGACCACCGACAGCGGCGGCGGCGAGATCCTGGAGTTCGAGCTGGACCGGCCGAGCCCCGGCGAGGTCCCGCTCTCGGACGCGGACGCGGCCGGGTAGGCGGCGCGGGTCAGGCCAGCCGACCGGGCTCGGCGGGGAGCGTGAGCGTGAACACGGCCCCGCCGAGCACGTCGCTGTCCGCGACCGTGAGCGTGCCTCCGTAGTCCTCGGCGATCTCCCGGGAGATCGGCAGGCCCAGGCCGCTGCCGCCGGGGTCGCGCTCGCGTGATTCCTGGAGTCGGGCGAAGCGTTCGAAGACCCGCCCCCGATCACGCTCGGGCACCCCGGCGCCGTCGTCGTGCACCCGCAGGACCGCGCTCTCCCCCTCGCGGTCGACGGTGACCTCGATCCGCGACCGGGCGTGCCGTTCGGCGTTGGCGAGCAGGTTCGTGAGCACACGTGTGATGCGCAGCCGGTTGACGAGCACCCACACCGGCCCCGCCGAGTGCACCCTGATCACGGGGCCGTTGCGGCGGCCGACGATCTCGTCGGCCACCAGCGCGGACAGGTCCACGCGCTGGCTGTCGGCGACCGCACCGGTGTCCAGGCGGGCCAGTTCCAGGAGGTCGGCGACGATGTTCTCCAGCCGTTCGGTGTCGGCGAGGAGGGCGGTGAGCAGGAGTTCGCGAGCCCAGGGGTCGGGATCCGGGTCGGACAGCTCCACCTCGATCCGGGCGCGCATACCGGCGATGGGGTTGCGCAGTTCGTGCGAGGCGTCGGAGACGAACCGGCGCTGCTTGGCGACGGCCTCCGCGAGGCGTTCGAGACTGGCGTTGGCGGTGCGCGCCAGGCGCGCGATCTCGTCGTGGCTCCTGGGGACCGGGAGTCTGCGGTCCAGGTTGCTCGCCGACAGCCGGTCCAGTTCCGCGCTGATCCGTCCCACGGGGCGCAGGGCCCGGCCGACGCCGTACCACGTGACGAGCCCGCTGATGCAGAGCAGCAACGCCGACATTCCGCCCAGCAACACCTCGGGGGTGACCGTCTCCACCAGGGTGGGCCTCAGGGAGGCCGCGAGGACCCAGACGTCCCCGTAGGCCGTCGCGTCCGCCTCGTAGCCGACCACGAGAAGGCACTCGCGGCCCCTGAGATGGACCTCTGGAGCGCAGACGGTGGTGTCGAAGCGGACGGATTCGGATTCGGAGTCCGGGTCCGGCATGGCGAGGGCGGGCTCACCGTGCATGGCGGCGCTGGACGCCAGCACCTCGTGGGTGTCCTGGTCGACGATCTGGAGCCACAGGATCGGCGCGTCGGTCGGGATCAGTTCGTCGTAGCGGCTGTCGACGATGTCGCCGACCACCAACCGCGCCGCCCTGGCCGCCTGGTCCCGGTCGCGGTCGAGAACGAACTCCCGGACGGCGATGGCGGTCGCCAGGGACCAGAGGCCTATGACCACGAGGAGCACCGCGACCGCCCAGAGGGTGACGCGGGCACGGATCGACTTCGGACGCAGACGGCGCCACATCGTTTGACTCTCGTCGATCCACTCTGACACCCGGCCATTGTCACCCACAGTAACGCAATTGCGTCGGATGGTGCTCGGTGTGGCGATCCGGAACTGCGCGCGGGGAGCCGGTCGGTGGGGATCAGCGCGGTTCCCGCAGCGCCCCCACCGGTCCCGGTCCCTCGACCGGCAGGGCGCGGACAGCCGGGGACCGGCCGGCGTCAGGCCTCATAGGGGTCCGGCGGGTTGGCCACCTCCGAGCGCTCCAGCGCCTCGAAGCGGTGCTCGCTGACGTCGACCAGCTCGCCCTCCGGCTCGACCCACGTGCCGCGGACCGTCCACCAGGAGTCCGCCTCCGGCTCCGGCACGTTGGTGATGAGCACCCGGTTGACGATGGCGTCCGCGGCGCAGCACGCCATCTGGAGCCGGGCCAGGTACCACCCCTCGCCCTCGGGGTTGGGCACGGCGAACCCGGTCAGCTCGACCTCGCGGCCGGACAGCGCGCGCTCCTCGTCGATCCAGGCCCGCATCACGAACTGACGGATGTCCATGGCGACCACCTCGCCCGTCTCCGCGTCGTCCAGGCCGTCGTCGAACCGACCCGAGGGCGGCCCCTCCTGTGGCGCACTCGCGGGTTCACTGCGCTCCACCGTGTAGGCGCCCAACGCGGGCGGGGCCACGACGAAGACGGCCACGACCGGCACCAGCAGCAACCAGGCCACGCGGGGCGCGCGGGAGTGGTCGTGACCGTGCGCGTCCCCGGGGGTGTGACCGCCGTCCGCTCCCCCGTCGCCGGTCGCGGCGGCGCAGAACGCGTGGTCCTGCCCGTCGTCCCCGCCCCGGTTCCCGCGGCGGATCTCGGCGACCACCACCACGGCGCCCAGCGCGACGGTGACCACACCGGCGGCGACCAGGAAGGGGCCGAACCCCGGTTTGACCCAGTTCAGGTACATGTCGGTGGGAACGGTGCTGGTCAGCGCGGCGGCGCCCAGCAGCACGAGGGTGAGTCCCTGGGCGATGCGGTTCACAGGAGCAGGCCTCCGATCAGGAACGTGCTGAGCAGGCCGACCACCAGACACAGCGGGGCGAACCGGACGGCGAAGCGCCATCCGAACACCGCCGCCTGCATCGCGATCAGCTTGAGGTCCACCATCGGGCCGATCACCATGAAGGCGAGCTTGGCCGTGGGCGAGAAGTCGGTGAAGCTGAGCGCGACGAAGGCGTCGGCCTCCGAGCAGATGGACAGCACGACCGCCAGCCCCGCCAGGACGAGCACCGACACCACGGGCGCCTCGGCCACCGACAGCAGCCACTCGCGCGGCACGAGGATGTTCAGGCTCGCGGCGGCCAGCGCGCCGACCACGAGGTAGCCGCCCGCGTGCATCATGTCGTGCAGCATCGAGTCACGGAAGACCAGCCAGCGGCCGGCGCCCTCGGCGTGCGTGGGGGCGGGCAGCCGCAGCCAGTCCGCCCGGCCGAACCGGACCCAGATCCAGCCGATGACCACCGACGCCAGCAGCGAGGCCGCGAACCGGGCCAGCACCACCTCGGGCTGTCCGGCGAAGGCCACGGCGGTGGCGATCATGACGACCGGGTTGATGGCGGGCGCGGCCAGCAGGAACGTGAGCGCGGCCGCTGGAGCGACCCCGCGCTTGACCAGGCTTCCCGCGATGGGCACCGACGCGCACTCGCACCCGGGCAGCAGTGCCCCGGACAGTCCGGCGACGGGCACGGCCGCGCTCGGCCTGGACGGGAAGAAGCTCTGGTAGACGGAGGCGGGCACGAAGGCCGTGAGGGCGGCCGACAGCGCCACGCCGAAGACCAGGAACGGCAGCGCCTGGAAGCTGATCGCGGTGAAGACGGTGGCCCAGGCGAGGAAGGCCTGACTGGTCAGCTGATCGGACAGCCACGCGTGCGCGAGCGCCATCGCGGTGATGAACAGGGCGAACAGCCAGACCGTCCCGGTCCTGCGCGCTCCGGAGCGGCGTCCCCACTCCGAGGGGGGAAGTTCGTCCCCGCGCTCGTCCCACCCTGCGGCGAGCGAGTCGCCGAGGGAGGCGTTGGGGGTGGAACCGGCGGCTGAAGGGGTCCGGTCGGGCACGGTGCTACTCCGCGTTGTCGGATGGGATCTTCAGGAATGGTAACCGAAAACCGTTTTCGTCCGGGACCGACGGGCTCGGGCTGTGGACAACGCCCACCTCCACGCCCGGACGGCCGCCGGGTCAGCGACCGGTGCCTCCGCCGTCTCCGCCGTCGTCGGGACGGTCCTGGTCGTCGGTCGGCACCACCGGGTCGCCCAGCCGCACGCCGTGGCCGCGCGCGATGTCCTCGGGCAGCGCGCCCTCGGCGTCGCCCCAGCACTCCACGTTCCTCAGCTCGGGCATCTTGGCCAGGGTGAACTGGGGGTCCAGACCGTTGCGGTACTGGCGGCCGTAGTCCGCCAGCAGGCGGAAGGCGATCTCCGACAGCGGTATCAGCGCGATCAGGTTGATCACCGCCATCACGCCCATGAACACGTCCGCGAGGGCCCACACCAGGGTCAGCGGCGCCACACTCCCGGCGAACACGGCCGCCAGGACGAACGCGCGGAAGTAGGTCAGGTGGCGCGGGTCGGCGTCGAGGAACCTGAGGTTGGTCTCACCGTAGTAGTAGTTGCCCAGCACGGACGAGAAGGCGAGGAGGAACAGGATGACGGTGAGCGCGTGCACCGCCCATCCGCCCAGGGTGGACTCCAGTGCCACCTGGGTGACCTGGGCGCCGCCCTCCCCCCCGTACTCCGGCTCGGCCACCAGGATGATGAACGCGGTGACCGAGCAGATGAGCAGGGTGTCGAAGTACACGCCCAGGCACTGCACCAGGCCCTGCTTGACCGGGTGCGACACCGACGCGGTGGCGCCGGCGTTGGGAGCCGACCCCAGACCCGCCTCGTTGGAGAACATGCCGCGGCGCATGCCCTGCACGATCGCCGCTCCCACACCCCCGGCGACGAACTCCCGCACGCCGAAGGCCGAGGCCAGGATGTCGCCGATCACCCGAGGGACCTCCCCGGCGTTGAGCAGGACGACGGCCAGCCCGAGCAGGAGGTACAGGAGGGCCATGGTCGGGACGAGCGCCTCGGTCCAGTGGGCGATCCGGCGTACGCCGCCGAAGATGACCAGGGCGACCAGGCCGACCAGCAGCAGTCCCACGACCGCGTTCAGCAGCCAACCGCCGGGCCCGCCGAGCGCCGCCACCGAGGTGCCCACCGAACCGGAGATACTGTTGGCCTGCACGGAGTTGAACACCAGCGGGAACGTGAGGGTGATGACCACGGCGAAGAGCACGCCCATCCAGCGCTGGCCCAGCCCGTGCAGCATGTAGTAGGCGGGACCGCCCCGGAACCCGGTGTCGGCGCGTACCTTGTACAGCTGGGCCAGGGTGGACTCCACGAAGGCGGCCGATCCCACGACCGTCGCCATCAGCCACATCCAGAAGACCGCGCCGGGTCCGCCGAGGACGATCGCGCTGGCCACGCCGACGATGTTCCCGGTGCCCACCCGGGAGGCGGCCGAGATGGCGAAGGCCTGGAAGGAGGAGATCTCCTTCCTCCCGTCGGGCGCCACACCCGGACTGCTGCGGATCACCCGGAACATCTCCGGGAGCAGCCGGAGCTGGACGAAGCCCGAACGCAGGGTGAAGTAGACGGCCAAGACGACGAGGAGCGGGATGACCAACCAGCTCCAGAAGACGTCGTTGGCCGCGCTGATGGCGTCGTTGAGGACGTTCACCCGTTCCCCTTCTGGTGACGCGGTCCCCGGACCGGGACCGGGGCCGTCCCGCCACTGTCCACAAGGACGGGCGTCCGGGGCACGCGGGACACGCGGAATCGGGGTAAAGGACCGTCAGGATCCGGCAGCGCCGACCTATGCCCGTCCCCCACATGGCGACGCGCCCGCCTGTGGGGACCATGAACATGGCCCAGGTCACGTTCGGTCCCTACCGTTCGTTCCATGGAACCGAACACCGCCTCCTCCCCCACCCCGGATCGGGCGAGAACGCCCATCCTGCGCGTGGTGACGGCCAGCCTCGTCGGCACGACGATCGAGTGGTACGACTTCTTCCTGTACGGTGCGGCCGCCGCCCTCGTCTTCAACCAGGTCTTCTTCCCCGAGTCCGACCCCCTGGTCGGCACCATGTTGGCATTCACCACCTACGCGGTGGGCTTCGTGGCCCGACCGCTGGGCGGGCTGGTCTTCGGGCACTACGGCGACCGGATCGGCCGCAAGCAACTGCTCGTGATCAGCCTGCTGATGATGGGCGGTTCGACCTTCGCCATCGGCCTGCTGCCCACCTACGCCGCGATCGGTGTGGCCGCTCCCCTGCTGCTCACGCTCATGCGGGTCGTCCAGGGCTTCTCCCTGGGCGGGGAGTGGGGCGGCGCGGTCCTGCTCGTGTCCGAGCACGGACGGCCCGAGCACCGGGGCTTCTGGGCCTCCTGGCCGCAGGCGGGCGCGCCCGGCGGCAACCTGCTGGCCACGGCCGTCCTGGCGATCCTGTCGGTGACGATGACCGACGCGAGCTTCGTCTCCTGGGGTTGGCGCGTGCCCTTCCTGCTGTCGGGGGTGCTGGTGCTGGTCGGGCTGTGGATCCGGCTCGCCGTCAGCGAGTCCGAGGTGTTCCGCCAAGCCCGTGAGCGCGCCGAGACCGAGGCCGTCCCGGAGCGCGCCCCCATCGTCGGCGTCCTGCGCGACCACTGGCGCGAGGCGCTCGTCGCCATGGGCGTGCGCATGGCCGAGAACGTGTCGTACTACATCGTCACCGCGTTCATCCTCGTCTACGCCACGCAGGAGGCCGAGCTGTCCAGGGCCGAGGTGCTCAACGCGGTGCTGGTCGCCTCGGCGGTCCACCTGGTGACCATCCCCGCGTGGGGAGCGCTGTCCGACCGGATCGGCCGCCGGCCCGTCGTCACCGTCGGCGCGGTCGGCATCGCCCTGTGGGCCTTCGCGTTCTTCCCGCTCATCGACGTCGGGACCTTCTGGGCGGCGACCCTGGCCGCGACCGTCGGACTGATCTTCCACGGCGCCATGTACGGCCCCCAGGGCGCCTTCTTCTCCGAACTGTTCAGCACACGGGTGCGCTACTCGGGCGCGTCCGTGGGCTACCAGTTGGCGTCGATCGTCGCCGGCGGTCTGGCGCCGCTCATCGCGACCGCCCTGCTCGCAGCGTTCGGGAGCTCGCTGCCGGTGGCGCTGTACCTCACCGCCATGTGCGCGGTGACCCTCGTGGCCGTGGCCGTCTCCCGGGAGACGCGCGGACGCGACCTGGGCGAGGCCGCGCCCGAACCGGCCGGCCGCTGACCCCGAACGCACGAGGGCTCGGGCCCGGCCGAAGCCGGACCCGAGCCCGTGGTGTGCGCGGACGCCCGGGTCAGGGGCGCCCGTCAGTGCGGATCAGTACCGCGATGCCGAGTCGTAGCGGTCGCCGCGGCGGTTGTCGCCCCGGTACCCGCCGCGACGCTCGCCGTCGCGGAAGCCGCCGCCCTCGCCGCGGCGTTCGCCACGGGGACGATCGCCCCGGTAGCCGCCGCGCGGGCCGCCGCCCCGGCGCTCGCCGGAGTCGCCGAAGCGTTCGCCGCGCGGACGGTCACCGCGGAAGCCGCCGCCCTCGCCGTGCTCGGACCGGCGCTCGCCGTCCCGGTACCCGCCGCGACGCTCGCCGTCGCGGAAGCCGCCGCCCTCGCCGCGGCGGTCGCCGCGGTAGCCGCCGCGCGGACCGCCCCCACGGTATCCGCCGCCACGGGGACCGCCCCGGCGCGGACCGCCGCGGCCGCGGCGCGGACGCTCGGGCTCCGGCGGCTCGATCCAGGGCTCCCAGCTGGGCTCCTTGGCCCCGGTCACCTCGGTGAGCAGCTCGTCGCCGGGGTTGACCAGGTGCTGCTTGGCCTCGACGCCGGCGTCGCTGAGCAGACGGCGGGCCGTCCGGCGCTGGTTGGGCGCCACCAGGGACACCACGGCGCCCGAGGAGCCCGCGCGGGCGGTACGACCGCCGCGGTGCAGGTAGTCCTTGTGGCCGGTCGGCAGGTCGATGTTGACGACCAGGTCGATGCCGTCGACGTGGATGCCGCGCGCGGCGACGTCGGTGGCGACCAGGGCCTGGATGCGGCCCTCGCGGAACTTGGCGAGGGTGCGGGTGCGCACGCTCTGCGTCTTGCCGCCGTGCAGGGAGGCGCAGGGCACGCCGGCCTGGACCAGCTGCTCGCTGATCGTGTCGGCGCGGTACTTGCTGCGCACGAACAGGATGGTGCGGCCCTCACGCGCGGCGATCTGGGCGACGATCTTGTTCTTGTCGCGCGGGAGCACCTTGAGCAGGTGGTGCTCCATGGTGGTGACCTGGGAGACCGGCGGGTCCACCGAGTGGGTGCGCGGGTTGTCCATGTACTTGCGCACCAGCCTGTCGACGTCGCCGTCGAGCGTGGCGGAGAACAGCAGGGTCTGGCCGTCGGGGTGCACCTGGTCGAGCAGCTCGCTGACCTGCGGCATGAAGCCCATGTCGCACATCTGGTCGGCCTCGTCGAGGACCGAGATCTCCACGTCGCCCAGGTCGCAGGCGCCCTGCTCGATCAGGTCGGTGAGGCGGCCCGGGGTGGCGACGAGGACGTCGACACCGCGGCGGAGCTCGTTGATCTGGCGGGTGTAGGAGCTGCCGCCCACGACGTCGCCGACGCGCACGCCCAGCACGCGGGCGTAGCCGCGCAGGGCGTCCCGCACCTGGTGGGCGAGTTCGCGGGTGGGCACGAGGATCAGGGCCCGGGGTCGGGCGGAGGCGGCGCGGCGCTCGGAGCAGCGGGTCAGGACCGGCAGGCCGAAGGCCAGGGTCTTACCCGATCCGGTGCGGCCGCAGCCGAGGACGTCGAGACCGTCGATCGCGTCGGGGATGGTGGCGGCCTGGATCGGGAACGGGGTGGTCACACCGTTCTTGGCCAGCTCGTCGACGATGTCCTGGGGCAGCCCGAGACCGTCGAAGGCAGGCTCTACGGCAGTGTCCGTCAAGTGACGTGTACCTTCCTCATCGTTTGGCGGCGTTTCGAGGAAGGCTCCACACGGCCACGGGGACCCAGCGAAGAAATCACACAAACGCGCCTGATCACACGCGGAAGCGGGCCCCGATAGACATGGGGCTCCTGGGCTCTTCGAGTCGAGAGTGGTGTCGACACCGTCGACACGCTGTCCGCGTCTTGTGCGGCCCGGCACGCTCGGATGCGCGCGGCAATGGAATGACCGCTTGGAGCAGCGTACTAGAGATCCCCTCGGATCGGGGACGGGATGGGCGGATTTCACCGGTGATCCAGGTCTCCCCACCCCGCCCCGCGCGGGAGCGCGCGCTACCCCCGCCCCGCGGCCATCCCCGCGGCGAGCGCGGTGAGCCGACCGATCTGGGCCCGGCGCTCGGCCGCGGCCTGCTGTTCGAGCGTGTTGCCCGCGGCCTGCTGGAGCAGCGCCTTGGTGGCGGTCGCGGCGTCGCGGTCGGTCGCGAGCAGAGCCTGGACCAGGTCGTCGACGGCGCCGGGGAGTTCGTCGACGCCGACGACGAGTTCCGCCAGACCCAGCTCGCGGGCCTCGTGGGCGCCCACCCGGCGCGCGGTCAGGCAGATCTCGGTCGCGCGGTGCACACCCACGATGTCCACGAGGGGCTTGGTCCCGGTCAGGTCCGGCACCAAGCCGAGCGCCGGTTCCTTCATGCACAGGGAGGCGTCGTCGGCCAGGACGCGGAGGTCGCAGGACAGGGCCAGCTGGAACCCGGCGCCGATGGCGTGGCCGCGCACGGCCGCGACGGTCACCAGGTCGGGGCGGCGCAGCCACAGGAAGCCCTCCTGGAGGCCGGCGATGTACTCCTCCAGGTCGGCGGTGTCGGCCGATCCGTCGGCCAGGCCCGCGACGATGGACCGCTCGCCGTCGACTCCCTCAGGAGTGAACATGGCGAGGTCGATGCCCGCGGAGAAGATGTCACCGTCTCCGGCGACGACGACGATTCGGACATCGTTCGGCAGCGTGTGGCCGATGTGGGCCAGCGTGGTCCACGTACGCCCGGTCATCGCGTTGCGGCGCTCCGGACGGCTGATGGTGATCCGGGCGACCGGCCCGTCCACCGCCAGCCGCAGCCCCGCCCTGGACAGCTGCTCCTCGGTGGGCGCCGCCCCGGGACCGTGCGCTGCCTGTGCCATGGGTTCCTCCGTCGTGTCGGGTTCGACCCTGACATTACTCGCAGGTAACCGAAACGCCGCGGCCGGGCGGCCCAGCGCGGCGCGACGCCGCCGCCCCCTAGACGACCGGCCGCTGGCGGCGGGTGGCCCCGCCCCGTCCGCGCAGTTCGACCCCCGCCTCACCGAGCAGCCGGTGGACGAACCCGTAGGACCGGCCGGTGGCCGCGGCCAGCATGCGGATGCTCTCGCCCTCGTCGTAGCGGCGCTTGAGTCGGGTGGCCAGAGCCGAGCGGTCCTCCCCGGACACGCGCGTGCCCTTGCTCAGCGCATCGTTCACAGATCACTCCTCGGAGTCGTCGTGAGCCGGATCGGGCTCACCGCCATGATCCGGCACCGGAACGGGGCGACGCCACACCCACGGTGCGCCACGCCCCCGTCACTCTCCTCGGACAGGATTTCGGAACACCGCAATCCACGCCCGAAACGGACGGGGGTGAACCTCGAGGCGCGCTGGGCGTCCCCGCTGCCGCGGACCTCCGGAGCCGCGCGGCGCACGGCTCACGCGAGCGCGATGAGGTCCTCGAACTCGGCGTTCCAGACGTCCTCGACTCCGTCGGGCAAGAGGATGACCCGCTCGGGCTGGAGCGCCTCGACCGCGCCCTCGTCGTGCGTGACCAGGACGATCGCGCCCTTGTAGTTGCGCAGCGCCGCCAGGATCTCCTCGCGGCTGGCGGGGTCGAGGTTGTTGGTCGGCTCGTCCAGCAGGAGCACGTTGGCGCTGGACACCACGAGCGTGGCCAGGGCCAGCCTGGTCTTCTCACCTCCCGAGAGCACCCCGGCGGGCTTGTCGACGTCGTCGCCGGTGAAGAGGAAGGAGCCCAGGGTCTTGCGCGCCTCGACCTCGGGCAGGTCCGGGGCCGCGCCCATCATGTTCTCCAGCACGCTGCGGTCCACGTCCAGGGTCTCGTGCTCCTGGGCGTAGTACCCGAGTTTGAGCCCGTGGCCTGGGACGACCCGTCCTGTGTCGGGTGTCTCGACGTCGGCCAGCAGGCGCAGCAGCGTGGTCTTGCCCGCGCCGTTGAGCCCGAGGATCACGACGCGGCTGCCCCGGTCGATCGCCAGGTCCACGCCGGAGAAGATCTCCAGGGACCCGTAGGACTTGGAGAGCCCCTCCGCCGTGAGCGGCGTCCGTCCGCTGGGCGCGGGGTCGGGGAACCGCAGTTTGGCGACCTTGTCGACCTTGCGCACCCCCTGCACGCCGCCCATGATCCGGTCGGCCCGGTTGAGCATCTGCTGCGCCGCCCGCGCCTTGGAGGCCTTGGCCCGGAACCTGTCCGCCTGCTTGCGCAGGGTGTCGGCCTGCTTCTCGGCGTTGGCCAGCTCCCGGCGGCGGCGGCGCTCGTCGGCCTCGCGCTGGGTCAGGTACTGCTTCCAGCCCATGTTGTAGATGTCGATGACGCTGCGGTTGGCGTCGAGGTAGAACACCTTGTTGACCACGTGCTCGACCAGGTCGACGTCGTGGCTGATCACGATGAGGCCGCCCTGGTGGCTCTTGAGGAAGTCGCGCAGCCAGACGACCGAGTCGCCGTCCAGGTGGTTGGTGGGCTCGTCCAGCAGCAGGGTGTCCGACCCGCTGAAGAGGATGCGCGCCAGCTCGATCCGGCGGCGCTGGCCGCCGGAGAGCGTGTGCAGCGGCTGGGAGAGCACGGTGTCGGGCAGTCCCAGGCTGGACGCGATCGCGGCGGCTTCGGACTCGGCGGCGTACCCGCCCAGCACGTGCAGCCGCTCCTCCCACCGCGCGTAGGCGCGCACACCCTTGTTCCGCGTCTTGCTGTCGGTGCTGGCCATCTTCTTCTCGGCCGCGCGCAGCCCGTCCAGGGCCTCGTCGATGCCCCGCGCCGACAGGATCCGGTCCCGGGCGATCACGTCGAGGTCACCGGTGCGCGGATCCTGGGGCAGATAGCCGATCGACCCGGAGGACGTGACGGCGCCGCCGGTGGGCAGACCCTCGCCCGCGAGCACCTTGGTCATGGTGGTCTTGCCCGCGCCGTTGCGACCGACCAGTCCGATCCGGTCTCCCGCCGCGACGCGGAACGTGCTCGGCTCCAAGAGGACCCGGGGTCCGACGCGCAGTTCGAGGTCGGTGGCGATCAGCATGGCAGGGGCTTCCTAGCGGTGGTGGGACGGAACGGTGGCGGCCGGGGCCCGGGCACGGCCCGACGGCGGAGCGGCGGTCGGCCCCGAACGCCGCTCCGGGCGGCCGACCGACACAGCCTAACGGCACCTGTCCGAGCTGGCACCGGGATAAGGCCGGAGGCCGGAGCGGGCGGCCCCGCCCCGACAACGGGAGCGGGGCTGCACGCATTCCCCCAGGGGACCGGGCCGCCCCGCACGTCCACCGCGGACGTCCTCCCCCGCGGAGCCGCTCCGCGGTCGCGGGTCAGGCCTTCGTCGCGGAGGCGCCGTCCGCCCCCTCGCCGCCCGGCCGCCCCGCGTTCCCGGGCGGTCCCGCTCCGCCGGTGTCGACCGAGCCCTCGGATTCGACGGCCGCGACGGCGTGGTGCGCCGGCGGGCGGTTGCGCAACAGGGCGGCGAGCACGGCGGCGATCGGCGTGGCCAGGAACAGGCCGGGGATGCCGCCGAGGATGCCGCCGACGGTCAGGGCGATGAGCACCACGGCCGAGGGCAGTTCGAGCGCCTGGCCGTAGATGCGGGGGGCGAAGACGTTGCTCTCCAGCTGCTGCACGAGGACCACGGCGCCGAGCACGACCAGGGCCACGACCCAGTTCTCCGTCACCAGGGCGACGAGGACGGCGAGCAGGCCGGAGAGGAAGGCGCCGATGATCGGGAGGAACGCGCCGACGAAGGTCAGCACGATCAGCGGGATGGCCAGGTTGGTGTCGATGAGGAAGACGAGGAAGACACCGATGCCGACGGCGTCGAAGAGGCCGACCATCGCCACTCCGCGCACGTACCGGCCCATGACCCCGTAGGCGACCCTTCCGCTGTACCGCAGACCCGGGCGGGACTTGGGCGGCAGCAGGGTCACGATCCACTCCACCAACTGGTCGCCCGAGTGCACGAAGTACACCGTCAGCGCGAGCATCAGCACGAGACCGACGAGCAGTTGGAACACCGCCGTCGTCGCGGTCCAGGCGCCGGTGAGGATCTGGTCCTGGTTCTCGGTGATCGTGTCCTCGATCTGGGCCCAGGCGCTGTCGATGATGTTGCTGAACAGCGCGGGGTCCAGGCCGAAGGGGACCTCCAGCTCCTGGAGCTGGATGACCGCGCTGTTGACGCTCGCCACGAGGTCGTCGAAACCGCTGACGGCGGGCGTGACGATCAGCGAGATGACCCCGCTGAACACGGCGAGCCCGAAGACCACGCTGACCGCGGTGGACGTGCCCCGGCCGAACCCGGAGCGTTTGACCGGGTTGGGCCGACGCAGCCAGTTGGCCATGGGCATGAGCAACGCGGTCAGGAACACCGCGAGGATCAGCGGCAAGGTGACCACGCTCAGGTAGATGAGCGCGTAGACGAGCAGGCCCGCCACACCGCCGATGATGAGCACCCGCCAGGCCACGTCGCTGACCATGCGCAGGATGTCGCCCGCGCCGACGTCGTCCTGTTGGGCCAGCTCCTCCTCGGGGATGTCGGGCTCGGGCGCGGCCGCGATCGGGCCCGCCGCCCGGGCGCGGCGCTCGGCACGGACTCTGCGGGCCGAGATCCACTTGTTCAGGAGCGCCCACACTCCCGGCCGCTGGGCTTGCACATGGACTCCATTCTCTGGGGGTTGCGGGTCGGGCGTCCGGGAGCCGACGGGCCCGAGGAGCCGCCGTCACCGCGACCGCGGGGGTGCGCGATCCGGTTCTCCCACGTCACACGGTTCCCAACGAATCAGAACTGCCAGGGTTCCCGAGGGCTGCCGCTCCGGACGATCTCGTTGCCGAAGGGTGCCAGGGCCACGGGGATCATCTTCAGCGACGCCCACGCCATGGGTAGCCCGATGATAGTCACGGCCAGACCCACGGCGGTGACGACGTGGCCGATGGTCAGCCACCATCCGGCGACGATCAGCCAGACGACGTTGAGGACGGTGCTCCCCCCGCCCGATCCCGGCTTGCGGACGAGCTCCCGGCCGAAGGGCCACAGGGCGTAGCTGGCCATGCGGAAGGAGGCGACACCGAAGGGGATCGTCACGATGAGGACGCAGCAGATCACCCCCGCCACGACGTAGCCGACCGCCAGCCAGAACCCGGCGACGAACAGCCAGATGATGTTGAGGATGAGTCGCAGGAGGGCCATGGTGTGCCTCGTCTCCTTGTGTGTCCGGTCGGGTCGGCGACCCGCGTGGCCGCCTCCGCACTTCTACCGCCTGTGACGCGCGGACGCCACGACCCGTTCGGCGCCGTTTCCCGGACCCTTCCCCTAGGGGTCGCGGCCGGCGCCCGTCCCCTCCCGGCGACCGTCGCCCAGGGTGAGGACATACGGTCAAGCCCTATCGCGCGTCCTGGTGCTGTCCACAATGTGATCGGCGCATCAGGGAGAGCCCCTAGGCAGGCGGGACATCGCCCCATACGATGTGCTGTGTCCTTCGCAAGGCCATAGAACGTGCAATTTGCGACAAACTCGGGCAATCCGCCAGATGCCACCCAGCGGGCATCAGGTTTCGGTAACGGTTCTGCGAGTAATTTCCCTACCCCCCGTGCATGAGCGGGAGTGGGGATGGCATGATTACGTACCGGCTCGGACGGAGGCCGTCACCGCCTCCGCAGCCGTTCGTGTGAGAGCACTCCGTCCCCGGCGGACCAGCGCCGCCAGGACCGTGTCATCTCGTGGTCTCAGCCACACCGGGGAACACCGCCACACCGTCCGGCGTTCGCGTCGTGCGGGGTGCCTCACGCCGCACGACAACTTTTGGTGACTGAAGCTTTTTTCGACAGCTTACTAGCGATTTCAGTAGAGGTGGTTCAAGCATGTCTCAGGTACGTCGGCAGGCCGCGCTGCGCCCCCGCCCGAGCTGGGGGTGGCAGGATGCCGCCGCGTGCCGGGGCGAGGACCTTGTGCTCTTCTTCGGCCCCGATGGCGAGCGCCAGCCGGAGCGGGAGATCCGTGAGCGCAAGGCCAAGGAGATCTGCGCGGCCTGTCCGGTGCGAACCGACTGCCTGGACTACGCGATCTCGCGTCCGGAGAAATACGGCACCTGGGGCGGGCTCAACGAGGACGAGCGCGCCTCCGAGCGCCGCCGCCGAATGCGCCGCGCCAACGCTGCCTAGCCGAGGCGCCCGACGCCCGCTCTGCGGATCTCCCCCGGTGGCCCCGGCCCCCGAACAACCCGCGGCGCCCCGACGATCGTTCGTCGAGGGCGCCGCGGGTTTTCTCGTGCCCGTACCCCCGGCCCTCGGCGGGACGCGGGAGAACGCCGCCCGGCGCGGCGGCGGGTTCACCCCCCGCGCCCCGCGAGGTGCCGGTCGAACCAGTCGAGCGCCTCGGTGGCGACCCGGCGCCACTCCGCGCCCCCTTCGAGGAGCTGTTCGGCGCCCTCCATCACACGGAGGTCGGTGGGCCCGCCCATCCGGCCGCGCGCCCACTCGCTCAACTCGCGGACGAAGGAGTCACCGCTCTCCAGCATCACCAGCGTCGGCGCCCGCACCTTGGGCAGGCTCGGTTCGGCCAGGTCGATCCGGCCTCCGTAGACCACGACCGAGCCCACGTCCTGGGGGCGCCCGGCCGCGGTGAGCAGCGCCGCCGGGGCCGCCGTCCCCGAACCGAGGATCCCCACCGGTTCGCTTGCCGCGTCCGTGGCGCGCCTCAGCCACGTGACCGCCGCGTTCAACCGGTCGCCCAGCACCCCGGTGTCGGCGCCCTCGGCGCGCTCCGCCCGCTCGCCCGCGGTCAACAGGTCCAGGAGCAGGGTGGCGTAGCCGGCTCGGCGCAGCACCGCGGAGACGGCCCTCCAGCGCGGATCGGCCCGGCCCTCCCCCACGGCCACGACGATCGCGCCGCGCAGGGTCGCGGGCATGGTGAGATCTCCGTCGAGGTAGTCCTCACCGGACCGGATCCGCACACCGCGGGTGGCGTCGGACGGCGGCTGGGCGCGGCCCCGCTCGGCGAGGATCGCGGTGACGTGCCCGTCGGAGAGCTGGGAGAAGTCCCGGTACCACTCCCCGACCGCGTGGAAGTTGTCCGGGGCGCTCAGGACGACCAGGGCGTCGGCCTCCGGCCGCAGGCTCTCGACCGCCTCCGGGGCCGCGACGGGCACGGCCAGGATCAGCTGGGCGGGCTGGGCCTGGCGGACCATCCGCAGCGCGGCCCGGGCGGTGCCGCCGGTGGCGACTCCGTCGTCGACGACCACGCAGTCGCGCCCGGCGATCCGGGGCGCGGGACGGTCCCCGCGGTACACGCGACGGCGGCGTTCGAGCTCGTCGCGCTCGGCCTCGACGGTCTCGGCCAGCGCCTGGCGCGGAATGCGCATCCGGGCCAGGGCGATGTCGTCGAAGGTGACGTGCCCGTCCTCGGAGATCGCGCCGACTCCGAGTTCGGGACGGCCGGGGAGACCGACCTTGCGGACCATGAGCACGTCGAAGTCGGCGTCGAGCAGGCGGGCGAGCTCGGCGCCGACCGGAACCCCGCCTCGGGGCAGGGCGAGCACCAGCGGGTCCGTGACCGCGTAGGGACGCACGCGCTCCGCGAGGCGGCGGCCCGCCTCGGACCGGTCGGTGAAGGGCAGCGATACGGGTACCGGGTTCATGTCCTCACCGGCGCCGGGACCTTGGCCCCGGCACCGCTCCTCTCGGCTGTCCGGGTGAGCCGTTGGGAAAGTGGTACCGGCATACCCCGCGCGAAGGCGGTCACAACCCCGCCGTCAGGCAAAAACCGTGGGTCAGGTGTTTCTCAGGGAGGTTCTGAGCACGCCCATGAGCAGCGCGTCGTGCCTGCGCCCCTCCCACAGCAGGGCGTCGCGCAGTCTCCCCTCGACGGTGAATCCGCACGATCGGTACACCGCGATGGCCCGCATGTTGAAGGCGTACACGTGCAGCCAGACGCGGTGCAGACCGATCCGGTCGAAGGCGTAGTCCAGTACGAGCTCGGTCGCCTCCCGGCCCAACCCCTGTCCGGCGAACTCGATCGCCGACAGCGCGATGCGGTACCCGGCGCTCTCGTTCTCGGGGGACACGTCGTAGACGGACAGCTCGCCCAGGTAGCGCCCGTCCTTGGGGGCGGTGATCGCCAGGTCGAGGCGGTCGGTGCGGCCGGCCCGCGTCTCACACCACGCGCGCGCCTGATCGTAGGTGAGATGGCGGTGCGTGCCGGTGAGTCTGCGCACCTCCTCGTCGAGGCTGGCGGCGAAGTAGGCGTCCGTGTGCTCCGGGCCCAGCGGTACCAGGCGCACACGTTCGCCGACGAGGGTGGGCGCGTCTCGCAGCGCGCTCGCGTTCATCATGGGCACTTCCGGTTCCGTCCGGGCCGTGCGCACGGTTCCCGGCCTGGGGGTCGGCGGACAGGGGTGGGGCCGCTGCGGGAGGGGCCGCGGGGCCGGTGCGGAACGTGACGGTGAAGGTGGCGGAACACCTATGTAAATCGGCGGCGGCGTCGGAGGCAAGCCCGGAGCCGACGCGAACGATAACGGGGTGCCGGCCCTGGGACCGAACGGATAGCATCCGCACGCACCGTCCGCTGCCCCGGGAGCCGCCGTGAACAGGTCCACCGCCCCGAAGACCCCGACCGCCGCGCCCCCGCCCGAAGCGCGGCGCGCACGGGTCGCGGTCTCCACCCTCTTCTTCGTCAACGGGTTCACCTACACGAACGCGGTGCCCTGGCTGCCCGTGATCAAGGCGGACCTGGGCCTGAGCAACGCGGAGCTGGGCATGGCGATCGCGGCGGGACCCGGCGGCGCGCTCCTGACCGGGATGCTCGCGGGACCGCTGATCCACCGGTTCGGCAGCGGGCGCGCGGCCGTCGGCACGAGCCTGGTCACCCTGGGAGCGCTTCCGTTCATCGCCCTGGCGCAGAACTGGTGGATGCTCGCGGCCGCGTTCCTCGTCCTGGGCAGCGCCGACGCGTGGACCGACTCCGCGCAGAACGCGCACGGCCTGCGGGTGCAGCGGCGCTACGGGCGCACCATCATCAACACCTTCCACGCGGTGTGGAGCATGGCCGCGGTCGCGGGCGGTGTGGTGGGCGCGACGATGGCCGGCGCGGGTGTGCCCATCCTGGCGCACCTGGGCGGGGTGGCGCTCGTGCTGGTGTGCGTCAACCTGGCGGTGAGCCGGATGCTGCTGCCCGGGGCCGAGCACAGCGAACGCGAGGACGGGGCCGAGGGCGCCGACGGGCGGCGCGCACGCGTGCCCGCGCGGGGCCTGCTCCTGCTGCTGTCGCTGGGTGTGCTGCTGGTCTTCGCGGCCGGGGTCGAGGACTCGGCCGCGTCGTGGGGGGCGGTGTACATGACGACGGAGCTGTCGGCGCCGCTGTTCCTCGCGGCCATGCCGTTCGTGGCGTGCCAGGCGATGATGACGGTGGGACGCCTGGTCGGCGACCGGGTGACCGACCGCTTCGGCGCCGCCGCCGTGGGCGGCGCGTGCGGTCTGCTGGCCGCGGGCGGCATGGCCCTGGCCCTCCTGGTCCCGCACCAGGTGGCGGCCGTCGTGGGATTCGGAGTCATGGGCCTGGGTGTGTCCACACTGTTCCCGTTGACACTCGCCGCCGCCGGTGACGTGCCGGGCGTGCGCACGGGGGACGGCCTGGCGGTGGTGGGCTGGTTGGGGCGCGCGGGGATGCTGGCCTTCCCGCCGCTGGTGGGGGTGCTGGCGGACGCCACCGACCTGGGCACCGCGCTCTGGGTGGTCGCGGCGGCGGGTGCGGCGGCCTTCCTTCTCTCCCCCGCACTGCGCCCGCGCCGCTGAGGCACCGTCGTGAGCCGGGTCGGGTCGGCCGGCCGGGCCCGCCGGGCGGCGGTGGCCGGTCCGGCCTGTGAGCCGGGGACCGGCCGGGCACCTGGTCGGCGGGGCGCGTCCCGTGGAGTGGCGCCTCCTCTCGCTCGCGTTCTCGCGGGCCGCTCGGACCGGATCGGAGCGCACGCCGGTATGTGGACGCGCGCGTCCCCGTCCAGCCCCACGACCACCGCCGGACGCGCCGAGCGGACCGGCCGTGAGCCGAACGCCGACCCGCGCGGAGGACGGGTGCCGGAGGCATGGGAAGGGCCCCCGACCGCACAGGGTCGGGGGCCCGACGCACGTCACGACCCGTCGGGGCCGTGGGGGTGCGGTCGTCAGGCGACCGACGCGGGGCGGCGGGCACCGGCCCAGAGGGCCATCGCGCCGATCCCGGTCACGACCACGCCGCCGAGCACGAAGCCCTGGAGGTCGACGCCCGTCGTGGCGAGCGCCTCCTGCTCCTCGTCATCGTCGGACGACCCGTTGGAGTTCGAGTCGTCGCTCGGGGACTGGTCGTCGCCGTCGTCGGAACCGTCGTCGGCGTCGTCATCGGAACCGCCGTCGCCCGGCGTTCCGCTGTCGTCACCGTCGTCACCGGGGTCGCCCGGGCCGGGGCTGGGGCTCGGGTCACCGGGGTCGGGGTCAGGGTCGCCCGGGTCACCGGGGTCGCCCGGGTCACCAGGGTCGCCCGGGTCACCAGGGTCGCCCGGGTCACCAGGATCACCGGGGTCGCCCGGGTCACCAGGGTCGCCCGGGTCACCAGGGTCGCCAGGATCGCCCGGGTCACCAGGGTCACCAGGGTCGCCCGGGTCACCAGGGTCACCGGGATCGCCCGGGTCACCGGGATCGCCCGGGTCGCCCGGGTCGCCCGGGTCACCAGGATCGCCCGGGTCACCGGGGTCACCACCGCCGTCACCGGGGTCACCGGGGATCGGCAGATCGGGGAGATCGATCTCGGCGTCGAGGGTGACGAGGGGGACCTCGGGGGAGGCCACCGCCTGCTGTTCCGTCTCGGGGGAGGTGTCAGGCAGGGTCTCGGGGGAGGTGTCGGCGAACGCCGGACCGACCGAGAATCCGGCCATGAACAGACTCGCGGCGGTCACCGTCAGAGCCCGCTTCTTGGGGGACATCCGTCTCCTTTCTTTCCTTCGTGTACTCATTGAGGGGGGATGGCATAGAGGTGGTCGTCGTGGACCACGATCGCGTTGTCGCCGAGCGCGCCGCGCGGCTGTTCGGAGCCTTCGGGAAGGTCGGTGACCGTACCGTCGGCGGCGACCGCCACGGAGCGTCCGTCCAGCTCGCCGAAGGCCCGTTCACCGACGGCGATCCGCGGCTCGAAACCGGGGAGGACGGCGCCCTCGCCCGTCTCGAGGTCCACCACGGTGGGGCCGTAGGCGGCGACGCGCGTACCGATGGGCATCGCCTGGTGGTCCGTGTCCGCCACGTCGGAGGCGTCGACCTCGATCCCGGCGACCACGGCGCCGTCCTCGACGTCGTGGTAGGCCATGTAGCTCCCGTCGCCGTCTGCGGACCGCCAGAGGACGATGACGTAGTCCCGGAGGGCGGTCAGGACCTGGTCCATCTCACCGGCCTCCTCCGGACGCTGGGCGAAGACCTCGGTCGATCCGCCGTCGGGGTCGACCCACACCCAGGGGCCCTCCACGACCGCGGTGAGGACCCGGTCCCCGTCCGCGAGCATGGCGGCATACCCCTCGGGCACCTCGACCTCCCGGAGCTCGTCGCCGATCGGGACGAGGGAGGCTCCGCCGCTGAGGACGAGCACGGAGTCGCCCACGTACCAGACGATCCCGTCGTCGGGGAGCTCCACGCTCACGGGGTCCCCGCCCGCGACGGGCCAGAACCACAGGGCGTCCGCGGTCTCCAGCACGACCGCGGGAGCCCCGTCGTACTCCTTGATCCGCGGAATGCCCAGGGACTCGCCCGCGTCTGACGGCAGGTCGACCGCCCAGAGGCGCTCACCCGCGGCGTCGTACAGGTGGAGCTGGTCGCCGGGCGCGACGAGGGCCAGGTACTCACCGTCGCGGCTGGTCCTCGGCCAGGTCCCGGGCGCCACCGCGGCGTCGAAGACGTAGGTCTCGGAGTAGCCGGGCGGCGCCGGGGCGGGCAGCGGCTCACCGGGGTCGTCGGTTTCCTCCGCCACGGGCCCGGTGGGATCGTCCGGCAGGAAGCGCAGGGCGAGGGCTCCCGCGCCCACGATCAACACCAGGGCGAGCACGGCGGCTCCGGCGATCAGCAGTGCCCGCCCACGTCCGCGCCCACCGCCCTCAGCGGGCCGCGGGCCGTGCGCGGGGCCCGGTTCGACGGTCTCGGCCGCCTGGACCACCCCGTCGGGCGTGGCGACCAACCGCCAGAAGCCGTTGGCGTCGCGGGCGTCGACGAGTACCGGCTGCCCGATCCTGGCGGCGTAGCCGGTGGCGACGTCCAGCGCCGCGCGTCTCGTCTCCTTGGGCACGTGCCCGGTGACGATCTGGCGGTGCCCCTCGATGGAGATCTCGGCGCTCCGTTCGTCAGGAGCGATGACGATGACGACTGTGGGCCGGGACTGCCCCGGTCGGGACGCCCGGCTCATGGTGCCTCCGAAGGCATGGGAAGGGTGGACCTGTTCCTGTGAGCGGGTGACGGGTGGCCTCGGTCGGCTATGGCGGCGGCTCGCGGCCCCAAGCCGCCGGGAGTCGGTTCGGCGCACGCGTGGTCAATGCTGCACGAGATGATACTGACCGTCGGTGGTCGTGCCGGAACGGATTTCTGGCCAGGGATTCGGTCAATGGCGGGCACACGCACACACATGCTCCCCCCATTTCCCTCATGACCTGGGAAATCCCCTCCCACTCAGGCCAATCGCCGGCCTCCGGAACATCCTCGCCTGTGGAGTGGACACCCGAGGGCGGCAATTGGTTCACACCGAAACTGGCCGAATCTGGCCACCGCCGCCGTCAGCGCCCTCCCGCCATGGTCTCGATGACGGCCTTCTCCCGCCGGCGGACCAGCCGGTCGGCGCGCTCGAAGCCGCGGTCGGCGATCTCCGCGCGGGCGGAGGCGGTGCGCACGGTCGGCCACATCGCGTCGATCTCGGAGTTGAGCGAGGAGCCCGCGAGGACCGCGACCGCCATGACGTAGAGCCAGGCGAGGATGGCGATCGGCGCGGCGAGGGAACCGTAGATGCTCACGTCGCCGAACGAGGCGTCCAGGTAGGCGCGCAGCCCAGCGGACCCGGCCATGAGCACGATCGTCGCGAGCAGCGCGCCGGGCAGGTGCCGCCACGGCGACATGCGCACCGGCACGCTGAGCACGTACAGGAGCGTTACCGCGGTCGTGGCGAGGAGCCCGACCACCGGCCAGTAGAAGTGGTTGAGCCGCCCCACCGTCGCCGGGAGCAGCTGGTGGACCAGGTCGGGCCCGGCGACCAGGACCGGCAGGACCAGGATCGCGAAGAGCAGCCCGCCCAGGTAGGCGACGAACGCCAGAACGCGTTGGCGCAGCCATCCCCGCAGTTCGTCCAGGCCGTAGGCGATCGTGATCGACCGGATGAAGACGTTCATCGCCCGTGACCCCGACCACAGCGAGACCAGGAAGGTCACCGACAGCAGGCCTCCCCTGACCCCGCCGAGGAAGTCGTCGACGAGGGGTTCCACGACGGTCCGCACGGTGTCCGGCGTCAGCGTGCGGGCGGCCAGGTCCAGGATCCACACGCGGATCTCCTCGACCAGGTCCTGGCCGAACACCGCCGCCAGCGGCCCGAGCGCTCCCAGCAGGCACAGCAGGAGGGCGGGAAGGGAGATCAGCGAGAAGAACGCCGACTCGGCGGCCAGCCCGAGCACCCGGTAGCGCGAGAACGAGCGCAGTGTGCGCAGGAAGAGCAGGACGGCACCGTGCGTGAACGGGTGTCGACGCAGCCACGCGTCGATCGCCCGCCAGAGCCCCTCCCAGAAACCGGCCACGGGGAGAACGTTAGCGGCCGCCACGGGGGCCGCCCCCTCCCCCGCCCCCCGGAGGGTGACGTGACTCACGTGCCGTCGTGGCGGACGTGCCTGGACAAGGCGGCTGGCCACGTGCCATTCTCGATGCATGATCGCTGCTCTGGACCCCATGCTCTGCGTGCGCCGCCACGTGGACTTCCTGCGGGTCCGTAGCGCCATCTGTTGCAGCGTCGGTTGACCTCGCCGCCTTTGTGACGCACCCGTTATTCAGGAGTGCGCGCGGCCCCGGCGCTCGCCCTCTTCGTTTCCCACACCCGTGGTCTCCACCCGTCCGCCCAGCACGACGACGTGCGGCGCGATCGGGCCAGCGGTGCGGGCGCCGGGCCCGTGAGCACCCCGCGACCCCATCGGAGACACCCGCGATGCCTCCCTCTTCCGCGCAGCCAGGCACGCCGACGTCGGCGGCCAAGCCCCGCCGCCGCCGTGGCGAGGGCCAGTGGGCCCTCGGCTACCGTGAGCCGCTGAACAAGAACGAGGAGAACAAGAAGAACGACGACGGACTCAACGTCCGCGATCGGATCGTCAACGTCTACTCCAAGGCCGGATTCGACTCGATCGACCCGGCCGACCTTCGCGGGCGTTTCCGCTGGTACGGGCTCTACACCCAGCGCGCACCCGGCATCGACGGCGGCAAGACCGCCGTGCTGGAGCCCGAGGAGCTCGACGACCGGTACTTCATGCTGCGCGTGCGCATCGACGGCGGCCAGCTGTCCGTCGCCCAGCTGCGCGCCGTCGCGGAGATCTCCCGTGACTACGCGCGCGACACCGCCGACGTCACCGACCGGCAGAACGTCCAGCTGCACTGGGTGCGGGTCGAGGACGTCCCCGCCATCTGGGAAAAGCTGGAGTCGGTGGGCCTGTCCACGATGGAGGCCTGTGGCGACACCCCGCGCGTGATCCTGGGCTGTCCGCTCGCGGGCGTGGCCGAGGACGAGATCCTCGACGCCACTCCGGAGGTCCGCCAGGTCTACGACGACCACATCGGCAGCCCGGTGTTCTCCAACCTGCCGCGCAAGTTCAAGTCGTCGATCTCCGGGTGCTCGTCGTACTGCACCAACCACGAGATCAACGACGTGGCCTTCGTCGGGGTGCGGAACGAGGCCGGTGAGGCGGGCTACGACCTGTTCGTCGGCGGCGGTCTGTCCACCAACCCGATGTTCGCCAAGCGCCTGGGCACGTTCGTCCGCCCCGACCAGGTGAGCGAGGTGTGGGCGGGGGTCTGCTCGATCTTCCGCGACTACGGCTTCCGCCGCCTGCGCACCCGCGCCCGGATCAAGTTCCTCATCAAGGAGTGGGGCCCGGAGAAGTTCCGCCAGGTCCTGGAGGAGGAGTACCTGGGCTACGCCCTCCCCGACGGCCCGGCGCCGGAGCTGGACCCGGGTCTGGAACGCGACCACGTGGGCGTGCACCGCCAGCGCGACGGGCGCTTCTACGTCGGTTTCACGCCGAAGGTGGGCCGGGTGTCGGGCACCACGCTCCTGCGCCTCGCCGAGATCGCCGAG
This sequence comes from Nocardiopsis sp. NPDC050513, assembly GCF_044457925.1. NCBI lineage: Bacteria > Bacillati > Actinomycetota > Actinomycetes > Streptosporangiales > Nocardiopsidaceae > Nocardiopsis > Nocardiopsis sp. NPDC050513. The sequence continues at coordinate 135,611 of NZ_JBITHK010000012.1, read as the reverse complement.
GCCCACGGGTCCGACCGCATCCGCACCACCGCCGACCAGAAGCTGGTCGTCCTCGACATCGAGGAGGACAGGGTCGACTCGATCAGCGAGGCGCTGGAGGCCGAGGGGCTCCAGGTCAGGCCGAGCACGTTCCGCCGTCAGACCATGGCGTGCACCGGCATCGAGTTCTGCAAGCTCGCCATCGTGGAGACCAAGGGGCGCGCCTCGTCCCTGATCGACGAGCTGGAGAAGCGGCTCCCGGACTTCGAGGAGCCGCTGACCATCAACGTCAACGGGTGCCCGAACTCCTGCGCGCGCATCCAGGTCGCCGACATCGGGCTCAAGGGCCAGCTGGTGATGAACGACCGGGGCGAGCAGGTCGAGGGCTACCAGATCCACCTGGGCGGCGGCATGGGGCTCACCGCGTCCTTCGGCAAGAAGGTCCGCGGCCTGAAGACCACCGCCGACGAGCTGCCCGACTACGTGGAGCGGGTGCTGCGCCGCTTCCAGGCCCAGAAGGGGGACGGGGAGTCCTTCGCCGCCTGGGTCGGCCGGGCCGACGAAACCGACCTGAAGTAGGCCCGTCCGGCCCCGGAGGCGGGGCCGGACCCACCACCAAGGAAGAAGAGGTGCGCCATGTCCGAGAGGGCCGCGCCCTACTACTGCCCCTACTGCGGTGACGAGGACCTGGTGCCCGAGGAGGGCGCCGCGGTCAAGGGCGAGGGATACCCCTGGGCCTGTCTTTCCTGTGCCCGGGTGTTCCGGGTGAAGTACGTCGGGTTGCGCTCCGCGTCGTTCTCCGCGGGAGGCGCCCCCTCCAGACCGACGGAAGGTAACGCATGAACGCCACCACCACCTCCGTGGGCGGTCCCGAACTCGCCGAGCGGGCCGCGCGCGAACTGGAGGAGGCCACGGCCCAGGAGATCATCGCCTGGGCCGCGGAGACCTTCGGCGACGGCCTGTGCATGACCTCGTCCATGGCCGACGCGCTGATGGTCGACCTGGCCTCGCGGATCAAGCCGGGGATCGACGTGATCTTCCTGGACACGGGGTACCACTTCCCCGAGACCATCGGCACGCGCGACGCCGTCGAGTCGGTCTACGACATCACGCTGGTCAACGTGGAGCCGAACCGCACGGTGGCCGAGCAGGACCAGGCCCTGGGCCCGCGCCTGCACGGACGGAACCCGGAGCTGTGCTGCCACCTGCGCAAGGTCGAGCCGCTGCGGCGGGCGCTGGCGCCCTACTCGGCGTGGCTGACGGGCGTGCGCCGGGGCGACTCGGCGACCCGGCGCGACACCCCGATCGTCCAGTGGGACCGGCGCCGCCGCATGACCAAGGTGAACCCGATCGCGCGGTGGACGCAGGACGAGGTGGACGCGTACGTCGCCGAGCACGGCGTGATCGTCAATCCGCTCCAGTACGACGGGTACCCGTCGATCGGGTGCGAGCCGTGCACCCGGCGTGTCGCCCCCGGGGAGGACCCCCGGAGCGGCCGGTGGGCCGGGACCGGCAAGACCGAGTGCGGGATCCACGCATGAGCACCGGGACCCGGGGCGGAGCGGAGCGGGGATCGGTCCCGCTGCTGGCGGTGGCGCACGGAAGCGCCGACCCGCGGTCGGCGGCGGCCGTGGCGGCGCTGTTTGACCGGGTGCGGGCGCTGCGGCCCGGCCTGGACGTGCGCGTGTCCTACCTCGACCACGTGTCGCCCAGCGCCGAGGAGGCGCTGACCGCCCTGGCCAGAGGCGGCGCGGGCGAGGCGGTCGTGCTGCCCGCCCTGCTCACGGCGGCCTACCACAGCAAGGTGGACCTGCCCCGGGTCCTGGACAGGGCTCGCGAGGAGAGCCCCTGGCTCCGGGTGCACTACGCCGGAACCCTCGGCCCGCATCCGCTGCTGGTCGACGCCGTCGAGCGGCGGCTGGCGGAGGCGGGGGTCCGGCCCGGACCGGACACCGCCCTGGTGCTGGCCTCGGCGGGGTCCAGCGACCCGGAGGCCAACGCGACCGTGGGCTCCCTGGCCGCGCGGCTGGCCGAGCGGGGGCCGTGGCGGGAGGTGGTTCCGGCGTTCGCGTCGGCGGCGGCGCCCGGACCCGGTGAGGCCGTGGCGGCGCTGCGGGAACGGGGCGCCGCGCGGGTGGCGGTGGCGAGCTACCTGCTGGCGCCGGGGTTCTTCGCCGACCGGGTGCGCGACCGGTCGGCGGCGGCGGGCGCGTCGGCGGTGTCCGAGGCCCTGGGCGACGCCCCCGAGCTCGCCCGGGTGGTGCTGGAGCGCTACGACGCCGCGGTCGCGGCGCGACACGCGCGCGTGTGAGGCACGGGCGGTCCCCCCCGGCGGGGGGCCGCCCGTGCTCGTGCGGGGCCGCTGCGCCCGCCGTCCACAGACGCGCGATCGGCCCTTGTGAGGTGCCTCGCCGCCGAGAAGAATCGTGGGCACGGCGCTTCGTCCGGGGCGCCGAAGCCACGTCGGACGCGGAGGGCGAAGGTGTCGGAGCACGGGGGGATGCGGGAACTGCTGCGGGGGTTGACGGTGTTCGCGGGCCCGCTCGCGGAGTTCGATCCGGCGACCGCGCCGGAGGATCCCGCGCGGCTGTTCCGGGACTGGTTCGCCGAGGCGGTCGAGGCCGGTGTCCCAGAACCGCACGCGATGACGGTGGCCACGGTGAACGCGCACGGGGAGCCCTCCTCCCGGGTGGTCATCATGAAGGACTTCACGCCCGAGGGGTGGTGGTTCGCCACCACGACGGGCTCCCGCAAGGGGCGGGACCTGGCCGGGAACGCGGCCGTCGCGCTGTCGTTCTACTGGGGCGCGCAGGGGCGCCAGGTCCGGGTGGGCGGGTTCGCGGAGCTGGCGAGCCCCGAGCGGTGCGCCGCCGACTACCTGGCCAGACCGCTGGAGTCCCGGGTGGCAGGTCTGCACGGGAGGCAGAGCGAGCCGTTGGCCGGACTGGCGGACGTCCACCGCGCGGCCGACGAGAGCCGCGCGCGGTTGACGGCCGATCCGGAGCTGGTCCCGTCGGACTGGGGGCTGTACCGGGTGGCGGCGACCGAGGTCGAGTTCTGGCAGGCCGACCGGGACCGGCGGCACACCCGCCTGCGCTACACCAGGCCCACCGTGGAGGCGGAATGGGACCGCGGGCTGCTGTGGCCCTGAGCCGGTGCGGGCGGCCCGGACGGCGGCCCCGACGCCCCTGGCTCCGCGCTCGGGGAGTCCGGAGACCGCCGTCAAACCGAACCCGATTCGGTTCGGGGTGGGCGCGCGGGTTAGGATGCCGCCACTCCCACCGCTGACCCACGGACGGAAAGGCGACGATGCCCGCCACACACGAGGTGTTCAACCAGGCCATCCCGCTCGGCGACTACGCGGCCGCGGAGGACCCGGCGCTCCTGGAGGGGCTGCGGCGCGAGGGCGCCGGGTGGGCCGAGGCCGAGGTCCGCGAGGTCGGCGACGCGGCCGGGACCGAACGGGTCCGTGCCTGGGGCGAGTCGGCCAACACCTACCCACCCGTTCTGCGCACCCATGACCGCTACGGCCACCGCGTGGACGAGGTCGACTACCAGCCGGCCTACCACGTGCTCATGGAGCAGGCGGTCCACCACGGCCTGCACGCGGCCCCGTGGGCCGACTCCCGCGAGGGCGCGCACGTGGCGCGCGCCGCCAAGTTCTTCCTCTGGTCGCAGCCCGAGAGCGGCCACGGCTGCCCGATCTCGATGACCTACGCGGTCGTCCCGGCGCTGCGCCACGCCCCCGGACTGGCCGCGCGGTACGAACCCCTGCTCACCTCGCGGACCTACGACTTCGGCCTGCGCCCTCCTCTGACCAAGCGGGGCCTCGTCGCGGGCATGTCGATGACCGAGAAGCAGGGCGGGTCGGACGTGCGGGCCAACACCACGCGCGCCGTGCCCACCGCCGAGGGCCACCACCTGCTGACCGGGCACAAGTGGTTCACGTCGGCGCCCATGAGCGACTTCTTCCTCACCCTCGCCCAGGCGCCCGAGGGCCTGAGCTGCTTCCTGGTCCCCCGCGTGCTGCCCGACGGCGCCCGCAACGCGCTGCGCGTCCAGCGGCTCAAGGACAAGCTGGGCAACCGGTCCAACGCGTCCGCCGAACTGGAGTACGACGGCGCGGTCGCGCACCTGGTCGGCGAGCCGGGCCGCGGCGTGCGCACCATCATCGACATGGTCAACAGCACCCGCCTCGACTGCGTCATCGGGTCGGCCGCCGGGATGCGCGCCGCCGTGGTGCACGCCCTGCACCACGCCGAGCACCGCTCCGCCTTCGGCGCACGGTTGGTGGAGCAGCCCCTGATGCGCAACGTCCTGGCCGATCTGGCGCTGGAGTCCGAGGCGGCCACCACGCTGATGACCCGCCTGGCCGGGTCGGTGGACCGGTCGGTGCGCGGCGACGAGGCGGAGACCGCCTTCCGCCGTCTGGGCGTCGCCGTGGGCAAGTTCTGGGTGACCAAGCGACAGCCCCCGCACGCGGCCGAGGCCCTGGAGTGCCTGGGCGGCAACGGATACGTCGAGGAGTCCGGGATGCCCCGCCTGTTCAGGGACTCCCCGCTCAACTCCGTCTGGGAGGGGTCGGGGAACGTGGCCGCGCTGGACGTCCTGCGCGCGATGGGCCGCAGCCCCGAGTCGGTGGAGGCCGTATTCGCCGAACTCCGCGCCGCCGCGGGCGTCCACGCCTCCTTCGACGCCGCCCTCAAGCGCCTGGAACGGATCCTCTCCGACCTGGACGCGGCGGAGTACCGCGCTCGGTCGGTGGTGGAGCTGATGGCGCTCACCCTCCAGGCCTCGCTGCTGCTGCGGCACGCGCCGACCCCCGTCGCCGAGGCCTTCACCGCCAGCCGTCTGGGCGGTGAGTGGGGCCACGTCTTCGGCACACTGCCGGACTGGGTGGACACCGAGGCGATCCTGGCGCGGGCCCGCCCCCGGAGGTAGTCGCGGCGGTCGGGGAGGGCCCCTCCCCGACCCCTCGGCCCGTACTGGGACACGCTGATAATTCCCACGAAAAGCCACAAATCGAGACAGTGCGCGAATGATCATCGCCCCCGACCCGCATAATTCGGCGACCTTGGCGGAAGGAAGAAGGCGAACGCGACCGCTCGCTTTCGGGCCGTGGTGGGACGCAGTGCCCCCGAACCGGCTGGCGAAGGCCCCGACACCAAGAGACTGACGACGCCAATGGTGGAAGTCTGGCCCGGTAGTTCCTATCCGCTCGGTGCGACCTTCGACGGGTCCGGCACCAATTTCTCCCTCTTCTCCGAAGCCGCCGAACGCGTGGACCTGTGCCTGTTCGACGACGAGGGGGAGGAGACCCGCGTCTCCTTGGCCGAGTACGACGGATTCGTCTGGCACGGATACCTTCCCGGCATCGGTCCGGGGCAGCGGTACGGATACCGCGTGCACGGCCCCTACGCGCCCGAGCACGGCCTGCGGTGCAACCCCAGGAAGCTGCTCACGGACCCCTACGCCAAGGCGCTGAACGGTGAACTCACCTGGCACGAGTCCCTGTTCAGCTACCATTTCGCCGACCCCGCGCGCCGCAACAACGCCGACAGCGCGCCCTACGTGCCCAAGTGCGTGGTGGTGAGCCCGTTCTTCGACTGGGGCAACGAGTCACGCCCCAGCACGCCCTACCACCGCACGGTCATCTACGAGGCCCACGTGCGCGGCCTGACCATGCGCCACCCCGGGATCCCGGAGCACCAGCGGGGCACCTACTCGGGGCTGGCCCATCCCGCGATGATCGACTACCTCACCTCGCTCGGGGTGACGGCGGTCGAGCTCATGCCCGTCCACCACTTCGTCCCCGAGCACGCCATGGTCGCCCGCGGGCTGACCAACTACTGGGGCTACAACACCCTGGCCTTCCTGGCCCCGCACAGCGGCTACGCGGCGCTCGGGTCGCGCGGCCAGCAGGTGCAGGAGTTCAAGGCGATGGTGAAGTCCCTGCACGAGGCGGGCATCGAGGTCCTGCTCGACGTGGTGTACAACCACACCGCCGAGGGCGACCACATGGGCCCCACCCTGTCGCTGCGCGGCATCGACAACCTGAGCTACTACCGGGTCAGCGACGAGGACCAGCGCTACTACCTCGACTACACCGGTTGCGGCAACAGCCTCAACGTGCGCCACCCGCACTCGCTCCAGCTCATCATGGACTCGCTCCGGTACTGGGTCCTGGAGATGCACGTGGACGGTTTCCGCTTCGACCTCGCCTCCGCGCTCGCGCGGGAGTTCCACGACGTGGACCGCCTGAGCACGTTCTTCGACATCGTCCAGCAGGATCCGGTGATATCGCAGGTCAAGCTGATCGCCGAGCCCTGGGACGTAGGGCCCGGCGGCTACCAGGTGGGCAACTTCCCGCCGCTGTGGACCGAATGGAACGGCAAGTACCGGGACACCGTGCGCGACTACTGGCGGGGCCAACCGGTGCTGGGAGAGCTCGCCTCCCGCCTGGCCGGGTCGAGCGACCTGTACCAGGACGACGGCCGCCGCCCCGTCGCCTCGATCAACTTCATCACCTGCCACGACGGATTCACCCTGGCCGACCTGGTCTCCTACGACCACAAGCACAACGAGGCCAACGGCGAGGACAACCGGGACGGCACGGACGACAACCGGTCCTGGAACCACGGTGTGGAGGGCCCCACCCGCGACCCCGAGATCATCACCCTGCGCCGGCGCCAGGTGCGCAACTTCCTCACCACCCTGTACCTGTCGCAGGGCGTGGTGATGCTCTCGCACGGGGACGAGGTGGGCCGCACCCAGGACGGCAACAACAACGCCTACTGCCAGGACAACGAGATCTCCTGGATCGACTGGAAGGCCGCCGGTCTGGACGGGGAGGAGCCCGACAACGACCTCCTCGACTACGTACGCGTCCTGGCGCGTCTGCGCCGCGACCACCCGGTGTTCCGGCGGCGCAGGTTCTTCCGCGGGAGCCCGGTGGAGAGCGGCCGCGGTGACGGCCGGGTGCTGCCCGACATCGTGTGGCTGCGTCCGAACGGCAGGCCGATGTCGGGCGCGGACTGGAACTCGACCCGGCAGGCGCTGGGGGTGTTCCTCAACGGGGACGCCATCACCGAGCCGGACCCGCGCGGGCGGCGCATCCGCGACAGTTCGTTCCTCCTGCTGCTCAACAGCGGCGCGGACGCGGTGGACTTCACCGTGCCGGGCACCGAGTACGGAATGGCGTGGGAGACGGTCCTGGACACCGCCGAACCCGACGTGTCCGGACGCCCGTCCGTGGCCGCCTCCGGCCCCGTCCGGGTGATCGACCGGGCGCTGGTGCTGCTGCGCCGGGTGTCCCACCGGCACGGACGCACCCCCTAGGCGGGGCCGGTCGACCGCGTGTTGGCGCCGTCCCGGCGCGAACACCTCAGCGAGGCCGCCGAGACCCGGCGGTGGCCGGTCCGGCGAGCCTCGGACCCGGAACGCCTACGCTTGGTGACCATGCCGTCGAACACCCCGAACACCCCGAACACCGCGTCCTCCGGTCCCGGCCCGTTCCGTCAGCTCCTGCCCGAGCCCGGCGCCGACGTGGACCTGGCCGCCGCGTACGCCTACCCCGAAGACCTGGACCGTCCGTTCGTCCGCGCCAACATGGTCTCCAGCGTGGACGGAGGCGCCGTCGGCCCGTCCGGGCGCAGCCGCGACCTGTCCTCCGCCTCGGACCGGAGGGTGATGGGCGTCCTGCGCGGCCTGTGCGACGTGGTGCTGGTGGGAGCGGCGACCGCCCGGATCGAGGGGTACGCGCCCGTCCGCCCGCGTGAAGTCTGGGAGCCGCTGCGGCGCGGGCGCCCGGCAACCCCGGCGATCGCGGTCGTCTCCCGCACCCTGGACATCCCCGAGGTCCTGCTGACCTCGGCGCCCGAGGACGCGCGAACCATCGTCCTCACCGCGGCCTCCGCGCCCCGGGAGCGCCGCGAGCGGGTCCGCGCGTGCGCCGACCTCGTCGTGGTCGACGGTCTGTCCGTGGGACCCGAGCACGTCGTGAACGCCCTCGGCGAGCGGGGGCTGTACCGGGTGCTCACCGAGGGCGGTCCGCACCTGCTGGCGGAGTTCGTCGGGGCGGGGCTGCTGGACGAGCTGTGCCTCACCCTCAGCCCGCGTGTGTTGGGGTCGGGCGCCCCGCGTGTCGTGGCCGGGGGCCCCGGGACACCGGGTGCTCCGGCGCGGGCGTCGGTGAGGAACACACCCGTGCGCATGGCGCACCTTCTGGAGGCGGAGGAGAACCTCTTCGCACGTTACGTCCGAGAATAGGGAGGTCTTGGGGGTGGGACCGTATCCGGTTGGTTTCGGCTGCCCCACAACCACGCATGAATCGCCCCGCAACCGGACATACCCGATGTGTGCCATCCACTGGAAACACCCCCACTGGACACACCGCCACGGGGCTTACCGGCTTGGCCCCCCGGGTGAGAGGATGAACGTAGTGCCGACGTCCGAAAACGGGTCCCCTCCGGTCTACCGGGAGATAGCCGAGGAGCTACGCGGGCAGATCCGCTCCGGGCGGTACGCCGACGGCGACCGCCTTCCCGGGGAGAACGCCCTGATGGAGCGCCATGGCGTCGCACGGGCCACGGCACGCCAGGCGCTCTCCGTGCTCATCAACGAGGGCCTGGCCGTGGCGGTGCGCGGCTCGGGCATCTACGTACGGCTCTTCCGGCCCGTCCGCAGGCACGGCGCACGCCGCCTGTCCAAGGAACTGTGGGGCAGCGGACGGGCGATCTGGCAGACCGACAGCGAGGACCGCGGCTACGAGGTGGACTCCCTCGACGTCGACGAGGCCGTGGCGCCCGAACACGTGGCCCGCGCGTTGGACCTGCCCGACGGAGCCCGGGTGCTCCGCCGCTCCCGGCGCTACCTGGTGGACGGCAGACCCGTACAGTGCGCCGTCTCGCACCTGCCGCTGGCCGTCCTGGAGGCGCTGGGCGACTCCCCCGCCGCCCGCCGCGTACGCGAGAACGACACCGGCCCCGGCGGGATCTACGCGCGTCTGGCCGACCTGGGGCACGCTCCCGCGCACTTCACGGAGGAGATCCGTGTCCGCATGCCCACTCCCGAGGAACGGGCCGACCTGGAACTCAGCGCGGGCACACCCGTGCTGGAGGTGGCCCGGACCGCGCTGACCGGCGAGCACCGCCCGGTGGAGTTCAACGAGATCACCATGGACGGGTCGGCCTACGTCCTGCAGTACGACTTCGACGCCTGAGCCGCAGATCCCCGCCCGTCCCCCGCCTCCCCGCCGACACTCCCCGAGACCCGCTGGGACCGGGCGACCGCACGTGGGGGGAGGGGCCGCGTACGCGGCCCCTCCCCTCGGTCCTCAGCGGCCACTCCGCCTGGAGGCGAACACCAGATACGTCAGGACCAGCAACACCAGCCCCACCGCGACCGCCCCGGCGGCCGCGAAGGGCAGACTGTCGGACGCCGTCATCGCCCATCGGGCGATACCGAGACCGAGGACGAGCGCGACGGCCAGCGCGCACGCCGCCACGACCGCGACGAAGGCGAGCAGCTTCCCGTCGTTCCACGGCTCGGGTCTGGCGGCGTCGATCCGCGCCAGGGCGACGCGCGCGCTGAGCACCGTCGCCCAGCGCAGTTCCCGGCCCGCGGCCGCCGCGCCCGCGGCGGCCGATCCGGGCCAGGCCCTGACGCCCGCGGTGGCCTGATCCAGCCACCACAGTCCGTATCTGATTCTCCCCACGCGCAGTGGTCGCCTGCCGACTCCGAGTGCTTGCTGTGCCGTAACTGCCATCTCACCCGCCTCGGCGCACATCGACCACTGACCCTGGTTGAGGCCTACCCGCGGCTTTGACGACCGAACGCGACCCAGGGGGAGGTTAGGTGTATATGGCGCTTAGGGAGGATTTGCACCATTACGGACAGTGATTAGCGTTCCTTCCCAAACGCGGTCGAGGCGGCGTCCGAGCCCGATTAGCGGTAGCGTCATCACCATGGCTGACGCAGCGGAACAGGGCGCCAACGGCGCGGACCCGAGGATTCCCCAGACCGACGCGGAGTGGCGCGAGCGGCTCAACGCGCAGGAGTACGCCGTGCTCCGGCAGGCGGGCACGGAACGCCCGTGGAGCGGCGCCCACGTCGACACCAAGACCACCGGCGTCTACCGGTGCCGGGGGTGCGCGACCGAGCTGTTCCGCTCCGGCGAGAAGTTCGACTCGCACTGCGGCTGGCCCAGCTTCTACGACCCGGCCGACTCCGCCGCCGTCACCCTGCACGAGGATGCCTCCCTCGGCATGGTGCGGACCGAGGTGAGATGCGCGACCTGCCGTTCCCACCTGGGCCACGTCTTCCACGGTGAGGGGTACGACACCCCCACCGACGCCCGGTACTGCATCAACTCCGTCGCTCTGACTCTGGAGCCCACCGACCCGACGCAGTAGGTTGGCGTACCATCCTGGTTCCGGACACACACGGGAGGCCCCTCCTCGACCAACGGCGGGTCGGCACCCACGCCCCGCCGACGCCGGATCGGGGATAATCTCCTCCAGCGCACCAACGGTCGGCTCCGCCCACCCGCGGGGCGCCGCGCGATGCAGACCCACCCGGTCCTCGCGCACGCGCACCGAACCGCCGGGCAGCCCCGCGGTGGCGTCCGGGGCGCGGACGAACCGACCGACCCGTGACGAAAGCGCTCGATGACCGACGACTCACCTTCCACAGCCGCCTCCCCCCGACCCCCGGCCCGGCCGCGCTTCGGCATGGCCCAGGGGTCGGCGCCCTGGCTGCTGCCCGCCCTCGGCGCGGCGGGCGCCGCCGCGCTGGCCGCCCGGGGATCCCGCCGACGCGCGGCGGCCGCCGTTCCGGTGGTCGCCCTCGCCGCGGGCATGGCGTGGTTCTTCCGCGACCCCGAGCGGGGCCCGGCCACCGGGCGCGTGATCTGCGCGGCCGACGGCGTCGTCCAGAGCATCGACCCCCAGGCCGACGGCCGCACGCGGGTGGCGGTGTTCATGAACCCCCTGAACGTGCACGTCAACCGTGCACCCCTCTCTGGAGTGGTCACCCGGGTCGAGCACCGCCCCGGGGGTTTCCGCCCCGCATTCGACAAGGACAGCGAGCGTAATGAGCGCGTCATCTGGACCCTTGAAACCGAGATCGGTGAGGTCACGGTCGTTCAAATCGCCGGCGCGATGGTCCGGCGTATCGTCCCGTATCTCGCTGCGGGGCAGAAGGTCGAGCAAGGCGAGAGGATCGGTCTCATCCGGTTCGGGTCGCGGGTCGACGTCTACCTTCCGTCCGGGGTCGCCCCGGCGGTGGAGGTCGGCCAGAAGGTCCGTGCCGGAGAAACCCGTCTTGACGCCGACTGAGCGAGCGGTCCTGGAGCCCGACGGCACGGCGCCGGCCGACGCCCCCCGGCTCCGGCTGGGCGTGGCCGACTACCTGACGCTGGGCAACGCCCTGTGCGGCTTCCTGGCCGTGTGGGCGCTGGCCGCCGCGCAGTCGGCGCACGCCGCCTCGGGTGTCGGCGGGCCGCTGCCCAAGGCCGCCATGGCCACCGTGGTCGGGCTGATGCTGGTGGCCGCCGCCCTGGACGTCCTCGACGGACGCGTCGCGCGCAAGCTCGGCGGCAGCGGCATGGGCGCCGAACTGGACAACCTCGCGGACGTGGTCAGCTTCGGGTTCGCCCCCGCGTTCTTCTTCGTGGTGTGGGGCGTGTTCTCCGGAGGTCCGGCCGCACTGCCGGTGGTCGCCGGGGGCGCCGTCCTGCTGGCGGTCATCGTGCGCCTGGCGCGCTTCTCCTGCCAGGCTCCGGGGGCCACCTACTTCACCGGGCTGCCCTGCCCGTTCGGCGCGATGGCGGTGGTGACCGTGGTCCTCATGGACCCGCCGCTGTACGCGGGCGTCTCCGCCGTGCTGCTCATCTCCTGGTTGATGGTGAGCCGGATGGAGTACCCCAAGCCGCGCGGGCGCAAGATCTACGCCGTGCTCGGCTCCCTGGCGACCGGCGTGGCGCTCATGGCCGCCTGGGGGGTGGGCCTGCCCGCGGGTGACGTGCTCATCTACCTCATGAGCGCGGTGGTCCTGGGCTTCATCGTCACGATCCCCTTCTACGTCCTGGCGACGCGCAGGTCGGCGGGGCGCTGAGCCGCGGGACGGACGCACGCGGGGTGCCCCGGGCGGATCTCCGCCCGGGGCACCCCGCACCGGCGCGGGCCTGCCGGCCCTGTTCGGGCACCGCCGGGGCGCTCCAAGGGTGGGACTGCGCCGCAGGCGTCCGTCGAGGGTGGCGGAGGACCGTGGCGAACGCTGGCTACGGCAGGGCGTCGACGAGCTCGGCGACGCTCCGGCGGCGGCCCGTGTAGAACGGCAGCTCCTCACGGGTGTGCAGGCGGGCCCTGGCGCCGCGCAGGTGGCGCATCAGGTCGACGATGCGGTGCAGCTCGTCGGCCTCGAAGGCCAGCAGCCACTCGTAGTCGTTGAGCCCGAAGGAGGACACCGTGTTGGCGCGCACGTCCGGGTAGGGGGCGGCCATGCGGCCGTGCTCGGCGAGCATCGCGCGGCGCTCGTCGTCGGGCAGCAGGTACCACTCGTAGGAGCGGACGAACGGGTAGACGCACAGGTGGTCGCGCGGCTCCTCGCCGGCGAGGAAGGCGGGCACGTGGCCGCGGTTGAACTCCGCGGGCCGGTGCAGGCCCACGACCGACCACACCGGGGTGCTGGCCCGGCCCAGGCGGGTGCGGCGGAAGGCCGTGTACATCTCCTGGACCTGCTCGGAGGTCTCGGCCACCCACCAGAACATGATGTCGGCGTCCGCACGCAGGCCCTGCACGTCGTAGCTACCCCGGGTGGTGATCCCGCGCTCGGCGGACTTGTCGAAGAGGGCCTGGAGCTCGTCGGCCGCCGCGGCCCGGTCGACTCCGTCGAGGCCCTCGACCTTGAAGACCGACCACATGGTGTAGCGGATGAGCGCGTTCAGGTCGGTGCCGTCCTGGTCGACGGCGGTGTTCTGCTGGCCCGTCACGGGTTGACTCCTTGCTCGTTCGTTCCTTCGGCGTCGCCGCCGGGGGCTGTGTGACTGTTCGGGGGGAGCGTGCGCGCCAGGCGCTCGGCCGCGCGGCCCGCGTCGGCGACGCACGCGGGGATGCCGACGCCACCGTAGGCGGCGCCGCACACTCCCAGGCCGGGGCGCCGGTCGACCGCGGCGCGGATCCGGTCGACCCGGGCGGTGTGGCCGACCCCGTACTGCGGGATGCCGTTCCACCAACGGGTGACCCGGCTCCGCACGGGGAGGCCGGCCAGCCCGGTCACGGTGGCCAGGTCCGCGGTGGCGACCGCCGTCAGATCCTCGTCGGAGCGCTCCAGGACGGCGGTGTCGCCGCCACGGCCGATCGAGCACCGCACCACGGCCAGGTCGTCGCCGGGGTTGGCCGCACGCAGCTCGTCGGCGATCCAGGGCCACTTGTTGCTGGAGAAGGTGGCCGCCTTGATGGTCAGCCCCTCTCCCGCCGGGACGAGGAAGCCGCTCCCGGTCAGCGGCCTCGGGAAGGCCGCGGCGGGCAGCACCAGGGTCACCAGGGCCATGCTCGCGTACTCGACGGCGGACAGGTCGCGCGCGGCCTCGGGCACGTGGTCGGCGAGCAGCCGGGCGGCCTCGGGCGCGGGGCAGGCCAGCAGGACGGCGTCGCAGTCCAGCCGGTCGCCCGTGCTCAGGTGGACCCGCCAGCCCTGCGGAAGGCGCCGCAGAGCGTCGGCCCGCGTGCCGGTGCGCACCCGGTCGCCGTGCCGCTCGGCCAGCGCGCCGGCGAGTGCGGCGATCCCTCCGCGCAGCGACGCGAACACCGGCCCGGCGGAGGTGGGGGCAGCGCCCCGACCCGCGAGGCTGGCGTGCACCGCGCGCATGAGGGAGCGGTCCTCGCGCGCCATGGGGGCGATCTGCGGCAGCGCCGCGTCGAGGGAGAGGCGGTCGGCCCGTCCCGCGTACACGCCGCCGAGCAGCGGTTCGACGAGCCGGTCGACGACCTCGTGCCCCATGCGCATTCCGACGTAGGCGGCCACCGGCAGGTCGCCGCGCACGGGCGTGCGCGGCCACACCAGATCCAGCCCGGCGCGCAGGGTCCCCCGCCAGCTCAGCACCCCGCTGCGGGCGAGTGCGCGCAGGTCGCCGGGCACCCCCATGAGCTGGCCCGCGGGCAGCGGCCGGATCCCGCCCCGGGTGTAGATCCCGGCGGAGCCGGGGCCGGGGTGCACGACGCGGTCGGCCAGGCCGAGTTCGGTGATCAGGTCGAGGGCCTCGGGGCGGCGGGCGAGCACCGACTCGGCCCCGGCGTCGACGGGGACGCCCGCCACGGGCGAGGCCTGCAGCTTTCCCCCGGGCGCGTCCGCGGCCTCCACCACGGTGACGGCGGCTCCGGCCCCGGTGAGGCGGTGCGCGGCGGTGAGCCCGGAGACCCCTCCCCCGACCACGACGACGTGCGGTGCTTGTGCCATGCCCCCAGCTTTCCAGATGCCGCGGGTCACACCGACCCGCCGTCCCCGAAACGCGGTGGGCCTTCCGCGTGCCGTGCGACCCCCGCGCCCCACCGGTCCCGTGTACGGCCCGACCCGCGACCCCGTCGTTGCACCGTCGTTACCCGGGGGCCGAAACGCCCGCTCCGTGCCCCGCGTCGAAGGGCCATGAGAGCAACCACTTTCCCCCAGCGGTGGCGTACCACCGCGGCCGGACTGTTCGCGGGTCTGGCCGTTCTCCTGATCACCTCCTGCGGCGGAGCGGGCAGTGAGTCCATGACCTCCGAAGCCGCGGGCGGGGCGGCGCCCGAACGGGCCGACAGCGCCGCCGTGGACCAGGGCGCGGCGGCGGACATGAGCGCCCAGTCCGAGGAGGGCGCCGGGGACGGCGCGGGCGCGCTCGGCTCCGGAGTCGAGGCCGCGGACCGCGACCTGATCCACACGGCGACCATGAGCGTGCGCGTCCGGGACGTGGAGGAGGCCTCCCAGCGCGCCTCGGAGCTGACCGTCGAGGCGGGCGGCTACGTGTCCTCGGAGGAGCTGTCGACCCCTGTCGGCGGGTCTCCCAGCGCGAGGCTGACCCTGCGCGTCCCCGCCGAGGGTTACGAGGACGCGCTGACCGGCCTGGCGGAGCTGGGCGACCGGTCCTCCCTGGAGCGCTCGGTGGAGGACGTCACCGAGGAGGTCGCCGACGTCGAGAGCCGCGTCGCCTCCGCGGAGGCGGCCCTGGAGACGCTGCGCGGCTACCTGGAGGAGGCCGAGGACGTCGACGACCTGCTGCGCGTCGAGCAGGAGATCCAGAACCGCCAGTCAGAGCTGGAGGCGTTCCAGGCGCGGTTGGAGGCGCTGGACAACCAGACCGCCTACTCGACGGTGCACCTGAGCCTGGACAGCCCGGACACCTACGTGGACGGCCCCTCCGGCGATGCCGTCGGGTTCCTCGAGGCCCTGGGCCAGGGCTGGGCCGCCCTGGCGGCCGTCGCCCTGTGGATCGCGGTCATCGCGGGCTGGGCGCTCCCGTTCCTGGTGATCGCCGCGGCGGTCGGTCTGCCGCTGTGGTGGTACCTCAGGCGGCGCGCCCGCGCCGCGCGGTCCCCGCGCGAGGAGGGGGACCGGGCCTCGGAGCGGACCGGCGGGGACGGCGACGGAACGGCCGGCGGCGACACCGGCCACGCCGCCCACGGCGACGGGAACGGCACGGGCGACGGCGACGGTTCGCCGAGGCGGGACGGGTCGGACTAGGGGGCCGGGGCGGGTCAGCCCAGTACGGGCTGACCCCGCGGTCAGCGGGCGCTCTGCTCGTGCACGTAGGCGGTCAGGCGCGTCAGCATGTCCGGGTCGGTGCTCGGCAGGACCCCGTGGCCGAGGTTGAACACGTGGCCCTCGGCAACCTGTCCCCGGGACAGGATGTCGCGGGTCCGTCCGGCGACGACCTCCCACGGGGCGAACAGCGTCGCCGGGTCCAGGTTGCCCTGGAGGGCCTTGCCGGGCCCCACGCGGCGGACCGCCTCGTCGAGCGGCACCCGCCAGTCGACGCCCACGACGTCGGCGCCGGCCTCGCCGAGGAGGCCGAGCAGCTCGCCGGTGCCCACGCCGAAGTGGATGCGCGGCACGTCGTACTCGGCGAGCTGGCCGAAGATCCACGAGGTGTAGGGCAGCACGGAGGAGCGGTAGTCCTCGGCGCTGAGCGCGCCGACCCAGGAGTCGAACAGCTGCACGGCGCTCGCGCCCGCCTCCACCTGGGTGCGCAGGAAGCCCAGGGTGATCGCGGCCAGACGCCGCATGAGCTCGTCCCAGAGCTCGGGCTCGCCGTACATGAGCGCCTTGGTGTGCTCGTGGTTCTTGGACGGGCCGCCCTCGATGAGGTAGGAGGCCAGGGTGAACGGGGCCCCCGCGAAGCCGATGAGCGGCGTGTCGCCCAGCTCGCCGACGAGCTGCCCGACCGCCTCGGCCACGTAGGGCAGGTCGCCGGGCTCGATCTCGCGGAGCCGTTTGAGCCCGGGCGCGTCGCGGATCGGGTCGGCGACGACGGGGCCGACGCCCGGCTTGATGTCGAGGTCGATGCCGACGGCCCGGAGCGGGACGACGATGTCGCTGAAGAAGATCGCGGCGTCGACGCCGTGGCGCCGGACGGGCTGCAGCGTGATCTCGGTGATCATGTCCGGGCGCGAGCACGCCTCGAGCATGGGCACGTCGGCGCGGACCCGGCGGTACTCGGGCAGGGAGCGCCCGGCCTGGCGCATGAACCACACCGGGGTGTGGGACACCGGCAGCCCTCGGCAGGCGCGGAGGAAGGGAGAGTCTTGAAGCGTCACACCTCGATCGTGCCATGCCCGTTCCGGTGCTCTCGTTCGGATCACCGGACCGTGACCCGGACGCGCACGGAATCCGGTGCGCCGCGCGGCGCGACGGTCCCAAGATCATCACAAAACACCGACACGCCGTGCGAACTCCGTACCGACGAAGGTGACTCGTGCCACGGTCGGTTCCGTTCCCATCAACCGACCCGCGCCCCGGTGTCGGTCGGCTGGCTATGCCCGAACGACCCCCGGGACGTGATCACCACAAGATGAAGGCTGACGTTTCCACCATGCCTGATGTCGGTAGCGCCGAGAACGCGCACGAGACGTTCCGGCGAGCGGTCGAGGCGCTGCACGGCCCCACCGTGCGCCCGGAGATCGCCGTGCGGGAGATCCCCGCCCCCCAACGGCTGGCCCCGCACGCGGCCGCCGTGTCGGCCGAGGTGACCGTCCAGGGCGAGGAGGTCGCCTGGGGGCGGCTCATCGTCCTGTACGACCCCGAGGGCACCCGCGACTGGCCCGGACCGTTCCGGGTGGTGTGCCAGGTCAACTCCGAACTGGAGTCGGAGATAGCCACCGATCCCCTGCTCGGACCGGTCGCCTGGAGCTGGCTCACCGACGCTCTGGAGGCGCGCGGGGCCGCCCACCACACGCTCAGCGGCACGGTCACGCGGGCCACGACGGAGGGGTTCGGCACCAAGTCCGGTGAGGGAGCGACCACGGAGGTGGAGATGCGCGCCTCCTGGACGCCGGAGTCGGATCAGCTGTCCTCCCATGTCAACGCCTGGTTGGCGCTGCTCGCGTCGGCCGCGGGGCTGCCTCCCCTGGACGTCGCCGACATCGCCCGGCAGCGCTCCCGGTCCTGAGCGCGGCCGGGGCCGTCCCAGGCCGGTGGGACCGGTCCGCGTTCCGCGTCCGGTGGCCACAGCGCATACCGTAGTGGTGTGGCGAACGCGTTGAACTCCAAGACAGAACCCCACGAACCAGGAAGCGACGACGCCGAGAGGGCGCCTCTGCTGCGGGAGCCGCGTGAGGGCCTGCCCGACGTCACCTCCGACGCCGACGCGCTCGCCGGTGTGGTCGCGGCCGTGTCCGCCGGGACGGGTCCGGTGGCGGTCGACGCCGAACGGGCCTCGGGGTACCGGTACGGTCAGCGCGCCTATCTGGTCCAGCTGCGCCGGGAGGGTTCTGGTTCGGCGCTCATCGACCCGATCGCCTGCCCGGACCTGAGCGCGCTCGACGCGGCGCTGGACGGGGCCGAGGTGGTCCTGCACGCGGCCCACCAGGACCTGCCGTGCCTGTCGGAGGTCAACCTGCGCCCGCGGAGCCTGTTCGACACCGAGCTCGCCGGCCGCCTGCTCGGTTACCAGCGCGTGGGGCTGGGCTTCATGGTGGAGCGTCTGCTGAACGTGCGCCTGGCCAAGGAGCACTCCGCCGTGGACTGGTCCCAGCGCCCCCTGCCCGAGGACTGGCTGCGCTACGCAGCCCTGGACGTGGAGATCCTCATCGAACTGCGGGACGCGCTGGAGGACGAGCTGGCCGAGACCGGCAAGCTGGAGTGGGCGCGTGAGGAGTTCGCGGCCGTGCTCGCGACGCCGCCGAAGGAACCGCGGCCGGATCCGTGGCGTCGGACGTCGGGCATCCACCGGGTGCGCAACCAGCGTTCCCTGGCCGCCGTGCGCGAGCTGTGGTACGAGCGGGACCGCATCGCCCAGGAGCGGGACGTCTCGCCCGGTCGGGTCCTGCCGGACGCGGCGATCGTGGAGGCCGCGGCGGCGATGCCGCGCACGTCCGGTGAGCTGGCCGGGATACGGCAGTTCGGGATCAAACTGGCGCGGCGCTACCTGACCACGTGGATCAGGGCCGTCAACCGGGCGCGGGACATGCCCCAGGCCGAACTCCCGCGCCCCAACGCGCCGGGCGACGGGCCGCCGCCGGTGAACCGGTGGCCGGACAGGGCTCCGGAGGCCGCGCGGCGGCTGGAGGCGGCGCGCGCGACGGTCACGGGGATCGCCGAGGACGTGGTGATGCCGACGGAGAACCTGCTGCTGCCGGACACCGTCCGGCGGTTGGCGTGGGCGCCGCCGCGCTCGGTGGACGCCGACTCGGTGGCCGTGTTCCTGCGTGAGCGCGGCGCCCGGGACTGGCAGGTGGGTCTGACCGCGCAAGCCCTGGCCACGGCCCTGCTGGGAGCCGAAAAGGGATGATCTTTACCCCTGCTTAACCCACGTAACCCCAAAGTGACCGAACTCACCCCCGATGGGGGGTGGTTCACGCCTGTTCTCGCGCCTCGTGTCCGATTATGTTATGGAAATGTGCCCCGAACACCGGGGGGCTCTTGACGAAGGCGACGGTCCGCGGCGGTGCCCGCCGCGGGCGGTGATCAGGGAGATGTGGTGAGTCTGCTGGCGTTCTGGCGTGCGCTTCTGCGCGAAACCGGCCTGTCCCGAGCGGACAGGACGCGCCCGGCGTATACCGCCGTGCCCGCTCCCATGGGTCCGTCCGAGGAAACCGCGGGTGAGTACGTGCGCGTGGTGGGCCGGGCCGAGGCCGCCGAGGTCGACGCGGGGTGCGCGACGGTCACCGAGATCGTCGAGCCGCTGCCGCGCCGTCCGGTCCCGCGGGCCGCGGAGCCCGCCCGAGCCGCCGTGAGGTCCACCGCTCCGGCCCAGCCCCCGACCGCCCGCTCCGGGGGCAAGCGCGCGGCGTCGCTGGAGCGCACGCTCCAGTCGCTGGTGGAGCGGCACGGCACCGAGCACCCGGACACCATCACCGCGCGCAACAACCTCGCGACCAAGTACGCGCAGATGGGGCGGCGCCAGGCGGCCGTGCAGCAGTTCCAGCTCGCGCTGGGCGAGGCCGTGTCGGTCCACGGAGAGGATCACCCGCGCACCGAGATCATCCGCGAGAACCTGGCCTGGGCGCTGGAGGACGCGGGACAGCCCGCCGAGGCCGCCGACCAGTGGGAGATCCTGCTGCGCGAGCGCGAGGAGCAGTTCGGCCCCGCCGACGAGGACACCGTGGAGGCGCGCAGCCATCTGGCCGCCTGCTACCGGCGCGACGGCCGCCTGGACGCCTCGATCGCCCACTACGAGCGGGCGATCGAGGACGTGGCCACCACCGAGCGGCGTGAGGAGCTCCGGTTGGGGCTGAGCATGGCGCTGAGCCTGGCGGGTCGCTGCGAGGCCGCCATCGGGCAGCTGCGCACGGTGCTGTCGGCCCGTCGCCGCCGCCTGGGCAAGGGCCACCTGGACACACTCGGCGTGCACCACCGGCTCGGCCGGGCGTTCACGCAGGCGGGCCGCCCGGACGAGGCGGTCGAGGTGCTGCGCGACGCCTACCGCGTGGCCCTGAACTCCTCGGGCGACCCGGAGGTGCGGCGGCTGACGCTGCGGCTGCGGCGCGACCTCGCGGGCGCCTACAACGCCGCGGGCCGGCCCCGCGAGGCGGACGCCCTGCTCTGAGCCCGATGACGCGGGGGCGCGCGGATCCGGTCCGCGCGCCCCCTTCGTGTTCCCGGACCGGTTCCTCCCCGCCGGACGGCCCTCTCCCGGCGATCCGGTCGAAGTCGGTGCCGCCACCGCTCGCGTTATTTGTTACTGGCGAGTAGCATGACCGTGACAAGTCCGTCCCACCGCCTGAGAAGGAGGGCCCATCGTGCCGCGAACCGCACGCGATGTCGTGTTTGTCGACGGGGTCCGCACCCCGTTCGGCAAGTCTGGCAAGGGCCTCTACGCAGAGACGCGTGCCGACGACATGGTCGTCCGCGTCATCCGCGAGCTGCTGCGCCGCAACCCGGGTCTGCCGCCGGAGCGCATCGACGAGGTCGCCATCGCCGCCACCACCCAGATCGGCGACCAGGGCCTGACCATCGGCCGCAGCGCCGCCATCCTGGCCGGACTGCCGCAGAGCGTCCCCGGCTACGCGATCGACCGCATGTGCGCCGGCGCGCTGACGGCCGTCACCACCTCCGGCGCGGGGATCTCCTTCGGCGCCTACGACGTGGTGATCGCCGGCGGCGTCGAGCACATGGGCCGCCACCCCATGGGTGAGGGCGTCGACCCCAACCCGCGTTTCCTCTCCGAGAAGCTGGTCGACCCCTCGGCCCTGGTCATGGGCAACACCGCGGAGAACCTGCACGACCGCTACCCGACCATCACCAAGGAGCGCGCCGACGCCTACGCGGTGCGCAGCCAGGAGAAGGTCGCCAAGGCCTACGCCGACGGCAAGATCCAGCAGGACCTCGTCGAGATGGTCGTCCGCTCCCTGGAGAAGGGCTGGGGCCTGGCCACCGAGGACGAGCCGCCGCGGCCCGGCACGACCATGGAGTCGCTCGCCGGTCTGAAGACCCCGTTCCGCGCCCACGGCAACGTGACCCCCGGTAACGCCGCCGGCCTCAACGACGGCGCGACCGGCGCGCTGCTCGCCGCCGAGGACGTCGCCGCCGAGCTCGGCCTGGACGCCCGCATGCGCCTGGTCGACTTCTCCTTCGCCGGCGTGGACCCGGCGGTCATGGGCGTCGGCCCGGTCCCGGCCACCGAGAAGCTGTTCGCACGCCAGGGCATCTCGATGGACGACATCGGCATCGTCGAGATCAACGAGGCCTTCGCCGTCCAGGTGCTCGCCTTCCTGGAGCACTTCGGTCTCAGCGACGACGACGCCCGTGTCAACCCCTGGGGCGGCGCCATCGCCGTCGGCCACCCGCTGGCCTCCTCCGGCGTGCGCCTGATGATGCAGCTCGCGCGCCAGTTCGCCGAGCGCCCCGACGTCCGCTACGGCCTGACCACCATGTGCGTCGGCCTGGGCATGGGCGGGACCATCCTGTGGGAGAACACCAACTACGAGGGGGGCAAGTGAGCACCGCGATCGAGCAGGCCAGGGAACTCTTCGGCTCCGAGGTCGTCACCAACGCGATCTCCCGTGACGTCCAGCTCCCCTACGGGGCGGGCACCGCGGTCCTGATCACCCTGGACAACGGGCACGACCACACCAAGCCGAACACCTTCGGCCCCGGCGGTCTGCTCAGCCTGGACACGGCGATCGAGGCCGCGAGGGCGCGGACCGACATCGTCGCCGTCGCCGTCACGGGCAAGCCGTTCATCTTCGCGGTGGGCGCCGACCTGACCGGCGTGCCCGCGCTCCAGAACCGCGAGCAGGCGCACGCGATCGGCAAGCTCGGGCACGACGTTTTCCGCAAGCTCGGCGAGCTGGACGTGCCGACGTTCGCACTGGTCAACGGCGCCGCCATGGGTGGCGGCGTCGAGGTCGCGCTGCACTGCACCTACCGCACCGTCTCCTCGGGCGTCCCGGCGTTCGCGCTGCCCGAGGCCTTCCTGGGCCTCGTCCCGGGCTGGGGCGGCACCTACCTGCTGCCGCACCTGATCGGCGCCGAGAAGGCCCTGAAGCTGATCGTCGACAACCCGCTCGCCCAGAACACGATGATCAAGGGCGGACAGGTCTTCGAGATGGGCATCGCCGACGCCCTCTTCGAGCCCGCGGACTTCGTCGAGGAGTCGCTGCGCTGGGCGGCCAAGGTCGTCAAGGGCGACATCACGGTCGAACGCCCCGAGGTCGACAAGGGCGAGGCGTGGGACAACGCGGTCAACATGGCCCGGTTCACCGTCGAGGGCAAGCTGCACGGCGCCGCCCCGGCCCCGGCCCGCGCGGTCGAGCTGGTCGCCGAGGCCAGGAACCGCACGCGTGACGAGGGCTTCGCCGCCGAGGACGACGCGCTCGCCGACCTCATCATGAGCGACGAGCTCAAGTCCGGCCTGTACGCGTTCGACCTGGTGCAGAAGCGCGCCAAGCGGCCCGCGGGCGCGCCGGACAGGCAGCTGGCGCGCAAGGTCACCAAGGTCGGCGTCGTGGGCGCCGGCCTGATGGCCGGGCAGCTGGCGCTGCTGTTCGCCCGCCGCCTGGACGTGCCGGTCGTCATGACCGACCTGGACCAGGAGCGCCTGGACAAGGGTGTGGCCTACGTCCACGGCGAGGTCGACAAGCTGCTGAGGAAGGGCCGGGTCAGCCAGGACAAGGCCAACCGCCTCAAGGGCCTGGTGACCGGTTCGCTCACCAAGGACGCCTTCTCCGACGCCGACTTCGTGATCGAGGCCGTCTTCGAGAGGATGGAGATCAAGCAGCAGGTGTTCGCCGAGGTGGAGGCCGTGGTCTCCCCGGAGGCGATCCTGGCCACCAACACCTCCTCGCTGTCGATCAACGAGATGGCGGCCAAGCTCCGGCACCCCGAGCGGGTCGTGGGCTTCCACTTCTTCAACCCGGTCGCCGTCCTGCCGCTGCTGGAGATCATCCGCGGCGAGAAGACCGACGACGCCGCGCTGGCCACGGCCTTCGCCACGGCCAAGAAGCTGAAGAAGACCGCGGTGCTGTGCAAGGACGCCCCGGCGTTCGTGGTCAACCGGCTGCTCACCCTGTTCATGGGCGAGGTCCTGGCGGCCGTGGAGGAGGGCACCGAGCCCGAGGTCGCCGACCGCGCGGTCGCCCCCCTGGGGCTGCCGATGTCGCCGCTGATGCTGCTCCAGCTGGTGGGTCCGGCGGTGGCGCTGCACGTGTCCGAGACGCTGCACGAGGCCTTCCCGGAGCGCTTCGCCGTGTCCCAGCAGCTGGCCGAGGTGGTCAAGGCCGGCAAGACGCAGATCTTCGCGCCGGACTTCAGCATCGACCCGGAGGTGAAGGCCCTGCTCAGCGGCGGGACCGACCCGTCCGAGGAGAGCGCGATCCTGGACCGGGCGCTGCGCGCGCTGGCCCGCGAGGTGCGCATCATGCTCGACGAGGGCGTCGTGGCCGAGCCCGCCGACATCGACCTCTGCCTGATCACGGGCGCCGGTTGGCCGTTCCACACCGGTGGCATCACTCCGTACCTCGACCGCTCCGGCGTGTCCGAGGCCGTCAACGGCAAGCCGTTCCACGAGGGCGCGCTCAAGGCGCTCTGACGGTCGTAGGACCCTGGACGGACCCAGCGGGCCCGGTCGCCGCAAGGCGGCCGGGCCCGCTCTTTCGTGTCATTTCCACACGAAACCGAATTCTCGAATAATCCGGTCACTCAATCGTACTTATCAGTAACCCTGTGTAATATCTGGTGCGTGGCAATCTCCCCAGAACACCAGATCTACACGGAGTTGTTCTCCGACTCCCCCGACATGGCGGTCGAGTTCCTGCGCGGCCTCGGCGTGGAGGTACCCGACTACCGACGCAGTGAGATCACCTCGTGCGACCTCGGGCACGTCGACCCGGTCGAGCGCCGCTCCGACGTCGCGATCATGCTGCGGGGCCCCAGCCCCGAGGACCCCTTCGACAAGCTGATGGGCGTCATCGTGGAGGTCCAGCGCGACGAGTCCGAACGCAAGCGCTTCACCTGGCCCGAGTACCTGGCGTGCCTGCGGTCCCGGCACGAGTGCCCGGTCAGTCTGCTCGTGATCTGCCCCCGGCAGTCCGTGGCCGACTGGTACGCGGAACCGATCGCGCTCGGTCACCCGGGCTTCGTGCTGCATCCTCTCGTGGTGGGACCGAGCGACATCCCCATCGTCACGGATCCAGCCACCGTCGCCGAGTCCCCCACCCTGGGAGTGCTCTCGGCGGCGGCCCACGGAGCGGGTAGGTCGGACGTGTTGGACGCCCTGCACACAGGCCTCAGCGGGATCGCCCCGGAGCAGGCGACGAAGTACATTGGATACTCGCTCCACCTACTCTCCGACACCAACGGACAGAAAGCACTGGAGAAGCTCATGATGGCGGACACGTTCGAGTACACCAGCGCCTGGACCGAGAGCCTCGAAGCCAAGGGCGAGGCGAAGATGCTCCTGCGGATCCTCAGGGCCCAGGGTGTCGAGGTGACCGAGGACGCACGCGAGCGCATCACCGGCTGCCAGGACCTCACCCAGCTCGAAGCCTGGGCCGACCGAGTCCCGAGCATCACCTCCATCGACCAGCTCTTCGACGAGTAGCGGACCCCACGGCCCGGTCGCCGAAAGGCGGCCGGGCCCGTTCCCGCGGTCAACCGGCGGGCAGGGTGGCCGCCGCCCCGGCGGCCGACAGCATCCCGTGCTGGCGGTACCAGGCGCCCATGGCCGTGATCGTCTCCGTGAGCGGGCGCGTGCCCACCCCCAGGTCCTCCAGGGCCAGGCGGGACGAGATGTGCCGCTGGTCGCCCTCGCGCAGGACGCCGATCGCGGTGCGGGTCGCGGTGGGCTCTGTCCCGCTCACCTTCGCCTGGAGCTCCATCAGCGCGGCGGCGGCCATCGCCAGACCGGCGGGGACCGCCCGGGGGGCGCGGGAACCCGTCTCGGCGGCGACCGCGCGGGTCAGGCGGGGCAGCGGCACCTTGCCCCCGGCCAGGACGTAGCGGTCGTGGCGGCCCACCCGGGCCGCGGCGACGCAGGCGAGCGCCACGTCGCGGGCGTCGACCACGTAGTTGGCCAGGCGCGGCACCGCGCGCACCGACCCCCGCGCCACGTCCAGGAAGAGCCGTCCGGCGGAGGTCGGCCCCGCGTCGCCCGGACCCCACATCCACCCCGGCAGGACCACGGCGATCCGCGTGTCGCCGGTGCGCCCTGAGGCGACCAGGTCGTCCACGACCCGCTCAGCCCGGACCTTGCTCGACGGGTAGCACTCCGACACCCTCATACGCAGGTACCTGTCCGGGGCCGGGGTCCGCTCGTCGGCCGGGTCGTCGGGGCCGCGCAGGGCCAGGACGTTGATGGAGCTGGTGTGGACGAGGACGGGGACCCCCGCGTCCGCGGCCTCGCGCACGATGTCGCCGGTCGCCCGGACGTTGACGTCCTCCAGCGGGCCGGTCAGGGAGGGGTCCTGGAAGTACTCGCGGAAGTAGGCGGCGGTGTGGAAGACCTCGTCGACGCCGGCGAACAGGCCCCGGTAGGACTCGGGGGCG
Source organism: Nocardiopsis sp. NPDC050513 (assembly GCF_044457925.1). Classification (NCBI taxonomy): domain Bacteria; kingdom Bacillati; phylum Actinomycetota; class Actinomycetes; order Streptosporangiales; family Nocardiopsidaceae; genus Nocardiopsis; species Nocardiopsis sp. NPDC050513. The sequence continues at coordinate 109,955 of NZ_JBITHK010000012.1, read as the reverse complement.
GTGACGTCGCCGGCGGCCAGGCGCAGCCGGGGGTCCTCGGCGGGCAGCAGCCGCCGGGCGCGGTCGGGGTCGCGGACGAGGGCGACGACCTCCTGCCCCCGTTCGAGCAGGAGGCGCACGATGTTGCTCCCCAGGAGGCCGGTCGCGCCGGTGACCAGGGCTCGTTCCCTGGAGGGGAGGGTGGGTGTGTCCGCCATGACTTCCGTCCTCACTATCATAAAATTGATATACAGTCATAGTTTTTGATGAATATCGAATCTGGGTGAGTCATGAACAACGCCGCCGATTGGGAGACCCCCCTGTGGCAGATGACCGGCTTCCGGCTGATCAAGCTGGGTGAGCTGGTCCAGGCGACGACCGTGGCGGCCTTCGGATCCCTGGAGATCACCCCGCGCCAGTTCCACGTGCTGGCGGCCGCCGTCTCCCTGTCCGACCCCTCCCAGAAGGAGCTGAGCCGCGTGCTGGGGGTGGACCCGAACGTCATGGTCGGACTCGTCGACGACCTGGAGGCCCAGGGGCTGGCACAGCGCGTGCGCAACCCCCAGGACCGGCGCCGCTACATCGTCACGCCGACGGACAAGGCCACCCGCCTGCTCGAGGAGGCCCGTGCCGTCGTGGCCGAGACCGAGAGGAAGGTGTTCGCCTCGCTGTCCGAGCGGGAGCGCCAGGAACTGCACGAACTGTCCGGACGCCTGCTCACCGGCAACCCCCGGGTCACCAAGCACGAGTAGGGCCGGGTGCGCCGCCGCCCCCGGCGCACCCGGCGCTCTCATCCCTCCCTGATCCCGTACCGCTCCTGGAACCGCTTCAGCGGAGCGGGAGCCCACCAGTTGGCGCGCCCCGCCAGGCGCATGAACACCGGAACCAGGACGGCCCTGATGAGCGTGGCGTCCACCAGGATCACCACGGCCATGCCGACCGCCAGCATCAGCAGGTAGAGGACGCTGGAGGAGGCGTAGGTCGCGAACGAGGCGGCCAGGATGACGGCGGCCGCGGTCACCAGCGGTCCGCTGCGCTGGAGACCGGCCGCGACCGCCCCCCGGTTGTCCCCGGTGGCGTCGTACTCCTCCTTGATCCGGGACATCATGAACACCTCGTAGTCCATGGACAGCCCGAACGCGATGCAGAACATCAGGATCGGGAACGTGGTCTCCAGGGTCCCGTTGGCGGTGAAGCCGAGGAGACCGGACAGGTTGCCCTCCTGGAAGATCCACACGATCACGCCGAACATGACCGCCAGGCTGAGCACGTTGAGCACGATCGCCTTGGCGGGCAGCAGGAGGCTGCCGGTCATGAGGAACAGGATGGCGAACGTGATCGCCATGATGAGCCCGAACACCAGCGGCACCTGGCCGAGCAGCGCCTCACGGAAGTCGGTGAGGTCGGCCGGGTAGCCGCCGACCTCGGCCCCGCCCGGCGCCGGGACGTCGCGGAGCCGTTCGATCAGCGAGCCCGTGTCGTCGAGCGCCTCGGCGTCGGGGACGGCGGAGAACCAGGTGGCCTCGGCCGAGCCGAACCGCTCCTGGGCGTCGGGCTGGGGGCCGGAGATCTCGCGGCCCTCCGCGTACCCGCCGGTGAGGGCGTCCACCTGGTAGACCCCCTCCACCTCGGACAGGGCGGTCGCGTACTCCGCGATCGCCGTCTCCTCGGACTCCCGTCCGGGCACGTCCACCAGGATCTGGACGGCGTCCATCTCCTCCTGCGCGAAGTTCGCCTCGATCTGGTCCTGCACGTCGCGGCTGGAGTTGCCCTGGGGCAGCACGCGCGCGTCGGGCAGCCCGAAGTTCAGCCCGAGGACGGGCGCCGCCATGAGCAGGACCAGGGCCAGGGCGGGGATTCCGTACAGGAGCGGGCGGCGCATCATCCGCAGCGACATGCTGTGCCACCAGCCGCTGTCGGCACGGGGTTCGCGCCTCGGCCGCACCCGGTGCCCGACCTTGGCCAGGGCGGCGGGAAGGATGACCAGCGCCGCGAACACCGAGGTCAGGACCACTCCGACGCCGGAGTAGGCGAAGGACTGCAGGAAGGGGAACGGGAAGAGCATCAGGCAGGACAGCGCCACGGCGACGGTCAGTCCGCTGAAGGCCACCGTGCGCCCGGCCCTGGCCACCGCGATCCGGACCGCGTCGGAGACCTCCCGGCCCCGGGCCAACTCCTCCCTGAACCGGTTGATGATGAACAGGCTGTAGTCCACCCCGAGCCCGATGCCCATGACCAGGGTCAGGTTGGCGGCGAAGGTGGAGACCTCGGTGAGGTAGCTGACGCCGCGCAGGAGGGCGAGGGTGCCGATCACGGAGAACAGCCCCATGCCCAGGGTCAGGGCGGCGACGGAGACCCGGCGGTAGATCACCAGGAGCAGGACGAACACGAGCGGGAAGATGATCGCCTCGGCCCGGAGGAAGTCGGCCTGGGCCTGCTCCGCCGCCTGGCGGAAGATCTCGTCGCCGCCCCCGACCTCCACGCGGATCACGCCGTCCTCGCGGGTGAGCTCGGGGGAGATCTCGCCGAGGGCGGCGCGGGCCTCGGTCACCGTGCCCTCCATGCGCGCGGTCACCAGCGCCTGCGTGCCGTCGTCGGACCGCATCGCCGGGGAGCCGCCGCGCGACCAGTACGACGCGGTCTCGGCCACGCCGTCGCGGGAGGCCAGGTCCTCCTCCACGGCGGTGGCGGCCTCGACCACCGCCGGATCGTCCACCGTCCCCTGCTGGGCGGTGACGAGGAGCAGGAAGTGGTGTTTGCCGGTGCCGAACTCCTCCTCCAGCACCGCCTCCACCCGCAGCGACTCCGAGCCCGGGCTCTCGAACCGGCTGAGCAGCAGCCGGTCCATCGTCCCCGTCGCCAGGTACAGGCTGACCAGCGCCAGCGCGACGCTGGCCAGGATCACCCGTCCCGGTCGTCGGGCCAGCCCTGCGCCGAGTCCGGCGAAGAACGAGGGGCGTCCCGGAGTTTCCTCCTCTCTGTCGGGGGGCGACTGTGTCGACGGTGACGTGGCCATGGATCGCCTTCCAGGGTCAGGAATCGGTCGGGGCGTGCCGCTCCATCCACGCGGCAGCCGTGTCGTACACGCGCTCGGACCCCTCGTCGACGGTGACGAAGTGTCCGGCGTCCTCGAGGGTGGTCTCGGTGACCTCGGGGCTGGAGGTGAACAGGCCCGGGTACCCCTCCACGCCCTGGCGCAGGACGTCGAGGGAGCCGAAGACCAGGTGGACCGGGACGTCGATCTCGTCGACCAGGTCCAGGTCGTAGAGGATGGCCATCGGTTCGGAGACCATCACCCCGCACGGGTTGGGTCCCCACCGTTCCTCGACCGCCGCGACGACCGCCGGGTCGGCGGAGGGGCCCAGTCCGCCGTCGACGAAGTCCTCCAGCGTGGCGTCGAAGCGCACGTAGCCCTCGGGGTCGCCGGGCTCCGAGTGGGGCAGCCCGCCCTCCAGACAGGTCTCGTAGGCGGTGAGGAAACGCCGGTTGGTGTCGCCGGTGATGCCCACCGCCGCCCATCCGGTGAGGAAGAGGCCGTCGATCCCGCCGAAGGAGGCGGACGCGGTCTCGGCGACCAGGGCGCCGCTGGAGTGACCGCCCATGAACACGGTGCCGAAGGCGGTCGCGTCGCCGCCGTCGGCCGTGTAGTCGCCCTCCCGCAGTCGCTCCACCACCTGGTGCGCGATGTCGGAGTGCGCGCCGCTGCAGGTGGCGAAGCCGTCGGGGATGTCGCTGGAGCCGTAGCCGAGCCGGTCGACGGTCACCGACGCGTGACCGCGCGCGGCCAGTTCGTGCGCGAAGTTGCGTCCCTGGACGTCCAGGCGCCAGATCCACTCGCCGGTGTTGGTGCCGTGGACGAGCAGCATCACGGCCGGATCGTCCCGCTCCAGGACCGCGGCCGGGGCGGTGAGGTGTCCGCGCACGGTGTACTCCTCACCGTCGGAGGAGCACTGGCCGCGGGTGCGGTTGACGTTGTCCACGGTGAACTCGACGGGCAGGTCCACCACGCCCTCGGGAAGGACGGCGGGGCCGGCGGGCGCGGCGGTCGGGGCCTGGGCCCGGTCCCCCGGCGTCGACGCGGCCCGCGCGCCGTCGGCGTGGGCCGCCGCCGCCCACACGGCCACGAGGGCGGCCAGGCAGGCGGACAGGAGTCGGCGGGTGTGCGGCATGCGCGCTCCCTCGTGCTGGTGGGGGGTCGTCGGTCGGACGCTCATCGCTCCTCCAGCCACACGGCGAGTTCGGCGCGCACGCGCTCCGCCCCCGGTTCGAGCGGGAAGAAGTGTCCGGCGCCGGGCACGGTGACCACGTGGGTCCCGGGCGCTCCGGTGAAGCGGGCGACGTGCGCGGGGCCGTCGGCCACACGCCGGTCGGCGTCGGCGAAGGCGAAGAACACGGGCACGTCGACCGCGTCCAGGTTGCGGGTGTCGGTGGCCAGCGCCTCCACCTGGGTGCCCAGGTCGCCGCAGGGCGTGCGCTCCTGGAGCGGCGCGGCCAGGGCGGCGACGTCGGAACCGGTGTCGTGGAAGACCTCGGCGGTGAAGGCGGTGCGCCCGACGTCGATGTAGGCGTATCCGGTCTCCCCCGCGGCGTCGGGGCCGGGAGGTCCGGCGCCGGCCGCGGCGGGGACGCCGCCCTGCATGCAGGAGGACAGTCCGCCGAAGAAGCGGGCCTCGGCGCGGTCGGTCAGTCCGGTGCCGCTCCACCCCATGAGGACCAGCGCGTCGGGGGCCTGGTCGCCGGTGAAGGAGTACGCGGTGATCTGGGCGATCTGGGCGCCGTTGTGGTGCCCGGCCAGGACCACGCGGTCGAAGGCGGGGACACCGTCGAGGAGGTCCGGGACGGGGGCGACGGTGTAGTCGCCGTCACGGAGCCCCGCGATGACCTGGGCGGTCATGTCGGCCTGGCTGCCGAGGCACATGGCCATGCCGTCGGGGCGGTCGCTGCCGCCGTAGCCGAGCCGGTCCAGGGTGAGGGAGGCCTGGCCGAGCAGGGCCATCTCCTCGGTGTGGTGCGCTCCGGGCGCGTCGAGCCGCCAGAACCACTCCCCCGCCGCCTGCCCGTGCTGGTAGAGGGTGACGGTCGGCGCGTCCTCCTCCAGGACGGATCGAGGGGCGGTGAGGTGGCCGCCGAGGGTGTACTCCTCCCCGTCGCTGGTGCAGGGCAGTCGGGAACGGTTCCCGTTGGTGACGGTGAAGGTGACGGGCACGTCGACGATGTCGGCGTCGGCGAGGCGGGCGGCCGTGGACGCGGCCCTGTCCCCGGGTGCGGGGTCGGGGTCGGCGGCCGGTGCCGGGCCGCCGGCGGGAAGCAGCCACCAGACGGTCGCTGCGGCGACCGCCGCCGCGCCGGCGGCGGTCAGGGCCCTGCTAGTCCTGGACACGGACGGCCTCCGTTCGCGACGTCGTTCCGGTCGGGGCCGGGGGCTCGTCCGGCGGCTCGGGTTCCGCCGTCCGGTCCGGCGCGGGGCGGGACCGCGCTCCGGACCCGGTGAGGACCCGGTGCAGCCGCCGCAGCGGCGCCGGGGCCCACCACGTGGCGGTACCGGTGAGCCGCAGGACCGAGGGGACGAGGAAGCAGCGCACGACCGTGGCGTCCGCGACGACCGCCAGGGCCACGCCCCAGCCGAGCATCATGGTGTTGGTGACCCTCGACGCGCCGATGGCCACCATGACCACGGCCAGGGTGACGGCGGCGGCGGTGACGACGCCGCCGGTGCGGCGCAGCCCCAGTTCGACCGCGGTCCGGTGGTCCCCGGTCCGCTCGTACTCCTCCCGCATCCGGGCCAGGAGGAAGACCCCGTAGTCCATGGACAGCCCGAAGGCGATGCAGAACATCAGGACGGGCAGGGCGGTGTCGATGAATCCGGTCGGCGTGAAGCCCAGCGGTCCGCTGAGGTTGCCGTCCTGGAAGACCCAGACCACCGCGCCGAACATGGCGGTGAGGCTGAGCGCGTTGATCACCACCGAGAGCAGGGGCAGGACCGCGCTGCCGGTGAGCAGGTAGACGAGGACGACCATGCCCGCGACCACGGCGGCGAGCGCGGCCGGCAGCCGGTCGGCGATCGCACCCTGGGCGTCGACCGCGGCGGCGGCCCGTCCCGCGACGGAGACCTCCAGGGAGGTGTCCAGCGCGCGGATCTCGCGGACCAGCCGCTGGCTCTCCGGGGAGATGTCCTCGACCTCGGGCACGGGGACCACCTGGAGGTAGACGTACTCGGTGGACTCGCGCAGGGCGTCGACCGGGGTGCGGGCCTGGGCGGGCCGGCCCCGGACATACTCGCCCAGGGGCGAGCGGACCTCGTCGACGTCGTCGAGGAGGGACAACCGCTCGACGTAGTCGGTGAGCGCGCGGGTGTCGATCTCCTCCGGGGGGCTGTGGACCAGGACGTCGACCGCGGCGGTGGCGGTGGAGCCGAAGTCGTCGCGGACGACGTCGGAGACCTGGCGGGACTCGGCCTCCTCGGGCAGTTGGCGGTCGTCGGCCATGCCGAACTCCACCCGCAGGAACGGCAGTCCGGCCACGACGAGCAGCGCGAGCGAGGCGATCGCGAAGACCGGCGCGCGTCCCATCACCAGGCGGGTCAGGCGGCGCCAGCGCCGGTCGGCGGCCTCCTCGGGGGTGACCCGGACGCCCGCGGCCGACCGGCGCGGCAGCAGACGGCGCGGGTCGAGCGCGTTGACGCGCCCGCCGAGCAGGGTCAGGGCCGCCGGGAGCACCGCCAGGGTGGCCAGGGCCGCCAGCAGCACCACGGTGACCCCGGCGTAGGCGAAGGAGCGCAGGAAGTACAGGGGGAACAGGAGCATGGCCGCGAGGGCGGCGGAGACGGCCAGCGCGGAGAAGAGCACCGTGCGTCCGGCGGTGCGGACGGTGACGGCGGTGGCCGTCGGCGGATCCGCGCCCGCGGCCAGTTCCGCGCGGAAGCGCCGCACCATGAGCAGGGCGTAGTCGATGGCCAGCCCCAGCCCGAGGGCGACGGTCAGGCTCTGCGCGAAGACCGACACGTCGGTCAGTCCGGCGATCACCCACAGGACCGCGTTGGTGCCGATGACGGCGGTCACGCCGACGGCCAGCGGCAGGACGGCCGAGACGACGCTGCCGTAGACCCACACGAGGATCAGCAGGGTGACGGGCAGGGCGATGGCCTCGGAGACGGCCAGGTCCTCGGCGATGGTGGTCTCGATGTCGTTGAGCACGGCGGTCTGGCCGCCGACCCGGACGGTGAGGGGGCCGTGTTCGCCGCCGTAGCGGTCCGCCAGGTCGGCGACCGCCCGTCCCGCCTGCGCCTCGTCCCCGCCGACGCGGGCGGCGATGATCGCCGCCGTTCCGTCGTCCGACTTGAGTTCGTCGGCCCCGGTCTGCCAGTAGGAGGTCACCCCGACCACGGCGTCCTCGTAGGCCAGCCCCTCGGCGAGCCCGAGCGCCCGTCCCGCCGTCTCGCGGTCGTCGACGCCGTCCTCGGACTCCACCAGCAGGACCAGGTTGGGCCTGCTGTCGGGGAAGTGCTCCTCCATGGCCTCACTGGCCAGCGCCGACTCGGAGAGGGGGTCCTCGGTCCCCTGTCCGGCCCTGAGCCGGTCGGTGACGTCGGAGCCGACGACCACGGCGCCGACGACCGCCGCCAGGGCCACGGCCAGGACCCACCACGGTCTGCGCGTGGTGAGCCCGATCAGTGCGTCCAGCATGGTGTCACCCCCTTCGGCGCTCGCCGGCCGCGCCGGCGGCGGCCGGGAGGACCCGACCGCCGCGACTCGATCCCTCTGCGCCACGGTACTGTATGGGAATCATATGAACACACATCCAGATAATATGCTTCATATATTGTTTACCTGAGGGATCGCTCTGTCCGAGGCAGGAGCGCCGTGCGCAGGAAGCTCTCGGCGCGCCAACCGGAACCGAGCACGGCGACCGCGCCGACCACGGCGTCCGGGCGCACGTGGATCGCCCAGTCCCGCCCGGGCGGCCCCTGCGCGGGGCGCCTCAGGCGGACCGTGTCGCACCCGGCCGCGGGAGCCGCCCCTCCCCCGCCGGGACCGCGCACGACGAGGACGTCCACGTCGCCGGGCGCCCGCTCACGCAGCTCCCCGGCCGCCTCGTCGACCCTGGGCGAGGTCCCGCCCACCACCAGGCAGTGCCGCCCCGAGGCCACGTACTCGTGCAGGCTCCCGGCCTTCGTTCCGCCGACGGGCACCAGCGCGACGTCGCCGATCCGCCGCCCCGGCTGCGCCCCGCCCAACGCCCGACCCGCCCGCCAGCCCCCCGGAGCAGCGGTGACCGCGGGACTGTCCCCGAGGTCGGGCGCGATCTGCGCCAGCTGCGGGACGAGCCTCCGCTCCAACAGGCCCGACGACGAGAGCGCGCGCATCAGGGTGTCCCGGACCAGCCGGGCCGCCGGTGCGCGCACCATCCAGGCCCGCGTCTGCCGGTCGGCGCTGCGCACGGCGGTCCGTGCCGTGGGCCGGCGCTCGGCCGGGTAGCTGTCCAGGAGCGAGACGGGGGCTCCGCGCAGCACTCCGGCGAGCTTCCAGCCCAGGTCGAAACCGTCCTGGATCCCGGTGTTGAGCCCTTGCCCGCCCGCCGGGCTGTGCAGGTGGGCGGCGTCCCCGGCGATGAGGAACGGTCCCCGGCGGAACTCCGCGGCGATGCGCGCGTGCACCCGGAACCGGCTGCGCCACCGCACCTCGCCGATCCGCAGACCGCCCGGCCCCCGTTCGTCCAGCAGTCGGGACAGGAGCGCGTCGGAGGGCGGTTCGGCGTCCCCGTCCGGGGCGATGTCGAAGAAGACCCGGTGTCCTCCTCCCGGCAGCGGCACCACCACCAGCACCCCGTCCGGGGTCAGGTGGTACTGGGCCTCGTCCTCGGGCGCGGGGCCGTGGAGCACTCCGTCGCCGAGCAGGAAGACCCGGTCGTAGGTGTCGCCCTCGAAGGCCACGCCCAGCGCGTCGCGGACCGCGCTGCGGCTGCCGTCGGCCGCCACCACCCAGGGGACGGCCACCTCGCGCGTCGCCTCCGGGCGGTCCGCGGGGCCGAGCACGACCCGCGCCCCGGCCCCGGCGGGGGCCGCCGAGTGCACCCTGGTGGACCACTCGACCTCCCCGCCGAGCGCGAGGAGCCGTTCGAGGAGCGCGTGTTCGGTGGCGGGCTGGGGCAGGCAGATCGGCCGGGGGAAGGCGGTGCCCGTCAGCGCGCCGAACCGCACCCGGCCGATCCGCCGTCCGCCCGAGAAGTAGGAGGCGGAGTTCAGGGGCAGGGCCTGCCGCACCACCGTCTCGTGCACGCCCAGGCGGCGCAGGACCTCCAGGGAGCCGCTCCACAGGATGAGGGCCTTGGGCTCCTCGGCGACGCCGGAGCGGCGCTCCACCACGCGGCAGGCGATGCCGTTCTGGAGCAGGGTGCAGGCGGCGGCGAGCCCGGTGGGCCCGGCGCCGACCACGAGCACGGGGGGGTGCTGACCGGGGGCGCTCACCGGGTCCTCCCCGTGTCGGCGAAGGACTGCCCTGCGCCGTCCAGGAGCGCGGTGACCTCGGCCGCCGCCTGTTCGTTGTGCTGGAAGTGGACGGTGGCCATCCCGATCTCGGCTGCCGCGGCCAGGTTGGCCTCCAGGTCGTCGACGAACACGCAGCGCTCGGGCGTGGTGCCCAGCCGTTCCAGGACCAGCCGGTAGATCTCGGGGGCGGGTTTGCGGACGCCCTCGTGCGCGGAGTTGACCACGACGTCGAACAGGTCGTCGGCGGGGAGGGTGGCCCGCCAGAGCTCCTCCCACTCCACGACGTTGTTGGTGAGCAGGGCCAGGCGGTACCCGTCCATGCCCAGTCCGCGGAGGAACTCGACGAACCCCTCGTTGCCGACGCGTCCGGCGAACCAGGTCTCGCCGAACGTCTGGTCCTCGGGCAAGGCCAATCCCCCTCCGGGCAGCTCGGCGGCGACGCGGGCGACCATCTCGGCCTCGGTGATCGCCCCGACCTCCAACAGCGCCATGGGCGCCGTGCCGTGGCGCTCGGTGGCGGCGGCGACGGCCCGCACCAGGGCGTCGGCCGTGTGCCCGACGGTCCTGGCGAAGCGCTCCAGGGTCTCGGCGAGCGGGTTGGTGAGCACGCCGCCGTAGTCGGTGACGACGGTGTCGATCCGGTTCACGCCCACTGGGCCACCTCGACCCGCATCGTGGCGCAGACGTTGCCCCGCTGGAGGACGCGGACGTCCGCGGCGGCCACGGCGCCGAGCCGCTCGTCCCCGCGGAACGGCGCGGGGTCGGCCTCGACCACGGTGGTGAGGTCGTTCTCGCAGAACTGGCTGAAGTCGGCCGCGACCGCCACGGGGACCAAGGTCGCCGGGTCCAGCCCGCCGCCCCGGGCGGCGGAGACCGCGGTCAGCTGACGGGCCGCCTCCATGAGCAGGTTGCCGGGCAGGTGGTCCAGGGGGTGGTCGAACAGGTGGGGGTGGTCGCGGTCGGCGACCACGATGGCGCTCCAGCCGCCCTCCCGCCGCTGCACGGGGTCGCTGACGACCACGTTGCGCGGATCGCGGCGGCCCACGACGGCGGGGGAGCACGGCGCCGGGCGCGGCTGCGCCGACCGGTCGATGTCCAGAGCCGCCCGGCCGTTGGCCCGCATCACCTCGTAGTCCTTCCTGCGCAGGAAGAACAGGGCGCCGCCGACGGTGCCCAGCGAGCCGCCGTTGACGAGCATCTCGCCCTGGAAGTCGTAGCCCAGGATCCGGCCGGATCGGCTCCGGTGCAGGTCCGCGTCGACCCGGACCAGCATGCGGGCGGGCTCGGGTCCCTGGCGCAGCAGCACGGGGTCGTGGACCGCCAACACCATGCGCTGCATGATGAAGGCCTGGTCCATGGGAACGTCGAGGTGCCGGTGGGAGATCAGCACACCCGTCTGGCGGCAGGCCTCCAGGACGACGGGGAGGTCGTAGGTCTGGTCCTCCAGCATCACGTGGCCGCGCGGCAGCTGCGCGGCGACCTCGAAGACGTCGCCCTCCAGTCGCTGGGAGTCGGTCGCGAAGACCTCGGCGACGGCGTTGCGGTGCACCAGCCACCGGGGGACGGTCGCGTCGTAGCGCATCTCGCGCGGCCCGTCCGGCTCCAGGGAGGACAGTCCGTCGGCCGCGGCGGCGGCCGACGCGTCCTGTTCGCTCACGGAAATGTGGTTCATCGCTTCCCTTTCCGTCACTTTCTCGGGATCGGACTTGTCAGAAGTGACGGTTCTATTTGCCGCCCAACTCCTGTTACCGGCCAGTATCAAGAGCGGCCGTGAAGTCAACCTGAAGAGACCCTGAAGGCCGAACTCGAAAGATCAATCCCACCCGCCCCGACAGCCACCGGAACTGCGGGAACGGAGCGAAAGCGAACGAGCGGTCATGATCATTAGCGCAGTGTGATGATCAACACACGGGATCATCGCGATGAGATAGCACTGCGGGGAACTGGCAAAACGAAAGCCACCACACCAAGAGAAGCCGGAATGTGACGGAACGTGATCCGAGGCCTCTCTATGATCGGCCTCCGGCAGGGGAGATATTCCCGTACACCTCTCCGCACACCGGCGACTACGGAGAGCGCGAACCGCATCGGCCCGGGCCACCCCTCCGTGCCGTATTCGTGACCGAGTTCCCCGCGGCCAGAATTCAACAGGAGCGCACAAAAACTGGCGAACCGTGAGACTTGTCAGACCGGAAGGAACCGGAATGCTCACAGCACGACAAGGGGCGAGCACGACCATGACCGTGCTCGGCGAACTGGCCGTCTTCGGCGAGGACGGCGCCCTCGACCTGGGAGCACCCCGCCAGCGGACGGTCCTCGCCGCACTGGCCCTCCACGTGAACCGACCCCTGACCACCCAGCGGATCGTCACCACGGTGTGGGGCGGCGCCGCTCCGACCTACGCGGCGAACCTGGTGCACAAGTACGTCTCCGGACTGCGCCGCGCGCTGTCGGACCTGCCCCCGCAGCGGGGCATCCGCATCGACAATGGCCGGTCCGGATACCGCCTGGTGGCCGGAACCGAACAGCTCGACCTGTTCCTCTTCCACACCCACACGGAGGCCGCCAGGGGGCTGCGCGACCGCGGCGAGTACGCCGGGGCGGCGGACCTGTTCGCCGAGGCGCTGCGGCTGTGGCGGGGACCGTTCCTGGGTGAGCTCCCTGGCCTGGCGTTCGACGACGAGCGCGTCTACATGGAGGGCGTGCGCCTCGCGGCGTTGGAGGAGTTCGCCACCCTGTGCATCGCCGTGGGCCGCCACAGCGAGGCGATCGGGCCGCTCGGCGACGCCCTGCGCAGGCATCCGCTGGAGGAGAACCTCGCCAGGATGCTCATGCTCGCCCACTACCGCGCGGGGAACACCGCCAAGGCCGTCCTGGTCTACGAGGAGCTCCGCCGCCGCATGGCCGGAGAGCTCGGCGTGACGCCCCAACCCGCGCTGAACGACCTGGTCCGAGCCCTGCGCAACCACGCTCCGGTACCGAACGAACCCCGCTGTGGAGCCCTGGCGCCGACCACCCCCTAGATCGTTGATGGGGGTTTCCCGGAACTCCTGCGGACATGGCGAAGGGCGTCAAGGATCAGAGTGTGACCAATGACCTCGACGCCCTTCTGACAGCACTCTACGTCCATCTGGACGATGACGTGATCCCTTCACGCGAACAGCCCCGCAAACGCGGCCCCCGGCCACTGCTCACCGACGCCGAACTCGTGTGCGTGGCCGTAGCCCAGGTCCTGCTGCGCCACGACTCCGAACGCCACTGGATGCGCGCCGCCCGCACCAGGATCGGTCACCTGTTCCCCCGCCTGCCCGGCCAGTCCGAGTACAACCGGCGCCTGAGGGATCTGGCCCCGACCCTGTTCACCGTGGCTCTGTGGTTGGCCCGCCAGGCCCCGACCTGGTGGGAGAACCTGAGGTTGATGGACGGCACCCCAGTACGGTGCGGGGCCTCCAGGGTCACGGTGGACCGGTCGATGCTGGGCGAGATCGCCGGATACGGGCGGGACGTGTCCCACCACGCCTTCTACTGGGGCGCCAAGCTCATGCTGATCACCACCACTGACGGGGCGGTGTGCGCGTTCTCCCTGGCCCACCCCAAGGAGCTGGACGAACGCCAACAGGCCCTGCACCTGCTCCACGTCCAGGACTGCGCCCCGGGTCCGGCCCCGATCGTGTGCGACAAGGGCTTCGCCGGGGCCGGGATCGAGACCGCGGCGGCCGACCTGGGACACTTGCTCATCCGCCCGGTCCGCCAGGACGAGCCCGAACCCGAAGTGAAGGTGTTCCCGTCCTGGTTGCGCCAGCGGATCGAGGCGATCATCTGGACGCTGAAGAACCAGCTCGGCCTGGAGCGGCACGCCGCGCGGACCACCGAGGGGTTGTGGGCCCGGGTGTGTCAGAGGATCGCGGCGTTGAACGCGGCGATCTGGCACAACTGGCTGATCGGCGCCCCGGTCAAGCGATCACTGATCGCCTACGACCACTGACCAGGACACCAAACCCCCATCAACGATCTAGAGGCGCTCCAGGGCGCGGACGGCCCGCGGGGCGGCGGGGGCGGCCTCCCGCGGGACGTCCTCCTCCGCTCCGCCCTCGGAGATGCCCACGCGGTCGTGCAGCCAGCGCAGCGGTCGCGGCAACCACCAGTTGAGGTCGCCGAGCAGCCGCATGGTCGCGGGCACCATCACCGCCCGCACCAGCGTGGCGTCCACGACCACGGCCATGGCCAGGCCCACACCGATGATCTTCAGGAACAGCAGCCCCGAGGTGCCCATGGCCACGAGCACGACCACCAGCAGCAGCGCGGCGCTGGTGATGATCCGGGCCGTTCGCTGGAGCCCCGTCGCGACCGCGTGGGTGTTGTCCCCGGTCCGCAGGTACTCCTCGCGCACCCGGCTGAGCAGGAACAGCTCGTAGTCCATCGCCAGGCCGAATGACACGACGGTGATGAGCACCAGGTAGGTCGGGTCGATGGTGCCGACCGCGTCGAAGCCCAGCAGCCCCCCGAGCGCCCCCTCCTGGAAGGCGAGGACCACCATGCCCAGGGAGGCGCCGAGCGACAGCGCGCCCATGAGCACGGCCTTGACCGGAAGCACCACGGAGCCGAAGGCGAGGAAGAGCAGGAGCACGGTCGCGCCGGCGACGAAGCCCACGGTTGTGGGGACGGCGTCGACGATCGCCGCCACGTTGTCCAGCTGCCGCGCCGCCACGCCTCCCACGAGGGCCTCCTCCGCGCCCTCGGGCAGGGGTTCGGCCCGGATCTCCCGGACCAGCTGAGCGGTCTCCGGGTCGTCGATCTCCCCCTCGTAGGCGACCAGCACGTGCGCGACGCCGTCACCGGTGCGCTCGACCTGGGAGAGCGCCACGAGCGACGACAGCCCCTCCAGGCGCTGGGCGTACTCGGCGAGGTCGTCCGGCGCGACGTCCCCGGTGACGGCGACGTGCAGGCGTCCCATCCCCCCGGCGGGGAAGTCCTCCTCCAGCGTCTGCGTGGCGATCCGGCTGGCGGCGTCCTCGGGCAGGTACCGCTGGTCCGTGGCGCCCAGCTGGGTGGCGGACAGGCCGGAGCCGAGGATCAGCAGCACGCCACCGACCGCGACCAGTGACACCGCCGGGCCCCGCATGACCGTGCGGGCCAGACCCGCCCACGCTCCGGCGCCGTCGTGGACGGCGCCGGTGACGGTGCGCGTCGGCAGGGGCAGGCGGAGCCGGTCGATCCGCCGCCCCACCAACGACAGCAGCGCGGGCAGGAACACCAGGGCCGCGAGGAGGTCGAACACGACGACGGCGATCCCGCCCCAGCCGATCGACTTCAGGATGGGCTGGGGGAAGAACAGGAGCCCCGCGAAGGCGATGCCGACGGTGACTCCGGAGAAGGCGACGGTCCGCCCCGCGGTGTCCACCGTGCGGCCGATCGCGTGGACGACGGGGTTCCCGCGGTCCAGTTCCTCCCGGAAGCGGCTGACCATGAACAGGCCGTAGTCGATCGCCAGCCCCAGACCGAGGATGGTGGCGACGTTGACCGCGAACACCGACACCTCGGTCACGTACGTCAGGGCGCGCAGCAGGGTGAGGGAGCCGAGGATGGCCAGGCCTCCGACGCTCAACGGGACCAGGCCCGCCACGACCCCGCCGAAGATGAGGACGAGCAGGAACAGCAGCACCGGCAGGGTGAACAGCTCGGCGCGCACGATGTCGCTCTCGGCGGTCGCGGACAGCTCGTCCTCCACGCCGACGGGGCCGCCCAGGTGCGTCTCCAGGGGTCCGGCCTCCAGGACCTCGGCGACCTCGGCGAACTGGTGCAGGCGGTCGGCGTGCGTCTCCCCGCTCAGGGTCACCGGCACGTAGGTGGCGTGCTGGTCCTCGGACACGAGCATGCCGCGTTCGACGTCGCTGAGGTCCTCGTCCAGGTAGACGTCGTAGGACGCGACCAGGTCCTCGGGAAGGTCGTCGGTCACGCGCTGGACGGCGGCGGCGAAGGTCGGGTTGGTCACCGGCATCTCGTCGCTGCGGAAGACGGCCACGATGTCGACGTCGTCGTGGCCCAGCTCCTCCTGGATCAGCTCGGTGGCGCGGGTGGATTCGGCGTCCGGATCCTCGAACCCGCTCTCGCTGACGTCGGAGAAGACCCCCGATCCCCAGACGACGGCGAAGACGGTGAAGAGCCCGGTGGCCACCAGCACCCACCACCGCCGGCGGTGGACGGCCAGGCCCAGTCGGCCGAACAGGCCAGCGTGTGTCGGCATGCGTCGCCCTCTCAGTGAACGAGCTTCATGGCGGTGAACGGCGTTTGCTAACGGTGTTCACTAAAGCGTGCACCCGTTACGATGTCAATATCGCCGAAGAGGACCACGGCGCCGGCGAACCGGCGCCCTGAGACGGGGTGTAGTGCAACCCATGACGAAACCGCAGGTCGCCCGAGGGCAGGCGGAACAGGGCGGGCTGAGCCGCCGGGAGCGTGTGCGCGAGGCCACACTCTCAGAGATCAAGACGATCGCCCGACGGCACCTCGTCGAACACGGCCCGTCCGGAGTCTCCCTGCGCGCCGTCGCCCGTGAGATGGGAATGACCGCGCCCGGCCTGTACCGCTACGTGTCGGGGATCGACGCCCTGCTCATCGCGATCACGGCCGACATGTTCGACGAGCTCGGCGCCGCCGTGGCCGCGGCCGACGCCAGCGTTCCCGACGAGGACACCGACCGGCGCATCCGCACGTCGCTGCGCGCCTTCCGGACCTGGGCGATCGGCCACCGCAGCGAGTTCGCGATCATGTTCGGGCCGCGCCCCCAGGTGGATCCGAACGCGGACACCGCTCCGGCGATCGAGGCCGCCCGGCGCTTCGCCGCCACCTTCTACACGCTCTTCGACCGGCTCCTGGCCGAGCGCCGCTTCGCCCTGCCCGACAGCGCGCACGTCACCCCAGAACTCGCACGCGAGCTGCGCTCCTTCGCCGAGAACTGCGGTTTCTCCGCCCCGCACATCCCGGTGGAGGCGGTCATGGTGCTCAGCTCGTGCTGGGTGCGGCTCTACGGGGTGGTGTGCATGGAGGTCTTCGACCAGATGAGCGTCGTGATGCACGACATGGAACCACTCTTCGAGTCCGAGCTTCACACCGTGTTGACGGGCCTGGGGGTGAGGTACGAGCCGCCGGAGAGTACCGCACCCACTACCATCGGTTCATCCGGTTAGGCCCCATACTGGAGGTTCGCCTTACATGCCGGATTCGCCCCCGCGGGTCCGGCTATCTCCAGCGTGTGTCGGCACGAGAGCGAGGACGGACCCCGTGGAGAACCCACCCGGCGGTGACCGGTCCGGGAGCGAGGAACCCCTGACTCGACCACCCGGACCGGACGACACCGCCCCCAGCCCACCGGCCGCCGCCCCGGCGCCCACCCCGAACACCACCGGCCCCACCCCGACCCACTTCCCCACGGACCCCGCCCAGACCGACCCCACTCCCCCCGCCGCCCCGCCGACGACGCCTCTCCGCCAGTACCCGAACGGTCACCCGTGGACGGCTCCTCAGGCGTTCCAGGAGTTCCCGGGAGGCCGAGCGCGCCACAACCCTCAGGACACCCGGGGATTCCAACGGCCCCAGAGTCCCCCGGTGGCTCCAGCGGCGCCGGAGGACCAGGAGGCCGAGTCGTCGCCTGAGGCAACGCACGGAACCCACGCGTTCCAGTGGCCCCAGGGGGCCCAGGGGGCCCAGACGTTCCAGGGGCCCCAGGCATCTCCTGAGACCACCCCGTATGCTCAGGGGCCGCAGGGAACCCATGCGTTCCGGTGGCAACAGGGCACCCAGCGCCTTCAGGGCCCACCACCGGGCGCGCACCAGCAGTTCGGGCAGGCGTGGAACCACCACCCGGGCGGCCACCCCGGCTGGCCTCCCCCGCACACCTGGTACCCCCCGCAGCAGCCGCGCCGCCGTGGCGGCAGGAACGTGCTGTTCGGCACGGCGGTCGCGGCGGCGGTCGCGCTCTCGGCGCTGGCCGCGAGCGTCGTGACCGTGGTCAGCACCCCCCGGGAGGAGCCCTCGGCGGGCGGAGCCGACGTCTCCCTGTACTACGAGGCCGCCCTGACCGCGGCCCCGAACCCGGTGGAGGTCGACCTCGTCGACCACCCCCTGTACTCCGTCGCCATGCCCACGACGGTCGAGTGCGACCCGCCCGACCTGGACATGGACTCCGACGAGTCCTGGGAGGCGTTCGCCGACGCGACCGGGGAGTGCCTGGACACGCTGTGGGAACCGGTGATGACCGACCTCGGGCTCCACGCCGAGACACCGGACATCACGGTCACCCGCGAGTCCCCCGACTCGGGCGACGAGGACGGCTACACGCTCGCCTACTACGAGAGCGACTACACCCGCATCACCGTCGTCCTGCCCAACGTCCGCGAACTCGGCGCGTTCGTCCCCGACGAGGACCAGGAGGAGGTCTGGGTGGCCCTCATGGGGCACGAGTACGGTCACCACGTCCAGTTCGCGACCGGCATCCTCGACCTCTCCCACGAGCGGCAGCTCGGGTCCAAGGACGAGGCCGAGCAGCTGGAGGCGCTGCGCCGGACCGAGCTCCAGGCCGAGTGCATGGCCGGGGTCGGTCTGCGGGCGATCATGGACGGCGACGCCGGGGCCCTGGGCGTCGTCAACGAGCACTTCAACGCCGGCGGCGACCTGGACACCCACGGCAGCGCGGTCAACCGGTCGTTCTGGCTGGAGGAGGGCTGGTCGCGCGAGACCGTGGAGGGCTGCAACACCTACGGCGCCGAGGCGCGCCGGGTCTCCTGAGCACCGCGCCCGGGCCCCCGCACGATCCGCGGCGGAGGCGGGGCCCGGCCGGGCTCATCCGCCCTCGATGACCTCGCGGTAGGCGCCCCAACCGTGCAGCTTGACCCTTTCCCCGCGGTCGAGCCGTTCGGCCTGCTCGGCCTCGGCGCTGTCGATGCGCAACCAGTCGCCGTACCCGCTGTGCTCGATCCCCAGCCCGTCCAGGAGCGCCTCCAACGGGACCAGGTCCGGCGCGGCCGAGCGCAGTGTCGGCGCGTCGTCGAGGAGGGAGCGGACGGTTCCCGCGGCGTCGGACTTGTTCGTGCCGATCACCCCGGTGGCGCCGCGCTTGATCCACCCGGCCACGTAGTCGCCCGGGACCGGGCGGCCTCCCGTGTCCAGCACCCGGCCCGCCTCCTGCGGGACCGTCCGCTCGACCGGGTCGAAGGGGACGCCGGGCAGCGGCACCCCCGCGTACCCCACCGACCGGAGCACCATCCCGACGTCGAGTCCGGTGGTCTCCCCGGTGCCCGCCAGGTGCCCGTCGGGGTCCAGGCGGGTGTGCTCCAACCGGACACCGGTGACCCGGTCGGTCCCCAGGATCCGCTCCGGACGCACCCAGAAGTGCAGCCGGACACGACGCGGACACCCGCGCGGGGCACGCCGCGCCTGGTCGGACAGCAGCCGCAGGTTGGTGCGCGCCGCCCGGGCCACCTGGTGCATCTCGGGGGCGGGACCGCCCACGTCGGCGGGGTCGATGTCGACCTGGTCGGCGGGCACGACCACGTCCACGTCCGGCAGGGCGAGCAGGTCGCGCAGCTCGGGCGCGGTGAACTTCGCCTGGAGCGGACCGCGCCGGGCCAGCAGGTGGACGACGCGCACGCTGCTGGCGGCCAGCGCCTCCAGGACGGGCTGGGGGATGTCGGTGTGCCGGAGTTCGTCGGCGGTCTTGACCAGGATGCGCGCCACGTCCAGTGCCACGTTGCCCGCCCCGACCACGGCGACCTCCTCCGTGCCCAGGACGAACCGCTCCAGTTCGCTGTCGGGGTGGCCGCAGTACCAGTTGACGAAGTCGGTGGCGGCGACGCTCCCGGGCAGGTCCTCGCCGGGGACGCCCAGTCGGCGGTCGACGCTGGCGCCGGTCGCGTAGACCACGGCGTGGTGCGTGCGGGCCAGGTGGGCACGGGTGAGGGTCGTCCCGAACTCGACCCCGCCGACGAAGCGCACGTGCGGGTGCTCCAGGACCTTGCGCAGCGCGCGGGCCACGCCCTTGATCTTGGTGTGGTCGGGGGCCACGCCGTAGCGGACCAGACCGTAGGGGGTGGGCAGCCGGTCCATGACGTCCACCCGGACAGGAACGCGGCTCTGCCGGATGAGCGCGTCGGCCGCGTAGATGCCCGCCGGCCCGGATCCGATCACCGCCACCCGGAGCGGCTCGGCGGTGCGCTGCTGGTCGGGGTCGGGAACGGTCATGGGTCCATTCTGACAGTTCCGGGGCCCGCACCGGGTGCGCGTGGAGGGTGTCCCCGCATCGGGGACACCCTCGTTCGCCTGGATCCGGCGGGGTCGGGCGGGCTCGGGCCTCCGGTCAGGGCGCGGCCACGGGGGCGGCGGCGGACTCGGTGTGACGGGAGACGGTCTCGGTGAGCTTGCGGGAGAGCTCCTGGGGGGTCAGGCCCTGCTGTTCGAGGATGCGGTCGCGCTTGGCGTGGTCGAGGAACTCCTGCTCGATGCCGAAGGTGCGCACGGGCACGTCGACGTCGTTGTCGCGCAGGAGGCGGGCGACGGCGTCACCGACGGCGCCGGTGCGGCCGTTGTCCTCGACGACCGCCACCACGCGGTGCTCGGCCGCCTCGGCGACCAGGGCCGTGTCCAGGGGCTTGACCCACATCGGGTCGACGACGGTGACGCCGATGCCCTGGTCGGCCATCCGGTCGGCGACCTCGCAGGCGACCTGGGCCATGCTGCCGACGCCCACGAGGAGCAGGTCCTTGGAGCGGCCGCCCTCGGTGGCCCGGCGCAGCAGGTCCATGGATCCGACCTGGCCGATCGCGTCGAGGTGCTCGGCGACCGCGCCCTTGGGGTAGCGCACGACGGTGGGGGCGTCCTCGACGGCGACGGCCTCGCGCAGGAGGCGGCGCAGGCGTTGGGCGTCGCGCGGGGCGGCCAGGCGCAGACCCGGCACGACCTGGAGGATCGACAGGTCCCACATGCCGTTGTGGCTGGCGCCGTCGTTGCCGGTCACCCCGGCGCGGTCCAGGCAGAAGGTGACGCCCTGCCGGTGCAGCGCGGCGTCCATGAGGACCTGGTCGAAGCACCGGTTGAGGAAGGTGGCGTAGACGGCGACCACGGGGTGGAGGCCGTTCATGGCCATGCCGGTGGCGGCGGTGGCGGCGTGCTGCTCGGCGATGCCGACGTCGAAGCAGCGGTCGGGGTAGGCGGCGGCGAACTTGTTCAGCCCCGTGGGGTAGAGCATGGCCGCGGTGATGGCGACGACGTCCTCGCGCTCGGCGCCGATCTCCACCATGGTCTCGCCGAAGACCGACGTCCACTTCTCGGCTTTGGGGCCGGGTTTGGCCTGGCCGGTGTCGACGTCGAAGGGGCCGGGGGCGTGGAACTGGTCCTCGTCGTGGTTCTCGGCGGGGGCGTAGCCCTTGCCCTTCTGCGTGATGCAGTGGACGATCACGGGTCCGCCGAAGTCGCGGGCGCGGCGCAGCGCCTTCTCCAGGGCGGGCTCGTCGTGCCCGTCGATGGGGCCGAGGTACTTCAGCCCCAGGTCCTCGAACATCATCTGCGGCTGGAGCGCGTCCTTGACGCCCTTCTTCAGGCCGTGCAGGGCCTCGTACAGCGGCTGGCCGACGACGGGCGTCCGGTTGAGCGTGCTCTTCGCCAGGTCCAGGGCCTGCTCGTAGCCGGGGGTCAGGCGCAGCGAGGCCAGGTGGTCGGCGATCCCGCCCCGGGTGGGCGAGTAGGAGCGGCCGTTGTCGTTGACCACGATGACCAGGCGCCGGTTCTTCCTCTCGGCGATGTTGTTGAGCGCCTCCCAGGCCATGCCGCCGGTGAGGGCGCCGTCGCCGATCACGGCGACCACGGTGCGGTCGTCGCGGCCCCTGACCTCGTTGGCCCTGGCCATGCCGTCGGCGTAGGACAGGGCGGTGGAGGCGTGCGAGTTCTCGATGAAGTCGTGCTCGGACTCGGCCCGGGACGGGTACCCGGACAGGCCGCCCTCGGACTTGAGGTCGGTGAAGTCGTGGCGGCCGGTGAGCACCTTGTGCGCGTAGGCCTGGTGACCGGTGTCGAAGAGGATGGGGTCCTTGGGCGAGTCGAAGACCCGGTGCAGGGCGATGGTCAGTTCGACGACGCCGAGGCTGGGGCCGAGGTGGCCGCCGGTCTGCGCACAGGAGTCGACCAGGAAGTCTCTGATCTCCCGCGCCAGCGTTGGAAGCTGGTCGGCCGGGAGCTTCTTGAGAGCTTCCGGATTGTGTATCGACTCGAACAGTGCCACTGTCTCGTCAGTCCCCTCGTCCAACGTGTCCGCGTGAGTTTGCCGTCTTTGGCCGCTGGCCTGGCCCGGAATTGGCTACCGGCAGGTATACATACCCGAGTCTATGAGCCCGTGTCCACGGGTCGCACCCGGGACGCGAACGGGTCGGCGTGCCCGGTCGGAGCCGCCTGCGCCCCCGGAGGGCTCCGGGTCGGCGGCGCGTGCGCGGACACCGGCCCCACACGGTTTTTCCGGGTACATTACTCGCTCCGGAGTGTGCCGTTGCCCCTCCTCCACCGACGCTAACCGAGGACGGCCCTCGTGAGCAGGCCGATCGCCGAGACCGTGACCACACACAGCATCGCCACGCGCAGCCGCGCCGCGTCGATCCGGCGGCGCACCACGTTGCCCAGCGCGAAGCCCGCGCCGACGAACGGGATCGCGGCGACGCCGACGACGGCCGTCCGGGTGTCCAACTGCCCGCCCAGCCCGAGCGCGGCGAGCGAGACGGTCGCCCCGAGCAGGAAGAAGGCGGCCAGCGTGGCCCGCACCCGCGAGGGCGGCTCGTACTGGTAGAGCAGCGCCATCGGGGGGCCGCCGACCGACGTCGCGGTGCCCGCGAACCCGGACAGGCACCCGGCGACGACGAGGGCGGCCGGGCTGATCCGCACCCGGAAGGACCACACGGACAGCGCCACCGCCGTGAGCACCATGGCGCCGACCAGCCCGGCCAGCGCCCGGGGCGGGAGGGTGGCGACGACCCACACGCCCGCCGCCGTCCCCGGGATCCGGGCGGGCAGCCCCCAGGCCACCCCCCTCCAGTCCACGTGCCGCCACTCCTGGACCAGCGTGAACAGCGGGAGCAGGACCGCGGCGATGAGCATCGACCCCGGCATGAGCGTCGGGTCCAGGAGGGAGACGACCGGCGCCGCCACCAGCCCGAGGCCGAGTCCGACCGTGCTCTGCACGGCCGCCCCCGCGAGGACGGCCGATCCGGCCAGCAGGACGAAGACCCAGGTGTCCGCGGCGCCGAGCGGCCCGAGGGAGACGGGTTCCAGGAGCGCTGTGTTCATCAGGGGCAGACGCTATATGTCGACCCATCCGGTCGGGATTGGCAGGTCGGTTCATGGGATCACCAGGCGTGCGCGCGCCTGCGCACGTCGTCGGTGTACTCCATGGCCCGCTCGGGGTGCAGGAACCAGTCGATGAGGCCGCTCGGGTCGCTGAAGGAGTCGGCGAACCGGTCGGCGGTCGGCTGGTGCTCACCGGCCAGCCGGAAGAGCTCCCACACGTGCCGGGGCCCGGAGAGCATGACCCTGCTCCACGCGGTCACGTGCCGGGCCTGCCGCCAGTACGAGGCGAAGGCCCGGCGCATGAAGGCCTCGTCGAACGGCCGGGCGCCGTGGTCGACGATCGCGCGGCGGTAGACGTCGGCGCACAGGGAGGCCATGTTCGCCCCCTGCGCGGTGACGGGGTCGTTGGTGACCACGGTGTCGGCCATGCCCAGCACCGCGGTGCCGCGGGGCAGGCGGGCGACGGGCTCGCGGACCACCGGGGCGTAGGCGCCGCGCAGGGTGGCTCCGGGGTCGGCGGGCCGGGCCCGGGCGAAGCGCTCGTGTTCCCAGGGCGCGTGCTCGCGCAGGAGGTCCGAGAGTCCGTCGAACACCTCCTCGGCGGGCGCGTCGGGGGCCGTGGGACGGTCCATCGGCCCTCCCGGCACGGCCTCGACCATCACCGCGTGGCACGGCCCGGCCAGCGAGTACGTGGGCAGGACCATCACCTCCCCGACCCCGGGGAGCGCGGTGCGGCTGAGGACGGCGCCCGCGGGATGGGGGTCGGCGCCGGTGACGTAGGCGACCGCCAGAGTGCGCCGGGGAACGTCGGAGGCCGCGCGTGCGGCGTCCCGCGGGAAGATCCGGGCCGTCTCGCCCCGTCCCGCGGCGACGACGGTGAGGTCGTGGTCGCGGGCGAGGTCCTCCAGTTCCCCGACCGTGACGCGGCGGCGGAGGAACCGGCCGCCGTCGCGGACGAACCGCTCCAGCCACGCGGAGAGGCTGAGCCGCTGGTCGACGGACTGCGCGGGCTCGTCCAACCGGCCGACCCAGGACACGTCGGGGTCCGCCGTTCCCGTGACCCTGACCCCGACCCCCTCGATGCGCGGCGCGCGGTCGTGCCAGAGGGACAGCCCGTGGCGCCGTTCGCGGCGCAGGGCGGGCCCGAAGAGGCACTGGGTGGACAGCACCGGGCCCGCGCGCAGCTCCTCCGGGCCGCGCGGGCTGACCAGCGTCACGTCGTAGTCCTCGGCGAGCAGGCCGATGCCGAGCTGGAGGCCCGACGGGCCCGCTCCGATGACGAGGATCCTTCGCATGCTCTTCCCCCTGGGGTACGCGCCGGTCGGTCGCGACGAACGTAACAGCGGCCGCGCCCGGGTCCCGTCCGGGTCCGGGTTCCGCGCACGGCGCCGGGGTCACCCGCGCACACGCGAGGACCCCGGTCCGGCGGGAGGTCCGGACCGGGGTCGGGGCGGCCGGGAGTGGAGGGGGCCGCCCGGAGGGAGACGGGGCGAGGACGCGCGACCGGACCGGCGCCCGCCCCGTCCGCTAGGCGCCGCCCCGGGCGTGGGTCTTGCGACCGCGCCGGGAGACCGCGTCCAGGATGACCGCGATCAGCAGGACCGCCGCGGTGATCATGAACCGGACCGAGGTGTCCATCTGGAGCAGCAGCAGGCCGGAGGTGATCGCGCCCAGGACCAGGCCGCCCAGGAGGGCGGAGTAGGCGTTGCCGCGACCGCCGAAGAGGCTGGTCCCGCCGATGACCGCCGCGGCGATGGCCATCATCAGCTCGGCCCCGCCGCCGGTGGACACGCTGGCCGCGAAGTTGCGCGAGACCAGCATGATCCCGCCGAGCGCCGCCAGCACGGACGCGATGCCGAACACCGACACGCGGATGAGGTCCACGTTGACGCCCGCGCGCCGGGCCGCCTCGGCGTTGCCGCCGACCGCGTAGACCATGCGCCCGTAGCGGGTCTTGCGCAGGACCAGGTCCAGCAGGACCACGAACCCGACGAAGATGAGGAAGGCCAGCGGGACCCCGTTGTACTGGTTGAGCATCCACACGCCGCCGGTCAGCGGGAGCGCCAGCAGCGCGGTCCGCGCCAGGACCTCGGCCGGCGCGCGGTGCGGCAGGCCGGACCGGCGCCTGCGGCGCTCGGCGGTCAGGACGGACACCAGGTACAGGGCCAGAGTCGCGGCGACGATGACCCAGCCCAGGAACGGGACGAAGTAGGTCTGGGTCAGCAGGGCGATGGGACCGCTGGAGCTGGTGTTGATGGTGCCGTCGCTGCCCATGAGGTACAGGTGCGTGCCCTGCCAGCCCAGGAGGCCCGCCAGGGTGACGACGAAGGCGGGTACGCCCACCTTGGCGAAGATCACTCCGTGCAGGAGCCCGATCAGGAGGCCGACGCCGAGGGCGGCCAGGATCGCCAGCCACTCGTTGACCCCGTGGCGTACGGCGAGCACCGCGAGCACGGCGGCGGACAGGCCTGCGACGGAGCCGATGGACAGGTCGATCTCGCCGAGCAGCAGCACCATGATCACGCCGGTGGTCATGAGGCCGATCGCGGCGATCTGCACGGTCAGGTTGGACAGGTTCTGCGGCGAGAGGAACCGGTCGTTGAGCGACTGGAAGACGACGGCGATGAGGATGAGCCCGACGATGACGGGGACCGGGCCGAGCTCGCCGCCGCGCACGTTGCGTCGGAGGGCCTGGATCCAGCCGCGCGGGGAGGCCGCGGTGACGAGCAGGCGGGGGTCGCGCGCGGCTTCGGTGGGCGCCGCTTCCGTGGCGGTGTCCTCGTGGGTGAGGTGTGTCTGCTGGGTCATCAGTGGTCCTTCGTGGCCACGGCGGAGGCGCCAGTGCGTTCGGAGCGGCGGGTGACCGGGTTGTCGGTGGCGCCGGTGATGGCGGCCACGATCTCCTCGTAGCTGGTCTCCGCGATGGGGAAGTCCCCGGCGTTGCGGCCCAGCCGCAGCACCACGGCACGGTCGGCGACCGCGCGGACGTCGGCCATGTTGTGGCTGATCAGCACCACGCCCAGGCCCTGGTCGCGCAGCCGCTCGATGAGGTCGAGCACCTGGGCGGTCTGGGCGACGCCCAGCGCGGCGGTCGGTTCGTCCAGCATGACGACGCGGGGCTGGCCCAGCAGGGAGCGGGCGATGGCGATGATCTGCCGCTGCCCCCCGGACAGGGCGGAGACGGGGATGCGCAGGTCGGGGATGCGCACCGAGAGGGAGTCCAGGAGCTCCCGGGCCCGGCTCTCCATGGCCACCTCGTCGAGGGTGCCCGGGAAGTGCAGCTGTTCGTTGCCGAGGAACAGGTTGGCGACGATGTCCAGGTTGTCGCACAGGGCGAGGTCCTGGTAGATGGTCGCGATGCCCAGCCGCTGGGCGTCGGAGGGCGAGCCGATGCTGACCGGTCGCCCGTCCCACGCGATGGTCCCGCCGTGGTCGGCGGGGTGGGCCCCGGCGATCACCTTGACCAGGGTGGACTTGCCCGCTCCGTTGTCACCGAGCAGGGCGACGACCTCTCCGGCCGCGACGTGGAAGTCGACCTCGCTGAGGGCGCGGACGGCCCCGAAGGTCTTGGAGATCCCGGACAGTTCCAGGACGGGTGTGCTCATGGTGCTGGTGTCTCTTTCCTCGCCCCGGTGGCGGGCGGGCCGGTCGGCCCCGGCCCGCCCGCCGTCGGGACGTCGCGCCGTGGACCTACAGGGCTTCCTGGCAGAACTCGGTGTCGGCGTAGTCGTCGGTGCAGATCTCCTCGATCGAGTAGAAACCGTCGGAGACGACCGTGTCGCCGATGTTCTCCTCGGTCACCGCGATCGGTTCGAGCAGGACGGACGGGACGGGCTCGCCGTCGGCGTCCTCGACGTCGGTGAGGGTGTACTCGCCCGCGTCGAGGTCCTGGCCGGTGGCCAGGGCGACCGCCATGGCGGCGGCGATCTCGGCCTCGGGGCGGATCGCCTTGTAGACGGTCATGTACTGCTCACCGGCGATGATCCGCTGGATGCCGTGCAGCTCGGCGTCCTGGCCGGTGACGGGCGGCAGGTCCTCGGTGTCGACGCCCGCGCTGCGCAGAGCGGAGATGATGCCCGAGGCCATGCCGTCGTTGGCGGAGTAGACGCCGATGATCTCGTCCACGCCCAGGGAGGTGATGGCGCCCTCCATCTGGCTGTTGGCCTGGTCGGGCGACCAGTCCGGAGTGTCGAACTCCTGGCCGATCTCGATCTGGCCGTCCAGGATCTCGTGGGCGCCCGCCTTGAAGTCGGCGGCGTTCGGGTCGGTGGGCGAGCCGTTGATCATGACGATCTGGCCGTCGCCCGCGGTGCCCTCCTGCTCGATCGCCTCCAGGAGCGCCTGCCCCTGGACCTGGCCGACGCGGACGTTGTCGAAGGACACGTACATGTCCACGCCGCCCTGGGCGAGGCGGTCGTAGGCGACGACGGGCACACCCTGGGACTGGGCCTCGTTCACGGTTCCGGCGGCCGCCTGGGAGTCGACCGCGCCGAGCACGAGCACGTCGACGCCGTCGGTCAGCATGGCCTGGGCCTGCGTCTGCTGCTCGTCCACGTCCTGGTCGGCGTTGGCGTAGGAGAGCTCGCAGTTGGGGCACAGCTCCGCGAGGGCCTCCTCGAAGTAGGGACGGTCGAAGGCCTCGTAGCGGGCGGTCTGGAGTTCGGGCAGGAGGAGGCCGACGTGGAAGCCCTCCTCCAGGCTGTGCGTCTCGCGCTCGGTTTCGCCACCGGTGGTGGTGAGGGAACCGCAGCCGGAGACGAGCAGGGCGAACGCGGCGGTGGCCGCGGGGAGGGCCAGGGTGGCCGCTCGTCGGGTGAAGGTGCGTCGTGTGCTCAACGCGGGGTGCCTCTCTGGACGGGGGATCGGTGGTGGGAACTCGCGAGTGATGCTGTGAAGTAGAACCCCACCGACAGCTTGTCGTCAACTCATGAACACATAACTGAAACATTACGAGTGCTGTGTTCACCAGTTAAAGACATCAAAAGCCCAGGTCAGAGCGGTGAACAGCGCGTGTGACATCGTGTGAAGGATACGCGGACCGATCCGCGTTCAAGCCGCGCCACCCGCTCTGACCTCGCGGTACACGGGAGGCACGACAGTGTCCACGGTACGCGTGAAGGCAAACGGAGGGTGGCGGGAAGGGTGGCGACGGGGTCAGCGCGCGACGCGCGACGCCGTCCACAGCGCCCCGTACAGGGACGCGTCCCGGCCGAGCGAGCCGGACACGAGGGTCAGATCCTCCAGGGCGCTGCCCAGGGAACCGAGCTCCATCGCCCGCCGCATCGGCTCCAGCAGCAGGTCGCCGGCCTCGGCCAGACCGCCGCCCAGGGTGACCCGGTCCGGGTTGAACAGGTTGGCGACGATGGCCATGCCCTGCCCCAGCGCTGATCCCGCCTCGGCGATGACGCGTCGGCAGCCCAGGTCGCCCGAGAGCGCGGCGGCGACGAGGCCGGTCACCCGGGGGCCGCCCGGGCCCCGGTTCACCTCGGAGTTCTGCGGCAGCATGTCCAGCAGGTAACTCGCGCCCACGAACGTCTCCAGGCAGCCGCGGTTGCCGCACCGGCACACCTGACCGCGCGGGTCGAGCGCGATGTGCCCGATCTCGCCCGCGGTGCCGCCCGCGCCCCGGAACAGCTCGCCGGACAGGACGATCCCGGCGCCCACGCCCTCCCCGATCACGAGGTGGATCAGGTTCTCGGCGCCCTCCCCCGCACCGCGCCTTCCCTCGGCCAGCGCGGCGAGGTTGGCGTCGTTCTCCGCCGCCACGGGAACGCCGAGCCGTTCGGCCAGGGCCTCGGCGGGACGGAAACCCGACCAGCGGGGCACGCAGGAGATGGCGCCCACCTCGCCGGTGCCGGGATGGAGGGGACCGGGGACCGAGGCGACCGCCGAGGACACCGTGCGCAGGTCGATCCGCGCGCGCTGGAGGGTGGTCTCGGCCAGCCAGGCGGCCCGGCGCACGCTCCGCGCGGGGTCGGCGGCGACGTCGTAGCCGATCTCCTCGCGTGCCAGGAGGTTGCCGTCGCTGTCGCCCACGCCGACCGCGACGCGGTCCGCGGTGAAGTCGACGGCCAGCACCGTGCCCGGCGGGCGCAGCAGGGTGACCGCCCGTGCCCGGCGTCCGTTGGAGGCGGTGTCCCGGACCGAGACCGTGCCCGCCGCGCGCAGGCCGCGCACGATGTTGGACACGCTCGCGGCGGACAGACCGGTGGCGCGGGCCAGTTCGGCCTGAGTGCGCGTGCCGTCCCGGCGCAGCACGTCCACCACGCGGCGCTCGTTGGCCTGACGCAGGGCGGACTGGGACCCGGGCGTCACGGTGGTGTCGGTCACCCGGTTCCCCCTCGTGATCGGTGCATGCCGCAGCGCCGAGCGCTGCTGTGAGGCATGCTACAAGGATTGAACGCAAGCGAGAACTCGGGCCCACGGCTACCCTCCTGGATGTGCCAGCAGAGAGTGTCCGGACCGGCGACGACGGGTGGGAGAACCGCCTGGCCTCGGCCGTGCTGTCCCGCGCACCGGAACGGCGGCCGCGCGTGGTCGCGGTCGAGGGCCGGTCGGGATCGGGAAAGAGCACCGTGGCCGCGCGGCTGGTCGCCGCGCTGGACCGGGCGGGCGAGCCCTCGGCCGTACTGACCATGGAGGACCTCTATCCGGGGTGGGAGGGGCTGTCGCTCGCCCACCGGTTCCTGCGGGAGTGGGTCCTGGAGCCGATCGCGCGCGGCG
Source organism: Nocardiopsis sp. NPDC050513 (assembly GCF_044457925.1). NCBI lineage: Bacteria > Bacillati > Actinomycetota > Actinomycetes > Streptosporangiales > Nocardiopsidaceae > Nocardiopsis > Nocardiopsis sp. NPDC050513. The sequence continues at coordinate 80,449 of NZ_JBITHK010000012.1, read as the reverse complement.
CACCCGTGGCCTGGCGGCGCTACGACTGGGAACTCGGCCGCTTCGGAGAGGAGTGGACGCCGCTGCCCCCGCCCCTGGCGGACGGCGCGGGCACGCTCGTCGTCGAGGGGTGCGGCTGCGGGGCCGCCCCGGTCCGCCCCCGCCTCGACCTCCTGGTCTGGGTGGCCGCGACGGACGCGGAACGGGCCCGCCGGTTGGACCGGCGCGGGGACGCGGCCCTGTACGCGCCCTACCGGGCCCTGTGGGCGCGGCAGGAGGAGGAGTTCCACGCCGAGCACCGTCCCCGGGAGCACGCGGACCTGGTCGTGGACAACTCGGGAACCGGTGCGCCCACGGGCTGAGGGGTGGTCGGCGCGGGGTTCAGTCGCCGCTGGCGCGCGCGGGAAGGTCCGCGCCCCGGACGAAGTCGGTCACGCGGTCGATCTGCTCGGGATCCTTCAGCAGGCCGTTGTGGCCCAGGCCGGTGGTGGTGACCAACCGCGCCCGGTCGCCGAAGGCCTCGCGCGCCCGCCGGGAGTGCTCCACCGGGACGACGGGGTCGTCCTCGTCGTGCAGCAGGAGCACCGGGTGGGTGAGCGCGTCCGCCCCGTACGTGGTGGAGAAGCGCTTCCACGCGGTGGCGTCCCCGCCGAAGTAGTGCCCTTCGATCGATGCCCGCAACGCCCGTGAGGTCCGCGGCCGCAGGCGGAGGGCGGACTCGAAGCCGCCGGTCACGAACGCGAAGTCGGCCATGCCAGAGAGCAGGACGACGCGGTCGGCCGCCAGTCCCCCGTACAGGGCGTGGACGGCGAACGGCGCCCCCAACGAGTGGGCGACGACGGCGTGGAACCGACCGTGGCGTGCCTGGAGCAGCTCCATGATCCTGCGGGCTTCGAGGATCGTGCCCACGCGACCGCCCGTGGCGCCGTGGCCCGGGGCGTCCCAGGCGACGGGGCTGTACCCGAGGTCGAGGAGGCGCCGCGCGATCGGCACCAGGTGGGAGGCGCGCGAACCCCAGCCGTGGACGAGCAGGACCGGGCGTTCGCCGTCGCCCCAGGCGTAGGCGGCCACGTCCCAGCCGTCCACGGCGAGCTGTGCCGTGCGCGCCCTCCGGTGCAGGTCGAGCGCGCCCGGGGAGACCGGGCGGGGCCGCGGCGGCCGGGCCCACGCCCTGCGGGCCAGGGCGCCGGCGAGGCGGGGAGCGGGAAGGGCGACCGCGTTGAGGGCGGCGCCGAGGAGAGGGGCGGTGTCCACGGTGGGCTCCTGGTGGAGGAAGAAAACAATACGAACGGTCGTATTATTTGTTTGCCATCACCGGTCCGTCAAGTGGTAGGTATCCTGGCCAGATCATCGACCGACCGTTCGCTCCCGCGACGTCCGTGGAGGCGCCGACCATGACCACCAGCACCGACGGCCGGATCCTGCGGGGCGAGCAGACGCGCCGGGCGGTGCTCAGGCGCGCGGTGGACATCGCGTCGGAGGAGGGGCTGGAGAGCCTGTCCCTGGGCCGGCTGGCCAAGGAGCTCCGGATCAGCAAGAGCGGGGTGTTCGCGCACTTCGGCTCCAAGGAGGAGCTCCAGCTCGCCGCCGTCCGCGCGGCCAGCAGGATCTACCACGACCACGTGGTGCGCGAGGCCATGGAGGCGCCCCCCGGTGTGGGCCGCCTGTGGCGGCTGTGCGCGAACAAGCTCGCCTACTCGCGCGAGCGCGTGTTCTCCGGCGGCTGCTTCTTCTACACCGTGACCGCCGAGTTCGAGTCCCGGCCGGGCCGGGTGCGCGATTCCCTGGTCAAGGCGCAGCACGCGTGGCGCGCGCTCATCGTCCGCACCGCGGAGGACGCCCGGCAACTGGGTGAGCTGGCACGGGACACCGACACCGCGCTCCTCGCCTTCGAGGTGCACGCGTTCGTGGACACGGCCAACGCGCTGTCCCTGCTGGAGGACGACCTGACCACGCCCTACGCCACGGCCAGGAAGGCCCTCGCCGCCCGGCTCGACGCGCTCGCGACCCCCGCCGCCCCGCGACCGTGGGCCGACGGGCCGGACGACGCGCTCACGCGCCCGGGCTGAGGCCGCCGACCCGTCCTCAGCCCGACGCGCCGTCCCCGTGTCCGCGGGAGGGGACCCCCACGTACACACCGACCAGCCGGGCGATGACGGTGGTGAGGTACAGCGTGCCGACCACGGACTCCACGACAGCCAGGGAGCGGACCCACGGACCCGCGGGCACGATGTCACCGTAGCCCAGCGTGACCAGGGTGACGTACGAGAAGTACATGAACCGCTGCCAGCGCATCGGTCCCTCGGGGTGGGTGGTGTCGACGAAGCTGCCGGGGGCGAGGATCTCCACCGCGCTGAACACGGCGGCGAACACGCCCCCGATGAGCAGGTAGACGCTGACGGCGGCCAGGATGAGGTCCAGACTGTGCGCCCCGCCGCGCCGGTAGACGAACTTGAGCAGCGAGTAGACGACGCCGATCTGGAAGGCGCAGACCGTGGCGAACAGGCCCAGGAGCGCCACGTCGTGCTCCGGGTCGACGGCCGCCCACACGCCGAAGAACGACAGCACGACGCCGATGACCAGGACCGGAAGCACGCGGTCGCGCTCGCCGCGGACGACGAGCAGGCCGAAGGCGATCATCCCCGCGTAGAGCATCATGTACAGCGCGGTCCAGCCCGGCCCGTGCAGCGTCAGCGGGTACCCGAACTGGAGCAACGCCACGAACAGCAGGAACAGGCCGAGGTTCGGACTGCGGTCGCCCACGGTCCCCTCCCCCGCCGTGTCCGCCGCGCGGCCGTGCCGCCGCCGCACCACGATGATGCGCCATGGAGACCGGACGCGTCAGCGCGACACCCCGGAGGGGGAGGGTCAGGAGGCGCAGATCCTGCGTGCCTGGTCCAGGTCTCCTCGGATGCGCCGCACCCCCGAGGTCAGCTCCGGCAGCCGCGCGGTGGACTGCTGCAGCTCCCACACCCGGCGGGCACGCCGGGCGGCGCCGCCGCAGAGCACCCGCAGTGCCGCGCCGGAGACGACCGCCGCCACGGCGCCGACGATGCCGACCCAGATGAGCAGGTTGGCGATCCAGTCCGGCGCGTAGTCGGTTCCGGTCATGCCCTCGGCGACGGCCAGGCCCGCCCCGACCGGAAGTCCGAAGATCGCGTACCGGGCGAACCGTACGGCGGTGTGCAGCCGCACCTGGAGACCGGTCCTGCTCACCAGGGTCTGGTGCGTGCCCTGCGCCTCGGCGAACCGCCCCTCCCAGTCGCGCTGCTGGTGGGCGAGCGCGCGCATCGTGGCCATCGAACCGTAGACCACGGCCGCGCATCCCGCGTTGGCGGGCAGCGGGCTGGCCTCGACGCGGCTCCACAGGATGTCGACCCAGTCGGACAGCTCCCTGTCGCCGCCGGTGTCGGGCCGCACCATCCGCTCCGGGTGGAGCAGGAAGGTGAGGATGAGCGCCGGGTTGGCCTCGGCGCGGGCCGAGCGCCATCCGGCCAGCTGGTCGACGAGCTGGCGGTGGAGGCCGATCCCGGCGCGTTCGGCCTCCTCCAGGTGGTCGGCGAGCTGGCGGAGGCGGCCGGGCTCGGGGCTCTGGTGGGCGTCCATGACGCGCAGGACGTCCGGGCGGGCGAGCAGCGCCATCTCGTTGGCCAGCGGCGCACCGGTGAACAGCGGCCGGGGGTCCTGGAACAGGCCGCCCAGTTCCGCCGGGGTGACGCCGCGACCGCGGAAGACCGGGGGCAGCTCGGGGCACAGCTGGGCGATGAACGAGGCGATGGCCAGGTTGGCGTCGTTGATCTGGCGGCGGAACAGGGAGCGGTCCACCGAGACGTCGCCGAGGTCGTCCATGATCCAGGCGCCGAGGGCCGCGCGTTCCTGCGGGTCGCTGAAGACGCGGACGGCGGCGTTCCAGTTCTGCTGCATGGCCGTGGCCAGGGAGCGGGTGTCGGTGAACCGGACGCCGACGAAGTGGTACGGGGGCACGCCGTCGTGGTGCGGTGCGCTCGGCGGGCGGGCGGCGCCGGTGTTCGGGCCGGTCGCGGGCGCGGGAGCGCCGGGGGCGAGCCGGGTGTAGGCGCGGGTGGGGTCCACCGGCACGGGCGGCTCCACGCGGGTCGGGTCGACCGGGACGGGCCGCTCGACGCGCGTGGGATCGACCGGGGCAGCGGCGCCGGCGTCGATCCGCGTCCGGTCCACGCCGACCCGGGTGGCCGCGTCGGCCGGCGCCTCGGGGAGGGCGGGCGGCGGGGCGGGCCGGGAGCCGTCGCCGGGCGCCGAAACGAGCTGGTTGAGCAGGGTCGCGGCGTCCGGCCGGCGGGCGGGGTCCTTGTCCAGGCAGGAGCGGACGATGTCGCGCAGGACGCCGGTGAGGGCGCCGAGCTCGGGTTCGGCGCTGAGGATCCGGGCGATGCGGGAGGCCTGGGTGGGGCCGGGGAAGGCCTCGTGTCCCGTGGCGGCGTAGACCATCACCGAGCCCCACGCGAAGATGTCCACGGCGGAGGTGAGCCGGGCCCCCTCCAGCTGTTCGGGAGCCATGTACCCGATGGTCCCGATGACCCCGCTGGCGGTGACCGAGGTGGACTCCACGGCCTTGGCGATGCCGAAGTCGATCACCCGCGGCCCGTCCGGGGCGAGCATGATGTTCTCCGGCTTCAGGTCCCGGTGCACGACCCCGGCCGCGTGGACGGCCGCCAGTGCCGTCGCCGTGGAGACCGCCAGGCGGTGCAGCTCCACACCGGTGCGCGGGCCCGCGTCGGCCACCGCGTCGTGCAGGGTGGGCCCGTCGATGAACTCCGTGGCGATCCACGGTTCGGCGGCCCCGGGATCGGCGTCGAGGATCGCGGCGATGCAGAAGCCGCTCACCCGCCGCGCCTGCTCGACCTCGGCCGTGAAGCGGCGGCGCATCTCGGCGTCCCCCGCCCAGCTGGCGTGCAGCACCTTCACGGCGGCGCGGGTGCCGTCCGGGGCCTGGCCCAGGAACACCTCTCCGAATCCGCCGCGCCCGAGTGAGCGCACCAGTCGGAAGTCGCCGACGACGCGTCCGGTGCGGTCGTGTTCCGCGCCCGGTCCGTCCTGGATCTGGGGGTCGTTCACCTTCGGCCCGTTTCTTGGTTGGGGGTCACACGGTCCTTCGACGGCGGTCGCCGCGCGGGATCCGCTCGGCGGGGCCGTCGGTGAGCGTACCGAAACCGGTCGCCGACGTCCTCACGCGACGGAGGAGGGGATCGGGCATGCGGCGAGCATACCGACCGCGTCCGATACGTGTGACGTGACCGCTACGACCGGAGTGACCGTGAGGGCCGTCCCGCCGCGTTCCCCCGCCCACGAAGGCGGGGGCCGCCACCGTCGGTCGGACGGTGGCGGCCCCCGTTGAACCGCGCGGCGCGCCGTGTGGGCGCGGGCGGAGTCGTGGGACCGCGACTACTTCGCGATGAGCTGGCGCAGCACGTACTGCAGGATGCCGCCGTTGCGGTAGTAGTCGGCCTCTCCCGGGGTGTCGATGCGCACCACGGCGTCGAACTCGACGCCGGTGTCGGTGCTGACCTTCACCGTGCTCGGGACGCGGCCCTCGTTGAGCTCGGTCACGCCGGTGATGGAGAAGGTCTCCTCGCCGGTCAGGCCGAGGGAGTCCGCGGAGTGGCCCTCCGGGAACTGGAGCGGCAGCACGCCCATGCCGATGAGGTTCGAGCGGTGGATGCGCTCGTAGGACTCGGTGATGACCGCGCGGACGCCCAGCAGGCGGGTGCCCTTGGCGGCCCAGTCACGCGAGGAGCCGGATCCGTACTCCTTGCCGCCCAGGACGACCAGCGGGACGTCCTGCGCCGCGTAGTTCTGCGCGGCGTCGTAGATGAACGAGACCGGCGCCTCGGGCTGGGTGAAGTCGCGGGTGTAGCCGCCCTCGGTGCCCGGCGCGATCTGGTTGCGCAGGCGGATGTTGGCGAACGTGCCCCGGATCATCACCTCGTGGTTTCCGCGGCGGGAACCGTAGGAGTTGAAGTCGCGGCGCTCGACGCCGTGGGACGTGAGGTACTCGGCCGCCGGGGTGCCCGGCTTGATCGCACCGGCCGGGGAGATGTGGTCGGTGGTGACCGAGTCGCCCAGCTTGGCCAGGACGCGGGCGCCGGCGATGTCGGCGACCGGGGCCGGGGTGGTGGCCATGCCCTCGAAGTACGGGGGCTTGCGGACGTAGGTGGACTCGTCCTCCCACTCGAAGGTGTTGCCGGTCGGCGTGGGCAGCGAGCGCCAGCGCTCGTCACCGGCGAACACGTCGGAGTAGGCGCTCTCGTACATGTCCGAGGCGATCGCGGAGTCCATGACCTTCTGGATCTCCTCGGCGGAGGGCCAGATGTCGGCCAGGTAGACCGGCTTGCCGTCCTTGCCGACGCCCAGCGGCTCGGTGGTGATGTCCACGTCCAGGGACCCGGCCAGCGCGTAGGCGACCACCAGCGGCGGCGAGGCCAGGTAGTTCATCTTCACGTCCGGGTTGATCCGGCCCTCGAAGTTGCGGTTGCCGGACAGGACCGCGGTGACCGCGAGGTCGTTGTCCTGGACCGCCTTGGAGATCTCCTCCGGCAGCGGGCCGGAGTTGCCGATGCAGGTGGTGCAGCCGTAGCCGACCAGGTTGAAGCCCAGCTTGTCCAGGTACGGGGTCAGGCCGGAGCGCTCGTAGTAGTCGGTGACGACCTTGGAGCCCGGGGCCATGGAGGTCTTGACCCACGGCTTGCGGGACAGGCCCTTCTCCACCGCCTTCTTGGCCAGCAGGGCGGCGCCCAGCATGACCGACGGGTTGGAGGTGTTGGTGCAGGAGGTGATCGCGGCGATGACGACGGCGCCGTGGTCGATCTCGGTCTCCGTGCCGTCGGCCATGGTGACCTTGACCGGGCGGTGCGGGCGCCCGTTGGCGGTCGTGGCCGGGGCGTCGGAGGCCGGGAAGGACTCCTCGCCCGCCTCGTCGTCGGAGACGTAGTTGTGGACGTCGTGGCGCCAGGTCGGCTTGGCCTCCGACAGGGCGATGCGGTCCTGCGGGCGCTTGGGTCCGGCGATGGACGGGACGACCTCGGCCAGGTCGAGCTCCAGGTACTCGGAGAACTCGGGCTCGGCGGACGGGTCGTGCCAGAAGCCGTTGGCCTTGGCGTAGGCCTCGGTCAGCGCGACCTGCTGCTCGGATCGGCCGGTCAGGCGCATGTAGCGGATGGTCTCGTCGTCGACCGGGAAGATCGCGGCGGTGGAGCCGAACTCCGGGCTCATGTTGCCGATGGTGGCGCGGTTGGCCAGCGGCACCGAGGCGACGCCCTCGCCGTAGAACTCGACGAACTTGCCGACCACACCGTGCTCGCGGAGCATCTCGGTGATGGTGAGCACCAGGTCGGTCGCGGTGGTGCCGGGCTTGAGCTGACCGGAGAGCTTGAAGCCGACCACGCGCGGGATGAGCATGGAGATCGGCTGGCCGAGCATGGCGGCCTCGGCCTCGATGCCGCCGACGCCCCAGCCCAGGATGCCCAGGCCGTTCTGCATGGTGGTGTGCGAGTCGGTGCCGACGCAGGTGTCGGGGTAGGCCTGGCCGCCCCGGCTCATGGTGACGCGCGCCAGGTGCTCGATGTTGGCCTGGTGCACGATGCCGGTGCCGGGCGGGACGACCTTGAACTCGTCGAAGGCGGTCTGGCCCCAGCGCAGGAACTTGTAGCGCTCGTAGTTGCGCTCGTACTCGATCTCGACGTTGCGCTCGAAGGCGTCCGGGCGGCCGAAGAGGTCGACCACGACGGAGTGGTCGATGACCAGCTCGGCCGGGGCGAGCGGGTTGATCTTGTCCGGGTCGCCGCCGAGGTCGCGCACGGCCTCGCGCATGGTGGCGAGGTCGACGACGCAGGGGACTCCGGTGAAGTCCTGCATGATCACCCGCGCGGGGGTGAACTGGATCTCCTGGCTGGGCTGGGCCTTGGCGTCCCACCCACCCAGCGCGCGGATGTGGTCCGCGGTGACGTTGGCACCGTCCTCGGTGCGCAGAAGGTTCTCCAGCAGCACCTTCAGGCTGTAGGGAAGTCGGTGGGCGCCCTGGACGGCGTCCAACCGGAAGATCTCGTACGACTCGTCGCCAACACGCAACGTGTCACGGGCGCCGAAGCTGTTCGCGGACACGGTGTCTGCCTCCTGATCTCGCCACTCTGTCCCCAGCATCCTGCCCGATCGGGCGGGCGCGGGGCGTTACTGAGGCCGCCCTCACCGGATTCCGGGGCCTCGGAGAGCCACGGGGCTGCCCTCCGCTGCCCCGGCATCCATCTCGTCCACGCTGACCTGCGACGACACCACTCGCCGCGGACCAGGCGGTCCGTTGACCGCGGGCGTCCATTCGGGGCCGGGCGTCGCGGTCACGTTCACACGCCCGTACCGGGAGCGGGTCGGGGGGAGTCCCGCTGTTATCTTGACGTCAAGGTATCCAACTTGTATCTCGATATCAAGTTATCGGGCGGCGGTCCGGGCCCCGACGCCGCCCCCCGACAACCGCCCGCGCGCTCAGCCGAGCTGCGGCACGACCTTGTCCGCCACCAGTTCCAGGTGGTCCAGGTCGGACATGTCCAGCACCTGGAGGTACACGCGCTCGGCGCCGATCGCGGCGAACGCCCCGAGCCGGTCCACCAGCTCGTCCGGGGTGCCCGCCAGCCCGTTGCGCCGGAGCTCGGAGACCTCGCGGCCGATCCGGTCGGCCCGCCGCGCGACCTCCGGCTCGTCACGACCCACGCACAGGACCTGCGCGGCCGAGTAGACCATGGGGGCGGTCCGCCCGGAGGCGCGCACCGCCGCCCGGGTGCGCTCGAAGGCCGCGGAGGTGTCCTCGACCGAGCCGAACGGCACGTTGTACTCGTCTGCGAACTTGGCCGCCAGGCGCGGCGTGCGCTTGGGACCGGTCCCGCCGATGACCACGGGAGGGTGCGGGGCCTGCTGGGGCTTGGGCAGCGCGGGACCCTCCGCCAGCCGGTAGTGCTTGCCCTCGTAGCGGAAGGTCTCCCCCACCGGTGTGGACCACAGACCGGTGATGATGTCCAGCTGCTCCTCGTAGCGGTCGAAGCGCTCGCGGGCCGCGACCGGGAAGGGGATGCCGTAGGCCGCGTGCTCGTCCTCGTACCAGCCCGCGCCGAAACCGAAGTCGACGCGGCCGCCGCTCATCCGGTCCACCTGGGCGACGGCGATGGCGAGCGGACCGGGGTAGCGGAAGGTCGCGGCGGTCATCAGCGTGCCGAGCCGGATCCGGGACGTCTCGCGGGCCAGCCCCGCCAGGGTGATCCAGGCGTCGGTCGGTCCGGGCAGGCCGCTGACGCGGTCGCCCATGTGCAGGTAGTGGTCGGAGCGGTAGACGGCGTCGAAGCCCAGCTCCTCAGCCGCGCGGGCGACGGCGAGCTGGTCCTCGTAGGTGGCCCCCTGTTGGGGCTCAAGGAAGATCCTCAGGCGCATACGCCCCATTTTCTCCCACCCCCGAGCGCGTACGGACATCCGGCGCGCGGGTGCGGCCGAAAAGGAGGACCCGGCGGCACGTGTGACACAACTCACCATCACCGCGGTTGTGCGGGACACCGTCCCAGGGGGTGACCGCTCTGCCCCCGTCCGCCGTGTGTGGGAGACTCCGATTCCTCCCGGGCCCCTAGACCGAGACATCCCCGGAGAACGCCAGTGAAGCTGTTCCGCCGCTCGCGCCGCCGCGCGCCGTCCTATGGCCCCGACAGTTCCGACCCGGAGCTGCTGGCCGCCGTCGCCGCCGGGGAGTCCGACGCACTGGAGATCCTGCACCGCCGGCACGCTCCGTGGCTGCGGGCGCGGCTGCGCTACCGGTGCTCGGACACCGACCAGCTCGACGCCGCCCTCCAGGAGACCTTCCTGGCGGTGTGGCGCAACGCCGGTTCGTACACGCCGCGACCGGGCGACACCGACGCGGGGGCGTGGCTGTGGACCATCGCGATCCGCCAGCTCATCTCCCAGCTGCGCAAGCGCGCGAACCGCTGGATCGCGGACGTCGACCCCGAGCCCTACGAGACCATCGGCGACGCCTCCGCGGAGGACCTGGTCCTGCTCAACATCGAGCACGGTCCCCTGGGCGCCGCCCTGCACTCCCTGTCACCGGAGCTGCGCGCCGCCATCCAGGCCACCGTCCTGGACGGGCTCACCGTGCGGGAGGCCGCACAGATTCTCCAGATCCCCGAAGGAACCGTGAAGACACGGGTGATGCGCGCCAAGGCGCGCCTGCGGGAGGCACTGACATGACCTGGCACCTGACCCCTGCCCAGATACGCGCGTACGCGTCCCACACCGCCGACGACGTCATGGCGATGTCCGTGGAGGCCCATCTGACGCACTGCGCGCCCTGCCGAGGACTCCTGCCGGTGGACGAGGACTGGATCGAACGCAGCTGGTCCGACCTGCGCGACGTCGTGGACCGGCCCCGCGCGCACCCGGTCGAGCGCCTGCTGCGCTCGGTCGGACTGGGTGACGGGACCGTGAAGCTGCTGGCCGCCACGCCGCAGCTGTACCGGGCCTGGCTCATGTCCACGGTGCTCGTCCTGGTCTGCGCCCTGTACGCCGCGCACGCGCTGCCGAGCGGATCGCTCGTGTTCTACTTCACCGCGCCGATCGTTCCCCTGGCCGGGGTGGCGCTCGCCTACGGCCGCGGCGTGGATCCGGCGCACACCCTGACCTCGATCACGCCGATGGCCGGGCAGCGGCTCCTGTTCCTGCGCACGTGCGCGGTCCTGGTGCCCGCGGTGATCCTGTGCACCCTGGCCGCGCTGCTGATGCCCGTGCCCACCACCCCGTGGTCGGCGGTCTTCTGGCTGCTGCCCGCGCTGACGCTGGTCGCCGGGTCTCTCGTGCTGTGCCGATGGGTCCACCTGAGCCTGGCCAGCGGTGCCGTGGGGCTCCTGTGGCTGCTGTGCCTGGCGATGCTGTCCGGCGCCGACCACCTCACGCCTTTGGCCATGGTCGCGCCGCACGCGCAGCCCTGGTGGGCCTCGGCCCTGGCCGCCCTGGTCGGCACCCTCCTGCTCCGTTCCAGAATGAGGACCTCGTGACCGACCCGACCGTGCCCGTCGTCCGCGCGCGCGGCCTGACCCGCAGCTACGGCACCCGGAGCGCGCTCGACGGCGTCGACCTCGACCTGGGGCCGGGAGTCACCGGCCTGCTGGGACGGAACGGGGCCGGGAAGACCACCCTGTTGCGGTGCCTGGCCACCGACCTGGACGCCGGCCAGGGCGAGCTGCGCCTCCTGGGCCGCGACCCGCTCCGCGCGGGAGACCGCACCGAGATCCGGCGGCGCCTCGGCTACCTGCCGCAGAACCCCGAGTTCTACCCGCACTTCACGGCGTTCGGCCTGGTGGACTACGTGGCGTGCCTCAAGGAGCTGGGCGGGCGTCGGGCCCGCCACGACGAGGTGCGCCGCAGCCTGCGGCGGGTGGGCCTGTACGACCGGCGCCACAGCCGGGTGCGCCGCCTGTCCGGGGGGATGCGCCAGCGGTTGGGGCTGGCCTGCGCGCTGCTCGGCGACCCCGAACTCCTGCTCCTGGACGAGCCGACGATCGGCCTGGACCCCGAACAGCGGATCCGGTTCCGCAGCCTGGTGTCCGAGCTGGCGACGGGCAGTACCGTCGTGCTCTCCACCCACCAGATCGAGGACGTGGCGGCCCTGTGCCGCCGTGTCGTGTGCCTCGACCGGGGCCGCGTGGCGTTCGACGGGACGCCGGGCGAGCTGGTGGAGCGGGCCCAGGGCCGGGTGTGGGTGCAGTGGGAGCGCCCGCGCGAGGGGGTCACCACGTGGCGGCTGGCGGACGGCCGCTACCGCGTGCTCACCCCCGAGGGGACCGGACCGGTCGACGACGGCACGCGTACCCGTGTGGAGCCCACCCTGGAGGACGCCTACCTGCTGCTCACCGGTGTCGAACGGGAGGCGGCGTGAGGCGCGTCGCGGCGTTCGCACGGCTGACCGGCTTCAACGTCCTGCGGATCCTCCTCCAGCCCCTGCTGTACCTGGGGACGGCGGTCTCGGCGCTGCTGGTCCGCGCCGCCCTGGTCGGATACTCCTGGCCCACCGCGCTGGACGTGACCAACGCGACGGAGGCCGCCGCGCTCGCCGTCGCCGTCACGATGTTCGCCGCGACCACCTTCCCCGCGGTGCGCGAGGCCCGCTACTCCGGCGCCGTCGTCGCGCCCCTCGGCCGCACCGGCCGGCTGCTCTCCCTCATGGTCGCCGCCGCCCTGGTCACCGCGGTGTGCCAGGCGGCCATGGTCGCGCTCTGCCGTCTGGTCGCCCAGGGCCCCCTGCCCGGGGAGGTCAGCCCGTACGCCCAGGCGGTCCCCTTCGCCCTGGCCCTGTGCGGGCCCGCCGCCTCGGTCGCGGCAGCGATGTGGACGCGCTCGTACGCCCAGCTCATCGTCCCCGTCGTGATCGTCCCCGCCTACTACCTGTACCTGGACACGGCACTGGCCACCGCGGGCCCGCAGGTGGTCTACCGGGTGCAGGACCTGGCCACCCTCAGCTTCGACCCGTTCTCCACCCGGTCGCCCAGCATCACGGTGCTCTCCGCGCTGTACCTGCTCTACGCCGTCCTGCTGGTCGGGCTGTTCGTCTCGGTCGCGCTGACCGCCCGGCCCCGGCGGGGCACGGCGCGCGGGATCGCCGCGGGGGCGTGCGCGGTCCTCGCCACGGGCGCCGTGGCCACGCCCGTCTACGCCAACACGGTCTACGGGTGGGGCCACGGGTTCCCCGACAGCGCCCTGCACGGCACCGCGAGCTGCGAGGTCAGGGAGGGGATCACCTACTGTCCGCTGCCGGGGTTCGAGGGCCTGGTCGACGGGTGGCACGACACACTCGGCCCGCCCATGGCGCTGCTGCCCGAAGCGGCCGGGGACCGCCTGCCGGTGGTCTGGCAGGACGGGCAGTCGTTCGACCGGGACTTCGACGCGCCCGGGGGGCGCGGCGTCGTGACGTACCCGGTGGGGCCCGTCGGCGACCCGTATTTCCGGGCCGACCTCGCCAGCGGCGCCGCCCGGGCGGTCTTCGGCTTCCCGGAGTTCTTCACGGAGCCGTGCTGGGCGACGGGGCAGGCTCGGCTCCCCCTCATGGTCTGGCTGGCGACGGTCGCCGACGACGTCCCCGACGATCTCCAGTCGCAGAGCGTCAGCTACCAGCTGGCCACGCTCGGCCCCTCGGTGACCGACCTCGCGGTGGCACGCGCCCTGGGGGAGCTGCCCGACGGACGCGTGGCGCGGATCCTGGCCGAACACTGGGACGCGTTCTCCTCGGCGGAGGGGCGGACCGCGGACCTGGCCGCGCTGCTCGACATCCCCGTATCCGAGGACGGGGACCGGGTGGCCGGTGCGGACGACTGGGCCCTCCACGACCCGGAGTACTACTTCGAGCCCGAGGTCGACCTCCCCCCGGAGAACGCCGACACCTGCGGCTGACCCCGTCCCCGGGGCGCGGACGGCCCCCGGTCGAGCCGGGTCCCGGGACGCCGCCGGTAGACGCCCCAGGTGACGGCCGCGCAGACCAGGTAGAAGGCGGAGAAGAGCGCGAAGGCCGGGACCGCCGAGTCCATCCGGCCGAAGGACTCCCGCAGGACGAGGTTGACGGCCACTCCGCCCAGGGCGCCGACCGCGCCGATCAGCCCGAGCAGGGTCGCGGAGATCCGGTTGGTCTCGGCACGGGCCCACTCCGGGGGATGGCCCGCGGCCACGAGGTCCTGGCTCCGGGCGGCGTAGACGGCGGGGACCATCTTGTAGGTCGACCCGTTGCAGACGCCGGTGAGGGCGAAGAGAGCCGCGAACAGCACGGTGAACAGCGCCGCGTTCGACCAGGCCAGGGTCGGCACGACGAGGACGGCGGCCAGGGCCATCCCGAGGAAGGAGAGGATCGTGACGCGGGCGCCGCCGAGCCGGTCCGCGAGCCACCCGCCGAGCGGACGGACCAGGGAGCCGACGGCCGGACCGAGGAAGGCGATCGAGGCGGCCTCCAGGGGCTCGCGGCCGAACTCGCTCTGCAGCAGGACCCCGAACGCGAAGCCGAACCCGATGAAGGACCCGAACGTTCCGAGGTAGAGCAGCGACAGGATCCAGAAGTGGTGTTCGCGCAACGCGCGTACCTGGTCCCGGACCCGTGAGCGCGCGGGCGCGAGGTTGTCCATGAACCGCCAGGCCACCCAGACCCCCAGGAGCACCGGCGGCAGGAAGAGGAGCGGCAGGAGGCGACCGGCGTGGACGCCCAGGACGGCGAGCACGGCCAGGCCGAGGAACTGCACCGTGGCCACGCCGATGTTGCCGCCCCCCGCGTTCAGCCCCAAGGCGAGACCCTTGTGGTGTTCGGGGAAGAAGTGGTTGATGTTGGCCATGGAGGAGGCGAAGTTCCCTCCCCCCAGGCCCGCGGTCGCCGCCAGCGCCAGCAGCACCGGATAGGGCGTCTCGGGCCGGGTGAGCAGGAGGGCGGCGGCCACGGTCGGCACCACGAGCAACGACGCCGCGACCACGGTCCAGGTCCTCCCGCCCAGCAGGCCCGTGGCCAGCGTGTAGGGCACGCGGAGCACGGCGCCCGCAAGGGCCACGACCGACAACAGGAGGAACTTCTGCTCGGCGCTGAGCGCGAAGCCGGTCTGCGGCGTCATGAACAGGACGAGCACCGACCACAGGCTCCACACGCAAAAGCCCAGGTGCTCGGTGACGATCGAGGACCACAGGTTCCGGCTGGCGACGGAGAGGCCGGTGCGCTCCCAGAAGGCCGCGTCCTCGGGGTCCCAGCGGGTGATCCAGCGCGGTCTGCGGACGCGTACGTCGTCGTTCACGGGGGGTGTTCCTCTCGCACGGGTGCGCGGACACCGCCGACGCTAGGAGGGCGCGGTTGCCCCGGCGCTGCCCGCCGGTGACGCACTCGCTACGGACCGCTCACCCGGGTCCGGGCTCGCGGTGAGTTCGGACACACGCCGACACTCGGGACATTCCCTCCGGTTCGGGCCCGTCTAGGATGGGGCCCGTGAACACCCACTGGCACCGCGTCCTGCCACCTCCGTGCGCCTGAACGGGCGCACGGACCAGTCCTGATCCACACGGCGTCCCCTGCCCATGAGCCGGGACGCCTCCCCGTCGTGCGCCCGTCGCCGGTCCCCGAACCATCGACGACGGAGAGTCCACGACTGTGTCGAACCACACCACCCTGCCCGCGCGCCGCCGTCCGGCCCGCGGTGCCCTGCCCGTCCTCGGCGCCGCCGTCCTGTGGGGAACCACGGGCACCGCGAGCTCCCTCGCGCCGGACGGCGCGCACGCGGCGGCCGTCGGGGCCGCGGGGCTGACCCTGGGCGGCCTGCTGCTGTTCCTGACCGGGCGCGGGTCGCTCGCCCTGGCCCGGGCCGCCGACAACCGCACCCGGTGGGCGCTCGCCCTGGGCGCCCTCGCGGTCGCCGGGTACCCGCTGTCCTTCTACCCCGCGGTCGACCGGGCCGGGGTCGCGGTCGCGACCGTCATCACACTCGGCAGCGCGCCGGTGTTCTCCGGGCTGCTCATCTGGTGGACCGAACGGGTGCGCCCCACCCGGCGGTGGTCGGCGGCCACCCTCGCCGCGGTGGCCGGCTGCGCGGTGCTCGTGTTCGGTTCGAAGGCCGACGGCGCCGACGGTGACGTCGTGGGCGTGCTCCTGGCCCTGGTCGCCGGGGCGTCCTACGCGCTGTACGCGGTCATCGCCGGATCGCTGATCCGGCGGGGCCACGCGTCCGGGGCCGTGATGGGCGCGCTGTTCGCGGGCGGCGGCCTGGTGACGCTGCCGGTCCTGTTCGCTGCGGGCACCGCGTGGCTGGCCACGGCCAGCGGCGCGCTGGTCGCCCTGCACCTGGCGGTGCTCACCGTCTTCGTCGCCTACCGGCTGTTCGGGACGGGGCTCAGGCACACCCCGGCGTCGGTCGCCACCACACTGACGCTGGCCGAGCCCGCGGTCGCCGCCCTCCTGGCGGTGCTGGTGGTCGGCGAGCGGCTGTCCGCGCTCTCCTGGGCGGGCATGGCCGTGCTGGCACTCGGTCTCGCGGTGCTGCGCGCCCCCGAACGGCGACGCTAGACCCGCTGGCCCGGGGGACCGCGTCCCCCGGGCCGCGGGCGGTCAGGAACGGTGTCGGCGCGCCTTGTGCACGGGCTCCAGGACGGCGAGCATCTCCACGTGGTGGGTCATCGGGAAGGCGTCGAAGGCGCGAAGATCCACCAGCGCGTACCCCTCGGCGTCGAACGCGGCCAGGTCGCGCGCGAGCGTGGCCGGGTCGCACGAGACGTAGGCGACCGCGCGCGGCCGGGTGCCCGCGATCAGGCGCACGACGTCAGCGCCGCCTCCGGCCCGCGGCGGGTCAAGGACGACCACGTCCGCGCGCACGTCCGCCCACTCACGCATCTGGGCGGCCACGTCGCCCTGCTCGACCCTGACCTGCTCCAGGTCCCGCAGGTTGTACCGCGCGTCGCGCACGGCCTCGGCGCCGCTCTCCACGCCCATCGCCCGTCCCTCCGGGCCCACGGCCTCGGCGAGCGGACGGGTGAACAGCCCCGCGCCGCAGTACAGGTCCAGGGCGGTCTCCCCCGGCTTGGGCGCCAGGGCGTCCATGACCGCCTCGGTGAGGACCTCCCCCGCCGCCGGGTGGACCTGCCAGAAGCCTCCCGCGCTGACCCGGTACTCGTGTCCGGCCACGGTCTCCCGCACCCCGCGGCGTCCGCGCACCGACTGGACCCTGCCCCCCTTGAACCGCCGCAGGACGGCGCTGGAGGCCTTCAGCTCGGGCAGGGGGCCCAACTTGGAGCGGGCGGGGGTCACGACGACGGCGCGGTCGGCGCAGCTGGCCGAGGCCACCGCCTCCACGTCCCGGACGTCCTTCCAGACGGCGTCGGTCACCCCCAGTTCGGTCACACCGGGGTGCGCGATCAGGCACTCGTCCACGGGCTCGATGTCGTGGGACCGGTGACGGCGCAGCCCGGGGCGCCCGTCCGCGTCGACGGCGAACCGCACGCGCGTGCGCCAGCCCAGGCCGTCGGGGTGCCCGGGCAGCTCCTCGACGACGACCTCGCGGTCGATCCCGGCGATGCGGTGCAGCTGGTCGGCGACGACCGTGGCCTTGATCCGGCGCTGGGCGTCGAGCGAGGCGTGCTGCCAGTCGCACCCGCCGCACCTCCCGGGCCCGGCGAACGGACACGGGGCCTCGACCCGGTCCGGGGAGGCCGCGAGCACCTCGACCGCCTCGCCGCGCAGGAAGCGCGACGTCCGCTCGGTGATCCGCACCCGCACGCGCTCGCCGGGCAGGGCGTGGCGGACGAAGACCACCTGGTCGTCGTGGCGCCCCACGCACCATCCGCCGTGCGCGACGTCGTCGACGGAGAGTTCGAGCTCGGTGCCCACACGGGTCATGGGGAAGTCCTTCGGAAGAGAGGCCGGGTACACCGGTGACCCTGCGCGCACAGCCACCAACCGCATCCAATCTAGCCGACCGGCAGGGCCTCCCGGACGGCCCCGGCCTCGGGCGTCGGTTCCCGGGGCGGACGCGCGTGTCGGTGCGATCTGTGCCAAGGTGAGAGCGTGGGCGCGCGGCGTCCACCGGGTCGAACGGCGATCTCGACGGGAGTACGGGCGAGGTGCACATCGTGATCATGGGGTGTGGGCGGGTGGGCTCCACCCTCGCGCACACACTGGTGGACCTGGGGCACTCGGTCGCGGTGATCGACCAGGACCCCGACGCGTTCCGACGGCTGCGCGGCGCGGTGTCCAAGCACGCGGTCCGGGGTGTGGGGCACGACCGGGAGGTCCTGCTCGCGGCGGGCATCGACCACGCCGGAGCCTTCGCCGCGGTGAGCAACGGCGACAACTCCAACATCATCGCCGCCCGGGTGGCGCGCGAGACCTACGGCGTCCCCCACGTCGTCGCGCGCATCTACGACCCGCGCCGCGCCGAGGTCTACCAGCGCCTGGGCATCCCGACCGTGGGGACGGTGCGTTGGACCGCGGACACGATCCTGCGCCGCATGGTTCCCGGCGACGAGCGGCTGGCCGCCGGGCCCGAGTGGCACGACGCCTCCGGCACCCTGGCCATGAACGAACTGACGCTTCCCCCGAACTGGGCCGGGCGCACCGTGGCCGACCTGGAGGAACGGGCACCGGTCCGGGTCGTGTACCTGACCCGCGACGGCTCCATCCTGCTGGCGCGCTCCGACGAGCCCCTGGCCGGGGGCGACGTCCTGCACGTGGTCGCGCACGGCCGCGACCTCGACGGGCTGCGCCTCGACACCGGCGACGAGACGGGACACGAGTGAGATGCGGATCGCCATCGCGGGAGCGGGCAGCGTGGGCCGCTCCATCGCCACCGAACTGGCCGCCAGCGGCCACGACGTGCTGCTGATCGACCGGGACACCCGGGCGATCGGCGTCGACGACCTCCCCCAGGTGGAGTGGCTGCTCGCCGACGCGTGCGAGCTGGCCAGCCTGGAGGACGCCCGTCTGGGCGACGCCGACGTGGTGATCGCCGCCAGCAGCGACGACAAGGTCAACCTCGTGGTGTCTCTGCTGGCCAAGACCGAGTTCGGGGTGGACCGGGTGATCGCCCGGATCAACGAGCCCGACAACGAGTGGCTGTTCAACGAGTCGTGGGGCGTGGACCTGGCGGTCTCCCCGCCCCGGCTGATCGCGGACCTGGTCGAGGGGGTCGCCGACGACGAGCTGGACGGGGAGGGCGCCCTGCCGCCGCTGCCGGGCGCCGAGATCGCCGAATCCGTGCTGCACGCCGCGAGCCCGTTCGCGGGCGGGCCGGAGAGCGCCCTGACCGGGCGCCTGCCCGAGGGCGTGGCACTGGTCGCTGTGGTCGGTCCGGGCGGTGTGCGCCCGCCGGACCCCGCACGCACCCTGTCGGTGGGCAACACCGTGGTCTTCCTCGCCGAACCGGAGGCGCTGGGGCCCCTGGAGGCCCTGCTCGGCCCGGTCGACGACACCGAACCGGACCAGGGCGGCTAGGGCGCGTCGCCGCCCTGGTCCGGGTCCTCCGGCCGGGCGGCGGCGCCGTTGTCCAGAGGGGTCCGGCCCCGGGCCAGCACCCACACCATGGCGGCGAACGCGGCCACCTGGAGAGGCCATCCCATCCCGACCTTGGCCAGACCGAGAAGGGCGAAGGTGTCGGCGACGTCGTAGTGGTCGAGCAGCCACAGCGGATACTGCACGATCACGCGGATCACGCACGGCAGGACCAGCAGCCACGTCAGCCGGGAGGACAGCCTGACCACGGCGGGATCGGCACGCCAGGAGGTGAAGTCCTCCTTGGTGCCGATGAACGGGCCGATCATGAGGCCGATCGCGGGCCAGCGCACGAGGACCGACAGGCTCAGGACCACGGCGTAGACCGCGTTGTAGATGATGCCGGGCAGGAACGCGTCGGCCGCCTCGCCGCTGCGCATGGCGAAGACCGCCGCGATGCCGATGCCGAACAGGCTGGTGAGGACGTACTGCACCGACGAGCGCTGGACCAGGCGGACCGCGCCCAGCAGCAGCGCGGCCACCACACCCGCGATGATCGACTGCCGCAGGTCGGACAGCACGATATAGGAGAGCGTGAAGGCGAGGGTGGGCACGGCGGTCTCGACCATGCCGCGCTTGCCCCCCAGGGCCTTGGCCAGTTGCGACCGTACGAGCGCCTCGACGGTGTCCTCGGTGACCCTGGGCGTGTCCGCCCCGTCGCCGTTCCCGGTCGGCCCGGCGGTCTCCCCGGAGGCCCGCTGCTGGTCTGTCATCCCGCTCCCGGTCGCTGCTCGTCGTGTCCGGTCGGAGCCGCCCTCGCACGGGTCCGGCGCCACCCGTCCAGCCTAGTCCACGCGTCACCGCCTGCCCGGGACGAACGGCGGACACGGTCGGACCCGTGACCGCGCTCCGTCCCGCCCCGTCCCGGTTCGCCCGCCCTTGGCGTGTGCCCGGTGTCACATCTGGCGGGCGTCGCCGCGAGTCCGTACGCTGTCGGCGTCGACCCCGTCGCGAGGAGCCCCCATGCGGTTGTCCGACCCGCCGAGAACCGACCACCTGGCGTTCGCCGCCGCACTGGACCGGGTCCTGGCCGCCCCGGACGCCTCCCACGTGTGGTCCCCGCACTCGGTCGGCACGGTCCTCGGCCTGCTCGCCTCCGGCGCGGCCGGCCGGACCCGCGACGAGCTGGAGCTGCTGCTCGGCCGGGACGTCCCCGTCCAGCTGGCCGCGCTGGACGCGGCGGTGTCCGCCGCCGCCGGCCTGGACCTGGCCGCCCTCAACGGGCTGTACGTGCCCGACGACCTGCGCGTGCGACCCGCCTTCGCGGCTCAGGTGCGCGCACGGCCCGGTGTCGAGGTGGAGGGGGTCGGCTTCGCGCGCGACCCCGAGGGGGTGCGCCGACGGGTCAACGGCCGCGTGTCCGAGGTGACCCGGGGCCTGGTCCCCGAACTGCTGTCCGCCGGTTCGGTGCACCCCGACACGCGGCTGCTCCTGGTGAACGCGCTGTGGGTCGCGATGGTCTGGATCGAGCCCTTCGCCGCGGCGGCGACGCGCGGGCGGACCTTCCACGCTCCCGCCGGCCCCCGCGAGGTCCCCACCATGCACCGTCGGGAGGACCTGGCCTACGCGGAGGCGGCGGGGTGGCGCATGGTCGGGTTGGCGGGTGGGCACGGCCTGACTCTGGACGTGCTGCTGCCCGACGACCCCGCGTCCGCACCTCCGGACGCGGCGGCCCTGGCCGACCTGTACCGGGCGCGCCGCTCGCGTGAGGTGGAGCTGGCTCTGCCCCGCTTCTCGGTGGAGACCGAGGCCGCGCTCCTCGCGCCCCTGGAGGAGCTGGGCGTCACCCGGATGGCCGGTGACCGCGCCCGGTTCGACGGGATCAGCGACGAGCCGCTCCGGGTGGACTCGATCCTGCACCAGGCCGTGCTGAGGGTGGACGAGAAGGGCGCCGAGGGCGCCGCCGCCACCGCGGCGGTCATGGTGATGGCGGCGACCGTGTCCTCCCCGCCCGTGGAGTTCACCGTCGACCGGCCGTTCGTCTTCGTCCTCCGGCGCGGCGAGGCGATCCTGTTCCTGGGCCGCGTCGCCGACCCCGTGGACCCCGGTGCCGCCTCCTGAGCGCGGCTCCCCCGCCGCCGCGCCGCGCGCGGTCCGGCTCCGAGGCCCGAGCCGGTCCTCAGGCGTCGAAGACCTCGAACTCCGTGGCCAGCGCCGCACCCACGCGGCGGCCCGCCTCCTCGGCGGCGCGGGACAGGAAGGACTTCTGGTCGAAGCCGCCCAGGTTGGCCAGGTAGACCTCGTGGGCGTCGAGCGAGGCCACCCCCGCGGCCAGGTCGGGCTCGCCCAGTTCCACGAAGTGCGTGGGGCGGGGCGAGGCCCCGAAGGCCACGAACCGCACCCCGGACCACGGTTCGACGCCGTCGCCGGGCTGGTCGGGGAACACCCACCGGTTGGCGGCGTCGCGGACCGCGTCGAGCAGGGCGGGGCCGAGCACCCGGTGGTCGGCGTGGTTGAACGAGGCACTGCCCGGGAAGGCCTCGCGGAAGTTGATGGACACGACCACGTCGGGACGGTGCCGCCGGATCGCCGCGGCGAGCGCGCGCCGCAGGGGGAGTCCGTACTCCAGGGCGCCGTCCGCGAACTCGAGGAACTCCACGGTCTCGGCGCCCACGATCGCGGCCGACGCGCGCTGTTCCGCCATCCGCAGGGGGCCGCACTCGTCCGGCGGCAGGGAGTCGATGCCCGCCTCGCCCCGAGTGACCATGAGCTCGACCACGCTCTTGCCCTGGGCGGTCCAGCGCGCGATCGCCGACGACACCCCGAACTCCAGGTCGTCGGGGTGCGCCACGACCGCCAGGGCTCGGTTCCAGTCCTCCGGAAGCGGCCGGGGGGCGCTGTTGTCGTTCGTGTCCGTCATGACCAACACCCTAGGGCGTGCGCCGCCCCGGCACGCCGCCGGACGGTTCAGGAGCCCTCGGCCCCGTCGGGCGTCCGCCCGGCCTGACCGGCGCTGGCCGAGCCGTTCGGGGAACTCCCGGCGTTGCCGCGCTGGGCCGCCCGCTGCGCGGCGCGCTCCTTGACCGCGGCGGCCATCCGATCCTGGAGCTGCTTGGGCACGGTGATCTCCAACAGCTCGCTGGGCGGCACCGGCTGTTCGCCGCGGACCACGACGATGTTGGCGAACAGCTGCTCGGCCTCGGCCATCATCTCCGGCTTGGAGGCTCCCTCGCCGCGGATCACGCCGCGCAGCACCCAACGCGGGCCGTCCACGCCGATGAACCGCACCCGCTGGCCCAGCTGCCTGCCGTCCTCGGTCTTCTTCCCCTTGACCGGGATGACCGCCTGGAGCTCGGGGCCGAAGGTCCCCGAGTGCTCCTCGGCCTGGCCGCCCTGCTTGGCGACCTGCTCGCGCAGTTCCTCGCGCATCTCGTCCCACAGCCCCGAGGACTTGGGGGCGGCGAAGGGCTGCACCTGGAGCGCGGTCTTGCCGCGCACGAGGGTGACGCCGATGATCTTCTGCTTGCCCCGGGCGTCCTGGGCGACGTTCACCTGGATGTCGGTGCCCTGTTCCATGGGCAGCTTGAGGCTGCCCAGGTCCATGCGCCGGGCCTCGGGGACGTCCTCGGCGGAGTCCCACGGGCCGGTGGCCCGGTACCGGTCGGCCTCCTTGGCCACCTGCTCGGTCGGCCGTTCGGGCTCGATCTCGTTGTCGAAGGAGACCTCTCCCGCGGCACCGTTCCGCCGAGCGGCGGACCCGGTCTCCGCGGCTCTGCCGGTCTTGTCGTCCCGCTTCCTACGGCGGCGTCCAAACACGCCCTTCACCTCTCCGCTTCCGTTGCTCCCCGGGTGGCACCGGGGTTTCGGGGCGACCTCACCGCAGCGCGGCGTGGCCCCCGGTCGAACCGAACCCGCCCGCTCCGCGCACCGACTCGGGCAGGGAGTCCGCCTCGACGAACTCGGCCCGCTCCACGCGCTGGACGACCAGCTGCGCGACCCGGTCCCCGCGGGACAGGCGTACGGGGGTGTCCCGGTCGGTGTTGATGAGTGTCACCCTGATCTCGCCGCGGTACCCCGCGTCGACGGTGCCCGGCGCGTTGACGATGGTCACGCCGCAGCGCGCCGCCAGGCCCGAACGCGGGTGGACGAACGCGGCGAACCCGTCGGGCAGGGCGATCGCCAGCCCGGTGGGGACCGTGGCCCGTTGGCCGGGCGCGAGGTCGACGTCGACGGCGGTGTACAGGTCGGCTCCCGCGTCGCCGGGGTGCGCGTACGCGGGCAGGGGGAGGCCGGGGTCCAGGCGGCGGACCGTGATCGGGATCCGTCCGCCTTCCAGGGATGAGGTACTCACAACCGCTGAGCCTATCGCCCTTCGGGAGGTGCGGCCGGTGACCGACGCCCCGGAGCGCGGGACGGGCTCCGGCCGCGGCCGGACTCGGGGCGCGCGGACGGGGGCGGGGCGCTCGGGCCCCGCCCCCGTCGGCCGTTCCGGCCCGGTGCTCAGTCCTCGGTGGACTCGGGCAGCGTCACCTCGACGGTCAGCTCGGCATCGTCGGTGGCCTCGAAGTCGATCCCGGCGGCGCGGCCGGCGGCGGCGATGTCGCCGCCGGCGGCCCGGGCGGCCTCGACCTGCTTGCCCGAGACCCGGACGCGTTCGACCTCGGCGCGCATGGACAGCTTCGCCTCGGACTTGGCCTTGCGCACGGCGCGCAGCACCTCGGCGGTGGCGGCCAGCACGGCCGGGTCGCCCTCGACGGCGGCGGCGCGGTACTCGGCCGCCTCCGGCCAGGGCTGGGAGTGCACGGAGCCCTCCTGCCACCAGTTCCAGACCTCCTCGGTGACGAAGGGCAGGAACGGGGCGAACAGCCGGTGCAGGGCGCCCAGGGCGATGAGCAGGGCCGCGCGCGCCGAGGCGCCCCCGGCCGACTCGGTGTCGTAGGCGCGGGCCTTGACCAGCTCCAGGTAGTCGTCGCAGAAGTCCCAGAAGAACCGCTCGGCCCGCTCCAGGGCCCGGGTGTGGTCGTAGGCCCGGAAGGCGGCGGTGGCGTCCTCGACCACGTCGGCCAGCGTGGCCAGCATCGCGCGGTCCAGCGGCTCGGTGACCGCGGACGGGTCGGTGGCGGCGCCTTCTCCCGCGACCGACATGACGAACTTGCTGGCGTTGAGGATCTTGATGGACAGCCGTCGGCCGACCTTCATCTGGCCCTCGTCCATGGCGGTGTCGGTGCCCAGGCGCCCGCTGGCCGCCCAGTACCGGACCGCGTCGGAGCTGTACTTCTCCAGCAGCGCGACCGGCGTGACGACGTTGCCCTTGGACTTGGACATCTTCTTGCGGTCCGGGTCCAGGATCCAGCCGGAGATGCCGGTGGTGCTCCAGGGCAGGGTGCCGTTCTCGAAGTGGGCGCGCACGACCGTGGAGAACAGCCACGTGCGGATGATGTCCTGGCCCTGCGGGCGGAAGTCCATCGGGAAGACGCGCCCGAACAGGTCGGGGTCGCGCTCCCATCCGGAGGCGATCTGCGGCGTCAGGGAGGAGGTCGCCCAGGTGTCCATGACGTCGGGGTCGCCGATGAAGCCGCCCGCCTGGCCCCGCTGCTCCTCGGTGTGGCCCTCGGGCGTCTGCGAGCTGGGGTCGACCGGCAGCTGCTCCTCGTTCGGCAGGATCGGCGCGTCGTAGCGGGGGTTGCCCTCGGCGTCGAGCGGATACCAGACCGGGAACGGCACGCCGAAGAAGCGCTGGCGGCTGATCAGCCAGTCGCCGTTGAGTCCGCCGACCCAGTTCTCGTACCGCGAGCGCATGTGCTCGGGGTGCCAGTCGAGCTCGCGCCCGCGCTCGATGAGCGCCTCGCGCAGGCTCTGGTCACGACCGCCGTTGCGGATGTACCACTGGCGGGTGGTGACGATCTCCAGCGGCTTGTCGCCCTTCTCGTAGAACTTCACCGGGTGCGTGATCGCGGTGGGCTCGCCGATCAGGTCGCCGCTGGCGCGCAGCAGCTCGACCATGCGCTCGCGGGCGGTGTGGACGGTGGCGCCGACGAGGGAGGCGTAGGCCTCGCGCCCTTCGGGGGACTCCAGGCCCTTGGGCGGGTCGGCCATGATGCGGCCGTCCCAGCCGATGACCGGCCGGGTCTCCAACTGGAGCTCACGCCACCAGGTGACGTCGGTGATGTCGCCGAAGGTGCAGATCATCGCGATGCCGGACCCCTTCTCGGGGTCGGCGAGGCGGTGCGGCCGGACGGGGACCTCGACGCCGAAGACCGGCGTGCGCACCGTGGTGCCGAACAGGTCCTGGTAGCGCTCGTCGTCGGGGTGGGCGACGAGGGCGACACAGGCCGCGAGCAGCTCGGGGCGGGTGGTCTCGATGTGCACCGGGGTGCCGTCGGGCCGGTGGAAGGCGAGCTTGTGGTAGGCGCTGGGGCGCTCCCGGTCCTCCAGCTCGGCCTGGGCGACCGCGGTGCGGAAGGTGACGTCCCACAGGGTGGGCGCCTCGGCCATGTAGGCCTCGCCGCGGGCCAGGTTGCGCAGGAAGGCGCGCTGGGCGGCGGCGCGGGAGTTGTCGTCGATGGTGGCGTAGGTGTGCCGCCAGTCGACGCTCAGCCCGAGGCGGCGCCAGATCGACTCGAAGACCTTCTCGTCCTCTTCGGTGAGCTGGTCGCACAGCTCGATGAAGTTGCGGCGGGAGATGGGGATCTGCCGCTTGGGGTCGGGCTTGACCGGGGGCTGGAAGTCCGGGTCGTAGGGGATCGACGGGTCGCAGCGCACGCCGTAGTAGTTCTGGACGCGGCGTTCGGTGGGCAGACCGTTGTCGTCCCAGCCCATCGGGTAGAAGACGGCCTTGCCGTTCATCCGCTGGAAGCGGGCGACGGTGTCGGTGTGCGTGTAGGAGAACACGTGGCCGATGTGCAGCGAACCCGAGACGGTGGGCGGCGGGGTGTCGATGGAGAAGACGTCCTCGCGGCCGCGGGTGCGGTCGAAGTGGTAGACGCCGGACTCATCCCATACGTCGACCCACTTCGCCTCGATACCGTCCAGCGAAGGCTTGTCGGGCATGCGGAAGGAATGAGAGCCGTTGGTCATGTGGCAATGGTAGTGCTCCGACGGCCGTGTTCGTTCCGCTTTCCCCGCGCTCCCGGGCGGACGTCAATACCCTACCAGGGTATCATGCGCCCGAGGGGCGTCCGTGAAAGGATCCCCACTACGGACACGGCGCGCGACGCGCGTGCCGTCGAAGCCCAACGGAAACGGTGAACGAGACAAGATGGCCAAGAAGGACGGCGGTGAACTCGCCCCCGCTCTGATCGGATTCGCGGCGGGGTTCGCCGCGGAGTACGTCACCCGCAAAGCCCTGACCTTCGCCTGGACCCGCGCCACCGGGGAGGAGCCTCCGACGGACATCGAGTCCCCCGAGGTCGGCCTCGGCCGCGCGCTGGGGTGGGCCGTGGTCGCCGGTGTCGGCGTGGAGGTCGCCCGGGTGCTGGCCGTGCGCACCGCGCGCAAGGGACTGGCCCGGCCCGACCGCGACGCGATCGAGGCCTGACCACGCCCCGGGAGCGGATGCCCCGGGGATTGCCGTCCGGGCGCTGGCGGGGTTCCGCGAGACGAGTCGGGCCGCGAGCGAGGAACGAGCGGCAGGCGAAGACGGGGAACCGCTGCCGTCAGGGCACCCGAACACGGGCCGAAGCGATGCGGAGGCCCAGGGCGAACACGCACGCGGTGGACGGCCCACCGCACGCGGTACGCGTGTGGTCGGCCGTCCACCGCCGTGTGTGGTGTCGACGCCCGGCGCGGCGGTCACCGCCGTGCGGGCCCCGGCGACGGGGGTTC
Source organism: Nocardiopsis sp. NPDC050513 (assembly GCF_044457925.1). Taxonomy (NCBI): domain Bacteria; kingdom Bacillati; phylum Actinomycetota; class Actinomycetes; order Streptosporangiales; family Nocardiopsidaceae; genus Nocardiopsis; species Nocardiopsis sp. NPDC050513. The sequence continues at coordinate 53,658 of NZ_JBITHK010000012.1, read as the reverse complement.
GGCGGTGGTACCGCGGACGGGGACGGTGGTCCGCCCCGTCCGCTCAGGCGCACTCCTTGCAGATCAGCTGCTTGTCGCGCTGTTCGGCGAGCTGGCTGCGGTGGTGCACCAGGAAGCACCGCGCGCAGGTGAACTCGTCGGCCTGACGCGGGAGGACGCGGACCGCGAGCTCCTCGCCGGACAGATCCGCGCCGGGCAGCTCCATGCCTTCGGCGACCTCGTCCGGGTCGGCGTCGATCGGCCCGGCGGCCTTCTCCCCGCGCCGCGCCTGCAACTCCTGGAGACTGTCCTCGTTGATTTCCTCGTCAGTCTTGCGCGGGCTGTCGTAGTCGGTGGCCATCTGTGCTAACTCCATCCCCCTCGTTCAGTGCCTCGTCGCGCGGGTGTAACGCTTGAGAGACCTTCGTTGTGCCCGGTTCGGCCGATGAGTTTCCGTTCCTGGCGAACCGTGCCCCCTCCCGGGTCACCGTCCACAGGTCAGCGGCACTCTCGCGGGACCGTGACCGAAGGCGGCCATGGCGGCCACGCGTCGGTCGGCTCCCCGTGTACTACCCGGTGTCGGGCTCCTGCATAGGACCCTGTTCGCCCATCTCGGACGAGCGCGGAACACTCCCCCACCGGCGGGCAATATCCAAGACATGCCCACGTCAGGAGGGATTCCCTCCGTGTCCACGCCCGGGGAAGCATACCCACCCGGAGTCGACGCCCGTGACAGGGGTGGGCGTGTCTTCGGACACGTATAGATACCACGAAGCGTGGCCGTGCGCAGCTCGCGAGCGGCTCTCAGCGCCGCTCGGCCGCCTCCGCGGGGGGAACGGGCAGACACACCGTGACGACGAGCCCGCCGCCCGCGCGCGGCCAGGCGGTCACGACGCCCTCGTGCGCGCGCACGACGGAACGGACGATGGACAGTCCCAGTCCCGCGCTGCGCCCCGACCCCACGCGGTCGCCGGAGCCGCGGCGGAACGGCTCGAAGAGGCCCTCGATCTCGTAGGCGGGGATCACCTTGCCCGAGTTCTCCACCTGGACGGCGGGGCGCCCCTCGTACATGCCGCTTCGGACGGTGATCTCACCCTCGGCGACGTTGTACTTGAGTGCGTTCTCCACGAGATTGCCGACGAGCCGCTCCAGGAGGACGGGATCGCCCTCCACCAGGGCCGGGCGCAGGTCCAGGCGCAGCTGGAGGCCGGACTCGGACAGGTCGCCCGCCAGCTGGCTGAGCACGGTCTCGGCGACCTCGCCGAGGTCGACCCGGGTGCGCGCCTCCAGCTCGCGGTCGCTGCGGGCCAGGAAGAGGAGACCGTCGATGAGGCGTTCGTGGCGCGCGTTGGTCTCCAGCAGGGTCTGTCCGACGCTCTTGAGGTCGGCGGACACCTCCGGGGAGCTGAGCGCCACCTCCAGGAGGGTCCGGTTGATCGCCAGCGGGGTGCGCAGCTCGTGCGAGGCGTTGGCGACGAAGCGGCGCTGCCCGTCGAAGGCGCGGTCGAGCCGTTCCAGCATGCCGTCGAAGGTGTCGGCGAGTTCGCGGATCTCGTCGTCGGGCCCCGACAGGGCGATCCGCTCGTGCAGGGAGCGCTCGGACAGCCTCCGGGCGATCCGGGTGATCTTCTGCAGCGGCGAGAGCGCGCGCCCGGCCACCGCGTACCCCAACGCCACCGCGAGCAGCCCGACCAGGAACAGGGCGAGCAGGGAGAAGCGGGTGACGTGGGTGAGGACCTCCTCGATGAGGTAGCTCTGCGCGGCCAGCTCCGCGGCGCTCTCCTCGGCCAGCAGGGCGTTGAGCAGCACCGTGACAATCAGGTAGTTGACCAGTACCAGCACCGAGCCCGCGGCGAAGAACAGCATCCCGTAGATCAGGGTGAGCCGTGTGCGCAGGCTGAGGTTGTCGGTGAAGCGGTGCACCCGGTCGGCGGCGGCGGAGCGCTCCGCGCCCTGTCCGGAGGGCGCCACGGTGTTGAGCCTGCGCCACGTGCCGGTGTCACCCGGGCGGGTCGGCTCGACCTGTCCGGGCTCCGGGCGCTCCGCCGGTCTCACAACCGGTACCCCGCGCCGGGGACGGTCTGGATGACCGGCGGGTCGCCGAGCTTCTTGCGCAGGGTCATGACCGTGACCCGGACGACGTTGGTGAACGGGTCGGCGTTCTCGTCCCAGGCCTTCTCCAGCAGGCCCTCGGCGCTGACCACGGTCCCCCGCGCGCGCATGAGCACGTGGAGGACGGCGAACTCCTTGGGGGTGAGCGCCAGTTCGCGGCCGTCGCGGTGGACCCGGTGGTTGGCCGGGTCGAGCTCGATGCCGTGCCGCTCCAGGACGGGGGGCAGCGGCGGCACCGCGCGACGGCCCAGGGCGTGCACGCGCGCGACGAGCTCGGCGAAGGCGAAGGGTTTGGCCAGGTAGTCGTCGGCGCCCAGGGTGAGCCCCTCGACCTTGTCCTGGACACCGCCGGAGGCGGTGAGCATGAGGATGCGGCCGGTGTAGCTGTCGCCGACCAGCGACCGGGCGACGTCGTCGCCGTGGGTACCGGGCAGGTCCCGGTCGAGGACGACCACGTCGTAGTCGTTGACGGCCACGTACTCCAGGGCCGTGTCGCCGTCGTAGACCACGTCGACCGCCATCGACTCGCGCCGGAGTCCGACCGCCACGGTGTCGGCCAGGACCCGTTCGTCTTCGACCACGAGTACGCGCACGTTGACCTTCTCGACCTCTGCTACCTGGGAAAAAGAAAGAGGGGCCGCTGCCGGCGCATCCCCCAACACACCGGCAGCGGCGTTCTTGGTCCCGGCCGCGTCATCCGTTCTCCCACATACGGAGTAAGGAGGCGGTAAACCCGCCGTGGCCTCCTCCGCGGAGGGCCACTCTCCTCATCCCGTGGGGACACGGGCGCTGGGCCGAGAGCTTCGATCCCTGCTGCGCACGGGGAGCCGCCGCCGACGAATCCCCCAACCGTCGGCGGCGGCCCAACCCCGCACATCTCGAATCTGACACATCAAGAATAAGAAACAAGTAAGCACGGTGCGCACCGGGGAAATGTGTCATGCGACACCAGCGGGCCCCGGTCCCGTCCCGGGCCGGGCGGCCCGGTCCGGGAAACCGGGGGCGCCGACGGGGTTTGGATGACGGTGCGGTAGGGGTATGGAGACGCACGCGTGGACACCGGCCGCCTCCGGCCGGACCGCGACGGGCACGCGCCGCACCGAGGCGGCGCCATCGGATCGCGCGGACACGCAGTCGTGCGCTGACGGCATTCACCGGGGCACCCTTGTGTCCCGGTGCCGACCCCTGAGAGAGGTGTCATGGGCGAGTTCCTCGCAGAGATCAAGGTCCGGATCAACGAGACCTCCCGGTCGCTCCGCTCGGCTCAGGCCGCCGGGGACGACTTCCTCGCCGACACACACGCGTCGGAGCTCGAGGACCTCTACCGGATCGCGGCTCGCAACGGCATCGACACCCGCTGCTGACGCGGGTGCGGCGGCCCTGACCCGGATCCCCCCGGACCGGCGGGGCCCAGGACACGGGGCGGGGCGGACCACGGGTCCGCCCCGCCCCTCACATGTGTCCGGGCGCTCACACCGCCGCGGGCCCGGAGGCCGCGGGCCTTCCGGCCCTCAGCCGTCGGTGTCGGCGCCGAGCGGCGCCAGGAGACCGTCGAGCGCCTCGTACAGCTCCGGGCGCGCCGCGATGACCAGATCGGTGCTGGGCGGCCCGCCGGCGGCCCCGCCCACGCGCACGCCGGCCTCGCTGGCGACCAGGCCGGGTGCGGCCCAGTCCCAGGGATTGAGTCCGCGCTCGTAGTAGGCGTCGCAGCGGCCGGTCGCCAGACCGGTCAGGTCCACGGCCGCGGCGCCGCAGCGCCGGATGTCGCGCACCCTGGGGAGCACCTCCAGCAGCACCCGCGCCTGCTGCGCGCGCCGCTCGGGGAAGTACCCGAAGCCGGTGGCGACCAGGGCCCGGTCCAGCGGCACCGCGTCCGGCGCCCGCAGCGCCACGCCGTTGCGGCGGGATCCGTGCCCGAGGACCGCCTCGAACATCTCCCCGCGCGAGGGGACGTTCACGGCCGCGGCCACGACCCTGCCGTCCACCTCGGCGGCGATCGCCACCGCCCAGTCCGGGCTCCCGTACAGGTAGTTGACCGTGCCGTCGATCGGGTCGACGATCCACCGCACTCCGCTGGTGCCGCTCACGCCGCCGCCCTCCTCGCCGAGGACCGCGTCGTGGGGGCGGGCCTCCAGCAGGCGGGTGCGGATCAGCTCCTCGGCGGCCCGGTCCATCTTCGTGACGACGTCCGTGGGGCTGGACTTGGTGTCGAGCACGGTGATGCCCGCCTGGCCCTCGGCGGCGAGCTCCCCCGCCTCGGCCGCGGCGCGCACGGCGAGCGCGCGCAGTTCCTCCGGGTCGGGGCGATGGTGGGTGGTACTCACGTGTGGTCCCCCGTTCGTGGGTGGGCGGTACGGGTCAGAGCAGTTCCGGCCTGGTCCACTCCTTGCCGTGGACGTGGTGGTCCAGGAAGGCGAAGATCGTCTCGTACCAGATCCGGGCGTTGCCGGGCTTGAGGATCCAGTGGTTCTCGTCGGGGAAGTACAGGAACTTGGCGTCCACCTCGTGCAGGAGCAGGTCCCGCCACAGGCGCATCCCCTCCGCGATCGGCACGCGGTAGTCCTTGTCCCCGTGGATGACGAGCACGGGCGTGCGGACGCGGTCGGCGCGCAGGTGCGGCGAGTTCAGCGTGTAGCGGTCGGGCTGGGCGAGCGGGGTTCCGAACTCCCGTTCCCACACCGGCGGGAGGTCGGTCGTGCTGCTGAAGCCGTCCAGCGCCCACAGCGATGCGTGCGAGACGATGGCGCGGAAGCGGTCGGTGTGTCCGGCGATCCAGTTGGCCATGTACCCGCCGAAGGAGCCGCCCATCATGGCGGTGCGGTCGGCGTCGATGTCCGCGCGCGCCTCGGCGGCGTCGGTGATCGCCATGACGTCGGCGTGGGTGCGCGGCCCCCACTTCCCCCAGGCACGGCGCAGCATCCGCTGTCCGTACCCCGTGGACAGGGCGGGGTCCGGCAGCAGGACGGCGTAGCCGCGCGCGGCGAGCAGCCAGGGGTTCCAGCGCCAGGACCAGCCGTTGAAGCTCATGTAGGGGCCGCCGTGCACCCAGAGCGTCAGGGGCGCGGGGGACTCGGCCGAGGCCTCCTCCGGCAGGACGAGCCAGGACCGGATCCGCTCGCCGTCGTCGGCCGTGGTCTCGATCTCGGTCAGGGTGCCGGGCATGGTCAGTTCGGACCCGGGCGTGCGCAGGGGCGTGGGCGCTCCGTCGACGGCGGTGGCGTCCAGGCGCACGGGCGCGGGCGGGGCGTCCCAGGCGTCGCGCAGCGCGAACACGTGGCGGCCGTCCGGGGAGGGGTTGGGCGCGCTGTAGGCGCCGTGGTCGCCCGTGAGGCGGGTGAGCTCTCCGGAGGCCAGGTCGACGCGGAAGAGCGGTCTGCGGCCGTTCTGGTCGGCGGCGAGGAAGACGGACGCGGAGTCGGCCGCCCACGCGTAGTCCCGCGGCCAGAGCTCGTGATCGGCGAGCAGGTCGCGGCCCTCGCCCGTGGCGAGGTCGACGAGCCAGAGGGTGTGGTCGCGGGGCTCGCCGTCGTACGTGCCCGCGGAGCCGCGTGCGAGCAGGACGTGGCGGCCGTCCGGGGAGACCCGGGGTCCGCCGAAGTCGTGGTCGGGCTCGCTGGCCAGGGTGCGGCGCTCGCCGGTGGCGGTGTCGACGGTGACGATGTCGGTGCGCAGGGATCCCCGGCCGGTGGGCACCTGCCACTCGGTGACCAGGGCCGACCCGTCGGGGGTGAGGTCGCCCGAGGCGTTCACCAGGGCCATGCCGGCGTCGGGGGCCAGGTCCCGGTGCTCGCCGAGGCCGGATCCGCCGTCGGCGGGCGGTTCGGCGACCAGGAAGCGCGGGTGGTCGGGGCCGATGTCGCCGTCCCAGTAGCGGATGGGCAGGGACTCGTGGAGGATCGCGGTGACCCCGGCCTCCTCCCGCGCCTTGCGGGCCTCCTGGTCGGCCTCGGCGGTCCCGCTGCCCGCGTGGGTGTCGGAGGTGAAGGCGACCAGGCCGGAGTCGCGCGCGACCGTGAACGAGGAGACGCCACCGGGTCTGGAGGCGACCTGGCGTGCCTCGCCGCCTCCGGCGGGCAGGATCCACAGGGCGGCCTTGGGGGCGTCGTCGGAGGCGGCGTCGGGATCGGGTCTGCCGGAGCCGAACAGCAGCGATCCGTCGGGGAGGAAGCGGGCGTCGCCCTCCCCCTTGGCGGAGCGGGTCAGGCGCCGGGGAGCGCTCCCGCCCTCGGACTCGGGGGCCGTGTCGATCTCCCACAGGGCGCTGTGGAAGGAGGTGCCGTCGGGGCCGAGGCCGCTGACGGGCGCCACGAGGCGGGTACCGTCCGGGGAGAGGCGCAGCCCGTTGACACGGCGGAGACGGACGTACTCCGGCAGTTCGTACCAGGAACGAACCAAGGCGAATCCTCCTGAACCGTCGACTTGTGGTCTGGGGCCGACCCTATCGGTCGCATCCCCGCCGACGGCGGGAGCGGCCGCCCGGACGGCGGCCGCCGGGGCGCAGGAACCTCGCCCTCCGCCCGACCCGGCTCAACGCTGCTGGCAGCAGACCTGGCCGCCCTCGGCGCACCGGGGCAGGCCGCCCAGGCGCACCGGCGCGGCGCCGTCGGTGTACTCCCGGACCAGCTCGGTGACCATGGACACGAACCGCGGGTGGGTGCCGGGGCTCAGCGCGCGCTCGTAGCCGACGCCGAGCTTGCGCGCGGTCTCGCGGGCCTCGACGTCGAGGTCGAACTTGACCTCCATGTGGTCGGAGACGAACCCGTGCGGGACGACCACGACCGCGGGCACGCCGTCCTCGGCCAGCTCCTCGATGCGGTCGTTGACGTCCGGCTCCAGCCAGGGCTGGCTGGGCGGGCCGCTCCGGCTCTGGTAGACGACCTCGTACGGGTACTCGCGGTCGAGCCGCTCGGTCACCAGGCGCGCCACCTCGGCGAGCTGGGCACCGTAGGCCCCCTCCGAGCCGAACGGCTGGCCGGGGCCGCCGCTGGCCTCGGCCATCGCGGTGGGGATGGAGTGCGCGGAGAACAGCAGCCGCGCGCCCGCGCGCCGGTCCTCGGGGAGCGCGGCGAGGGCCGCGCCGGTGTGCTCGACCAGGGGCTCGACGAAGCCCGGGTGGTCGTAGAAGGGACGGACCAGCTCGATCTCGGGGGCGCCGTCGCCCAGGGCGGCGCGGGCCCGGTCGATGTCCTCGTGGTAGGCGGTCCGGCTGGACCAGTTGCAGTACGCGGAGGTGGGCAGCGCCAGCACCCTGCGCACGCCGTCGTCCCGCATCCGGGCGAGGGTGTCGGCGAGCATCGGCTCCCAGAACCGGTTGCCCCAGTAGACGGGCAGGTCCACCCCGTTGGCGGCGAAGTCGTCGGTGATCGCCGCGATCAGGTCCCGGCACTGCTGGTTGATCGGGCTCACGCCACCGAAGAGGAAGTAGTGCTCACCCACCTCCGCCAGCCGCTCGCGGGGGATGTTGCGCCCGCGGGTGACGTTCTCCAGGAACGGGATGACCTCGTCCTCGCCCTCCGGTCCACCGAAGGAGATCAGCAAAAACGCGTCGTAAGGCCTCATGGCACCTATCAAACCAGCCCTCCCGGCGCCCGCTCGCCCGCCCCCGCTCCGGCGTCCCGTGTTCGTCGGCCCGTCCGGACACCGGTCCCCCCTGGCCACACAAGTGACTCGTGGGTAATGTCACGTCGCATGACTGACGTGTTGTGGAACACATGGGCGGGCACCCACCAGGCCCGCCCCCGGCGGACGGCGGCCCCGAACAGCACAGGCGAGGTCGCGGCCGCGGTCGCCTCCGCGGCGGAGGAGGACCTGAGGGTCCGGATGGTCGGTTCGGGCCACTCCTTCACCGACGTGGCGGTCACCGACGGGCTCCTGCTCTCCCCCGCGTCCCTGACCGCGGTGCGCTCGGTCGACCCCGACGCGGGGACGGTCACGGTCGAGGCCGGGCTCCCGTTGTGCGACCTCAACGACGCCCTGGCCGAGCGCGGCGTGGCCCTGGCCAACATGGGCGACATCGCCGTGCAGACCGTGGCGGGCGCCGTGCAGACGGGCACGCACGGGACCGGGCGGGACGCGGGCGGCCTGGCCAGCCAGGTGGTCGGGCTGGAGATGGTGCTCGCCGACGGGTCGGTCGTGGAGTGCTCGGCCGACCGGGAGCCGGACCTGTTCCACGCGGCCCGGGTGGGGCTGGGCGCGTTCGGCGTGGTCACCGCGTTGACGATGGCGGTGCGCCCCGCGTTCCTGCTGCACGCGCGCGAGGAGCCGATGCCGCTGGACGAGGTCCTGGAGCGGCTTCCGGAGCTGCGCGCGGACAACGATCACTTCGAGTTCTTCTGGTTCCCCCACACGGGCAACACCAACACCAAACGCAACAACATCACCGAGGGCCCGGCGCGTCCGCTCCCCGCCCTCCAGTCGTGGTGGGACGACGACTTCCTGTCCAACACGGTCTTCGAGCGCGTCAACCGGCTGTGCCGCAGCTTCCCCTCCCTGGTGCCCGGCGTGAACCGGATCAGTTCGCGGGCCCTGTCCTCGCGCGTCTACACGGACGTCTCGCACAAGGTGTTCGCGTCGGTGCGCGACGTGCGGTTCGTGGAGATGGAGTACGCGATCCCGGCCGAGCACGCGGTGGACGTGCTGCGCGAGGCGCGGTCGATCGTGGACCGGGGCGACCACCGGGTGAGTTTCCCGGTGGAGGTGCGCTTCGCCCCGGCCGACGACGTGTGGCTGTCCACCGCGCACGACCGGGACACGGCCTACGTCGCGGTGCACATGTACCAGGGGGTCCCGTACGAGGCCTACTTCGCCGACCTGGAAGCGGTCTTCACGTCCGTGGGCGGCCGTCCGCACTGGGGGAAGATGCACACGCGCGACCGCGCCTACCTGGAGCGGGTGTACCCGCGCATGGGGGACGCCCTGGCGGTGCGCGACCGGGTGGACCCGCACCGCCGGTTCGGCAACGCCTACCTGGACCGGGTGTTCGGCTGAGTCGGCGCCGCCCGGGCCGCGGTCCGGATTCCCGGGGCCGGGAAGCGGTCAGGTCCCGGCCGGGGGAGCGCCGGCCGGGGGATCGTCGGCCGGCCGCTCCCCGTTCGGGTCGGTCTCCGGCTCGCCGCCGTCCACGGGCGGGGCGGGTTCGACGGTCCCGCCCCCGTCGTCGCCCCCGTCCTCCGTCTCGTCGGGATCGGGTGTGGGCGTGACCTGCTCCTCACCGGCCCCTCCGTCGGTTCCGGCGGCGTCCGAGCCCTCGTCGGCGGGCGCGTCCGACTGCTCACCGGCGCCCTCGGGGACGTCCACGGCGACCTCGGGGGTCGCGGCGTCCTCCTCCTGCGCCGGCGGCGCGGAGGTCCCGCCGCCGAGGAGGGAGGGCGCGGTGGGTTCGTCCCGGCCGTGCGTCCACGCGCTCATCGATCGGCCCGTGAGCAGCTCGAAGGCCAGGATCACCAGCATGACCAGGGTGAACACGATGACGGCCGGAACGAGGACGGCCTTCCAGCCGCGCCGCGCCGGACGCTCCCCGCCCGAGGGGCCGCCGTCGTCCTCCGCGGTCGGCAGCGCCATCGTCCGGGTGGCGTCGGGGTCCGTCCCGGTCTCCGCGGTGGCGGCGGGCGCTTCGGCCGCGACGGCCGAGGAGCCGACCGCCCGCTCCGCGAGGTGCCTGGCCTGCTCGCCGCCGCGCGAGAACCAGTGCTGGAGCAGGGGGCTGGCGACCGTGCTCAGGACGGCGATGACCGCCGCCCCGACGACCGTCCCGTACACGTTGAGGTAGGAGGCCGCCGTCGCTGCGGTGAGGGTGGCGGCGCCGGCCCCGGCGACCTGGGACACGCTCAGATCGATCCGCTTCCCCGGCGTGCGGTCCCTTTCGGCGTCCGCCGCGCGGTGTCCGGTCCGACCCATCCGGTCGTCCCCCCTTCGTCGGCCGCGCGGGGCGCGGCGGGAACTCGATGGTGAACGTGGGGAGGGCGGGAGTCCCCAAACCACCACAAACCGCCCACAAGTGAAGAACTCAGGCTAAGCGCACTCAGTGCCCGATAACGCCTGGAGTCAAGAAAGGCCACATGTCGGTGGACACCGGCGTGTCGATTTGCCTTCCCGGTGTCCTCGTGCTCCTGGAACGGTCCGAGATCGGAGTTTTCCCCAGGCCTGGGGTGATTAGGTACCCGCGGGATACCATCGCGGCGGAGCCTTCGCGCGGGTTGGACGACATCCCGCGCGACCGCTCCCGGTCGGCGCAGGGTCCGCGTGCCAAGATTGGCGTCGGAGACGACCGTTGAGGGCCCCGGGACGGCCGGGGCGGCCCGTGGTGAGGACCGCGGACGGGAGGCGGGCACACAGTTCGGACATGCCGGGCGCGGTACTGGCCGAACCGTGGTCGGCCGACCAGACTTGGAGAACGCGGGGGCTGGCCGCCGAACCTGCCCTCGACGGGACGCGAAAGGGAGGGCGATGCACGAGCTTCGCCTCGTGGCCGTGAGCGAGGACGGCACCTACCTGGTGCTCGCCAGCACAGGCCGTGGAACCCGTTTCATGCTGCCCGTCGACGACCGCCTCCGCGCCGCCGTACGCGGCCAGTTCTCCCGGCTCGGCCAGTACGAGATCGAAGTGGAGAATCCGTTGCGCCCCAAGGAAATCCAGGCCCGCATCCGGTCCGGCGAGACCGCGGAGGCCATTTCCGAGATCTCCGGGATCCCCATCGAACGGGTGCGCTGGTTCGAGGGCCCCGTCCTCCAGGAGCGCGAGTACATCGCCCAGCAGGCCCAGCGCGCCACCGTGCGCTCCACCGGCGACGCCGCACCCGGCCCCTCCCTGGAGGACGTGGTCGCCAAGCGGATCGGCGCCCACCAGCTGGAGACCGGTGACGCCTCGTGGGACTCCTGGAAGCGGGAGGACCGGACCTGGCAGATCAAGCTCGTCTTCCTCCACGGCGGCGACGAGCGCGTCGCCCACTGGCTGTACGAGCCCAGACACAACACCGTCACCCCCGCCGACGAGGAGGCCGCCCGGTTCACCGAGCCCGCGGCGCCCGTGCGGCCGGCCTCCCCCGACACGACGGTCACGCCCTTCGCTCCGCGTCGGCCCGAGGGCACGGCGGAGCGCCCCAGGACCGACGTCGGGCGGCCCGCCGAACACGGAACCGACCAACCACCCGCCCGTCGGCTGGCCCCGGCCCGGGACGCGGCCCCGGACGAGCCGCTGCGCCCCGCCGCCCGCACGCGCCCCGACCCGTTCGAGGCGCCCGAGACCGACGAGCGGTACCAGCGGCCGCTGGACCCCCTCCCGCCCCGGGAGACCCCTCGCACCGACCCGGCGGTCGCCCACCGCGCTCCGGAGCGGACCGCGGACCGCCCGGTCCCCGCCGACCCCTTCGGCGCCATTCCCGCCGTCGAGCGCCGTTCCCGGCCAGTGGAACCGGACACCCCTCCGCCCGCCGCCGAACCGCCCGCCCAGCCCCGACCCGCGCGCCGGCGCCGCGCCACCATCGACCTCTCCGACACCGGCCCCGCCCGCCCGGCCGCGCCGGAGCCGCCCCCGGTCCAGGCCGCCGCCAACGGCGCGCCCGACCGCACCGCGCCCAAGCGCAAGGGCCGCGGCCGCCGCGCCTCCGTCCCCTCGTGGGACGAGATCATGTTCGGCTCCAAGAAGGGCGACTAGCGGCGCCGCCCGCCGGCGCCGTCGGACCGTGCCCCGGTGCCGCGCACCGGGGCACGGCGCACACCCAGCGTCGGTCCCGCCGGGCACGCGCCCCGCACCGGCCTCCGGCGACACCGCGTGAACCCTCCCCGTCCGACCCGCAACCCACCCACCGCCCCGGACCGTGTCAGGGCGGACACCCGCGTGTCAGCGTTCTGTCAGACCCGGTCGGCAGACTGGACGTCGAACGGTAGAAACGGAGGAGCGATGACTGACGCCATCCGCGCGGAGGGTCTGGTCAAGCAGTTCAAGGGCAAGCGCGCCCTCGACGGAGTGGACCTGACGGCCAGGACCGGGGCCGTGCTGGGCGTCCTGGGGCCCAACGGATCCGGGAAGACCACCACGGTGCGCATCCTGTCGACCCTGTTGCGGCCCGACGGGGGCCACGCCGAGGTCGGGGGCTTCGACGTGGTCAAGCGACCGCACGACGTGCGCCGGCTGATCGGGCTGACCGGTCAGTACGCGGCGGTCGACGCCGAACTGACGGGCACCGAGAACCTGATGCTCATCGCGCGCCTGCTGGGCTACGGCCGCGGCGCCGCACGGGCTCGTTCGGCCGAGCTGCTGGAGCGCTTCGAGCTCACCGACGCCGCCGGCCGTCCCGCCAAGACCTACTCCGGGGGCATGCGCCGCCGGCTCGACCTGGCGGCGAGCCTCGTGGGCCACCCCACCCTGCTGTACCTGGACGAGCCGACCACCGGCCTGGACCCGCACAGCCGCAACGGCCTGTGGGACGTGGTGCGCGGTCTGGTCGACGATGGCGTCACCGTGCTGCTCACCACGCAGTACCTGGAGGAGGCCGACCAGCTCGCCGACGACATCGTCGTGCTGGACCACGGCAAGGTGATCAGCAGGGGCACGCCCGAGGAGCTCAAGAACCACGCGGGCAAGCAGGTCCTGGAACTGCGCACCGTCCAACCCGGGCAGCTCGACCTGGCGGTCCGGATCGTCGAGGCGGTCACCAGCAGCCCGGTGACCCGTGACGGGCTGGGCGCGAGCGTCGCGGTCACGGACGCAGCCGTCCTGCCCGAGGTGGTCCGCCGCCTCGACGAGCAGGAGGTGGCCGTCGCCGAACTGTCACTGCGCAAGCCGAGTCTGGACGAGGTCTTCCTCGCGCTGACCGGACACACCGCCGAAGACGAGTCCACGGAGGAGACCGTGGCGGAAGGGGCCCGAGCATGAGCGACGTGACCACCCTCGAACCCTCCGGGGGGGTGCGCAGGAGCGACGGCGCACCGACCGCGCCCCGGGCGATCGGCCCGGCGAACACGGTGAGCAACGGCCTCCAGCTGGCCTGGCGCAGCGTCCTGAAGATCAAGGCGAACCCCGAGGAGGTCCTCGGGCTCACGTTCATGCCGATCATGTTCGTGACGCTGTTCGTCTTCGTCTTCGGTCAGGCGATCATGGGCGACTGGCGGGAGTACCGGGACTTCCTCATGCCCGGCATCATCGCCCAGTCGGTGGTCTTCGCCACGCTCGGCACCGGGTTCACCCTGTGCCAGGACGTGGAGAAGGGCATCTTCGACCGGTTCCGGTCCCTGCCCATCGCGCGGTCCGCGCCCCTGATCGGCGCCATCCTGGGCGACCTGGTCCGGTACTCGATCACCGTGGTGATGGTGCTGCTGGTCGGCCTGGCCATCGGGTTCCGACCCGACGGCGGCGTCGTCGGCGTGGTCGCCGCCGCCGCGCTCATCCTGCTGTTCGCCTTCGCGCTGTGCTGGATGTCGGCGTTCGTCGGCATGATGGTGCGCACTCCGATGGCCGTGCAGAGCTTCGGGATGATCCTCATGTTCCCGCTGACCTTCGGCAGCTCGGCCTTCGTCGCCCCGGAGGCCATGCCCGGCTGGATGCGCGCGGTCGCGGAGAACAACCCGATCACGCACGTCGTGAACGCCATGCGCGGCCTGATGATCGGCGGGGACGTCGCCGTCCCGGTCACCTGGACGCTGGTGTGGTCCGCGGTCTTCGTCGTGGTCTTCGGTCCGCTGGCCGTGTGGGCCTACCGGCGCCGCACCTGAGCCGCGGCGGCGCCGCGATCCTCATCGCGGCGCCGCCGTCGTCACACCGGGCGCGCGCCGTCCTCCGCGTCGTCCGGCACGATCGGGGCCAGCCAGGCCCCCACACTGGAGCGGATCACCGCGGGGTTCTCCTCGCCCCCCACGACGAGCAGGCGGCTGAACTCCGCCTCCCCCAGCACCTGCGCCAGGTCCTCCCGGGCCGCCCGCACCAGGGGGCTCACCAGATTGGCCAGCCCCCGCAGCGCCTGCGCGTAGCCGAGCATCGTGGCCGCCCGTTCCGGGTCGCGACCGGCCAGGAAGGCGCCCAGGACCTCCAGCACGTCCGCGCAGACCGGACCGAGCCCGCGCACCGCCCGCCACCAGGCACGCCCGGCGTCCCTCCAGGCCCGGTCCGCCTCACCGGCCCGCCAGGCGACGGTGGCGGACACGAGCAGCCAGTACGGCTCGACGTAGACCGGGGCGAAGCCGCCCAGCCGCCTGACGGTCGGCCCGATCTCGTCCACCGCGGCCCTGGCGCGCTCCAGGTCGCCGGACTCCCGCAGAAGCTGGACCTCGGCCAGTCGCACGATCACCACGTGGTCGTCCTCGCGCGGCGGGCCGTGCTCGGCCGTGGACTCCAGATCGCGCCGGGCCGCCTCCAGATCGCCGACGTCGATCAGGAGCTGGGCGCGCTTGACCCGGATCATCATCGCGATCGAGACCAGTCCGGCCCGGTCCGCCAGCCGGACACCGTCCCCGAGCAGGACACGGCACCGGTCCGCGTCGTCGAACCGGCGCAGGTCGGACAGTTGGAGGATGGCCTGGAGCTCGCCCCAGCTGTCGCCGACGGCCCGGAACCCCTCCCGCGCGTCGACCGCGCGCTCCATGGCGCGTTTGGCGTCCCCGAAGACGGCGTCGAGCAGCGACGTCATCAGCAGGACCATCGCACGCATCCACGGGTCGTCCTGCTCGGACGCCCGCTCGACGCGTGCGCGCGCCGGCCCGTCGGGACCCTCGTTCAACGCTTCGTAGACGAGCCCGTACATCAGCATCGGATGGCGCTCGGGCTGCTCGTCCGCCTCCGCCAGCACCTCGCGCACGGCGCGCATGTTGGCGAGGATCGTCTCGTGGGCGGTCCCGAGTTCGGGGGCGCTGTGGAAGAGGCAGCTGGCGTAGGCGACCGCCCTCCCCTCCGGGACCCGGTCGCCGACCAGTGACAGCACCTCCGCGCACCAGCGGCAGAACTGGTGCCACCCGCCTTCCAGGATCCAGAACCACTGGGTGTACTCCACCAGGTCCAGGGCCAGGTCGACGTCCCCCCGCCGCACCGCCCAGCGCACGGCGGGGCCGCAGTTGTCGGCCTCCGCGCCGAGCCGGACCACCCACTCGGTCTGGCGGGGACCGCGCAGCAGCGGGTCGCCCTCCCGCCACAGGTCGCGCACGTAGCGGGCGTGGAGGTCGCGGACCTCGTTCTCCTCGCCGCTGTCCGCGAGCCGCTCGGCCGCGTAGGCGCGGACGGTCTCCAGCTGCCGGTACCGGGGCGGGGCGTCCTCGCGTACGGGGTTCTCCGTGATTACGAGGGACTTGTCGACCAGGGCGAACAGCACGCCCCACACGTCGCGGCCGCCCACCGTGCCGTCCCCGCCCGGGTCCGCGCAGACCCGTTCGACGGCCTCCAGGGTGGCCCCGCCCGCGAAGATCGACAGCCGGCGCAGGACGCGGCGCTCGGGCTCGTCGAGCAGTTCCCAGCTCCAGTCGACGACGGCCCGCAGCGTGCGGTGGCCCGGGCGGGCGGAGCGGCTGCCCCCGGTCAGGAGGCGGAAGCGGTCGGAGAGGCGGTGGACCAGCTGGGAGGGGGACATCGACCGCAGTCGGGCGGCGGCCAGTTCCAGGGCCAGGGGGATGCCGTCCAGGGCCCGGGTGATGCGCACGACGTGTCCGACGTTGTCCGCGCCGACCGCGAAGTCCGGGCGCACGGCGCGGGCGCGTTCGGTGAACAGCGCGACGGAGGCGAACCCGACGGCCTGTTCGGCGGTGGCGTCCTCGGGCGGCAGGGGCAGGGGCGGGACCGGCACGAGTCGTTCGCCCTGCACACCCAGGGGTTCGCGGGAGGTGGTGAGCAGACGCAGCCCCGGGCATCGGGCGAGCAGGGGCTCGGCGACCCGCGCGACGCCCTCGACGAGGTGCTCGCAGTTGTCGAGCACGACGAACGCGGGCTGGTCGCCGAGGAAGGCGGCGACGCGGTCCTCGGCCGGGGTCGTGGGCGCGCTGGAACGGGCCTGGACGATGGCGTGGTCGCGCAGGTCCATGGCGGCGGCCAGCGCGTCGAGGATGTCGTCGGCGGAGTCGATCGGGGCCAGTTCGACGAACCATCCGCCGAGGGAGAGCAGCTCGGGGGCGCGGTCGGCCAGGGCGGCGGCGGTCTCGATGGCCAGTCGGGTCTTGCCGGCCCCGCCCGGGCCGAGCAGGGTGACCAGCCGCGACTCGGTCAGCTGCGCGACGGCGGCGTCCACCTCGGCCTCGCGCGGCACGAAGCTGGTCAGGGTGGCGGGCAGCCGGACCTGGGGGGTCGGCGTCGCGGTGGGCCGGTCGCCGCCGCGCGCCGCGTCGGCGGTGAACTCCCCGCGCAGCGCGCGCAGGTGGGCGTCCGCCAGCCTCGCCGACGGGTCCAGGCCCAGCTCCTCGGCCAGGCGCGCGCGGAACGCCTCGTAGGCGTCCAGCGCGTCGGCGGTCCGCCCGGTTCCGGCGAGCGCGCGCATGAGGAGTTCGACGGGGCGTTCGCTGTGGGGTTCGCGCCTGGCCAGCGCCTCGGCCTCGGGCAGGGCGTCGTGGGCCCGGCCCAGGTCGAGCAGTGCGGTCAGGTGGTCCTCGACGAGCGCGGCGTGCGTCTCGGCCAGGCGCAGCGCGACGTCCTCCGCCACGCCCCGGGAGGTGAGCTCGGGCACGGCCGGACCGCGCCACAGGGCCAGGGCGTCGCCGAGCGCGGTGACGGCGGCGGCGGACTCCCCGGCCGCGAGCTGGGCCCGGCCGCGCTTGGCGAGGGTGTCGAACTCGCCCAGGTCGACCTGCTGGGGGTCGATGCACAACCGGTAGCCGGACGCGTCGCCGTTGATCTCGACGCCGGGCCCCAGGGCTCGACGCAGCCGCGACACCAGCGCCTGGAGGGCGTTGCCCGCCGAGGCCGGGGGCGTCTCGGTCCAGATGGCCTCCGTGAGCTGTTCGTTCGAGACCCGCTGTCCGGGTCGGAGCAGGAGCAGGGTGAGCAGGGCGCGCAGACGCGCGCCCCCGATCGTGATGGGCCGTCCGGACGCGTCGTGCACCAGGAGGGGTCCGAGGATGGAGAACCGCACGGGTCCATGATCACCCATCCGGTCACCCGGTGCCCGGAATTACCGCTCTGGGCGGTGCGTCCACCGGGGACGGGGGCGAGCGGCGACGGCACGGCTGCGGATCGGGCGCCCGACCGCAGTAGGGTTCCCCTGGAACGTGCGTCGGCGGACCGCCGAGGTCTCCTGGCCCGGCCCTCGTGGGTACCGGAGCCGGGTCGCCTCCGACGCCGTTCCTCACGTACGTCGAATCGCGCCCCACCGGCCCGAAAGCCCAGCAGGAGTCCCATTGTTCCCGGCCCTCCCTTCCCCTTGGACCACCAGTGCGCGCACGGCGCCCGGCAGGACCGCGCTCCGCGGTGCGGGCGCGGTCGGGGTCGGCGCCGTCCTGGCCCTGGCCACCGGGTGCGGCGTGTTCTCGCCCGGGCAGAACGGCGACATGCCCACCAACATCAACGTCACCAGCCCGCTCATGCAGGAGGGCGAGCCGCTGCCGGACGACTACACCTGCGACGGCGGGGAGTCGGACGGAGACGAGGGGCCCGTCTCCCCGCCGGTGCGCTGGTCGGGGCTTCCTGACGGCGTGGGCTCGATCGCGATGGTCGTGGACGACCCCCAGGCGGCGGAGGTGTTCTGGGTGGTCTTCGACCTCGACCCGCAGCTGGTCGAGCTGCGGCGGAGCACCGTCCCGGCCGACGCCAAACAGGCCGTGAACAGTTCCGGGGACGCGGGTTACGGCGCGCCCTGCCCCACCGACGGCGACGTGCACGAGTACCGCTTCACCGTGTACGCCCTGGACGGCACCCTCGACCTGCCCGACGGCGCCGAACTGAGCCGGACCCTGGAGGCGATCGCCGACCAGGCCGTCGCGCGCGGATCGCTGGTCACCACCAGCGAGTGACCGGAACCGCGGTCGGGCGGCCCTCCCCTCGCCCGGTTCCACTGCCGCCGCGTCCCGCCTGCTCCGGGTTCGACACGAGGAAGCTCCCGTCGCCCACTGCACACGGAGCACGACAAGGCATACAGTGGGGCCGTGCCCCTCACCCCGTTTCAGATGACCGTTATCCGTCCACTCGCCGCCCAGCACCCCGACCTGAGACCGCACCGGACCGCCCGCGTCGCGCCGGGCGCGCGGACCCGGCAGCCCGGACGTACGCGGATCCAGGCGGCCGCCGTCTCCCCCCGACCGGCCCCCGCCACGCCGGTCCACGGCGCGCTCCGGATGCGGCCGACCTCTCCAAGGTAGTGCGTAGACCATGACCGTCACCGTCATCATCATCATCGCCGTCATCGTCGTGCTGGCCGTCCTCGTGCTCCTGCTGCTGGGCATGCGCGCCCTCAGCACGACGTCGCCCGAGGACGACTACGACGACGAGCAGGAATACGAGAGCACCGAGGCCGACGACCGGGGTCGCGGACGCGGACGCGGCGGCCAGGAGGCGCCCCGCCGCGCCCGGCGGGCCCGGGCTGAGGAGGACGGGGAACCCGGGCGGCGCCCCCGCGGCCGGCGCAAACGCGATGCGGACTGGGAGGACGACGACCTCTCCGACAACGGCTTCTGGTCGAGCCTGGGCGACGGGGACCGGGACGACGGGCGGGCGGCCGACGACGTCGCGGACGGTCGCGCGGGGGACTCCTACGACGACGTCGAGGCCTACGGCGATGACGGCTACGACGAGGAGTACGACGACTACGAGGACGAGGGCTACGGGGACGAGCCCGACCCCGCACCGGAACGGGCACGCGGCGGCGTCCGCGCCGGGGGCGACACGCCCGGCGCGCGCCCGGCCGTGACCTCGGGCCCCTCCGACGATCTGGCGGTCCTGGCGAGCCTGGGCCAGAACAGCGGGCCCGCCCCCGAACCCCGGACGGGCGACGCGCCGATCCGAGCGCAGCTGCCGCGGGCGGAGGAATCCCCGGTGGAGGCGCCCCGGCCGGAGCCGTCCCGCGACGACGACCCGCTCGGCACCGGGCCGTGGACCCCCGACCGGGCGCTCCCGTCAGCGTCCTCCGAACCGACGGCCTGGAACGGGTCCGCCGACCGCGACCCGCTCGGCGGCTCGGGCTCCACGAGCACGTACGGCGGCTCCTACACCGGCTCCTCCTCCGCGGCCTCCCCGTCGGGCTCGTCCGCCTCGGGCGACCCGCTGTCGGGCGCGTCCGGCTACGGGACGGGGCCGTCGGGGTTCGGCGCACTCCCCCGGTCGAGCGGCTCCGGATCCACGGACCCGCTCGACCCCGGCTTCCGCCCGTCCACCAGGTCCGAGGACTCCGGGTCGCCCATCTGGTCCAGCATGGACACGGGATCGCACCAGCGTCCGACGCCGCCGCCCCCGAGCGGGTACGACCGGAGCGGGCTCGACGCGCCCGGCGGATACGACACGGGCACCCACCGGTACCCCTCCTACGACACCGGGGCGCACTCCCGGAGTGCGTACGACACCGGGACCCACGCGCACGGAAGCCACGAGACCGGAGCGCACACGCGGGGCGCCTACGGCACGCCTCCGTTCCCCGACCCCGGCACCCACACCGCCCCCGGCTCCTACGCCCGGCCCGAGTACGACACGGGCACGCACGCGCACCGGCCCTACGACACCGGCTCCCACACGCGGGGCGGCTACGGCGCGTCCGCGCCCTCCGCGTTCGACTCCGGCACCCACCAGCGCTCCCACGACTCCGGCACGCACGCGCGCGGCTCCTACACGAACGAGCCGCTGTGGGGCGACGACGCCCTCGGCGGGCCGAGCTCGCCCACCGTCCCCGCCCCCCAGAACCGGGCGGGCGGCTTCGGGGGCGGCCACGCGGCGCCCGGCGAGCCCGGAGGATCGCCGTTCGACACGGGCGGATACTCCCGGTTCCCCTCGGAGCCGACTCCGCCGGGAGGCACCGCCTACACGGGCGGATCGCGGGGCCTGCCCACCGGCGGCCGTCCGGCGGGCCCGCCGCCCGGCGAGGTTCCGGGCGACGCCCTCCCCGGCTACGGCCCCCAGCCGCCGCGGTCCCGCGAGCCCTACGGAAACCCCGACGCTCTCGACGGAGGGTACACCGGACAGCGCCCCGGCTACGGGGGCGGCCACGCGCCCGCGGAGGGCTGGGGGCCGTGGGACGGGACCCAGAACGGCGCTCCGCCCCTCCACGGACACCCCCCTCTGCCCCCGCCCAGCGCACCGTACGGCCCCCCGCACAGTGCGCCCGACGCACCGCACCCGCCCGCGCGAGGCCGGGACCACTACGAGGGCGGATACGAGGACGGCCGCTTCATCTGAGACGGCCACCGCGCGCGATGACCGCCATGCGTGACACGGGGTGACCGGTCTCCGCCGGTCAGCGCACCCCTTCACACCGCCGAGGCGACGGGACACCCCCGTCACCTCGGCGGTTCTTCGTTCTCGGAACGCACGCGCGTTGTGAAACCGAGGAAACGATTGCCGAATCCACGACAGTCCGTCACATCGCATGCACTCTGTTGACTACAGTTGGTGATTGACACCGGACTCTTCGCGTCCGTCCCGTCGTTCCGCGTTCCCACGCGCATCCCCCGTCCGGACACCGACGTCCGCGTGCACCGCCACCCGACCGCCTGGTCCGACCCGAACGGAGCCACCATGCGCACCCACGCCCAGGGGCCACCGACCGAGCCGCCGGCCGCTCCGGCCACGCACGGCCGTCTGTTCGACCGCAGAACGGTCGCCGCCGACGTCGGCGCCTCCCTCGTCGTGTTCCTGGTCGCCGTCCCCCTGTCCCTGGGCATCGCCGTCGCCGCGGGCGCGCCGCTCATCGCCGGACTGACCGCGGCCGTCGTCGGCGGTATCGTCGCGGGGCTGCTCGGCGGCTCGATGGTGCAGGTCAGC
Organism: Nocardiopsis sp. NPDC050513; assembly: GCF_044457925.1. Lineage (NCBI taxonomy): Bacteria > Bacillati > Actinomycetota > Actinomycetes > Streptosporangiales > Nocardiopsidaceae > Nocardiopsis > Nocardiopsis sp. NPDC050513. Next base: position 32,700 of record NZ_JBITHK010000012.1, on the reverse strand, counting down.
GGGCCGACCGCGGCGCAGACCATCATCGTCGCCGAACTGATCACCACCTACGGCTGGCGGGTCACCTGCCTCATCACCGTGCTCGCCGGAGTACTCCAGATCGCCCTGGGCGCCGTGCGCATCGCCCGGGCGGCGCTGGCGGTCTCCCCGGCGGTGATCCACGGCATGCTCGCCGGGGTCGGCGCCACCATCGCCCTCGCGCAGCTGCACGTCGCGCTGGGCGGTGCGCCGCAGAGTTCGGCGCTCAGGAACATCTCCGATCTGCCGCACCAGGTCGCGCACAACCACACGGCCGCCGTCGCGGTCGGCGTCATCACCATCGCGATCATGTTCGGCTGGGGCCGGCTGCCCGCCATCGGCCGGATCCGGCCGTCGGTCGTGCCCGCCTCGCTGGTCGCGGTGGGCACCGCCACGGCCATCGCCACCCTGGGCCGGTGGGAGGTCCAGACCGTCACCCTGCCCGACTCCCTGGTCGAGGCCTGGTCCGGCCCGGCCCTGCCCGAGACCGGCCAGTGGCACGGCGTCGTCCTGGCCGTGGCCGCCGTGGCGATGGTCGCCAGCGTGGAGTCGCTGCTGTCGGCGATCGCCGTGGACCGCGAGCACGGCGGTCGGCGGGTCCAGCTCAACCGCGAGCTGTTCGGCCAGGGCGCGGCCAACACCGTCAGCGGGGCGCTGGGCGGCCTCCCCGTGGCGGGCGTGATCGTGCGCAGCACGACCAACGCGCGCGCCGGCGGGCGCACCCCGCTGTCGGCGATCCTGCACGGCGTGTGGATCCTGGTGTTCGTCGCCCTGTTCGCGCGCGTGGTCGAACTCATCCCGATGGCCGCGCTGGCCGCGCTGCTGGTCTTCGTCGGCGCCCGCATGGTGTCCATCGCCCACCTGCGCGACCTGCGCCGCCACCACGAGGGCAGCGTCTACCTGGTCACGCTGTTCGCGGTGGTCTTCCTGGGGCTGCTCGAGGGGGTGTGCCTGGGCTTCGCGCTGGCGATGATCGTCTCCCTCCGGCGGCTGACCCGCTTCACCGTGCGCACCGAGGAGCGCGGCGACCGCGTGCACGTGTCCGTCCACGGGTCGCTGACCTTCCTGGGAGTGCCGCGCCTGGCGCACGTCCTGCGCACCATCCCCCCGGGCGCCCGGGTCGACCTCGACCTGCACGTGGACTTCATGGACCACGCGGCGTTCGAGGCCGTGCACGCCTGGCGTGTGGACCACGAGCGGGGCGGCGGCGCCGTCGACATCGACGAGGCCCATGAGCAGTGGTACACGCGCAGCTCCACCCGGACGGCGCCCGCGGCGAAGACCGCGCCGACCGGACCGGTTCGGTGGTGGGCGCCGTGGGAGATGCGCGCGGAGACCGACGGCCAGTTGAACGCCCTGGGGCTGCTGACCGCCGGGGCCCGCGAGTACCACGCCAGCACCGCCGACCGGATGCGGTCGGTGATGAGCCGGCTGGCGCACGGCCAGAACCCGACCGCACTGTTCGTCACGTGCGCCGACTCGCGGGTGGTGCCCAACCTCATCACCGCCAGCGGCCCGGGCGACCTGTTCACCCTGCGCAACGTGGGCAACCTGGTGCCGCCGTCGGAGACGCCCGGAGACGGCTCGGTGGGCGCGGCCGTGGAGTACGCGGTGACGGTGCTGGGGGTGCCGTCGATCGTGGTGTGCGGGCACTCGCACTGCGGGGCGATGCGGGCGCTCTTGGAGGGGGCCCACACGGACGCCGGTGAGCCCGGCACGTCGCACATGTGCCGCTGGCTGGCCAACGCGGGGCCGAGCCTGGCGCGCCTCGACGCGGCGCCGGATCTGCCCGAGGGCCCGCCGACGACGGAGACGCTGTGCCGCCTGGCCCAGGTCAACGTCGAGGAGCAGCTCGGCAACCTCATGGGCTACGACGTGGTGCGGGAACGCGTGGAGTCGGGGACGTTGACGCTGACGGGGATGTACTACGACCTGGAGACGGCGCGGGTGCACCTGTTGGACGCCGCGACGGGTCGGTTCACGCCCGTGCCGGGCGTCGTCACCGGAACGGTCCCGCCGCAGCGCACGGGCACGGACGTCGGTGGTCAGTTGATCGACGGGTCGTCGTCCGGTGCGTCGTCACGGCCGTCCTGCTGAACGCCCGACGCCTGGTAGGCGGCGAGCGCGATGATCACGACGATGGCCAGGACCGGCAGGCCGAAGAGGATCACCCAGATGAACGCTGAGTCGAACAAGTGTCACCCATTCCCGTGAACGCCGATGCCCGCCGGGCCGCCGACCGCGCGGCCCACGGGCGGACGCGCCCCGGGCCCCGCCGGGGCGCGGAACGCAGGGCCAATCTACCTTCGGACCCACGGCTCGGGCCATCACCCCGGCGCTGTAGCCCACTAGCCCCGGCGTGTCACGTCCGCGCGTCGGAACGGGTTCGGTGGAGCGTGGGGGGCGTGAGGGAGGGAGTCGGCCGGTAAGCCGGATTCTGTCGGTCCGAAGGGACCGGACGGCCATCCATCTGGGACCGCCGTTGCCGACGGCCTCGGTGCGGTCTACCCGCGAACTCGGGCGGGCCGCCCTCGATCATCCGCGCGGGAGCCCGAAGGCTCCCTTTTTGACCTTGCTCCGGGTGGGGTTTACCTAGCCGACCGGATCGCTCCGGCCGCTGGTGGTCTCTTACACCACCGTTTCACCCTTACCACCGCGAACGGTGGCGGTCTGTTCTCTGTGGCACTGTCCCGCGGGTCGCCCCGGGTCGGTGTTGCCGACCACCCTGCCCTGTGGAGTCCGGACTTTCCTCGAAACCGTGCCTCGGCACAGCTCCGCGACCGTCTGGCCGACTCCCCCTCACCCCGCATTCTACGCCCGCTGGCCGGGGGTTCCGTCCAGATGGGCGGTGTCGTTGAGCGAGCGGACCACCATGGGACCGTCGGCGTAGCAGTCGACCTCGGTCAGGCAGGCCGTGTCCAGGAACATCCGGTACAGCGCCGTCAGGGGGGCGAGCATCGCCTGTTGGACGACCACCTTGATCGGCGTCACGTGGGTGACCACCAGGACCGTGCGGCCCGCATACCGTTCGACGAGCGCGTCCCGGGCGGCCACGACCCGCGCGGCGGCGTCGGCGAAGCTCTCGCCTCCGGGCGGGGCCGTCTCCGGGTCGGCCAGCCACCGGTCCACGCCCTCGGGCGCCAGGGCCCTCGCCTCGGCGAAGGTCATCCCCTCCCAGGCCCCGAAGTCGGTCTCGACGAACCCCTCGTCGATCTCGACCGGCAGCCCGAGCTCCTTCGCCGCGTGGGCGGCGGTGTCGCGGGCCCGCCGCAGGGGCGAGGAGACCACCGCTTCGATCGGCCACGCGGCCAGGCGCCGCGCGGCGGCCGCGGCCTGGGAGTGTCCGTGGTCGGTCAGCGGGAAGTCGCCCCGACCCGCGAACCGGCGCTCCACGGACAGGGGGGTCTGCCCGTGCCGCAGCAGGACCAGCCGGGTCGGCCGGTCCTCGGCGGACGACCAGCCGGTGCTCACTGCTCCGCCTGGGCGCCCAGACCCGACTCCTCGGTGCGCACGAGGATGCGGCGGCAGTCCTCGCAGCGGACGACCTCGTCGGCGGGGGTGGCGCGGATCCCGTTGAGCTCGACCGTGCTGAGCGCGAGCTTGCATCCGCCGCAGCGCCCGTACCGCAGCGGCGCGGCGGCCAGCCCGTCGTACTGGCCGCGCAGCTTGTCGTACAGCGCCAGCAGGTCGGCGGGCACGTCGGCGGCGACGCGCCCGCGGTTCCGGGCGACCCGGTCCCGGTCCAGGTTGATCTCGGCGGCGGCGGTGTCGCGGCGGGCCGTGACCTCGGTGTACCGGGCGGCCGTCTCCTCGTGCTCGGAGGTCAGACGGGCGGCCTCGGCCTCCAGCCCCTCGGCGCGCTCCATCACCGCCAGCACCACCTCCTCCAGTTCGGACTGGCGGCGGCCCAGGGAGGCGATCTCCGACTGGAGGTTCTGCAGCTCCTTGGAGTGGGTGACGGCCCCCGACTCCAGGCGCTTGGAGTCGCGCTCGGCGCGCGCCCGCACCTGGTCGACGTCGCTCTCGGCCTTGCGCTGTTCACGGCCCACGTCGGAGATCCGCGTCCGCACGGCGATCAGTTCGGCGTCGATCTGGTCGACGCGCTCCTTGAGCTCCGCCGCCTCGGAGTCCTCCTTGAGGTTCCGGGCACGGTGGTCCAGACGCTGGAGCTCGGTGTCCAGGGCCTGGAGGTCGAGCAGTCTGGCCTGTGCGGCGGGTTCGGCTTTCACGTGTCACGTCTCCTGGAGTGGCTGGGGAAGGCGGGGTCGCCGTCCGCGCCCGTCTCTGTGCAGTTGGGTTGGACCGCCCGGCGGGGCGGAAGGGGGGCCTCAGATGTGATGGAAGGTCTGCGACCAGGCGTCCGTCACGACCGTCGACACCCGGATCTCCACGTTAGCCCCATTCCGGCCGTCCCCGCGCGCGAGCGCGTCGGCCAGGTGGATCGCCCCGTCCGCGAGCCAGGGCCACTCGCTGGCGAAGTGGGGGGTGTCGACCAGGGCGGGCCCCGGGTCCTCGCCGAACTCCGAGGCCGGGTGGTGGCGCAGGTCCGAGGTGACGAACGCGTCCACGCCCGCGGCGCGGGCGGCGCCCAGCAGCGAGTCGCCCGCCCCGCCGGACACGGCGACCGTGGTGATCAGGCGGTCCAGGTCACCGGAGACGCGGATCCCGGGCGCCGTGGCGGGCAGCCCCTGGGCGACCTGGGCGGCGAAGTCGTGCAGGATCATCGGCTGGTCGAGGGCGCCGATCCGTCCGATGCCGCGCCGCCCCTCGGGGTCGGTGGTGTCGGGGTCGAGCGGGCGCAGGGGCCCGTTCAGCCCGACCGCGCGCGCCAGGGCGTCGGACACCCCGGGCGCGGCGGTGTCGGCGTTGGTGTGCGCGGTGTACAGCGCGGCCCCGGCGCGGATGAGCCGGTGGACGACGTTGCCCTTGGGGGTGTTCGCGGCGACGCTCGTGACGCCGCGCAGCATGAGGGGGTGGTGTGTGACGACCAGGTCGGCGCCCCACTCCAGGGCCTCGTCCACGACCGCGGCGACCGGGTCGACGGCGAACAGGACGCGCTCCACACGCTGTTCGGGGTCGCCGCACACGAGTCCGACCGCGTCCCACTCCATCGCCCACGCGGGTGGGTAGACCGCCTCGAACGCGGAGATCACGTCGGCCAGGCTGCGGGGTGGGGTCGCGGTGCTCACGGCCACGACCCTAGCGCCTCACCGGACCGCCGCGCTCGGGAAGCAGGTCCGCGAGTCGACCGGTGACGGAGCCCAGACGATCGAGGACCTCGGGCGGCGCGTCGATGTCGAAGTCGGCGCCGAGCGAGATCACGGCCAGCGTGTACTGGCAGACCAGGTCGAGCGCGTCGGCGCTGATCCGCACCACGCACGCGTCCGGCGCCGAGGCCTCGATCGCGCCCGGGATCGGCCCGTGGAGCCGGGTGCGCACGGTCTCGGCGGACAGGCCGAGGCCGATCCGCGCGGTGTGGCGGTGGGTCGCCCCGGCGAAGGACCGGACGACGTACTCGGCGGGGTCGGCGGCGGGCAGGGGTCGGGGGGTGAAACGGCGGTGCGTGCGTCGGATGCCGTCCATCCGGTCCACCCGGAAGGTCCGCCAGTCCCCGCGGTCGGTGTCGTGCGCGACCAGGTACCAGCGTCCCTGGTGGTCGACCAGGTGGTGCGGTTCGACCCGGCGCTCCCGCAGGCGGCCCTCCCGGTCCCGGTAGTCGAAGTCCACGACCGCGTGCTCACGGCAGCACGAGCCCAGCATCGCCAGGTCGCAGGGGCTGACGGTCGGGACGTCTCCCCGGCGCACCGCCGTGGCGGTGTCGCTGACGGCGGCCAGACGGGGGCGCAGCCGGGACGGGAGCACCCGTTGGAGTTTGGCGAGCGCCGTGAGCGCGCTCTCCCCGACACCGGACACGGTCACCAGGCCGAGCCCGATCGCCACCGCCTCCTCGTCGTCGAGCAGCAGCGGCGGAAGCTCGTGCCCGGGAACCAGCCGGTAGCCGCCCGCGGCGCCGGGCACGCCCTCCACCTGGTAGTCGAGGGAACGGAGCCGGTCGACGTCCCGGCGGAGGGTGCGGGCGCTGACCCCGAGGCGTTCGGTCAGCTCCGTTCCCGTCCACGCGCGGCGGCTCTGCAGCAGCGACAGCAGGCGCAACAGCCGCTGCGGCATGCCCTTGCGGACCGATGTGTCGTCCATGCGCCCAGAATGCCAGGCATCGCGGCCAAGGTACGGCCGCGATGCCTTCTACGTTGTCCGCATGACGCACACGACGCAGGACACGAATGTGGTGGAAGCGCTGGCCGCACGGGTCTCCGGACCGGTGCTGTCGCCGGCGGAGGACGGATACGACACGGAGCGGACCGGGCTCCAACTGCTGGGCAGGCACCGACCCACGGCGGTGGTGGGCGCCGCCGACGCCGACGACGTGAGGGCGGCCGTGGCCGTGGCCGCGGACCGGGGGCTCCGGGTCGCGGTCCAGGCCAGCGGCCACGGGGTGGGCGTTCCCCTGGACGGGGGCGTCCTGATCAGCACCCGCCGGCTGGCGGGGGTGCGGGTGGATCCGGACCGGCGGACGGCGTGGGTGGAGGCGGGCACGCCCTGGGCCCGCGTCGTCGCGGCCGCCGCCGAGTACGGACTGGCCCCGCTGTCCGGCAGCGCGCCGGGGGTCGGCGCGGTTCCGTACACGCTGACCGGCGGTGTGGGACTGCTGGCCAGAGCACGCGGCTACGCCGCCGACCACGTCACGCGACTGGACGTGGTGACCGCCGACGGCCTGGCCCGCCGGGTGACGGAGCGGGAGGAGCCGGACCTGTTCTGGGCTCTGCGCGGCGGTGGCGGCGCGTTCGGCGTCGTCACGGGGATGGAGATCGGGCTGTTCCCCCTGGAGCGCCTCTACGGCGGCAGCCTGTTCTTCGACGTCGACGGGGCGCCGGAGATCCTGGACGCGTGGCGCGCGTGGACCGCCACGGTTCCCGAGGAGCTGACCTCGGGGCTGACGAAGCTGGTCCTTCCCGACGTTCCGGGCGTGCCCGCACCGCTGCGGGGCAGGCATGTCGCCCAGGTGGCCGTGGCCTGGGCGGGCCGACCCGACCGGGGGCCGGCCGTGGTGGAGCCGTTGCGCGCCGCCGGGCCGATCCTGCGCGAGACCCTGGGCGAGCTGCCCTACGCCAGGTCCGGGGAGGTGTACGCCGAACCCGACCGCCCGCACGGCTTCCGGTCGCGCAACCTGCTGCTGGACGGGCTGGACCCGGCGGCGACCGCGCGGCTGACCGAGATGACCGGTCCCGGTCTGCCGTTCATGGCGGTGGTGGGGCTGCGCCACCTGGGCGGCGCCCTGGCGCGGCGACCGGATCCGTCCGCCGCGGTCGGCCACCGCGACGCCGCGTACTCCCTGACCGTGATCACCGCCAACGGGGGCGGCGAGGAGGATCCGGGCGCACGGGAGCTCCGGGACGGCGCCGCGGCGCTGTTCTCCGGACGGGCGGTCGGGCGCTCGCTCGGGTTCAGCTTCGGGCCTCTGGGCGACGCCGAGGTCCGCGAGGCCTTCGCCCCGGAGGTCTTCCGGCGTCTGTCGCGGATCAGGGGCGCGTACGACCCGGACGAGGTGGTCCTGTCCAACCACCGGATCCCGCCGCTGGTGTGAGGGACGGGTCCGGCCGCGCCCCGCGCGTGCGGCCGGATCCGTGCCCGCCTGCGTCTAGGCTGGTCCCCGCTATGAACAATGAACAACAGCGGCCCCAGTCCCCGGTCGGAGCCCACGTCCCGGTCGCGGGCGGCATGGCCACCAAGGGCCTGGCCTACGCCGAGGAGATCGGCGCCGAGACGGTGCAGGTGTTCGTGTCCAACCCGCGCGGGTGGGCGACCAACGGAGGCGACCCGGAGCAGGACGCCCGGATGCGGGAGCGCACCGACCTCCCGTTGTTCGTGCACGCGCCCTATCTGATCAACCTGGGGGCGCCCAACGAGGAGACCGCGCAGAAGTCGGTCCGGTCCCTGGAGCACGCGCTGACCCGGGGCGGGCAGATCGACGCGCGCGGCGTGGTGGTGCACACGGGGTCGGCGGTCTCCGGCGGACGCGAGGCCGGGCTGGAGCGGGTCCGGGACCGGCTGATGCCCCTGTTGGAACGGCTCGGCGACGGCGTCCCGCCGGTGCTCCTGGAGCCGATGGCCGGGCAGGGCCAGGTGCTGTGCGCCACCGTCGACGACCTGGTGCCCTACTTCGAGGCCCTGGACTGGCACGACAACGTGGGGGTGTGCCTGGACACCGCCCACCTCTTCGCCGCCGGACACGACATCTCCACCCCGGAGGGCATGCGCGCGGCCCTGGACCGCTTCGGCGAGGTCGTGGGCAGGGACCGGCTGCGGGTGATCCACGTCAACGACTCCAAGGAACCGTGCGGGAGCAAGAAGGACCGCCACGAGAACATCGGGGCGGGGCACATCGGGGCGCGGCCCTTCGGGGAGCTGTTCACGCACCCGGTGACCGCGGGGATCCCGCTGATCCTGGAGACACCCGGACCGGCCGGGCCGCACGCGGCCGACGTCGCCGCGCTCAAGGGGCTGCGCGGGAGCTGACCCCGGCGGGGCGCGGTGGCTCGGCCGGAACCGGATGCGCGGGCCCGCGCGGAACCGCGGCGCACCCCGCCGTCGTTGTCCACGGCGATAGGCCACAATGGACGGACACGCCCGTGCGGGACGGGCCTCGCGTCAAGGGAAGGGAGCCCCGGATGGATCCGGTCTCCATGGTCGTCGGCGCCACGATCGCCCTGGGTGCGTTCCTGGCCGGCCGGATCGTCACCCGGCGCCAGGCGAGGCAGTCGCTCGAACAGCAGCGGCGCGAGGAACAGGCCCGGGCCCTGCACGGCGGGTCGCAGCAGCCCCAACCGCTCTGCGGATGCGGCCACCACCTGGTCTTCCACGACCGGGAGTCCAAGAAGTGCATGACCCAGGTGGTCATCCCCGGCCGGTGGACGGGGCAGAGCGGGTCGACCTACCGCCAGTGCATGTGCCAGGGCTACCGCGGCCCCATCCCGGTGGACGAGTACTACGCCCCGGACCTGATGGAGGGCAACGGCCCCTGACCGGCCCCGCCCGCCACCGCCCGCCGGCCCGCGCCGCCGCCGAATCCCGGGGCCGTGCGCGGTGCGGGAGGCCGGACCACGGGCCGCGCCGGGATGACAACCGTCCGTCCCGCCGCGAGAATGTCCCAGCACCGACCAGCCAGAGAGTGGACGTTTACCCGTGACGACCCCTGTGACACCCACGATCGACCAGCGCATCGCCGACGAACTCGGCGTGGGCGCGCACCAGGTCACCGCCGCCGTCGGGCTCCTCGACGGCGGATCGACCGTGCCCTTCGTCGCCCGGTACCGCAAGGAGGCGACCGGCGGGCTGGACGACGCGCAGCTGCGCACGCTGGAGGAACGCCTGCGCTACCTCCGCGAGCTGGCCGAACGCCGGACGGCGGTCCTGGAGTCGATCCGCTCCCAGGGCAAGCTGGACGAGGAGCTGGAGGCGCGGATCAACGCCGCCGACTCCAAGGCCCGTCTCGAGGACATCTACCTCCCCTACAAACCCAAGCGTCGCACCAAGGCCCAGATCGCGCGCGAGGCCGGGCTCGAACCGCTGGCCGAGGGTCTGCTGGCCGACCCCTCGCTGGACCCGCAGCAGAGCGCCGCCGCCTACGTCGACGCCGACAGGGGCGTGGCCGACGCCAAGGCCGCCCTGGACGGCGCGCGCGCGATCCTCGTCGAGCGCTTCGCCGAGGACGCCGACCTCACGGGAGTGCTCCGCGAACGGCTGTGGAACCGGGGCCGCCTGGGGTCGGCCGTCCGCGAGGGCAAGGAGGAGTCGGGCGCGAAGTTCGCCGACTACTTCGATTTCTCCGAGCCCCTGACCGAGCTGCCCTCCCACCGCGTCCTGGCCCTGTACCGGGGCGAGAAGGAGGAGGTGCTCACCCTCACCCTGGAGCCGGAGGAGCCGCCCGCCGAGAAGGCGGACGGCACCGTCCCCCGCAGCTCCTACGAGGACGCCATCGCCCACCGCTTCGGCATCGTGGACCGCGGCCGCCCCGCCGACCGCTGGCTCCAGGACACCGTCCGCTGGGCCTGGCGCACGCGCGTCCTGGTCCGCCTGGACATCGACGTGCGCATGCGGCTGTGGCAGCGGGCCGAGGACGAGGGCGTGAACGTCTTCGCCGCCAACCTGCGCGACCTGCTCCTGGCCGCCCCCGCCGGAACCCGTCCGACGCTGGGCCTGGACCCGGGTCTGCGCACGGGTGTCAAGGTCGTGGTCGTCGACGGCACCGGCAAGGTCGTGGCGACCGACACGGTCTTCCCGCACGCGCCGCGCAAGGACTGGGAGGGCTCCCTGGCCACGCTGGCACGGCTGAGCGCCGAACACGGCGTGGAGCTCGTCGCGATCGGCAACGGCACGGCCTCGCGCGAGACCGACCGGCTCGCCGCCGACCTCCTCAAGCGCCACCCCGAGCTCAAGCTGACCAGGGTGATGGTGTCCGAGGCGGGCGCGTCGGTGTACTCGGCCTCCGCCTACGCCTCCGAGGAGCTGCCCGACCTGGACGTGTCCCTGCGCGGCGCGGCCTCCATCGCCCGCCGGCTCCAGGACCCGCTGGCCGAGCTGGTCAAGATCGACCCCAAGTCCATCGGCGTCGGCCAGTACCAGCACGACCTGGCCGAGGCGAAGCTGTCGCGCTCGCTCGACGCGGTCGTCGAGGACTGCGTGAACGGTGTGGGCGTGGACGTCAACACGGCGTCTGTCCCCCTGCTGACCCGGGTGTCGGGCGTGACCTCCACCCTGGCCCGCAACATCGTCGCCCACCGCGACGCCAACGGTCCCTTCCGGACGCGCGAGGCGCTGCGTTCGGTCCCGCGGATGGGCCCCAAGGCGTTCGAGCAGTGCGCGGGCTTCCTCCGCGTGCCCGACGGCGACGACCCGCTGGACGCCTCGGCCGTGCACCCCGAGGCGTACCCGGTCGTGCGGCGCATCCTGGAGCGGACCGGCACCGACCTGCGGTCGCTGATCGGTGACGGGAAGGCGCTGTCGCGGATCCGGCCGCAGGACTTCGTCGACGGCGCCTTCGGTCTGCCGACCGTCACCGACATCCTCTCCGAGCTGGACAAGCCCGGCCGCGACCCGCGACCGGCGTTCACCACCGCGACCTTCAGGGAGGGCGTGGAGAAGCTGGACGACCTGGAGCCCGGGATGATCCTGGAGGGCGTGGTCACCAACGTGGCCGCGTTCGGGGCGTTCGTGGACGTGGGCGTGCACCAGGACGGCCTGGTGCACGTGTCGGCCTTGTCGAACCGGTTCGTCGAGGACCCGCGCGAGGTGGTCAAGCCGGGCGACGTGGTCCGGGTGAAGGTCCAGGACGTCGACATCCCGCGCAAGCGCATCTCGCTCACCATGCGCCTGGACGACGAGGCCTCCGGGGGGCGCGGCGGCCGCGGCGGCAGGGACGAGCGCGGCGGCCGCGAGGACCGCGGTCGCGGTGACCGGCGCCGCGGGGGCGGCGGCGACGGCCGCAGGGGAGGCGGCGGCCGGGGCGAGCAGAACCGGAAGGACGCCCCCTCCGGCGCGATGGCCGACGCCCTGAGGCGTGCCGGCCTGACCAGGTAGCTCCCGCACGGCGTGTGGCCGGGCCCCCCGGGTCCCGGTCACACGTGGTCGCGGGGGATGACCGAGCTGAAGATCCTCGTCGCCACGCGCTCGTCGTCCTCGTAGGCGTCGAGCGTGGCGTGCACGTGGAAGTCGGTCGCCGTCGACGTCAGCACCGTGCGCGTCCTCGTCCGCGCGGACCAGTCCCCGCGCGCGAAGCCCATCGTCCACACCGTCTCGCCTCTGACCGTGTCGTAGTCGTCGCCGACCCAGCTGTAGGTCTCCTCCGCCCGCCGGGTCACCTCCAGGTCGATGTCGTCGAAGCGCACCGTGCCGAGGTCCTTGACCACGTTCAGCGAGGCCCGGTACCGCACGAGGTCGTGCGCCAGGTCCCACCGGTGCTCCGGGGGCGAGATCTGGCTCGTCGGGACCGGGGCGGTTCCCTCGGGCTCTCCGAAGGGCGCCACCACGGGCTCGTCCGCGGCGCCGGTCATGCGGACCGGAAGCAGCAGCCGCGTGTTCGCGCCCGGGTACACGGCGAGCCGCACAGGCTCGGGTGAGGGCCAGGCGAGCGGCCAGTAGGACGTGGAGACCGAGACCCGGATCCGGTGGCCGGGCGGGAACGCCTGCGCCACGCCGTTGAGGGCGACCGAGACCCGGTACACGCGCCCGGGCACCAGTCCGCGCGGCGTCTCGTGGCCGTCGGCGTGGGTGAGGTTGAGCAGTCCGTAGGTGACGCGGGTGGCCTCGCCGTCGGGGGTGACGTCGCACAGGCGCACCGCGACCATGGCGTCGGGCCGGTCGACGGAGAGTTCGAGGTCGACCACGGGGGACCCCAGGATCTCGATCCGTTCACGGAGCGGCACGCTGTCGAAGACGATCGACCCGCCGTCGTCCTCCCTCTGGTCGTGGGGCAGGTCCGGAGGCGCGTTGTAGGAGCACCACTTGCCCGCGTGCTGGCCGGTGGACAGCGGCGAGGACAGGGTCAGGACGGCGCCGTCGCCGGGTTCCTCGCCCTCGCCCAGCACCCGGCCGTGCCCCAGGGCCCGGGACACGGGCACGATCCTGGGCGACGGCCACGCGCGCTCTCCGACCCAGCGTCCGGGCCGCTCCTCGTAGGAGGTGGACGGGCGCTCGCTCTCCTGCATCCAGGCCCGCAGCGCGGGTGCGTCCATCACGTCGTTGTCGGCGTCCTTGAGCCAGCGGTCCCACCAGCGCACCAGCTCCTGCAGGAAACCGACGGCGGGGCCGGGTTGGCCGAGGTGGGGGTACTTGTGCGACCAGGGTCCGAGGAGTCCGAGCCGGGGTACGCGCAGCCCCGCCAGGAGGCGGAACACGGCGTTGGAGTAGCCGTCGGCCCACCCGCTGACGGCCAGGACGGGCACCTGGACGGCGTCCAGGTCCTCGGCGACCGACCCGTGTTTCCAGTAGCCGTCGCGGTGCTGGTGGCGGAGCCAGGTGTCCAGCCAGAGCCCGCTGCCGTCCAACCGGTCGTGCCACATCTCCCGCCAGCGCTCGCCGACCAGCGCGGGGTCGGGAGGGCAGGAGTTGTAGGCGAACATGGTGGAGGCCCAGGACAGGTTGTCGACCAGGAGGCACCCGCCCATGTAGTGCACGTCGTCGGAGTAGCGGTCGTCGGTGGAGCAGGCGGTCACGATCGCGCGCAGGCTCCCGGGGCGCCGCGCGGCGACCTGGAGGGCGTTGAACCCTCCCCAGGAGATGCCCATCATGCCGGTGCGTCCGTCGCACCAGGGCTGGTCGGCGAGCCAGGCGAGCACTTCCTCCGCGTCCTGGAGCTCCCGCTCCAGGTACTCGTCGGTGAGCACGCCCTCGGAGTCCCCGCTGCCGCGCAGGTCCACGCGGGCGCACGCGTACCCGTGCCCGGCCAGGTAGGGATGGTGCACCGAGTCGCGCTGCGCGGTGAGGTCGCGCCTGCGGTACGGGATGAACTCCAGGATCGCGGGCACCGGGCGTCCGTCGCTGCCGACGGGGCGCCAGACGCGTGCGGCGAGCCGGACGCCGTCACTGAGCGGGATGAGGACGCAGACGTCCTCGCGGACGTCGTTCGGCAGTTCGCTGACGGTTCTCATCGTCTCCCGCTCCTCTTCGCGGTCGGTCCTCGCGGACGTCCCTGATGGTGAAGGGCAGCTCGCGCGCGCACGCGCGGAACCCGCGTTCGCACTCCCGCGCGTCCCGCCCCGCCACGAAGACGTCGGCGAGCTCGTAGCTGTAGCTGTCCTGGATCGGCAGGTCGGAGAGCCACCCGCCCGCGCGCGCGGTGATCTCCACCCGCGCGTCCGGGGCCCGGTCCTCGGCGCGCGCGACGTCCTCCGGGGTGGGAACCGACGCCAGGAACCCGTCGCGGAAGCGCCGGAGGAACCACTTGGCGGCCACCCCGTACGTCCCAGCGCGCTCCAGCACCGGTTCCTCCCCGAGCGCGATCCGCAGGGCGATCTCGTGGTTGGACACCCCGCGCACGAGTTCGAACATCCGGGCGTGCGACTGGGAGTGCCGGGGATTGATCTCCAGGAGCCTGACGGCGTCGGTCTCCGGATCGTGGAAGAACTCGACGTTGAAGGTCGTGTCGTCCAGCCCGACCCGGGCGATCACCCGGTCGGCCAGGTCGAACAGGCGGTCGCGGACCGACGCCGGCGCCCGGGACGGGTACTCGTAGCAGAGGAAGCTCGGTGTGCCGGGGTAGACGAGGGAGTCGACGAGCGCGTAGGAGTGCGCCACGCCGCCGCGGACGTACCCCTCGACGGTCAGCTGGTCCCCCGTCGCCTCCTCCTCCACGAGCCCGGCCGTGCCGCCGACGGAGCGGATCGCGGCGGGCATCCGGACCCGGTCCATCACCCACTGGAAGGGGGCTCCGACGCGTCCGGCGCCCTTCCTGACCCGGCGTATCGCGGCCTCGTACCCAGCGTCGTCGGTCACCCGGAACGCCAGTTCCGACGAGAAGGACTTCACCGGCTTGACCCACAGCGGGTAGGAGAGGGTCCCGGGCCTGGCCGCGGAGTCGAGGTCGACCACCGCGAACCTCGGAACGGCCCGCGGAACGACGGCCCGCTGCTCCAGACGGCTCCAGTACTTGTGCTCGCAGCGCACGACCGCCTCCAGGGACGCGCAGGGCAGTCCGCGCGGGCGGCACAGCAGGGGTACGAGCGAGCTGACCGGGAAGTCCCACAGGCCGATGATCGCGTCGACCGTCCCGTCGAAGGAATCCAGCCGCCTGGACGCGAGCGCGAGCAGGCCGGGCATGTCGATGTCCCGTTCCTGGCCGATCTCGTCGAGACCGAGCAGCGTCAGGAACCGGCAGTCCGCGGTGCCGGGCAGCCCGTTCAGTACCTCGCGGTTCTGTTCGTCGAGACCCAGCACGAAGACGTTCGTGGTCATCGCGCACCTCCGGTGCGGCGGCGCGGGCCCCTGGCGTCCCCGTCGCGCGCCCCGCCGGGACACGTCGCACGGGGGCACCGTCCCCGTATCCACCCTCACTCGCGATGACACGGAATTTCACATGACCACCGGTGTCAGACGCGGGTCTTTTCTGAAGTTTTACGCCGCTCTGTCCGTCTTGCACCAGCGAGGCGCGCGCAGCGGGACGGTGCGCGGCGCCCAGCGCGGGGGTGACGTGTGCGGACGACCGGCGCGTAACATACCATCCGGTCGGTACGTCCCTACGAACGGAGGCCACCATGCGCGCCATCCAGATCACCGAGTTCGGCGGACCCGAGGTCCTCGTCCCCACGGAGCTGCCCGACCCCGAGCCGGGACCGGACGGCGTCCTCGTCGAGGTGTCCCGCGCCGGGATCAACTACGCCGACACCCACCAGGCGGAGAACAGCTACCTCTCCCCCTCGTCCCTGCCCATGGTCCCCGGAGGGGAGATCGCCGGACGCACCGCCGACGGACGCCGCGTCGTGGCCCTGACCGCGGCGGGAGGCTACGCCGAGCGGGCCCTGAGCACCCCCGGGACGACCTACGACATCCCGGACGGGGTCTCCGACGAGGCCGCGCTCGCGCTCGTCGTCCAGGGCGCGACGGCCTGGGTGCTGCTGCGCAGGAGCGTGCGGATGGACCCGGGCGAGTCCGTGGTCGTGCACGCGGCGGCGGGCGGGGTCGGCACCCTCGCCGTCCAACTCGCCAAGGCGTTCGGCGCGGGCCGCGTCATCGCGGTGGCCAGCAGCGAGGCCAAGCGCGACCTGGCCCTGGAGCTGGGCGCCGACGCCGTGGTGGACTCCGCCGCGCCCGACATGACCGAGGCGCTGATCGCCGCCAACGGGGGCCGCCGCGTGGACGCGGTGCTGGACATGGTCGGCGGCCGGGTGACCGACGAGAGCCTGCGCGCCCTGGCCCCGTTCGGCCGGCTCGCCTTCTACGGCATGGCCTCGCGCGAGGAGCCCAGGGCCGTGAAGCTGCCCAACCTCATGCGCTTCTCCACCACGGTGAGCGGGATGTGGCTCCCGCACGCCTGGTTCCTGCCCGGCGACGTGGTCGGCCAGGCCATGGCGGAACAGTTCGCGATGGTCGCCGACGGCCGACTGCGGCCGATCGTCGGCGGGACCTACCCCCTGTCCGAGGCGCGACGGGCGCACGAGGACCTGCGCTCGCGCGGCACCGTCGGGAAGCTGACCCTCGACCCGTCGCGGTAGGCCCCGCCGCGGTCACCCCCGCTCGGCCCGCACCGCCTCGCGGACGGCGGGGGCCACCTCGGCGGCGAACCGGCTCACCTGCGCGACCGGATCCGCCGACGGACCGAACACGAACGTGTCCATGCCGTACTCGAGCACCAGCTCGGTCAGCTCGTCCACCCACTGGTCCACGGGCCCCTCCAGGAACCCGCCGGACGAGCCGTCGGTGATGGTCCCCCACACGTTGTACGCCCGCCGGATCGACGCGGGGTCGCGACCCGCCTCGGCGGCGCCCGCGTCGATCCGCGCGTGCATGTCCGCGAGCTGGTCGGGTCGGGCGTAGCCGCTGGAGGGCAGCCAGCCGTCGGCCGTCCTGCCCAGGGCGCGCAGCAGCCGCGGGCCCAGGACGCCCAGCCAGATCCCGATGCCGTGGACGGGCGCGGGGCCCGGCCGGGCCCCGGACAACCGGTAGTGCTCCCCCTCGAAGCGCACCGAGCGAGCGTCCGACCACATCAGCCGGATCACCTCGACGGCCTCCAGGAGGGCGTCGGCGGCCTCGCGCGGCGCGCGGGCCCGCCCGCCCATCGCCGCCACCGCGTCCCAGAACGCACCCGCGCCGAGCCCCAGTTCGAAACGGCCGCCGGAGAGCACGTCCAGGCTCGCCGCCGACGTGGCGATGATCGCGGGTGGGCGCAGGGGCAGGTTGGCCACGTCCGGGAAGACCCGCAGCCGCTCGGTCCGGGCCAGGACCGCGGCCATCAGCGTCCAGGTGTCCAGGTGCGCGCGCTGGTAGGGGTGGTCCTGGATCCCCGCGAACTCCAGTCCGCCGTGTTCGGCCGCGGCCACGACCGCCCACAGGGTCCGCAGGCCGTCGGGGTCGGCGCTCGGCGTCGGGAAGACGCCGAAGGCGACGTCGCGTCCGTAGTCGGTCATCGTGGGCCTCCCCTACTCCGTCGGAGCCCGGTAGACCAGGTCGGCGTACTCCCGGTGGCGGGCGATCCACACCTTGACGAACGGGCACAGCGGCAGGACGGACAGCCCCTGGGAGCGGACGTCGTCCAGGGCCGCGCGCACGAGGGTCCCGCCCAGCCCCTCCCCCTCGTGGGAGGGGGTGATCTCGGTGTGCGTGAAGGTGACCAGATCACCGGTGCGCACGTACTCGGAGAAGCCCGCGGTCTCCCCGTCGACCCTGATCTCGTACCGGCGCCGGTCCGGCGCGTCGGTCACCTCGGTTGCCATGGAAGCCTCACTCTGCCGTTCGCGGTCCGGGCCGGTCCGGCCCAGCGCCATTGTCGCGCAGAGTCCCCTTGCGGCGCGCCCGTGGGTCCGCGTAGAGTCCCCCATACATACCGACCAGTCGGTCTAAGGAGAACCAGATGACATCCCGGTTCGGCGGGCGGACCGCCATCGTCACCGGCGCCAGCCGCGGCATCGGCCTCGGCATCGCCCGACGCCTCGTCGACGAGGGCGCTCGGGTGTGCCTGACCGCGCGCGGCGCCGAGGCCCTGGACGAGGCGGTCGAAGCCCTGGGCGGCCCCGACCACGCCGTCGCCGTGCCCGGCAGGGCCGACGACCCCGAGCACCAGGACGCCGCGGTCGCCGCCGCCATGGAGGCCTTCGGCAGCGTCGACCTGCTGGTCAACAACACCGGCATCAACCCGGTGTTCGGCCGGCTGATCGACCTGGACCCGGCCGCCGCGCGCAAGATGGTCGAGGTCAACGTGCTGTCCGCGCTCGCGTGGGTCCGCGCGGCGCACAAGGCGTGGATGGCCGAGCACGGCGGCGCGGTCGTCAACGTGTCGTCCGTGGCTGGAACCCAGCCCTCGCCCGGCATCGGCTTCTACGGCGCCACCAAGGCGATGCTCAGCCACATCACCGCCGAGCTGGCCGTGGAGCTCGCTCCGGACGTGCGCGTCAACGGGGTGGCGCCCGCCGTGGTCAAGACGCGCTTCGCCTCCGCCCTGTACGAGGGGCGCGAGGAGGAGGTCTCGGCCGCCTACCCGCTGGGCCGCCTCGGCGTCCCCGAGGACGTGGCCGGCGCCGTCGCCTTCCTGTTGTCCGACGACGCCGCCTGGGTCACCGGCCGCACGCTCGTCCTGGACGGCGGCGTCACGCTCACCGGAGGTTTCTGACATGGAGCTGAACGAACGCGGGGCCGTCGTCACGGGCGCGGGCAACGGGATCGGGGCCGCGCTCGCGCGCCGACTGGCGGGGGCCGGAGCGCGCGTGGTCGTCAACGACCTGGACGCCGCCGCGGCCGAGGCCGTGGCCGCCGAGATCGGCGGGGTGGCCGTGCCGGGCGACGCGGCGAGCGAGGAGGGCGTCACGGCGCTCGTCGCCGAGGCGGGCGCCCACCTGGGCGCGATCGACCTCTACGTGGCCAACGCCGGTGTGGGCGTCGGGACCGGCCCGGAGAGCCCGGAGTCCGACTGGGAGCTGTCCTGGCAGGTCAACGTGATGGCGCACGTGCGCGCCGCGCGCGAGCTCCTGCCTGGTTGGCTGGAGCGGGGCCAGGGGCGGTTCGTGTCCACCGTCTCGGCGGCGGGACTGCTGACGATGCTCGGCAGCGCGCCCTACTCGGTGACCAAGCACGCCGCGCTGGCGTTCGGCGAGTGGCTGTCGGCCACCTACGGGGACCGGGGCGTCACCGTGCAGTGCGTGTGCCCGATGGGGGTGCGCACCGCGATGCTGGAGGCCAGCGGGGAGACCGGGAAGGCCCTGATGGACGCGGACGCGATCACCCCCGAGGAGGCCGCCGACACCGTCATGGCGGGACTGGCGGACGGGCGCTTCCTCATCCTCCCCCACCCCCAGGTCGCGGGGTACTACGCGGCCCGGGCCGCCGACACCGACGGCTGGCTGGCGGGGATGCGGCACCTGAGGGAGAAGGTCTTCGCGGGGGAGGCCGGGGAGTGACCGAGGAGCTTCCCGGGCTGGATCCCGCGCGGTTGCGCTCGTATCTGGACCGCGCGGCGCCCGGGCTGGTCGCGGGCCCGCTGAGCGGACGGGTCATCGCGGGCGGCAAGTCCAACCTGACCTACGTCGTCACCGACGGAACGGGCAGCTGGGTGGTGCGCCGCCCTCCGCTGGGGCACGTGCTCGCGACCGCGCACGACATGGCGCGCGAGTACCGCGTGATGACCGCGCTCCGCGACACCCCCGTCCCCGTCCCGCGCACGTACACCCTGTGCGAGGACCCCGACGTGCTCGGGGCGCCGTTCTACGTCATGGAGTACGTGGCGGGCACCCCTTTCCGCACCCGCGACGAGATCGCGGTGCTGGGCGCCGAGCGGACCCGCGCCGCGGCGGAGTCGCTCGTGGCCACACTGGGCGAGCTGCACGCGGTGGCGCCCGGGAAGGTCGGGCTCGGTGACTTCGGCCGCCCCGTCGGCTTCCTGGAACGCCAGGTGCGGCGGTGGCGCAAGCAGCTCGACGCCTCGCGCAGCCGCGACATCCCCGGGATCGACGAGCTGCACGAGCACCTGGCGCGGACGGTCCCCGAGCAGTCGGCGCCCGCGATCGTGCACGGCGACTACCGGCTCGACAACGTCCTCGTCACCCCCGAGGGCGACCTCACGGCCGTCCTGGACTGGGAGATGGCCACCCTCGGGGACCCGCTCGTGGACCTGGGGCTGATGCTCGTCTACCGGGAGCAGGCCGCCGACGTGGGCGGCGACTCCGTTCCCGCGACCTCCGCCGAGGGGTTCCCCTCCTCGGCCGAGCTGGTGGAGCTGTACACGGCGGCCACCGGCCGCGACGTGTCCCGGCTCGCCTGGTACGTGGCCTTCGGCTGCTTCAAGCTCGCGGTGATCGCCGAGGGCATCCATCTCCGGCACAGCCGGGGCCTCACCGTCGGAGCGGGCTTCGACCGGATCGGCGCGATGGTCGCGCCGCTGGTCGAGCGCGCCCACGCCACCCTGAAGGAGCAATGATGGACTTCACCTTCGACGAGGAGACCGAGCGGCTGCGCGCGCGGCTGCTGGCCTTCATGGACGACCACGTCTACCCGGCCGAGTCGGTGCTGGAGGCCCAGCTCGCCGACCGCGACCACCCGTGGGCGACCGCGCCGGTCGTGCGGGAGCTCCAGGAGAAGGCCCGTGCGCAGGGGCTGTGGAACCTCTTCCTGGCGGGCCACCCCGAGCACGGGGGCGTCTCCAACCTCACCTACGCGCCGCTGGCCGAGATCACCGGACGCAGCCCCCGGCTGGCTCCCGCGGCGCTCAACTGCGCCGCGCCGGACACCGGGAACATGGAGGTGCTGGCGATGTTCGGCACCGAGGAGCAGAAGCGGCGGTGGCTGGAGCCCCTGCTGGAGGCGCGGATCCGGTCGGCCTTCGCGATGACCGAACCGGACGTGGCCTCCTCCGACGCCACCAACATCGCCACCACGATCACCCGCGACGGCGACTCCTACGTGGTCAACGGCCGCAAGTGGTACATCACCGGGGCGATGAACCCGGACTGCGCGGTCCTCATCGTGATGGGCAAGACCGATCCGGACGCCGAGCGGCACCGGCAGCAGAGCATGGTGCTCGTACCGCGCGACACCCCGGGCGTGACCGTCCGGCGGGGCATGGGCGTGTACGGGTACGACGACAACGACCACGGCGGCCACGCCGAGGTGGTCTTCGAGGACGTGCGCGTACCCGCCGACCACCTCGTCGGGGGCGAGGGCGACGGGTTCGCGATCGCCCAGGCCCGCCTCGGTCCCGGGCGGATCCACCACTGCATGCGCGCCATCGGGATGGCCGAGCGTGCCCTGGAGATGACCTGCCGGCGGGTGCTGGACCGCGTCGCGTTCGGGCGTCCGCTGGCGGACCAGGGGGTGGTGCGGGAGTGGATCGCCGAGGCGCGGGTCAGGATCGAACAGCTGCGGCTGCTGGTGCTCAAGACCGCCTACCTCATGGACACCGTGGGCAACCGCGGCGCCCACACCGAGATCCAGGCGATCAAGATCGCCACGCCGCGCACGGTGGAGTGGATCCTGGACCGGGCCGTCCAGGCGCACGGGGCGGCGGGGGTCAGCCAGGACCTTCCGCTGGCCGCGTGGACGGCGGGCATCCGGACGCTGCGGCTCGCTGACGGTCCGGACGAGGTGCACCTGCGGTCCCTGGCCCGCGCCGAGCTGGCGCGGTACCGGTAGGCGCCGCTGGTCCGGTCCCGCGCCCGGCCCGGGAGCGTGGGCGGGCGGGGCACGCGTGCCGGGCGCGTGCCCCGGCGCCCGGGGCCGCGCCCTCCGTCAGTCCTTCGGGCGCAGTCCGCGGATGAGCAGGTCGGCGAAGTGCCGTCCGACGTCCTCGCCGGACAGGGCGCCGTCCTTGCGGTACCAGGTGCCCAGGTGGTGCACCGATCCGAAGAAGTAGTCGACGACCAGGTCGGCGGGCACGTCGTCGCGGAAGACCCCCTCGTCCTGGCCCTGCTGGACCAGGTCCCGGAACAGTTCGTGGTAGCGCCTGCGCTCGGCGCGCACGGTGCGCTGCTTGTCCTGGTCCAGCTGGTGCATCGAGCGGAAGAAGATGACGGTGTCGTCCAGGTTGGCGACGCTGGTGACGATGACGTCGGCCGCCGCCTCGCGCACCCGCTCGGCGACCGAGGCGTCCTGGGCCGCGATCCGGACCAGGTGCTCGGTCTGCATCCGCAGCACGCGCGCGTAGACCTCGTAGAGCAGGTCGTCCTTGGAGCCGAAGTAGTGGTACATCGCGCCCTTGGTGACCCCCGCGGCCGCGACGATCTCCTGCACCGAGGTTCCCTCGAACCCCCGCTGGGCGAACAGCCGCGTCGCCGCCCCGAGCAGCCGCTCGGGCACCGCCCCGCGTTCGGGGACGGCTCCCCCGTCCGATCCGACCGATCGCTGTCCTCGCGCCATGTCCAGCCTCACCTCGCACCCCCGGGGGCACCGCCACCGGTCAGGACAGCATACCGACCGGCTGGTACCGCGTGCACATGCCGACGCACGGCCGCTCGCCGCGGTCGGCCGGCGCCACGGCGCCGTCGCCCCGGGGGCGCGGAGCCCCCGCCCCCGCCCCCGGCCGACCGCACCCCTCACCCGTCCGTGAACTGCTCGGAGAACGCGGCCGAGGGCTCGATCGGGGTGATGACGTCGACGAGGACGCCGCTGGGGTCGGCCACGATGAAGTGCCGCTGGCCGAAGTCCTCGCTGCGCAGGGACAGCTGGGGCGTGAGGCCGCCGCGCTCGACGAGCCGCTCCCACTCCGCGTCCACGTCCGCCACCTCGAAGTTCAGCAGGAGGCCGCGCACGGGGGCGCGGTAGGCCTCGGGCAGCGTGGGGTGGGTGTAATCGAGGAGGGCGAGTTCGTGGGCGGGCGGCCCGGGGCGGCGCAGGCTCACGTACCAGTCGGCCGCGAAGGTCACCTCGAAGTCGAACAGATCCGTGTAGAACGCCTGCGTCTCGTCGATCCGGGACGTGCAGATCACCGGGTAGAAGCTGGTCAGACGCATGATCGACCCCTTTTCACGTACTCTTGGTATGTGAAGGTACGCTATTGGCATACCGAAGGTATGTCAAGTGGGAGGGGAGCCGATGGCCGCGACCGCACGCGCGCAGCAGAGGAAACGGACCCGGAGGGCGCTGGTCGGGCACGCGCGTCGGCTGTTCGCCGAACACGGGTACGCCGGGGTGGGCCTGGCCCAGGTCGTCGCGGCGGCCTCGGTGACCAAGGGCGCGCTGTACCACCAGTTCGACGGCAAGGCCGACCTGTTCCGCGCCGTCCTGGAGGAGGTGCAGGCGGAGGTCGCCGCGACTGTGGCGGAGTCCGCGGAGGCCCACGACGACCCCTGGCTCCAGCTCACCTCGGGGTGCAGGGCGTTCCTCACCGCGAGCACGGACCCGCGGGTCCAGCGGATCATGCTCGTGGACGGCCCCGCGATCCTGGGCTGGGACGCCTGGCGGGCCATGGACGAGGCCGGGTCGGCCCGCCACCTGGCCGAGGCTCTCACCGAACTGGCCGACGCGGGCCTGCTGCGCCCGCAGCCGATCGCGCCGCTCGCCCACCTGCTCTCCGGCGCGATGAACGAGGCCGCCCTGTGGCTGGCCTCGGCCGGAACCGACCGCGACCTGGAGGACGTGTGGGCGGCCCTGTCGGCGATGCTGGAATCGCTGCGGACCGACGCGGCCGCGCGCGGCGGGCGATAGGCTGGCCGGCATGTCGGAGAGCGAACGGGAGGAGCAGGAGTTCAGGGCCGACTTCGTCCGGCGCTTCTCCGAGTTCTGGCAGTCGCAGGGCCGCCCCCGCGCCGAGGGGCGCATCGTCGGCTTCCTCCTGGTCGCCGACCGCGAGGCGGTCACCGCCGACGAGATCGTCGAGGGCGCCCAGGTCAGCCGCGGGTCGGTCTCACAGTCCGTGCGCCGCCTGGTGGACCTGGGCTTCGTGACCCTCCAGGAGGCGCCCGACCGGCGCTCGCGCCTGGTGAGCATGGACGAGGACGTCTGGGGCGGGTTCCTGCGCAACGAACGCGGCTACCTCAGGCAGCAGCGCGAGCTGGCCCGGTCGGCGCTCGACCGGCTGCCGGGGCTGAGCCCGCCGTCCCGCACCCGCCTGCGCAACATGTACGACTACATGACCTGGCTGGACGACTACCACGACACCCTCCTGACGCACTGGGAGGAGTACAAGGCCCGCCGCGACCGCTGACCCGGGCCGCGCGCCCGTCCCCCGGTCCCCGCGTCCCTCCTCAGGACCGCTCGTGCGGGATGACCAGCGGAGTCCCCGTGCGCGGGTCGGGCACCACGTCGCAGGCCAGCCCGAAGACCTCCGCCACGAGCGGCGCGGTGACCACGTCCTCCGGAGCGCCGTCGGCGACCACGCGGCCGCCCGCCATCATCACCAGCCGGGTGGCGAACCGGGCGGCCTGGGCCAGGTCGTGCAGGACCGCGACGATCGTGCGCCCGCGCCGGTGCAGGTCGGCGAACAGCTCCAGCAGCTCGTACTGGTGCGCGATGTCCAGGTAGGTGGTCGGCTCGTCCAGCAGCAGGACACCGGTGTCCTGGGCCAGGACCATCGCCACCCACGCGCGCTGGCGCTGCCCTCCGGACAGCGACCCCACCAGCGTGTCGGCGAGGTCCGCCATCCCCGTGAGCTCCAGCGCCTCGTCGACCGCCTCCTCGTCGCGCGGGCTCCACTGCCGCAGCAGCGTGTGGTGCGGGAACCGGCCGCGCGCGGCCAGCGCCCGGACGGTGATGCCCTCCGGGGCGAGGGGGCTCTGCGGCAGCAGCGCCATGCGCCGCGCGACCGCCTTGGACCGCTGGGCGCGGACGTCGCGGCCGTGCAGCAGCACCCGCCCCGCCACCGGCGCGTTCACCCTGCCCAGCGCCTTGAGCAGGGTGGACTTGCCGCAGCCGTTGGGACCGACGATCACGGTGAACTCCCCCTCGGCCACCTCCAGGTCGAGGTCGCGCACGACCGGGTCGGCCCCGTACCCCAGGGTCAGGCCCTCCGCGGTCAGCGCCGGACCGTTGGCCTCGCTCACAAGACTCCCCTTCGCCATTCTCGAACCAACAGCCAGCCCAGGTACACGCCGCCCAGCGCCATGGTCAGGACCCCGACCGGCAGCCCCTCCGCCGCCGGGACCTGCTGCACGACCAGGTCCGCCGCGGCCAGCAGGAGCGCACCGGCCAGGGCTGACACGGCCAGGTTCGGCCCGGGGACACGCGTCGTCCGGCGCGCGATCTGCGGTGCGGTCAGCGACACGAACGCGATCGGCCCCGCGACGGCGACGGCCGCGGCCGACAGCACCACCGACAGCACGACGGCCGCCGTACGGGTGCGTCCGGCCCGCGCGCCCAGGGAGTCGGCCAGCTCGTCGCCCATCTCGTTGACCGCGACCGGACCGGCCAGGGCCAGGGTGAACGGGACGGCCGCGGCCAGCACGAGCCAGATGGTCGCGGCGTGGTCCCACGACCGCGCCCCGAGGCTCCCGTAGATGTAGGCGGACAGAACCGTGGCCTCGTTCCTGGCCAGCACGGCGACGACGTACTGGGTGAAGGCGTGCGCCATGGCGGCCACGCCGATCCCGGCGACGATGAGTCGGCCGGGGTGGCGCAGCCCGGTGCCGGTGGCCAGGGCCACGAGGACCATGGCCAGCGCCGATCCGGCCAGCGCCCCCAGCGGGACGGACACGGCGCCGGGCAGCAGCAGCACGGCGACCGCCGCGCCGGCCCCGGCCCCCGCGCCCAGCCCGATCACGTCGGGGCTGCCCAGCGGGTTGCGGGTCACCGACTGGAACAGGGCGCCCGCCATGCCCAGGGCCGCGCCGGCGCCCAGGGCGACCGTCAGCCGGGGGCCGCGCAGACGGTCGAGCACGAAGGTCTCCGTGGCCTCACCCGAACCCGCGACGACGGCGGGCAGACGGTCGAGCGGGATGCCCAGGCGGCCCAGCGTGAGCGTGAGCGCGGCGATCCCCGCCACCAGGACGACGTAGAGGGCGGCCCACAGCAGAGCGCGCGAGTGCAGCGGCAGCGCGATCACCCGCCCCACCCTCAGCACGGGACCCTCCCCGCGGCCCGCCGCCCGGCTCACGTCGCCCCCCGCATCCGGCGCACCGCGTACAGGAGCACGGGCGCGCCGACGAAGGCGGTGACCACGCCGACCATGAGCTCGATCGGCCGGGCGACCGTGCGGCCCGCGACGTCGGCGAGCAGCAGCAGGGTGGGGCCGACGAGCAGGGCGAACGGCACCTGCAGGCGGAAGTCCACGCCGACCAGGGCGCGGACGACGTGCGGAACGGCCAGGCCCACGAAGCCGATGGGCCCCACGGCGGCGGTCGCGGCGGCCGCCAGGACGATCGCCGCGACGAGGGCGGCGGCGCGCACCATGGCGGTGTCGGCCCCGGTGGACACGGCGGCCTCCTCGCCGAGGGCCAGGGCGTTGAGCCCTCCGGCCGCGAGCAGGGCGACGGCGGTGGCGGCGGCGATGACGGGCAGCACCGCGAGGGAGACGTCCAGGTCCCGTCCGGCCAGGGAGCCGACGACCCAGTAGCGGTAGGTGTCGAACACCTCGGGCATGCTCAGCGAGACCGCCTGGACGTAGGCGGTCAGGACGGCGGAGACCACCGCTCCGGCGAGGACGAGGCGGGCCGTTCCGCCGTCGCCGCCCCGGGTGCCGACGGCGTGGGCGACCAGTCCGGCCGCGAGCGCGCCGGGCAGTGCCCACCACAGGGCCCCGGTGGTCGTGGCCGGCCCGAACAGGGCGGTGCCGGTGACCACGGCCGCCGCCGCGCCGGCGTTGACGCCCAGCAGGCCGGGGTCGGCGAGCGGGTTGCGGGTGACGCCCTGCATGAGGGTTCCGGCCAGTGCCAGCGCGGCCCCGCAGAGGGCGCCCACGACGGTCCGCGCGAGGCGGCTCGCCACCACGGCCGTGGTGAATGCGTCCGCCTCACCGGTCAGGACCGCCCACAGCTCGGCGGGCGGTGTGGGCCGACCGCCGAGCGCGAGGCTCAGGACGGCCGCCCCGGTCAGGGCCGCGGCGCCGCCGCCGAGCGCGGCGGCGGTGCGGGCGGGTCCCCTCCGGGGCGGCGCCGGGAGTGTCTTCACGATCGTGCTGTCAGGGGGTCGCGCCGTCGATGTTCTCCGCGGCCTCCTGGATCAGGGGCACGTAGCGGTCGACGACCCAGGGGACGGTGAGCGGGTTGATGATCGAGGAGGCGGTGACGAAGGAGGTGTCGTCGCTGGCGACCACGGATCCGCGCTCGACGGCGGGGATCGCCCCGTAGAGGTCCTGCGCCTCGATCTCGGCGCGGGTCTCGGGGTCGGTGTAGAAGGTGAAGACCAGGTCGCTGCCGCTGAGCCGGTCGGCGTTCTCCAGGCCGATGACCGCCGAGTCGGTGCCCTCGGTCTCGGGGAAGGTCTCCACGACCGGGTCGACGGTCAGCCCCATGTTGCTGACCATGGCCACGCGCTGCTCGGTGGGCATGAAGACGCCGAGGGTGCCGGGGCCGTCGGTGTAGACGTAGGAGAAGACGAGGTCCTCGAACTCGGGGTGCTCCTCGGCGACCGCGGCGAACCGGCCCTCGATGTCCTCGATCAGGCCGGCGGCCTCGTCGGGCTGGCCCAGCGCCGTGGAGACGACCTCGATCTGCTCGCGCCACTCGGCGTTCCACGCCTCCTCGGCGTAGGCGACCGTGGGCGCGATGTCGGAGAGGACGTCGTACTGCTCCTGGGTGATCCCGGACCACGGGGCGAGGATGACGTCGGGCTCCAGCTCGATGACGGCCTCGAAGTCGATGTCGTCGGCCCCGGCGAACTGGGTGGGCAGCTCGTCTCCCGCCTCGGTGACCGCCTCGTGGATCCACGGCAGGTAGCCGGTGTCGTCGCTGCCCCACGGGTAGCTCTCGATGCCGACCGGGGTGACGCCGAGGGCGATCGCGGTCTCGGCGGAACCCTGGCCGAGGGTGACCACGCGCTCGGGCCGCTCGGGGATCTGCGCCGAGCCGAGTGCGTGCTCGACGGTGACGGGGAAGGCGCCGTCGGCCGAGGCGGAGTCGCCTCCGTCCTGCTCCGCGGGTTCGGCGCCGCAGGCGGCGAGGCCGAGGGCCAGGAGGGCGGTCGATCCGAGGGCGCCGAGGCGGCGCAGGGTGAAGTCCATGCTGACGCTGCTTTCTTCGTGACGGGGGAGGTCGCCTCGTGTCCGGAGGGCCGCGCGGGGGTGGGAGCCCCAGGGGCCACGCGGGGGGACAGACCAGGACAAACCTGACGACAACCAAGGTAAGTCTAACCTCACTTACCAGTCGTTTCAAAAATTCTGAACTCCGCGGGCGAGACGCGCCCCCACCCCGGCGGCGCTCGATTCCCGCCGGGGCCGCGCGGCGTCGCCCTCCGCGACCACGGCGAACGTGTCAAGCGTCACACTCCGCGACTGGTGAACCGAACACGATTGCGCGAGTATCAGAGATCTGATTATAGTCAGGTTGCTTCCTTCTGATCGATATCAGTCATCACTGCCCGTGGAACCTCACAAGGAGTCGTCATCGTGTCCGGACCCCCAACCGCGCAGGCGACGGGAATCGGTCGGTCCTGGCTGCCGCTGGTCCTGGTGTGCGTCGCCGCGGCGCTCCTGCCCGCGGCCCTCACCGGATCGTCGGTCGCCCTCCCCGACATCGGCACCGACCTCGAGACGGACCTCGCTCCGTTGCAGTGGGTCGTGCACGCCTACAACGTGATGTTCGCCAGCTTCATGCTGGCCAGCGGCGGCCTGGCGGACCTGTTCGGCCGCCGCCTGATGTTCACCCTCGGACTCTCCCTCTTCGCGCTGTCCTCCCTGGCGAGCGGACTGATCAGCGACATCGTCCTGCTCGACGTCCTGCGCGGCGCCTCCGGCGCGGGCGCGGCCGCGGTGATGACCGCCGGGTCCGCCCTGCTCGCCCAGGTCTTCACCGACCCCGCCACCAGGGCCCGCGCCTTCAGCATGCTCGGCGCCTCCTTCGGCATGGGGCTGGCGCTCGGCCCCTCGACCGCGGGGCTGCTGGTCGGCGCGTTCGGCTGGCGGGGGGTGTTCATCGCGCAGGCGGTCATCGCCGGTGTCGTCCTGCTGGGCGCGGCCAAGCTGCCCGAGTCCAGGGACCCCGACGCCACCAGCGTCGACTGGTGGGGCGCGATCACCTTCACCAGCAGCCTGTTCCTGCTGACGCTCAGCGTGGTGGAGGGACCCCAGCGCGGGTGGGGCGACCCTGTCGTGCTCGGCGGCTTCGCCCTCGCGGCGGCGCTCATGGTCGCGTTCGCGGTGGCCGAGCGGGTGCAGCGGCGCCCGATGTTCGAACTCTCCCTCCTGGGCAACCCCCGCTTCATCGCTGTGTGCCTGGTGCCGGTCCTGCTCGCCTTCGGTTTCGTGTGCCTGCTGGTCTTCCTGCCCTCCTACTTCATCGGCGTCAACGGGATGTCCCCGCAGGGCTCCGGCCTGACGATGATGCTGCTGACCGTCCCGGTCATGGGGCTCCCACTGTTCGCGGGCCAGATGCTGCGCTTCATCCCCGTCGGCTGGCTGCTCGGCCTGAGCATGCTCCTCATCGGGCTCGGCGCCGCCTGGCTCACCACGCTCAACCCCGAGACCACGCTGATCGGGCTGCTCGGCCCGCTCATGGTGATCGGCTCCGGCGTCGGCATCTCCTTCGGCATCATCGACGGCGCCGCGGTCAGCTCCGTCGAACCGGCCCGCGCCGGTATGGCCGCCGGGATGTTCAACACCATGCGCCTGGCCAGCGAGGCGATCGCGGTCGCGGGCATGGGCGCGTTCCTGGTCAGCCTGACCCAGACCAACCTCACCGAACAGCTGCCCGCGGTGACCTCCGACGAGGCGCTCGACATCGGCGCCCTGGCCAACCGGGTCGCCCAGGGCGACCTCGCCGGAGCGGCCGGCACGGTCACCGGCGACGAGACCGAGGTGTTCGGCGTCATGGCCGCCTCCTACACCGACGCCTTCCAGCTCACGCTGTGGATCCTGGCGGCGGTCTGCCTGGCGGGCGTGCCCTTCATCATCGGCCTGCTGCGCGAGCCCCGGCCCTCGGCGGACGAGGGCGCGCCCGCGGACGCCGACCCGGCCACCGACGCCCCCGTCCCCACGCCGCGCTCCGAACCCGCCGGAGACGCGCACTGAGACCCGCGGGCTCCGGCCCGCACCCGCACCAACGCCAACCCCCAGTCCTTTCCGGGACGACGCAGTTCTCACAAGGAATAGGAAGGCCATCATGCGACGGATCAACAAGGCGATCTTCGCGTCCGCGACCGCCCTCGGGCTGGTCGTCGTGCCCGCCGCCGGCTCGGCGCTCGCCGAACCCGACACCTCGGCCCAGCGCGGTGGGGACATCATCCAGCTCCCCGTCACCTTCGAGGTGGAGAACGTCAACCGGTCGGCCGTGCAGTGCAACACCGACGGTGAGACCTACGAGGTGGCCGGTCACCTGACCGCTCCCGCCGACGCCTTCCGCGGCCGTCCCCGGGACCTCACGGTCACCATGTACCAGCACGGCATCGCCGGCGGCGAGTGGTACTGGAACATGGACATGGAGGGCTACAACCACGTCGAGGAGATGGCCGAGCGCGGCCACATCTCCGTCAGCATCGACCGGATCGGCTACGACAACAGCGGCGTCCCGAACGGCTACGACACCTGCATCGGCGCCCAGGCCGACATCACCAACCAGATCGTCGAGCAGCTGCGCGACGGCGACTACGAGCTCGACCGCTCGGCCGACCGGGGCGCCGTCCCGGGCCGCCGCACGCCCGAGTTCGACAAGGTCGTCCTCGCCGGCCAGTCCAACGGCGGTCTGATCGTCAACATCGCCGCGATCTCGTTCGGCAACGTGGACGGCCTGTCCGTGCACGGCTGGGGCGACCTCGGCTTCACCCCCGAGGCCGACGAGCGCTTCATCGCCGCGACCGGCGGCTGCCTCCAGCGGATGAGCCCCGCGATGGAGGACCCCCGTCCCGAGCTGCCCGAGGGCTACAACTACTACGACAACGGCACCGAGGAGTTCCTGACCGGCAACTTCGCCGACGCCACCCCGGAGATGCTGGAGGCGGTCACCCCGCTCCAGAACGCGCACCCGTGCAACGACATGTCCACCATCACCTCGGCGATCTACGTCGACCTGATGCGCATGGACGAGATCGACGTCCCGGTGCACGTCGTCTTCGGCGAGGAGGACGCCCGTATCCAGGACGTCCAGCTGCAGGCCGACCTGTACAGCGGTTCGCCCGACGTCCGCACCCTGGTGGTGCCGGACGCCGGTCACTACATGGGTCTGGAGCGCAACGCCGAGACGGTCTTCGAGGACATGGACGCGTGGCTGACCGAGTCCATCGGCTAGGACGCGACGCCCGTCGCCGACACTGAACGGGACCGACTCCCCCACGGGGGGTCGGTCCCCTTCGCCGTGGGGGCGGATGTGCCAGGGTGAGGCCAGGCGCCGCCGTGGAGGGCACGGCGGCCGAAGGGGGGAACCATGTGTCTGCGCGGAACCGGTGAGACCGTCCGCTCCCGGAGCGGGGAGGCGGTCGCGGCCGACCCCCCGAGTGCTCCGGCGGCTCCCCGCCCCTGGCCGTCCGGACACCGGCGGATCGCCGACCTCAGCCACGTGGTGTCGCCGTCGATGCCCACCTTCGACGACGAGAAGCCGCGCCGGGAGCCGACCGGGCCCGCCCAGGCCGACGGCGCGTTCGGATTCTGGCTGCAGCGCTGGTCGCTGATCGAGCACACCGGTACCCACCTGGACGCGCCGGCGCACGTGATCGGGGGCGGCAGGACCGTCCCGGAGATCGCGCCGCACGAACTGGTCGTCCCCGCCGCGGTCATCGACGTCCGGGCGCGGGCGGCCGAGGACCCCGACACCGTGGTCGCGGTGGAGGACGTGCTGGCCTTCGAGCGGGTCCACGGGCCGATCCCGGCCGGGGCCGCGGTGCTGATGAACTCCGGCTGGGACGCGCGCTGGCCGGAGGGCGACGAGGCCGTGCGCGGCGTGGGCGGGGACGGCGCCTGGCACTTCCCCGGCTTCGGGCCGGAGGCGTGCGAGTACCTCGTGTCGCGGCGCGGTGTGGCCGGGGTGGGGGTGGACACCCTGAGCACCGACCCGGGGACGACGACGGAGTACCCCGCGCACGAGGTGATCGGACGGGCCGACCGGTGGGGGCTGGAGTGCCTGCGGGGACTGGACCAGCTGCCGCCGACCGGCGCGACCCTCGTGGTCGGCGTGTTCCCGGGGGAGGACGCCTCCGGCGGCCCGTGCCGGGTCCTGGCGTTGTGGTGACTCAGGCGGAGCGGCGTCCGGGCCGGTCGTCCGGGCGCCGCGGCACGATGGTGGGGTTGACGTTGTCGATCACCGTCTCCCGCGTGATGATCACCTGACCCACATCCTCACGCGAAGGCACCTCGTACATCACCGACAACAACACCTCCTCGATGATCGCCCGCAAACCACGCGCACCCGTCCCCCGCACGATCCCCTGCTCCGCGATCGCCTCCAACGCGTCCCGCGTGAACTCCAACTCCACATCATCCAACTCGAACAACCGCTGATACTGCTTCACCAAAGCATTCCGCGGCAACGTCAGAATCCGGATCAACGCCTCACGATCCAGATCATGCACACTCGTGATCACCGGCAACCGACCCACGAACTCCGGAATCATCCCGAACTTCAACAGATCCTCCGGCATCACCTCCGAGAACAACGCCGACTGCGCCACCTCCGACCGAGGCCGCAACACCGCGTTGAACCCCATCCCCTGCTGACCCGTCCGCGACTCGATGATCTTCTCCAGACCCGCGAACGCCCCACCGCAGATGAACAACACGTTCGTCGTGTCGATCTGGATGAACTCCTGATGCGGATGCTTACGACCCCCCTGCGGCGGCACACTCGCCGTCGTCCCCTCCAGGATCTTCAACAACGCCTGCTGCACACCCTCACCCGACACATCCCGGGTGATCGACGG
>NZ_JBITHK010000011.1:201710-215392 GCF_044457925.1 Nocardiopsis sp. NPDC050513 | reverse complement strand
CCCGAGACCGAGGAGCGGCCCGCGGCCCTGAGGGCGGCGGCCGAGGTCTTCGACACCTGGCAGGACCTGTTGGCAGCCTCGCTGCGCGAGCACGGGGCCGAGCGGGAGGAAGCGGCCCGGTTGGCGACGCTCGTCGTCGCCGCGGTCGAGGGCGCGGTGGCGATGTGCCGCGCCAAACGCAGCACAGAACCCCTCGACCGCACGGCCGAACAACTCGAGGCGCTCGTCATCGCGGCGGTCAGGGGCTGAGCCGACCTCGGGGGCACGTGCCCGGATCGCCTCCCGTCACTCCCGTGCGCCGACCAGTCGTCGGACTCGGTCTCCGGGCAGGGGCACGCGTTGACGCGAACCCGTGGCCACCGGATGAGAACGGACTGCTTGCGCGCGCCAGGCGCCAGACCCCAGGCCCGTACTCCTGCGCCGGTCGGCGTCCAGCGCGGTTCCCCGCACATGTCCTGGATCCCTCGCCCTCTGGAACCCCTGGGGCCGGGTTCACCGGTGGCGTGTTCCCCACGCCGACGACGGCCCGCCCGCCCCCGCTCCGTCCCAGAGCGGTGCGACGTCCTCGGGCGGACCGGAGGCCACGATCCGGCCCGCGGTCAGCACGAGGCAGTGGTCGGCGGCCGAGGTCTCGCCCGGATCGTGGGTGGCGTGCACGACGGTCACCCCCTCCCCGCCGAGATCCTCCAAGGTCGCGCGAATGCGCTGCTGTGACCGGTGGTCCAGGCCAGCCGAAGGCTCGTCGAGCAGGAGCAGGTCCGCCTCCTGCGCCAGCCCCTGGGCGACCAGCACGCGTTGGCGCTGCCCTCCGGAGAGCTCCCCCAACCGGCGACCGGCCAGGTCGGCGACCTCCATCCGTTCCAGGCACGCCGTGACGACCTCCCGATCGTGCCGGGTCAGCGGGCGCCACAGGCCCCGGTGTGCCCAACGTCCCATCGAGACCGCCTCGCGCACGGTGACGGGCAAGGCGTCGGAGACCGCGCTGCGCTGCACCACGAAGGCCGGACGCCCTTGTCCGGCCAGGACCACGGACCCCCGCCGCGGGCGGACCGTACCCGCCAGAACGCCCAGGAGGGTGGACTTTCCGGAGCCGTTCGAGCCCACCAGCGCCGTGACCATGCCGTGGGGGATGTCCGCGTCGACGGCGCACAGGACGTCCCGTCGCCCGTATCCCGCGTAGACGCCTTCCAGCCTCACCTGACTCATACCTGCTCCTCCATCACGACCCCGATGTGAAAACGATAATGGTTATCGTTGTAATGTGTCGCATCATGGAAGCTCTGTTCGACCCGTTCGGCGTCGTCTTCGTCCAGCGGGCACTGTGGGGCGGGATCCTGGTCTCGCTCATCTGCGCGATCGCAGGCACCTGGGTGGTGCTGCGCGGCATGGCCTTCCTCGGTGACGCCATGTCGCACGGCATGCTGCCCGGAGTGGCGCTGGCCTCGCTGTTCGGCCAGAGCCTCTTCCTGGGCGCGGCACTGGCCGCCGCGGCGATGGCCGTGGGCGTCACCGCCCTGGGCAGGTCCTCGCGGCTCTCGCAGGACACGGGCATCGGCCTGCTCTTCGTCGGGATGCTCTCGGTCGGCGTGATCATCGTCTCCCACTCCGCGTCCTTCGCGGTGGACCTCACGGCGTTCCTCTTCGGAGACGTCCTCGGCGTGCGCGAGCGCGACCTGGTCCATCTCGGCATCGCCCTGGCCGTGGCCGCGGCCACGGCCTTCGCCGGGCACCGCGCCTTCGTCGCGCTGGCCTTCGACTCCCGCAAGGCCCACACCCTGGGGCTCGCGCCCCGCCTGGCCCACGGGGCGCTCCTCGGCCTGGTCACCCTGGCCGTCGTCGCCTCGTTCCACGTCGTCGGCACCCTGCTGGTGTTCGGGCTGCTCATCGCTCCCCCGGCGGCCGTCGCCCTGTGGGCGCGGAGCATCCCGATGATCATGGCGGGCGCGGCCGTGCTGGGCAGCGCCTCCACCTTCCTCGGCCTGCTCGTGTCCTGGCACTGGGAGACGGCGGCCGGAGCCACCATCGCGGCGGTGGCCGTGGGGTTCTTCTTCGTCTCGGCGATCGCGGCCGCGCTCACCTCGCACAGCACCCGGCGCGACGGGGTCGAGAGCACTGGGGACACCGCCGGCACACCGCACCGAACACCACTCCCGGAGAGGCCGCTGACGTCATGAGACCGCACCACCACGTCCGCAACACCCTGGGCGCGATCGGCCTGGGCGCCGTGCTCCTGGCGACCGGCTGTGCCGGCGCCGCCGCCCGAGCCCCGGAGGAGGAACAGGAGGAAGGAGTCCCGCACGGCTACGTCGAGGGCGCGGAGGAAACGGCCGAACCCCAGTCACGCCTGGTCATCGCCGACGAGGACACCGGCGCGGTCCAGATTCTCGACCTCATCACGGAGGAGGTCACCGACCTGGAACCCGTGGGGAGCGTGGACGGTGTCACCACCGACGGACGGTTCGCCTACCTTCTGTCATCGGATGAGAGGACGACACATGTCGTGGACAGCGGTGCGTGGACCGTCGACCACGGCGACCACAACCACTACTACCGGACGGAGATCCGGTCGGTGGGAACCGTGGCGGACCTGGTCGCCGAACAGGTGGGCACGGACACGGCCCTGACCGCGCTCACCGATCCCCGCGGGACGACCGCGGTCCTGGACCGGTCCGCCCTGGAGGACGGCTCCGTCGAGGTCGCCGTACCCGGCGGCGGCGAGCTGGCCGCCCCCTTCGCCGGACACCTCGTGGTGGCCGGGAACGGCGCGCCGGGAGAGGTCGGCGTCCACGACCGGGACGGCGCCGCCCTGGAGACACTCGGCGACGACTGCACTGAGCCCCGTGGCCAGGCCCTCACACGGCGGGGACTGGTGATCGGCTGCGACGAGGGCGCCCTCCTCGTCACCGAGGAGGACGACGCGATCACCAGCGAGATCATCGCCTACCCCGAGGACGCGGACGGCCGGGTCGAGGAGTTCCACCACCGCCCCGGCGCCGGAGCCCTGGCCGCCGTCTCGACCGAGGGGGACGCCTGGCTGCTCGACCTCGCCGAGGGAGGGTGGACGCCGTTGGACCTCTCCGACGCCGTCGCGGTGTCGGCCGTCGGCGAGGGCGCCTCCGTCCTGGCCCTGGACTCCGAGGGCACCCTGTACTCCCTCGATCCGGAAACGGGCGAGCCGAACGCCTCGACCGAACTCCTGGCCGGGACGGACGGCGAGCACGCCCCCGTCATCCAGGTGGACACCAGCCGCGCCTACGTCAACGACGTCCGGGCCGGCGTCGTCCACGAGATCGACTACAACGACGACCTGCGCGTGGCCCGGACCTTCGACACGGGGATCACACCGCACCACATGGTCGAGACAGGACGTTGACCGACATGAACGCACACGCATCAACCCCCGCCAGGACGATCGTGACCGCGCTCGCCTGCGCCGCCGCTCTGGGCCTGGCCGCGTGCGCCCCCGGGGACGACGGGCGCGGGGGAATCGTGGTGACGACCAACATCCTGGGCGACCTGACCCGGGAGGTCGTCGGTGACCAGGCCGAGGTCACGGTTCTGATGAAGCCCGACGCCGACCCCCACTCGTTCGGGATCTCGGCGCCCGAGGCCGCCGCCCTGGAGAACGCCGAACTCGTGGTCTACAACGGCCTCGGCCTCGAAGAGGGCGTGCTGCGCAACGTCACGGCGGCGGAGGAGACGGGGGTGCCCGTCCTGGAGGTCGGCGCGGAGGTCGACCCCCTCCCCTACGCCGGGCACGAGGACGGGGAGGAGGCGGGGGGCAACGAGAGCGCGGGCGAGCCCGACCCCCACTTCTGGACGGACCCCCAGCGGGTCGTCCGCGCGGTCGACCTCATCACCGAACAGGTCATCGAGAACGTCGACGGCGTGGACGCCGACGCCGTCCGGGCCAACGCCGAGGCCTACACCGCCGAACTGGAGGAGCTCGACGCGTGGATGGCGCAGGAGTTCGAGGCGATTCCCGAGCAGCGGCGCAAGCTGGTCACCAACCACCACGTCTTCGGCTACCTCGCCGACCGCTACGGGTTCGAGGTCATCGGAGCAGTGATCCCCAGCGGCACCACCCTGGCCTCACCCAGCACCTCGGACCTGAGCTCCCTGTCCGACGCCGTGCGTGAAGCGGGCGTCGACGCCGTCTTCGCCGACTCCTCCCAACCCGACCGCCTCGTCACCGTCATGGCGCAGGAGGCGGGAGTGGACATCGAGGTCGTCGCCCTGTTCTCCGAGTCGCTGAGCGAGGAGGGAGGGGGCGCGTCCACCTACCTGGAGATGATGCGCTCCAACACCGACGCCATCGCCTCCGGCCTGAACGGCGCCTGAACCGGCTGCTCAGAAGCCCCCACACCACGAGGAGCCGCCATGGCCGCGGTCCCCTCGAACACCACCGAAAGAAAGCGAAGGAATCTCCCCCATGAGCACACCACACAGACTCCCCGTCGGCGCGGCGCTGCCCGTTCTGCTGTCGGCCGGACTCCTGCTGACCGCGTGCGGCACCGGACAGGAACAGGCCGCGACCGAGGCGGACGGCCAGGGCAACGAGGCCGTCTCCGTCAACAATCCGCTCGTGACCACCTATGACGGCGGCCTGTACGTCCTGGACGGCGACACCCTCGAGGTCGAGCGGGACATCGAGCTGGAGGGGTTCAACCGGATCAACCCCGCCGGTGACGACCGGCACCTGTTCGTGT
Source organism: Nocardiopsis sp. NPDC050513 (assembly GCF_044457925.1). Lineage (NCBI taxonomy): Bacteria > Bacillati > Actinomycetota > Actinomycetes > Streptosporangiales > Nocardiopsidaceae > Nocardiopsis > Nocardiopsis sp. NPDC050513. The sequence goes on along the minus strand of NZ_JBITHK010000011.1, from coordinate 210,683 downwards.
CCACGTCGGAGGGCTTCCAGCTCCTGGACGCCGCCGCGGGGGTGCTGACCGACGACCTGATCGCCGCCGACGCCCCCGGCCACGTCGTCCGCCACGCGGGTCGGACCGTCCTGTTCGCCGACGGCAGCGGCGAGGTCACCCTCCTGGACAGCGACGCCCTCGGCGAGGGCCTTCCGGAGGAGCCCGAACAGTACACGGCCGAGGAGCCCCACCACGGTGTGGCCGTCGAGCTGAGCAACGGAGAACTCCTGGTCACCCTCGGCGACGAGGAGGAGCGCGTCGGCGTGGCCGTCCTGGACGCCGACCGTGAGGAGATCACCCGCAACGAGGAGTGCCCCGGCGTCCACGGGGAGACCGTCGCGGCGGGAGAGACGGTCGTCATCGGCTGTGAGGACGGTGTCCTGACCTACAGGGACGGCGAGCTCACCAAGATCGACAGTCCTGACGAGTACGGACGCATCGGCAACCAGGCGGGGTCCGAGGAGTCCCCCGTCGTCCTGGGCGACTACAAGACCGACCCCGACGCCGAACTGGAGCGTCCCGAACGGGTCGCCCTCCTCGACACCGAGGAAGCCGACCTGACCCTGGTGGACTTGCCGAGCAGCTACACGTTCCGTTCCCTGGGGATCGGCCCCGACGGTGAGGCCCTGGTCCTGGGCACCGACGGGATCCTGCACGTGATCGACACCGAGACGGCCGAGGTCGTGGACGGCATCGAGGTGACGGACGCGTGGGAGGAGCCGCTGGAGTGGCAGGACGCCCGGCCCGCGCTCTTCGTCCGCGACACCACCGCCTACGTGAGCGACCCCGCGACGCGGCAGATCCACGCGGTGGACCTGGCGACGGGTGAGATCACCGCCTCCGTCACCCTGGACGAGGCGCCCAACGAGCTCAGCGGTGTCGCCCACTAGGACCTGTTCCGAGTCTTGACCACGGTTCGGGCACTCGCCCCCGGCGAGTGCCCGAACCGGTGTTGGGACCGCCTCCCGCCACTCGGTCCGGGGTGAAGGGCGTGGGTACTGGGGCGTCTGTCGAGCCGGGGTCACCTGGGTTCCCGAGTGAGGTCGTCGACCCGGAGAGGGTGCCCCCTACGTCAGGCATGAGGGGGACCGCGGTGGAGCGGCGGAGACTGATCGGGATCGTCGGGGCCGGGCTCGCGGTCCTGCCCGCCTGGTGGGCCCTGCGTCAGGCGGTGGACGGGGCCGACGGGGACTGGCGTACCGTCAGCGCACCGTGGGAGCGGGCACTCCCGCTGCTGGGCCCGCTCACCCACGCCACGCGGGTGAGCAGCCGGGACGACGACGATCGGGGCCTTCCGTCGCCGGAGTCGGTGTTCTCAGGCTTCGCCCGGCTGTCGCCGGGCACACTGGACGAGCTGACTGCGGCCCACGCCTTCGTCTCCGGAGGGCCGGCCGATGGCTTCTCCTCGTGGTTCGAGGAACCGCTCAGGGGCGAGGGGCCGGACAACCCGCAGTGGATCCGGTCGGACGACCTCGACCGTGACGGCACCGGCTACTCCACCGACCTGTGGTTCGACCGTCGCGGCGACACCGTCCGCTTCTGGGTGCCCCGGGACTCCGGATTCCCAGGCCCCGGTGCTCGGTCGCCTGTTCTCGCTCCGGACGGAGGACACCGGGAATGGCGCTGTTCAAGATCCGCGCAAGGTTTGTCCATGGTCCGCCTGGGAGGATCCTGCCGCCGGACGGATGCCTGTCCGAAGTGTGACATCCGATGGCCGGCCGGTCCCCTCCGCATTCCAGACGACCGGCCAGTCCGGCGTCCTCCGGTACTGCGTGATCGCAGCGTGCCCTCGAACGAGGCGTACGTCCCCTACTCCAAAGGATCACCACATGACCACCACGCGCATCGCCCGCCGCGCCGCGCGGCACCGCCGTGCCCTCACCGTGACCGTCCTCACGTCGACCATGGCCGCGCTGTCCCTGGTGACCGCCGCACCCGCGTTCGCGACTCCTGAAGACTGCACGAGGTGGACTTCGGGCTCGCGCGGGCAGACGATCAACGTCGTGTGCACGAGTGGCACGGGTCGCTACGGAATCGCCGCGTCATGCTGGGACGGAGGGTCTGCGACCAGCAGGGTCGTCAGCATCGGACGGACCGCCTCTGCCATCTGCTACAACAGCTCCGTTCGCAATTCCGTCCTCTACTTCTACTCCTGACACCCCGGTCAGAACTCGCGGTCGTGCCGCGGACCCGGCCGGGAACGGGCACGGCCACCGCGTGATCATCGGTCGGTGCGCGCACAGACGAAGATCACGCGGTGGCCGCGGACCACAGCGTGGACCCTGCCCGCCGGGACGCCGATGCCATCAGGCGACAGCCCGGCGCGGCCACTGCCGACGACGGTCCCCCGACGAGAGCGGCGGAGGGATCAGGAGACCGCATGAGCCCGCCTACGTGACCGCGTCACGGTGAGTGACGTATCATCACGGACGGGAAGGGGCCCTGATGGATGAGCATGTGGTCAGCGTCGACGAGCTGGAACTGTCCGACCATCCCCGCCTGCTCTCCACGCCCGGCCTGGCGCAGCCGTACCAGTGCGCCAAGGCGGTCACTCTGTTCGGCTGCCTTCCCCGTGCGGAGGTCCACGTCGAGGTCGACGGTTTCGTCATGGTGGATGAGCCGGTCGGTTTTCCCGAATCAGGCGGGGTCACCCTCCCCCTTCCCGTCGAGTTGACAGTCGGCCAGATGATTCGAGTCCGCCAGCGTCACGACGGCAGGACGAGCGACTGGTCACACCCCGTCCAGACGCGTGAGCACCTCGCCGACTACCCTGCCGGGCTCCCGCGCCCGGTGATCCACCCCGAGCCGGTGTACGAGTGCGGCGTCCGGACGGGCGTGACCAATCTGCTGGGCGGCGGGAACGTCTGGATCACCGCGGACGGCGTCGAGGTCGGCCGAGCGGACGGCTGCGGCGCTCCGAAACAGGGCGTCAACGTCTCACCCGCCTACACGTCGGACCAGCGTGTGCGCGCTCATTACGAGCTTTGCGACGACCAGAGCCCTCCCTCGGCCGCGCTGGTCGTCAAGCCGCCGCCCGCAGCCCTTCCGGCGCCCGTCGTCGGCCCCCTGTACTCGGGCGGTGAACGGCTGGCCATCAGCGGTGTCACGAACGGGGCCCTCGTCACCCTGACCCGCGACGGAAGTCCGGTCGCCAGCAGCGGCTGCTGGGGCGGCACCCTGTTCGTGACGCTCAGCCCTCCGGTCACCGCGGGAGAGGTGTTCTCGGCGGAACAGCAGCTGTGCGCCGGCAGTCCGCCGAGCCCGTCCGGCACCACCGAGGTACAGCCGTGCTCCGAGCTGCCGGCGCCGCGGATCGGCCCGATCCAGGCCGGCGACCGAGCGGTGACCATCGCGGAGGCGGCGCCGGGGGCCCAGATCAGGGTCTACGTCAACGGTGTCCAGGCCGGACTGGGCAGTGGTTCGGCCATCGGACTCGACCGCGCGGTCGTCGCCGGTGATCTCGTGGCGGTCGTGCAGTCACTGCCGCCCACCTGCCCGGGCCGCCTGGCGCGCCTGACCACGGTGGCGTGTGTGGACCCTCCCTACACGTACGACCCGTCGGCGCTGAACCTGTTTCCGGTCGGTTCGGACGACTACGAGTTCCCGGCCGGGACGTCGGGCAACCCAGGACGGGTGCGGGGGAGCGTCCGCTATCCGGCGGACGACGACGGGCCCGAGCAGCCCTTCAACAGCCGCCTCGCCGCGACGGGACGGTGCCCCATCGTCTTCCTCCTCCACGGCTACTACGACTTCCTCACCCCGAGTCACCTCGGCTACGACTATGTCCAGGAAAGCCTGGCCCGGATGGGCTTCATCGCCGTCTCCGTCGACAGCAGTGATCTCAACCTCGGGGGCAGCAGCGGCGTCGAGGACATCGAGGACCGCGCCGACCTGGTCATCGACTCCATCCTGTACTTCCAAGGGCTCATGGTCGACCCCGGGTCGCGGTTCTTCCAGCGCATCGACTTCGGCCGGGTCGGTCTCATGGGCCATTCCAGAGGAGGGGACGCGGTGATCACCCTGCCGACTGTCCTCCCCCTGGCCGGCGTGACCATCCGGGCGGTCCTCGCGCTGGCCCCGACCAATTACCGCTCCTACGCGGATCTGCCGACGATCGCACCGGACGGCTACGCCTTCATGACCATCCTCCCGGCCGCGGACGGCGACGTGGTCAACAACAACGGGGCCCAGTTCTACGACGCGGCCCGGCCCGGCCCCTTCAAGTCGCAGCTGTACGTGCACAACATGAACCACAACCGCTTCAACCGCAGGTGGCCGGACGACGATCCGGTCATCGTCGACCCCGTGGCCACACGCGAGGAGCACGAACGCGTCCTCGAGGTCTACGGGTCGGCCTTCTTCCGCTCCGCACTGCTGGGACACGACACCGGTGCCTTTCTCGACGGGCGGCAGCGGCCGCCGGGAGTGCGCTCGGACCTGGTCCACCCGTCCTTCGCCAGGCAGGGGGCCATCACGGTGGACGACCACAAGGAGGGCAACGCCGTCACCCTCAACTCGCTGGGTCAGCCGACCGCGCAGTGGGGTGGGATGACCGCCGACGAGTACTCCTTCGGACACACGCCCAACGCCTACAACCACACGTTCTTCGGTCACGGCCTCGGCATGGTCATGGAACCCCACGAGATCGACGCGACCTTCCGGTCGTCACTGGACTCGATGGACCTGCGCGGCTGCGAGATCTGGGTGAGGGTCGCCGAGGTCATGCGGGGCTACCTCCCGCCCGAGCCCGCGGGGTTCCAGCTCGGGTTGGAGGACGCCGACAGACTCACGGCCTGGGTGGACTCCGACTCGGTGGGCGGCGTGCCCCGTCCTCATTTCCGGTCCGACGTGCCCAAGACCATGCTCACGACACTGCGGTTCCGCAGCGACTGCTTCCGGACGGCCGAGCCCAGACTCCTGCTCCACAAGATCCGGGGCATCCTCTTCCGCTGCGACCGTCACCAGCTGCCACCGCTGGCCGTGGACGACCTCCAGATCGTGAGGATCTCGGAACCCTCGGAGGAGAGCTCCACGTGACGAACGACCCCGAAGCCTCCCACCCGTCTCCGGCCCCGCGCCCCGGCTCCGCACTGCCCGATGTGCTGGCCGTCGAGGCACGGCTGATCCGGTACCGAGCGCCTCGCCACCGCCACTTCCCGTCCGCGCTGCCCGATGACGTGGAGGCGGTGGAGTTCCTGGTGGAAACAGACGCCCCCATCCCCCGCAGAGCACTGGGCCCCGCCCTGCACGTCGGCAGCGCCGTCCTCACCGAGGTGACCGCCGTGGATCCCACCCACTACCGGTTCGTCGGCTTCGCTCCCGGGGCCCTCGAGCCCGGCGCGAGGATCGGGCTCGGCTGGACGGACCACCGCGAGCCCGAACGCACCACGGCCTTCCGGTTCGAGGGCTACTGACGGGCGGAACGGACCGGCCCCGGGTCGCGCCTGGGTCACCCCCGCTGACCTGGAGCTTCCTCACATCCGGGTAGTCATCCCACCGGGTGGAAGGTCACCTGGACGGACTGGTGGCGAAGTCCAGGCAGGTAGTTTCGCACCATCCGGCGGCTCGGGTTGACCTTGTCCCAGGGGGAAGGTGTCTGCTGGTTGTGGCCCACCCGAAATGCGAGTGGCGACCGCAAGGAGGACGATGACTGCATTCACCGTCGAGCAGCGGGCCGAGCGCCCCTGGGTCGGCGTTTCGACAACGGCCGGGCTCGCTGACTGGGATCGCGTGAACGCGCACGTCCCGCAGATCTACGGCGCGCTGGCCGCGGCGGGCGGGATTCCGCGGGGCGGGCCGATCTACCAGTACCGTCGCCTGCGGACAGCCGCAGACCCGATGGACATCACGGTCTGCGTTCCCGTACCGGCGCGCATGGAGATCGGCGACGGGTTCGACACCGGCGTGATCCCGGCCGGCCGCTACCTGATCGCGCGCCCGAAGGGTGGTCCGGACGTGCTCGCACAGACCCACCGGGACATGTGGGAGTGGGCGGGCGTGCAGGGCCTGGAACTCGCGATCGACGAGCGGGCCGACGGCATTCACTGGCATGCGCGCACCGAGCAGTTCCTCACGGATCCGCGGTCCGAACCGGATCGGAGCGAGTGGGCCGTCGAGGTCGCGTACCTGCTGAAATGAGCGAGACCGACGCGAGGCTGTCGATCGGCGAGTTCAGTCGCGTCACGTGGCTCTCTCCGAAGGCGCTGCGCCTGTACGAACGGCGCGGGCTCCTCATGCCCTGTGTCGTCGACGAGTACACGGGGTACCGCTACTACCGCCCGTCGCAAGCGGAGCGTGCCCGCACGATCGCGTTGCTGCGCCGCGTGGGCATGCCACTCGAGCGCATCGGCGCGGTCCTCGACGCTACCGCTGACAAGCGACGCGAGCTCCTTGCCGCGTACCGGACCGACGCGGTGCGTGCGCACGAGCGCGCGGTCGCGCTGCTCGACAGCCTCGCGGGCGGTCTCTTCGAGGATCGGCCGGCATGCGCGGAGGACGCACCAGCGGTGTCGAGTCGCGACGTTCCGGCGCAGCCGTTCGTCTCGCGGGCTGTTCGCACGACAGCCGCGGACCTCCCCTTGCACATCGAGCGTGTCGCAGCAGAGCTCGCGCAGCGGGCCGGTGCGGCGGTCGACCGATCCCGGCCCCTTGTCGTCGTCTACCACGGCGAGGTGAGCTGGGAGTCGGACGGGCCCGTCGAAGTGCGCGTGCCCGTCACCGGCGCATCGAGCGCGGACGGCGTCGAACCCGCGGGATCTGAGCTGTTCGTCGACGTACCGTACGGCGAGGTCCAGTTCCCCACGATCCTGCGCGCGTTCGACGTGGTCCGCGATGCCGCAACGCACCACACGCGTCGCCCGTCCGGAGCGCCACGCGAGATCTATCTCGACGGCGATCCGTTCCGATGCCAGGTCGCGCAGCGCTACGTCGAGACGCGGGGCTGACACGAGTGCCTCGCACCGCAACGCGGGTGGCCGACGCGCCCGGGACGGGCCGCCAGGGTCGCGGGACGGCACCATGCCCCGGGAGATCGGGCTCGGTCTGTACGGGACCTCGCACCGGGGAGCACACGAGGAGCGAAATCCGCCCCCAGACGGGTCCCGCGCCTGGCCTGTTCGACTCGCACACCCCGTAGCCCTCGTCCGACCACACGTCCGTGATCGCCTAGTCTTCCGGGATTCCCCCGACCGGCGACGCGGACCGCTGCGACGAGATCTCCCTCCGCCCCGGGCGCTGGCTGATGCGGGTCGACCTGGATCCCCGCCAACCGGAAGGACTTCTTGACCGTACGGCTCCGAAGGTCACGCGGTTCCGGTACCGCCATCGGCACGGTATCGCCGGTCATGACATCGTTGTTCCAGATCGTAACGCGTGTTCATCGAGAAGATCGTGCCGGAGAACTTCACGTGTTTCGGGCCGGGCGCACCTGGATCCGGCGATGGCCGCGTTCATCGGGACCAACGGTTCAGGCACGACTGCGGCATGCGAGGCGCCGCTGAGGACGTTCGGGATATCTGCGCAAGCGCGGAGACACCGGAGTGGAAGGGGCGGTCGGCCGAGACGCGGTCGCAGGCGATGTGAACCAGGACCGGCAGGGCCTGCTGCGCCGGTGAGTTTCTCGTGTCTGATTTCAACAGCGTGCGGATTCGGACTGACTGGGAGAGTGGAAGCCCAGGTCAGAAAGATGCTCCCCGCGCACGCGGGCGTTTGTTTTCCGCTGAGGGGCGCAGGAGTCTCACGATTCACTGGGGAAACACGGGTTAATCATGTTCATCAGGGCATCAAATTTCGATCGTTCTGTTGAATGCATCCGAGTGTGGGGATAGGCTTCGGGGCAGATCGGCGGCTCTGTCGTATTGGCGTGTTTATCGTCTGCTCGACCCCCAGAGAGTTCCACTGAAGAAAGGGCGCGGCATCCGCCCTTTGGGCGTTCCTTCTGTCGCACGTGCTTTTTCCCTTGATTTTCCCGATGGGTCGCACCGGAGGGTTTCCGGTGATGGTCATCGGCGGTGTGCTCCAAAACCAGAGGAACGGCAGTTCCGCAAGGCCGTGATGTTCCTTCATGCAAAGGTGGTGGCTTGATGGCTCCGGACAGTACGCGGCCCCGCACCGAGGAAGTGTGGGCCACGTGGACCTCCGACGGGAAACTGTGGGCGACCGCGCGCGGGGGACCGGCGGGTGCGCAACTCCAGGCGCAGTGGCCGGACGGGAGGTGGGCGAGTATCGGGGACTTCCAGCAGGACGGCTCGTTCCTCAACCCGAACGTGCCTCCCAGCTACATGGTGAAGAAGGACATCCTGCGCCTTCGCGCCTACCGGAACGGACAGGCCTCCGGCACACAGGAGGTCGCGGTGCGTCCCGCGCTCACCGTGTCACCCGCCTGGATGTTCGAGGGCGGCGTATGGGTGAGCGCCCACGGGGGGCCGGAGGGCGCGCGCCTCCAGGCGCAGTGGCCGGACGGGAGGTGGGCGAGTATCGGGGACTTCCAGCGGGACGGCTCCTTCCTCAACCCGAGTGTTCCGCCCAGTTACATGTGGAACGAGGACACCCTGCGCCTGCGGGTCCACAGGGACGGGCTCTCCTTCCCACCCCACCAGGAGATCAGGGTGCGCCCCCCGCTCGGCGAGGTGTGGGCCGCGTGGACGTTCGAGGGGAGGCTGTGGGTGAACGCCGAAGGGGGACCGGAAGTCGCCTACCTCGAAGCGCAGTGGCCGGACGGGAGGTGGGCGAGTATCGGGGACTTCCAGCAGGACGGCTCGTTCCTCAACCCGAACGTGCCGCCCAGTTACATGTGGAACGAGGACACCCTGCGCCTGCGCGTCCACAAGAACGGACAGGCCTCCGCTGCCCGGGAGGTCACGGTGTCCGCGCTCACCGTGTCGGCCGTGTGGACCTTCACGGGAGAGCTGAGGGTGGGCGCCCACGGGGGGCCGGAGGGCGCGCGCCTTCAGG
>NZ_JBITHK010000011.1:183263-201612 GCF_044457925.1 Nocardiopsis sp. NPDC050513 | reverse complement strand
AGCGCAGTGGCCGGACGGGAGGTGGGCGAGTATCGGGGACTTCCGCCAGGACGGCTCGTTCCTCAACCCGAACGTGCCGCCCAGTTACATGTGGAAGGAGGACACCCTGCGCCTGCGGGTCCACAGGGACGGGCTCTCCTTCCCACCCCACCAGGAGATCAGGGTGCGCCCCCCGCTGGGCGAGGTGTCGGCGGTCCGGGACTCCGAGGGGAGGCTGAGGGTGAGCGCGCGCGGGGGGCCGGAGGGCGCGCGCCTTCAGGCGCAGTGGCCGGACGGGAGGTGGGCGAGTATCGGGGACTTCCGCCAGGACGGCTCGTTCCTCAACCCGAACGTGCCGCCCAGTTACATGTGGAACGAGGACACCCTGCGCCTGCGCGTCCACGGCAACGGCCGGACCTTCGACGAGGTCGAGGCGACCGTCGACTTCCCGCAGCCCCGAATCCTGGAGATCGGCCCCTCTCCCACGGCCGCCGCGGAGCGCACGCGGCTCCAGCAGCGCCTCTACTACGCCGACTACCAGCCGACCGGCTACTACGCACCGGCCGGTCAGGGGATCACCATCACCGTCTACGGCGGCGCGTCGCGGTTGGAGGCCCTGATCGGCACCCAGGGACTCGCGGACAGGGACGACCCGGCCCGGCAGAGCCCCAGCATGCGCGCGACGCCGCTCAAGCCCGGCGACAACAAGATCACGGACCCGTACGGCGGCGTCGTCCACATCCGCCACACCACGGAGTCCGGCGACGGGGACGCGGTGTGGATGACCGTGAGCGGCAACGCGCAACCCGTCCCCTACTTCGTGAAGGGGAGGACATCGGCTGCTCAGTGGCACACCATGCTCGGATCGTCGAGGGCCCCCGAAGTCGAGATGGTCAGCGACTCCGTCGTCATCGCCGCCCTCCTGTCCACAGCACGCGCCGTCAAGGACACCGACCCGGGCAGGACGGTCGCCGCACACGACGAACTGCTGTCCGTCCAGGAGGACATCAGCGGTCTCGACGGCTCCTCCGCCCTCCACGCCCGCCCCCGGCTGCGCATCTACGCGGTGGAATCGCGCAGCAGCTACAACCCGCACGCGACGACCGGATACATCGGGCTGCCCCACGGGCCCGCGGACGGGTACTCCATGAGGGCGCTGCTGACCGAGGAGGCTCTGAACTCGTGGGTCATGCTCCACGAGTACGGCCACCACTTCCAGCAGGACACCACCTACGGGGGGCCCGAGGGGCTCATCGAAGTGTCGGTCAACCTGTACTCCCTCGCCGTCGGCCGAAAGCACAGGAACGAGTACACGGACGTCTTCCCGCAGCGGTGGACCGCGACCCAGGCCTACCTGAGCCGCCCCCGCTCGCAGAAGAGCTTCCGGTCGGACCAGGTCGACACCATGGCGATCTTCGAGCAACTGAGGCTGGGGCTCGGTGAGGACTTCCTCCGCGAGTGGCACAGGCACGTCCGAGCCGAGCACTGCGGCACGGCAAGCGACCATGAGCGCAAGAAGTGCTTCGTCAGGTCGGCCTCCGTCACCGCGCGGCTCGACCTCACCGACTTCTTCGCCGACTGGGGCCTGCTCAAGGAGAGCGAGGAGGACATCTGGGCCGCCGTGCGCAGCCTGGGCCTCGGCACGCCCGCCACCGACATGACGAAGCTCGAACCCTACACGTGACGGCCGTCCGCTTCGGGGCGCGTACTGCCGCACGCAGCGGCGTGAGTGCGCTGCCGCGGCAGGCACGGACGGGGGCCGGGCGCGGGAGGGCCCTTCCTGCTGTGTGAGGACGGGGGTGCCTGTCCTGCGCCGACACGGTGTCCGGACATGAGAGGCCCCGTCCCGGATCCGGGACGGGGCCTCCCGGGCGCATCGGGGCCGAGACCGGCACCCCGGGATTCCGAATCCCACCGAACAGGCGACATGAGAACTCCCGCGACCATGGTCGGCATCGGGTAACGGAGGCACGTGCGGGGACGGCGCATGACCCCGGGCACCCGCCCCGGTGTACGTGTCCGGCACCGCTGGTGTGTCCTGTGTTCTCCGGGGTCGGGTTCCTGGACCGTGGGAGGGGTTTCGCGCACCGCGAGCGGGCATCAAGGGGACAGCGATTCGCCGCCCCCGCTCGGGTGGTCGTAGGGATGGGGTCATGAGGCTTTTCCGGTTCCGTCCGCACCCGCGCCGCGTACCGTCGTCCAAGCCGTTCCTCGGGCGGTGGACGGTGGTCGCGCTCGGTCTGGGCGTGCTCGTGGCGGCGTTGGTCGGCGCCGCCGAGCCGTACCGGCAGACCCGGGAGTTCCGCGAGGCCGCGGTGTGCGCGAGGGGTGCCGACGACTGCCTCGACAGCGAGGCGGGCTCCATCGTCGGTCGGCGTACCTACACCACCACCTCGACGACGACGTACACGGACGCCGACGGCCACATGCACACGAGCACGAGCACGACCACCCACTACGAGGTCACCTGGCAGCGGGCCGACGGTTCCCGGCAGGCCCGCGACGTGTCGTCGGGTTTCTACTCCGAGGCCGAGGAGGGGCGGTCGGCGACACTGCGGCTCTGGCGCGGGGAGGTCGTCGGCGTGGAGGTGACGGGCGAGGCGGAGTGGTTCCTGCCGGATTCCGGAGCGACGCTCAAGACCTGGTTGTACCTGGCCTTTCTCGGCCTCGGAGTTGTGCTGTGGGGCCTGCTGTGCGGTTGGTGGGACGGGTTCTTCATGCTCTTCTTCCGCACCGTCACCTGGATGTTCATGGGCTTCCTGCCGGTGGGCATAGCGACGGATGCCCTGGCCTACGGCCTGACCATCGGGCCCGGGCTCGCCATGGAGGTCCTGGCCGCGCTCTTCTTCGCGGGGATCGCTGGGTGGATGCTCGTCGGCTCACTCGACGACTGGTAGCCGTCACGATCCGCCGTTTCGATCGGTGGGGGCACTGGTCGCGCGGGCCGGGGTTGGTGTTCAGGGCCGGTAGGGCGTCGGTGACGAGCCTGGGTTCGAGGAGTCGGCGTCGTACGGGGAAACCTGGCCTGGTGGGGACGTCGGAGCCGGATCCGGCGGCGAGCGGGCTGTGGTGGTCGGTGGGGCGCCCCATGCGGACCTTGCCGACGGCGGCGGGGATCAGGTCCCCTTCGCGGGGGCCGTGGCTGAGGCAGTCGAAGGCGCAGACCACCGGGCCGTCGGGGCCGGGATGAGGTTGCCCGTGCACGGGTCGCCGTGAACCACCTCTGTGGGGAGCCCGAAGTCCAGGTCCTGGACCAGGAGCTCCAGCGCAGGGACGGGTCGTTCAGACCCTTCCACGGGCACTGGGCGTTCCAGTACGAGCTGCCCCGCATCGTGGAGGGCAAGCGCCGCCAGGCGCGTCGGATGGGATGGGAATCTCCGGACGAGGCGGGCACGGAGTTGGGACACGTCGCAGCGCTTCTGGGCCTCGCCGATGGTGACGGCGAGGTCCAGGTGCAGGTCGCGGACCTGATCCAGGACGCACTCGCCGCCCGCGAACCCCTGCCGGATGGGGAGGAGGCGCACAAGCGCATCAGCGCGGGGGTGGATGTGCGCGCCGGAGTACCCACAGCGGGGGAGCGGCTCAAGGAGCGGTTGGGGGGCAAGCCCGGCCTGGCCCCGGGCACTCGGGCCTGCTGCGCCGGGCACATCCGCAAGTACCTCATCCCGCATCTGGGTCGGTTGCGGTTGGACACGCTTCAGGCACGCCACGCCGAAGCGATGTTCGCGGCCATCGAGGAGAACAACCAGCGGATCCTGGAGTGCCGCGCATCGGACGATGCGAAGGTGCGGGCGTCGGTACGTGGTCAGCGGGTGATCTCCCTGCCGACCAAGCACCGGATCCGCGCTACGTGGCGCAGCGCGCTGTCCGAGGCGGTGTGCCGTCGGGACCTGCCGGTGGGGGTGAACATCGCCTCGCACGTGCGGTTGCCGTCGTGTCCGAGGACCAAGCCGATGGTGTGGACCCCCGACCGGGTGCGCCGGTGGCAGGCGGATGGGACGGTGCCGGGGGAGGTGATGGTGTGGACCCCGGAGCAGACCCGTACCTTCCTGACGCACGCGCGCAAGTACCGGTGGTTGCACGCGATGTTCCACCTCATCGCCGCCAAAGGCCTCCGGCGAGGGGAAGCAGTCGGCCTGCCGTGGTCCAACACCCGGCTGACGGACGGGCAGATGGACATCCGCGTCCAGGTCGTCCAACTGGCGTGGGAGACGGTGACGGGCACGCCGAAGAGCACACCAGGAGCGAGAAGACTCCACCGGCCCTGGGCCGCGCGGGATGCCCACCCGCGTTGGCCTGGGGTTTCCCCGTTCCCGGGGTTGTCATCCCATCGGATGGAAGGTCCTCTGGTTTGGGAGCTCCCGGAAGACGAACCCATGGGGTCCAGGGTAGGCAACAGGTTGGGGAGTCCAACCAGCAGGCCAGAGGATTCGGGCTTCTACCCGTTGAATGAGGCTTCCCACCACCAGTGTTGGATCGGTGTTCCGACTGGGATTGCCGCTCGGTCCGCACCGGTGGAACCGGGGAGCCTCTCACGCAGCTCGTCGTCGATGTCCTCGATCTCCTCCATGTCGATGAGGGAGAACGCGGCACTTCCGAGAAATTTCTCGAACAGGTTCTCCAAGCCAGAACGGTAGAGGCAGGCGGCGTACCATCCCCGGTCCCCAGATGCGAGGGCGTAGTCCTCAGCTTGGCGAATGTAGACGTTCAGCTCTCCTCGGCGGACAGCGATCGCTTCGGCGATCTCGAGTCGCTGCGTATCGGTGTCGGACGCGTTGGCTTCGCTCAGTGTGGCGCCCAGAAGCAGGAGGAGGACCCGATCCATGGGAGTGTTCTCCTCCCGTAGGTCCGCCTGGGCCTGGGCGAGAAAGGCCTCAGTGGCACCAGTGAACATGTGCACCGGTCGTGTCGGTTCACCGGGCCATCCGAAGTCGTCGAGCCAGGTCGTTCCGTCCGCTCGCAGCCGCACGCGGGCTGACAAGGTGATCCAGACCAGGCCGGTCTCAGGGGCACGGCGTTGGAGTTCCACGATCCGGGTGCCGTCCGCCCCGACACTGTCGGAGACCAGGGCGCCTTCGCGGAGTGTCCTGGAGGCAGCACTGTGGTAAGCCTCGATCCTGGTTCCCTGGCCGCGCTCCAGCAGGGGTAGCTCAACAAGACGTCGTTTCGACAGGGTGGCCGCTTCCACCGGCGATTCGAACCCGATTCTGTCGGCCACCGCCCGGATCTGGGAGGCAAGCGCTTCGGGAGCAGCCTGTGGATCTAACGAGACACCGCCCTGACGCAGGGCGTGCACCGCCTCAACTTCGGCTGCCAGGCTTCGCCGCACGAGCCCCGGATCGGCCAGTAGCCGCGCGGCGGCGGTCTCCTCGGGTGAGGGTTCACGTCTCACTCAGTCATACACCCCGTCGAGATGATCGTACTCAAGGCGTGCCTTCCGCTCAGCCTCGCTCATATCCTGCTGCTTGGGCGCACGCCACCACCAGTGGCTTTCGGGAACCCAGTCCGGGATGTCTTGCTTTCGCACAGGAGGAGCTTCGTCGGAGACTTCCTCGAGTGTCTCATCGATATACTCGACATCCTCAACGAAGAGGCTCTTGTATCTTGGTGAATCAGCTTCGGACCAGTCCATGAATTCGTCATCAAGGACCTGTATCACTGAGCGCATCCAGCAAGAATTTTCAAATCCATCGAGGCGGCCTCGCTCGGCGAAAGTCGCACATAGGTCCACGTAGGCTCGCAGGCCTGTGAAGTTTTGACCGCTGGCCAGAAGTGCGGAGAAGTTGGATTTGAATTCACCGAGTTCATCTGCGGCTACCGGAACGTGTGCGAGGTCAAGATGCAGTGGAATGAGTTCCTGCAGAGCTGACCCGACTCGGTCGCGCCCACCCCCCTCTTTCTGTAGCTTTTCTAGGATGAGTTGCATCCTGTATCGGGGATTCTCTTCAGTGTTGGGCATTTCCTATTCTCCAACATAAGTCCTGCCATAAGTTGGCATGACAAGACTCCCGTCCTGTCGAATAATGACAATTGCCCTCATGTAGGCTAGTTCGCCACGTTTGTTGCTGATGTGACTCCCGTTGTCGTCAAGCACAGGTCGCATGATCGTCAGTCTCTCTGCTCCATTGTCGAGGCGCGATAGTTCTATAACCTCTCCGTCCCTGATCGTGAGCTCCGCGCTGTCTAGGTAGTCGTTGACGATGTTCCCGCTTCGTTCATCGTCTAGTATCTCATTGTAGTGCTTTCTCGCATGGTAGGCGGTGGCTGTCTCGTGCCCCATTTCGATGTTCCCTGCCTGCGCGCGAACCGCCTCTTCCAGGTCGACGGAGGACAAGTCCGTATCCACTCGGGCTGGCTCGCCGCCTCGCATGTCGTTGACAACGGCGTGGTCCTCGTCGAGGCGGGTGGCAACGTCCATAACCGGCATTCGTTCTGCGGCTTCCTGTGCTGCCTGCTGCCTACCGAGGCCTTCCTCACGAAGACTTCTCGCGAGCTCGTCGAATGTAGCCTTGTAGTACTCGTACCGGTAGGCGAACTCACGCGGATCAGCAGCATCTTCGAGTGCGAAACGCGTGGCCGCTGGGTGTAGCTGGTCGTCCAGCTTCTTACTGAACCCTTGGTTGATGGCGCTCGCCGCCCGCTGCCACTGATCCCCATCACGCGGGTGGTCCCCTCGGAGCTGTGCGATGTCCTCGTCCGTCAACCCTGCCTGGCGTAGGCGTTGTTCAAGCTGATCCGCCTTGTCAAGCTTCTTTTCCAGCTCTGGGTCAGGAGGAAGGGAGGAAGCCTGTTCGTCCGGGTCGTTCCCGTCGTCTTGTCTTAGGCCGCCATCATCGCTGTGACTGGAGTCAGCTCCTGTGCTGGTGCGGTCCCTGGGAAGTTGATCGCCATCGCTATCGCTGACCCCCTCGGCAGGGGCTTCTCGATGCTCTCGCACATCGTCTGGCGACTCACCCTGACCCTCCCGTTCCGGGCGGGGCCCGGACTGGTCCTCCCGGTCAAGGGAATCGTTGTCAGGGTCACGGCGACCGGTCTCACTACCTCCATTGCTGGAGTCGTCTGTGACATCCGTTCCGGAAGTGGTGGACGAATCATCCGTCTCGCCCGGCGAACCTGTAGGAGAGTCCGTGTCCTGAACGGGTCCGGCAGTCCAGGAGTTGCCGGTGTCACCGTCAGCGTTGCCCGGTGTTCCGTCGCTGAGATCCTGTGCGGTGGGGTCCGGATCTGTGAGAGAGGTGTGGTCCTCCGGCCCGGCCGTGGCGTCAGGTACGGATGCGTCGCCACTGCTCGTGGGGGAGCCCGGTGTGCTGAAGCCTTCGGCTGTGTCGTTGAGTTCTGTCAGGACCGTGTCCGTTCGGCCCAGCTCCTGCGCGTCCCCACTCTCCAGTGACGGCGACAGGTCGCCACCCGCAGGGGTCGAGGGGCCGTCCGGTCCGTGGGAGATCTCGAACGGCCCCGCCGTCGGGCCGTTGTCCGTCGAGGCCGGGTTGTTCGACCCCGCGTCCACGTCGACGTCCCCACTACCGTGGTGGGACGCCCCTCCGAGAAGATCGTTGCCGACCTTGATCGCGCCGAGCCCGAAGGCCGCGGAGCCGACGTTGACCGCTCCGGTGGAGATGACGTATCCGGGTCGGTCCTCCCACTCGCTGATGGGAACCACGGCCTCGAACGCGTCGATCCAGGGTCCCCGGGCGGTGGCGTACCAGTCATCGGCCGAGTCCGGTGCGCGGAACTGGCCGTCGACGAAGAACCCGGACAGGTTCCCCAACCCGACGAGCGAGTTCTCCAGCTCCGCACCGATGTTGGCGAAGTTCTCTGGGGATAGTGGGTAGACGGCCTCGCCGTCGGCGTCTCGCAGGCCCAGGGCGGTCGCCGTCCCGGTCACCACCCCGACCGCGGCGTCCGCGACGCCGGCCCACACGTCCTGGTACCAGTGCGTGCTCGCCTGGGCCGGCGCGCCCCAGTCGTTCTCAACGTCGACCTGTTGGGTGAGTGTGCCGTAGTAGGCCCCGTCCCTGCCGTCGGATGTCTGCCCGGGATCGGCGGCGGACAGGTCACTGACCCCGCGGAAGAAGGTGCCGCCGTAGCTTTCCCCGATGGCGTTCGCGCACGTGCGCTCGGCCGTCTGGAACTCGAACACGGCCTCGGCGATGCGGTTGTTCAGGTAGTTGTTGCGCTCGCGCAGATCCTCGTCATCGAACCACTCCTCGTCGCCGTCGACCTCCTCCCACAGCTCTGCGGCCCGCCCCTGTAGACGGATCAGCTCCTCCTTCAACGGCCGGGCTTCCTCCGCGAACGTGGTCAGGGCGTCGGCCGCCCCGGCCACGGCCTCCTGCGTCGCTGAGGTGTCCGATCCCACCGGATCGATCACCGACAACAGCTCACCCGACTCCGGAGCGGTGTAGATGCCCTCCAACCCGGCCCAGGTCGAGGTGATGTCGACACCGGACTGGGCGATGGCCTCGCCCACGGTGCGCAGACGCCCGGCGGCGGCCTCCAACTCGTCGGGGTCGACCCTGGGGATGGGCACGGCCGAGGGAAGGATCGGGCCGTTGGCCACGCAGGGGTCGTAGACACCCACGTCCAGGTAGGTGAAGGAGGAGGAGAGCATGACTCCAGACCAGGGGGTGACGGGGGGACGGAGAGGCCGGGTGAGGGGAGGAAGGGTGCGGGGTCAGTCGGGGATCTGCCCGGCGTTGGCCTGGGACTCGGCGGCCATCGCGTAGTTGCCCTCCACGTAGTAGAGGGTGGCCTCGCCCGCGCCGCCCACGGCGCTGGCTCCGAGCCCGACCGCGTCGCCCATGACGCCGAAGTAGTGCTCGGCGAACTCGGCCAGCGCGACCCCGATGGGGGCGCTGGCGGCGTGCGTGGACACCTCTTCCAGGCGCTCTCCCAGGTCCGTCATGTTCCCGGTCAGGCCAGTGGTGGCGTCCTCGTCACCGATGTGGCTGTAGACCTGGTTCAGCACGCCGCTGACCTCGGGGACCTGGATGTTCCATCCGGACACGGCGCCTCCTTCATGCGGGGATCGTGACTTATCGGGCACGGACGGTTCTCGAGTATGGCAGGAAATACGGACAAAAGGCCGTGGTTAGCCGTGCGGCTCGATTCGGTCTGCAGGGATCAGCCAAGGTCAGTGCCGCCTTCCGGGTATGCGTGATGGCCGAATCCGGTCACGGGCGGGGTGTGTCTCGTGCCTGGTGCGGTGGACGCTGTGATGTGTGTCGGGATCGCCTCCCGTCACCTGCTCTCGTGGTGGGCTCGGGACGCATGACCACGCGGTCATCAGACCTATGACCATTTGGTCATGGGCTTGCAGCCACAACCTCGCCACAGTGGGCGCATGGATGGATTCGAAGAGGGCTCCCGCGCCCTGACGGGACTACCTGCGGGCAGGTGCCGCGATGGTGGCTGACCTGCTGACACAGGAGCTGGACCCGGAACGCTGGGGATTCAAGGCTGCGAGGCTGAGTGAGGTTGTGGGCCTGGGGCTTCCCGTACCTCCCGCGCTGTGCCTGCGGGTCGAGGACCTGGCCCGCGGGACCGCCGAAGCCGTCAGCGCGACGGCTACATGGCTGCGGCTGTACCGGCCTCGACGGGTGGTACTCCGCACCAGCGCCCGAGAGGACCTGCCGGACAGCGCCCAAGCCGGACGGACGGTCTCCGTGCTCAACTGCCCACCGGACGCCTCGGCGCTGGTGCGGGCGATCGACCAGGAGTTCCTCACCGAGCGGAACATCAACGGGGCCACCGGGGCCTGCGTGCTGGTCCAGGAGCAGGTCGATGCTCCTCTGTACGGGGTGGCGTTCTTTCGCGGCCGTCGTGTGCTGATCGAGGCGGCCCGACGGCCGGACGGGGTGACCGTCGGCGAGGTACCGCAGATCCGCGCCAGTGCGGAAGGTGAACGGCTCGCCGTCGACACGACCGGGCGAGCTGTCCCCAGCCTGATGCTCATCCGCCGCCTCCGCCGGGTGTGCTTGCTGCTGGCCGAGCACTTGGGGTTCGACGTCGATGTCGAGTGGGCGTGGACCGGTGCGACGATCATCGTGCTCCAGATCCGCCCCATCACGGGCGAGCCTGTGGAGTGGGCCTCATGAACGGCATGAGCAAGGCGGAAGCCCTCACCGTCCTGGAGAACCACGGTCTGCTCCGCATGCCGGTGGAGGTCTTTCGGTATCCGACCTCGGTGACCAGTCGGCAGCTCCAGCAGCTCTTCGGCGGGGACACGCACCTCGTCGTACGCACGGGAGCCGACTCCGAGGAACGTAATCTCCCCCGCCGAGTCGGCGTGGCGGCCGAGGCCGCAGCAGAGTGGATCAACGTTCTTCCGTCGACGCTGTCCGCACTGGTCCAGCCCTATGAGCAGGTGCTGTTCTCCGTGGAGTTGGCCGCCTACGAGGACCTGCACGTGGCCGAGGTCGTCCCTGGGATCTGGGAGCTGGACAACCGTCTGGCCCCGCTCGTTCTGCAGATCCGCGGTGACCGCGTCGACCTCACGGCCACCGATGGTGGGCCCCAACGCGCACGGTTTCATGATCCTCAGCACGGCCTGTACGAGCGCCCCGCGCGTGTCGACGACTGGCAGATCGCCACCGTGACGGAATGGATCAGGCACCACCACCGCGCTCTGGCCGCCGTCCGTTCGGATCTGGGACATCCCTTTGGGCTTAAGCTCCACTACTCCGCCCGCTTCGGACTCTCCCCGCAGAACCTTCGCGGAACGGTTCCCGACGCCGACACATGGCACGGAGGCGACCACCCATCGATCGTCGAGACAACCGTCGTGTCCTCCACCAACGAACCCATCCCCACCGGCCCAAAGCTGCTGGACGTGTCCATCGCCCGTGAGGACCACGCCACGCTCACCACGTTCATCCACCGCCTGCGTGAAGCGGGAACCCGTGAGGTCTTTCTCCGCTCAGGAGTGCTCTCCCACCTGGCCATCAATCTCCGCGAAGCCGGAATCACCGTGCGGAACGCTCATGGGTGAGTTCTGGGTGATCGAGGGAATCGACGGCGCGGGCAAGAGCCACCTGCTGTCCCGCCTGGCCGACACCACCTCCGAGGCCGTCCTCCTCCCCAAAGACGACCGCCCCACGAGCGGCGATCGCTGGGCCGACGAACGGCTTGCCGTGATGCACAGCCTCACCTGGGGATATGACCACGCCGAACCGGTGTGGAACTACCCCTCTCGGTACTGGCTGCACACGCTGGCCGCCTGGTACGAGCTGTTCCACCACGTCCACGTGGCACCCGCTCTCACGGAGGGACGCCCGGTGGTCGTCGACGGCTGGTACTTCAAACACCAGGCTCGGATGGCGCTCTCCGGAGATGAGGACCTGGTGGCCTTGGCCGCCCGGGTGTTCTCCACCCTGCCCCAACCGGACCAGGTGGCCAGACTGTCCACACCTCCCGACCTCGCCGCCACCCGCAGGTCGGACAGCTCCAAGCCCTCCGAACACGGGGCCTTCGTCACCGGCCAGGCCGTGACATCCGAGCCGGACTTCACCACCTACCAGGCCCGCACCAGCCACGCTCTGGACGAACTCCTGCGGCGACACCCCGCTCGGGTTCACACCCTGAATCCCGGTGCACCCCTCGAAGGCCTGCTGTCCCTCCTCCGTGAGGAGACCGCCCCGTGAGTGTCACTGCGCCCGCGGCCGTCACCAGCGAGGATCACACGATGGGGGAGCGGCTGGCTGACTACGTACTCCCCAAGGTCCCCGTCGACCTCCTCACCACCTCCGCGGGCCGCGCCTGGGTCTACCCCAACCGGTCCCTGTCTTTCCTCCTGGGCGGGGAGAAACGCCGGGGAAAGAGGTTCAACTGGAGGCGCCCCTACTTCACCGTCGCCGACCGGGTGCTGCACTGCGTGGTCCCTCCCGGGCGGGACTACACGCACCACTACACCCAGCTTCTCCGTTCCGCCTGCGCGTTCATCGGCCTGGGCGCCGACATCACCACCGAACCACCGGCCCCCGGCCAGGGACTGGAGTTCGTCGACCACTGGTTTCCCGACGACCTGCCCGCACACGACCTGGCCGTCCTCGGCTACGTCGAACCCCTCTTCCACGACCACACCACCGGCTGGACCTACCGGCCCGGGTTCGGCTGGCGCACCGCCCGCATCGGCTCAGCCACCGTCCTCCTCCTGGGCTGTGAGTTCAGCTTCTGGGGCGACCTCGCCGGAGACCTCGTTACCGCGCTCGTCGCACGCGGTCACACCACGAACGTCGTCTACGTCGGCAAGCTCGGCGGGCTCCAACCGGACATGGTGCCCAACACCCTCATCGTCACCGGCACCACCACCCGCATCGAGAACCACACCCTCACCTGGGACAGCTCACTGGACCTCACCCACGCCCCACCGACCCTCCGAACCGGGACACGGCACGTCACCGTCCCCAGCGTCATGGACGAGACCCGCGCCTGGTTCCGGGCCCACCGCGACGACTTCGACATCGTCGATCCCGAGATCGGTCACATGGCCCGCGCCGCCACCACCGCCGGCGTGTCCTTCGACTACCTGCACATCGTCACCGACAACCTGAACGGCACCTACGAACACGGCCTGTACGCCGAACGCAGCGCCCCCGTCGCCACCCGGCGGCGCCGCTGCCTACGCGACATCGAAGCCATCCTGCACCGGAGCCTGACATGAACCTCATCGCACCCGTCACCTTCCTTGGGCTGGACTGGAGCACCCCCGATACTCCGCGCCTGCGCACCACCGATCCCACCAACCCGAACGGCAGCCTCCTCCACCCCCTCCTGGGCGAGCACACTTTCCGCATCGACGGCGACCAGCGCCGCTGCGTCGGCTGGTTCGACCTCACCGGCACCGAGGGCGGGCACGTGCGCTGCCGCACCGACGAGACCGTCACCCGGGGGAGGCAATGTCGCCGCTGCCAGTACAAGGAGGGGTTCATCGCCGCCCACCAAGCCCACCGTGACTCCACCGCCCTGCCCGAGAACATCCGGGACTACCTCCAGCAACCGCACTGGCTCTACCTGGACGTCTTCGCCAAGGGCATGACCAAGGTCGGCACCGCCGCCGAGTCACGCCGCCGCAGCCGCCTGGCCGAGCAGGGACCCGTCGCCGCCGTCTACGTCGCCCGCACCCACGACGGCATGACGATCCGCGCCCTGGAGTCCGCCGTCTCCCAACACTTCGGCCTGCCCCAGCAGGTGTCCACCCGCCGCAAGATCCTCGACCTCCACGAGATCGTGGACACCGCGACCCTCACCACGCGGCTCACCGATCTCGCCACCCAGGTCGTCTCCTACCTGGACAAGCTCACTACCGATCAGCCCGGCATCGAGGTCTTCAGCGCCCCCGAACTCTGGGTGCGACCCGCGTGCGCCACCACCGTCTTCGAGGCCGCACCCGTCCTGGCCTACCCCGCCGACCTCACCCAGGGCACCCACCACCTCCACATCACCGGTGCCAGCGGCCCCGTCGCCCTGTTCACCACCGACCCCGAGCCGCACACCGACGCGGCCCGCTACTGCGCCGACCTGACCAAGCTCATCGGCCGCCGCCTCACCCCCGCCACCCCCGAAGACACACCCACCAGCGCCCCCACCCTCTTCTAATCCCGGAAAGGCACCCGTGGACGACGACACCCTGCGCGAGATCTGCACCTTCTGCTGTGAAGTCGAAGGCGGCGGCGACTCCAACCTCTTCTACGACCTCGGCCTGGCCCGCACTCGCGGCGACTACGTGCTCCATGAAACCGAGCACTTCGTCGTCATGCCGTGCATCGGGGCCCTGACCGACTGGTACCTGCTCATCGTCTCCAAACGCCACACCCTGTCCGTGGGCTGGCTCGACGACGCCGAACGCGCCGACCTACGCACCCTCATCCCCCAGGTCACCGACCTCATCCGCAGGCGCAGCGGCCTCGACAGCCTCGTCTTCGAACACGGCAGCTTTGACTTCCGCGACAAGGGCGGCGCCTGCTACGACCACACCCACATCCACGTCGTGGCCACCGACCGCGACCACCACGCCTTCCTCGACCAGATCCCCGCACCCATCACCATGCGCCCGTGCACCGACTGGATCGACGCCGCCCGCCACCTGGTGAACGACCAACACCGCTCCTACCTCGCCCTCGGCGCCCCCGGCCAGGACTGGATCGGCACCGCCACTGGGGCACCCTCCCAGTTCTTCCGCCGCTGCCTCGCCTCATGGATCGGCGCAGAGGAAGGCGAATGGGACTGGCTCACCTTTCCCCAGACCGACCGCGTCCACCGAATGAGCACCCTGCTCACCACCGGATGACCCACACCCACCCACATGCGGTACCCGCCGTACCGGGCCGCGGAGCGAGCGCGGGGCGTCGGCGTAGTCTGGGGCGCGTGGTCCACACCGAGGAGTTCGCCAAGCGCGCGACCCGCGCCGTCCACACCGCCGCGCACACCCTGGGTATCGCCTCACCCGGGGCACCCGAACTGATCCGGGCCGGGGAACGCGCCGTCTTCCGCCTCGGCGGCGGCACGGTCATCGGTCGGGTCGAGCGCTCCGCCGCCCGGTGGCAGGAAGCCGACCGGGAGGTCCGCGCCGCCCGCTGGCTCGCCGACCAGGGTCTGCCAGTGGGCGCACCCCTACCCGGAGACCAACCCCTCCTGGTCGAGGACACCGCCGTCACCTTCTGGCAGGCGGTGGACGGGGAGTGGACCGTACCCAAGGAACTCGCGGCCCTGCTGCGGACCCTGCACCACCTCACCCCACCCCGCGCCCTCCACCTACCTGAGCTGGACCCCTTCGACCGCGTCACCGAACGCATCGACGCCGCGCCCCGGCTCACCACAGCCCAGCGCGACCAACTCCACGCGGTCCACCACGACCTGGCCACACGCCTTCCCACCGTCACACCTGTGCTCGGCCGCCACGTCATCCACGGGGACGCCAACATCGGCAACGTCCTCGCCACCGACCACGGAGTAGTGCTCTTCGACCTGGACGGCATCTGCTGGGGGCCACCCGAATGGGACCTGGTCCTGACCGCCCTGTACCGGGACCTGGGCTGGCACACCGAGGCCGAGTACGCCGACTTCTGCGACGCCTACGGGTTCGACGTCACCACCTGGGACGGTTATCCCCTCTACAAGGCGATCCGGGAACTACGCATGACCACCTGGCTCGCCCAGAAGGGCGGAGAAAGCCCCGAGATCAACACCGAAATCGCCCAGCGCATCACCGACCTGACCCACCCCGAACACCCCCGGACCTGGCACCCCTACTGACCCGCTCCCACCATGGCACCAGCCTGGCGGAGGAACCGCGCCGCCTCGGGCTGGTCACGGTAGGGCAGAACCCTCTTCGCGAAGTCGTCCAGATAGCCGACGCACCGCGCGGAGGAGGTCGCCCGAACCTGCGGAATCACCCGGGTGCCCAGGTGCACCGCCTCCTCCACCTCGCCCTGCCCGAGCACGGCCGCGGCCAGGACCATGCGCGTGAAAACCCGGCTGCGCGCGTAGTCGTCCCCCGTCGACGCGGCGAGGCTCTGTTCGGCCAGGCGGCGGGCCACATGCGCGTGTCCCAGATCCCGGTGGCAGTGCGCGACCTCGTCGGAGTACTCGGAGTGGTCGAAGTAGCCGATCCACTCCGGATCCAGGCCAGGCCGACGCCGACCGAAGTCCCGCTCCGCCTCGCTCATCGCGCGAAAACAGTCGGTCTTGTCCCGGCGGGCCGCGTGGGCGCGCGCCTCCATCATCAGGAACTGCGCGCGCATGGTCGCCGTCGCACGGTCCCCGGCTCCGGTCAGGGCGGCCCGCGCCAGGTCCCGGGCCTCGCGGTGCGCGCCCAGGTAGTTGGCCTGGTGACTCATCGCTGACAGCACACTCGCGCCCAGGAGCCGATCCTCGGCGTGGGCGGCGAGGTCGAGGGCCTGGACGAAGTACCGTCGAGCCGCGCCGTTGCGCTGGGCGTCATAGGACATCCAGGCGACGGAGAGCACGAACTCCGCCGCGACCGCGAACAACGGCCGTCGAAGCGCTTCCGCATGGGTCTGCCGGAGGAGAGGGACGACGGTGCCGTTCAGGTAGTGCACGGCGGTGGTGCGGGCGTTGTCCCCACCGAACCTGTTGTCCAGGGAAGCGAACGCCGCGGTGGCGGCACGGATCGCGGCCACGGGCCCCTCATCCGGCACAGGTTCCCCAGCGGGTGAGGACGCGTCCTGTACGAGCCAGGCGAGCACGGCGGAACTGACCGCCGAGGCCTCGGCGTCGTTCTCCAGACCGGGTGCGCCCTGGGTATCCGCGCGCGTCAGACGCTCCAGAACGGCCGCTGCCTCGTCACCGGAGTCGTTCAAGTCCAGAGCGAGATCGGCAGGAACACACATCAGGTCGGGCGCGGGGATGTCGTATCCCTCAGTGATGCCCTGGAAAGCACGGCGGATCGTGTCGGGCCTGCGGAGTTCCCGGGTCCCCTTCAGGACGCGGGAGACCATGGCCTGCGACAGGTCACCCATCCGCGCGATGGCGTCCTGGGACAGCAGGGTGTGCCTCAGCAGCAGTCGGATCAGCGCGTTGGCGTCCTCTCCGGCCACGGCTCGCTGCACTTCGGGAATGCGCCACAACCGGGCCGGAACGCACGAGCAGTCGGCGGTCTCTCGGTTTCGACCGCAGTTTCCGCAGAACACGGGTACGCCTTCCGCTCGGCTCTTCGGGGCGGGTGGGTGACACCGAAGCCTACGGGCGCCACCGCACGACAAACCATGACCGGCTTGTCATGACCACCATGCCCGCTCCGTCATGGAGATGTCAGGCGTTTCTCCGGACAGTGAGTACATGACCACGACACCGCATGTCTCACCTGCTCTGGCCTGCATTTTCTCGGCGGAGAACTGATGTCGCCACCTTCTCGTATTCCTCCGGTTCCGGGCAAAGGGGTCTTGTTGCCCCGACGTATCAGCTACGACGACCCGAACAAATCAGGACTTCTGTGCGGCTCCGACACCGCTCATCTGTCCCCCGCTCGCCGCTGGGCGGCACAGGTCACCCGGACCACGCCGTCCGCCGCATACCCTCTGGTCGCCTCCCTGGCCGAGCTTCACGCGAACGCCCTGCGACACAGCGCTTCGGGGCTGCCGGGCGGGCAGGTACGGATCGAGATCGAACGGTGCCGCCTCCTCTTCCTCCTGCACGTGACCGACGATGGGCCGCGGCCAGGAGTCGCACCAACCGTTCCTGCGCCGAACTTCTATGCCCCGACAAAGGGAGCGAGCCCCCAGCTGGCCGAGTGCGGTTACGGCCTGGCCGTGGTCGAAGCGATGGCCCTGTGCTGGGACTTCTCCAGGGGATCCGGCGGGGAGCTGACCGTCAGCGCGGCCTTCGACCGGTCCGGGCGCACTCATACCAGATGATCGGCGAATAGCCGTTGGGGTAGAAACAACCCTGTTCTTTGTGGCGAGGGTTGAAGATTCCCGCCCGCCCAAGCGACCATCAACCAGCCCTGACCAGGGTGGATGGCCATTCCCCGCATTGACGGGTGAATTGTGTCCATATGTGTGGGTTTGTGGATGGGAAGCGCAGTTCTGAGGGCGTACGACTTCGGGGCCATCGACACTCACCTCGATCCCGCAAGGGCAATGGCCAGTCTCTTCTCGGGGCTGGTGAAAAAGAGAAGAAGGGGTGCCCCAGGCCGGTGCGGCAAACACCCACCTGGGGCGTGATTCCCACCTGATACCGCAGGAGGAAATCGTGGGGAAGTCTATCGGGCGACACCGCAAACGCCGCCAGGGATGGGGCGAACACGTGCGCTGGATGCTCGGAGGGGTGCTGGCCGTGGTGTTCTGTGGACCTGTCAGCCGAACCGTTCCGTCAACGCCAGAGCCCCAAGTCCGGCGACCGCGTCCGGTTCGGAGTGCTCTGCCGGACCAGGAAGCCATCTCGAAGCCGCCGGTGGGTGGGAACCCGAGGGTGGCTTCGCGCGATCACACAGGGAGCGGCGTCGGCGGAGATTTTGCTGTGGAGCCGCGCCAGAGGAACCCGTATACCGGTCGGCGTGGGTGGTGTGTGGACGATGACGGGGTGCGCGGGGTGCGTCCCTACCTCGCCCGCGCGGAGGAACGCTTCCTCCATGCGCACACTGGAGCTCCTGTAGGGGCGAACCACGCCGTTCACGCTGACCTCCTGGCCACCGTTCACGAGCCAGCGCCCGTGTCCGTGCCTTCTCCGGTTGCTGAGGGCGGCGAGGAGGGGGAGTTCGTTGAGCTGGCCTGCCTGGTGCGCCGATGGCAGGCCGTCACGAACTGATCGGTGAGGGTGTGCGCCTCGGGGTGGGGGGGGGGGGGGGGGGGGGGGGGGGGGGGGGGGGGGGGGCGGGGGGGGGGGGGGGGGGGGGGGGGGGGGGGCGGCCCGG
>NZ_JBITHK010000011.1:0-183253 GCF_044457925.1 Nocardiopsis sp. NPDC050513 | reverse complement strand
GCCCCGGCGCGCCCCCCGCCCCCCCCCGCGCCGGGGGGGGGGGGGGGGGCGGGCCCGGCGCCCCCCCCCCCCCCCCCCCCCCCCCCCCCCCCACCCCGAGGATTGTTCTTCGTCCGAGTCCGGCCAGCACAGGTCAGCCGTGCGATATAGAAAAAGGGGAGAAAGAGCGCGCCGTGGCACAGTTCCGGGCGTTCATGGCACTGTCCGTAGGGGTGTGCTGAACCCCGAGTGAACACGATTTGAACCAGGGCCAACGGGTGGGCCGTTACCGGGGCCGTCGGGTGGGCCGGTTTTAGCTGGCCCACCCCTCCAGCGACATCTTCGCAGGTCATGTGGGGTTTAAGTGGGCCAACGCGTGTCCAGACTCATACCCAAGTGGGTAGTCATCTTCACGTAGGCGGGCGGGGCCGCCCAGCGAGGGGCGGCCCCGCCCGCACCTGTTCAAAGGCTCGTTCCCCACCGTGTCTACGAGAACGTCTCCTAGCTGTTTCCTGGACATCAGTAGAAACTGATGCTGATGGAAGCGGGTGGTTCTTCCAGGGTGGGCTGTGCGAAGGCGTGGCGGGCCGCGCCGTCCGGGGTGGGCGGGATCCACTCGGTGGTCACCGGCATCCGCTGACGGTCTCGGGCCGATGATCCTTCTGGTCTTGGTGGGAGGTGGTGTCGGGTTCGTTGCGGGGATTCTTCGAGGTGGGCGGCGCGGAGAAGAAACACGAGTATGATGGGCGTGATACTCATGTTTGAGTGTGTCCGGTAAGTGGGCCCATGACGCCGCCGGTAAGTACGCCGGTAAGTGGTTCTGTGCAGGTTCCGGTAAGTAGGCCGCTTGGATCGGCCCACCCGCAGGCGACTATCCGTGCAGGTCATAGCCGGTCTGGGTGGGCCGTTGGCAACCCAGACTTATACCCAGTGGGTAGTCATCTTCACGTAGGGGGCGGGGCGCCCGCCGACGAGTGTCGGGAACCCCGCCCTTGTATCCCTCGTACGCCTTCGTCTCCACCTCGAATCCTTCCTCCTGGTTAATCTCTTCGTGTTCCTTTCTCTCGTTTCATTGATCTTGTACTGAAGCGTCCGTTTCGTGGCATGCGGTGGGGCTGGTGGAGACGGCGTGGGGATCGTCCAGTGACGTGTTGTGGACGGGCGTCGGTGGTGAATGCTGCGGGTGGGCCCTGTACGGACTGGCGGGGCAGGCGAGGCGGAACGGGCCTGGCTTCTCGTGGGTTGGCTCGGTGAGATCGGTGGCCGGGTGTCGCGTGCGCTGCCTGGTTGTCGTCGTCAGAGCCGTGGAGGGGAAGCACGGTGAGGTGGGGGAGGGGGCCGGTGGGGAGGGATCGCCCGGTTCGTTTCCGTTGTCGCGCCGTGGTGGTGGGGGGATCCCGGTGTCGGGGGTTGTGTGGGCCTGTGTCGGCCCCGTGGCCCCTGGCGGGCCCGTGGTCCCCTGTCTGGGGTGTGCGGGGCGGACAGGGCCGACCAGGGCCGCTTTCGGTCCTGGTCGTGAATGGCGGCATTTCGCCCGTATCGGATGGGCGGTGGGGGTGCTGGACTGGGGAGCACACCAGGAGCGAGAGAGCGGCTCCCACCCCGGGCCAGCACACGGGTTCACCCCGGCTGGCCTGGGGTTTCCTCATGCCCGAGGGTGTCATCCCATCGGATCAAAGGTCCCCTGGGACCAAGGTGCTTGGATCTCACACCTAGCGGGTGAGCGCGACGCTCCTTCGACTTCTATCAGGGCGATGCCGACCTTGCCCCCCTCTCCGATCCGTTCCCAGACGGGTTGGAGGCGCAGATACGCTGCGCCCAAACGGAGCGGTTCTCGCGCTCCACCGAGTCGAACAGGGAGGGGTCGAGGCCGTCGGAGAAGTCGAGGTCCGACATGGCCAGGGCCGGAGGCCAGATCTCGGCGCAGTCGTCGAAACAGGTCACCTCGGGCGGATCGGCGGAGTCCTGCTCGAAGCGGTACAGGGTGTGGCCGACGGCGTCGGTGACCAACTCACCGAGGGCCTCGTGCCCGCGCCGCGTTAGGTTCAGCACGTCTTCGACAGCGTTGGAGTCCTCGCTCCCGTTCTCCGCAGGGGACGACTCCTGCTGGGGATCGGAGGCGCAGGCGTCGGTCGCCGAGTAGGGGTCGGCGCCGCCGCACCCGATGAGCGGGTCCAGACCGAGCGCCCCGGTGGCCGGGTAGACCTTCTTCTCGCGCATTCTCGGCGTTCTTTCCATGGTCTCCTGCCACGGGCCGGGATCAGAGTCCGCGGCTGCTGAGTCTCGGCCCGAAGTTTTACCATCACCACAGACACGGACGTTCGCGGGATCCGGTTCAAACTTTCTCGGCGGAGTTCCCGCCCGGCCACGGGAAGCGGAGCTACGGGCCCACCCGCACACGCCGTGCCCAGGCGCGCCACCTGCTCCGACAGGACGGAAGGGCGGAGGAGGCCGCTCGCTGCGAGCCGGGTCCGAACGAGCCCTACAATTTGACACCGAACGATCCCGTGTCGAAGGAGTGTGCCCGCGTGCCCAGCCAGCGATCCATCACCGAGGCCGAGAAGCTGGCACGGGCCAAGCTCGGAGGCGTCCCGATCCGCCGGGAGCAGATGGCCGCCGTCGCCAACATCCACCGTGCGGCCTCGGCGGTGCGCCAGCACCTGGAGAACAGTGTGCTGCGCGGCAGCGATCTGACCTGGACGGCGTTCGTCGTGCTGTGGGTGGTCTGGGTCTGGGGTGAGTCCGAGACGCGCGCGGTGGCGGAGGAGGCCGGGATCTCCAAGGGGACGCTCACCGGGGTGGCCCGCACGCTGGAATCGCGGGGGTTCCTGCGCCGCTCGAAGCACCCCACCGACGGCCGCCTGGTGCTCCTGACCCTGACCGATCAGGGTGAGGACCTGATGGGTCGGATCTTTCCCGCCTTCAACGAGGAGGAGGTCTTCGTCACCGAACGGCTCAGCGACGAGGAGTGCCACGGTCTGGCCGACCTCCTGCGGCGAGTGGTGCTCCAGGTCGAGGAGCACGGCGAACAGCGCAAGCTCGATCTGCTCGACGGTGCCGAACCCGCTCCGCGCCGCAGCGGTCGCCGCCCCCGCCCCTAGCTAGGGCGTGTTCCGCGCGCTCTGTCCTTGGCGCGCGGCGCCCCGGAGCCTTGTGGGTCGCGCTCGTGTGTGCGGGCGCCGCGACCGGCTGGTTCAGCCCTGCCGCGCGGCGGCTACGAACGCCTCGAACAGCCGGTTCTGGGCGGGATCGGTGTGCGCGGTGTCCTCCGGGTGCCACTGCACGGCGGCGAACCATCCCCGGCGTCCGGGGAGTTCGAGCGCCTCCACGGTGCCGTCGGCCGCGCGGGCGGTGACGGTCAGGTCCGCGCCGAGCCCGGCCACCCGCTGGTGGTGGTAGCAGGACACCCCCACCTTGCTCGCGCCGACGGCGGCCCCCACGAGCGAGCCGGACTCCAGGGTGACGGTGTGGACGACGTGGCGGTGCTCGCGTCCGGGTCCACCCATGTCCTGCTCCAGGGTGCCGCCCAGCACGACGTTGACGACCTGCAGGCCGCGGCAGACCGCCAGGAAGGGAACGTCCGCCCCCAGTGCCCAGCGGGCGGTGGCCAGGTCGAAGGCGTCCTGCTCGCCGTCGACGTCGTAGACATCGGCGTGCGGATCGGTCTCGCCGTACAGGTGCGGGGCGAGGTCGCCTCCGCCGGGCAGCAGCAGGCCGTCGAAGCGTGCGAGCCGCCCGGCCACCGCGCCTGGGTCGGCGGGGTGGAGTGCGATGGGCTCGCCGCCGGCCCGCCAGACGGCCTCGACCAGGGCGCGGGCGTTGACCTCGGCGGCGTACCTCAGGGCGGAGGCCGAAGCCGAGAAGCGGGCGGGGACGGCGATGAGCGGACGGGTCACAGCTGGATCCAGGTGGTCTTGAGTTCGGTGTACTTCTCCAGGGCGTGGGCGGACTTGTCGCGGCCGTTGCCGGACTGCTTCATCCCGCCGAACGGTACGGTCAGGTCGCCCTCCTCGTAGCAGTTGACCCACACCGTCCCGGCTCGCAGGGCGCGGGCCATGCGGTGCGCGGTCGACAGGTCGGCCGTCCACAGGCCCGCGGCCAGGCCGTAGTCGGAGTCGTTGGCGAGGGCGACGGCCTCGTCGGGGTCGTCGAAGGTCAGCACGGCCAGGACGGGGCCGAACACCTCCTCACGGGCCAGGCGGGAGGAGGGGTCCACGCGGTCGAAGACGGTGGGCTCCAGGAAGGCTCCGCCGGTGCCCTGCAGGGTGCGTGACCCGCCGGTCCGCAGGCGCGCGCCCTGGCCACGGGCGGTGCCGACGTGTTCCAGGACCCGTTCGAGGTGGGCTGTACCGGCCAGGGGTCCCATGGTCGTCGCGGGGTCCAGGGGGTCTCCCACGCACAGAGCGCGGGCGTGTTCGACGACGGCCTCGGTGACGCGTTCGGCGATCGAGGAGTGCACGAGGAGGCGGGAGGGGGCCGTGCACATCTGCCCCTGGTTGAAGAAGATCCCCCAGGCGGCGGCGGTGGCGGCCCGGTCGAGGTCGGGGGCGTCGGGGAGGACGATGTTGGGCGACTTCCCGCCTAGTTCCAGCCAGACGCGCTTGAGGTTGGAGTCGGCCGCGTAGCGCAGGAAGTGGCGGCCCACGGCGGTGGAGCCGGTGAAGGCGAGCACGTCGACGTCGGTGTGCAGCCCCAGGGCCCGGCCAGTGGCGGGGCCCTCGCCGGTCACGACGTTGAGGACGCCGGGCGGTAGGCCGGCCTCGGTGGCCAGGCGGCCGAGGGTGAGCGCGGACAGCGGGGTGGTCTCCGAGGGCTTGAGCACCACGGTGCAGCCCGCGGCGAGGGCGGGGGCGATCTTCCAGGCGGCGAGGGTGAGGGGAAAATTCCATGGGACGACGGCACCGACGACCCCGACGGGTTCGCGGGTGACGAGGGCGAGCGCGGCGGGATCGGTGTGCGGGATCTCGTCGGTGAGCTTGTCGGTGAGCTGCCCGTACCAGCGGAAGGTGGCGATGGCGGCCCGCAGTTCGATGGTGTGGGCGACGGTGACGGGCTTGCCCATCTCCAGGCTCACGGTGAGGGCCAGGTCGGTGCGGTGCTCCTCCAGCAGGTCGGCCAGGCGCAGCAGCGCGCGGCCCCGGTCGGCGGGTGACAGGCGTGGCCAAGGTCCGCTGTCGAAGGCGCGGCGGGCCGCGGCCACGGCGGCGTCGACCTCGGCTTGTCCTCCGTTGGCGACCTCGGCCAGGACGCGGCCGTCGCGGGGTGAGACCACAGGGAAGGTCGGGCCCCCACCGGGTTCGTCACCGCCGTCGATGTGGTGGTGCGTGGGCTGGTCGAGTGCCGCGGCGCGGTGCGTCAGCTCGTCATGGGTGGTGTCCATCGCTCGGGGCCTCCGCGGATCGGGAAACATGTTTGAATCCAAACGATATGAGGCCGACGGTGCACGCACAAGGCGCCCATGCGTATCATTTGGCCCCGTATGAGCGGCAGGGGAGAAGGGGACCGCGTGCGCGCACTCATCGTCGTCCACGAACACATCACCGAGCCCGGGCATGTGGGGGAGCGGCTCGCCGAGCGCGGCTGGGACCTCACGGTCCTGAGGGTCGTTTCGAAGGAGCGCTTCCACTCTCCCGACGTGGTCTTCGACTTCCCCGAGCCGCAGGGCTGGGACATGATCGTGTCGATGGGCGCCCCGTGGTCGGTCTACGACGAGCGGACCATCGGATCCTGGATCGGCGGGGAGATCGCTCTGGTGCGCAGGGCCCACGAGCTGGGTATCCCGGTCCTGGGTATCTGCTTCGGCGCCCAGGTGCTGGCTACGGCCACGGGGGGCTTCGTCGAGCCCGCGCCCCGCCCCGAGATCGGCTGGACCGAGATCGACTCCGACGACCCCGCGTTCGTCGCTTCCGGCCCCTGGCTGGAATGGCACTACGACCGCTGTGTCCCGCCGCCCGGCGCGGTGGAGCTGGCGCGTACCGCCGTCGGCCCCCAGGCGTTCCGACTCGGGCGCTCCCTGGGCCTGCAGTTCCACCCCGAGGCCACCACGGAGATGATCCGTGGTTGGCTGTTCGAGGGAGGGGCGGACCAGTGCGAGCGCCACGGAGTCGACCCCGCGGCTCTGCTGGACCGGACCATCGCTCTGCAGGACGAGGCCGGGGAGCGGGCCCGGGCTCTCGTGGACGCCTTCCTCGACCGGGTCGCGTCCGTGTGAGCCCGGGCCCGCCGGGGCCTCACTCAGCCGGGTCGGGCCTCTTGTCCCGGGTGGCCCTGACCAGGCCGAGGGTGGCGGCCATGACGGCCGGGACCGACAGCGCCAGCACGACCGTGGTGCCCGGCGATCCGCCGACGAGGGTCGTGAAGTTCGCCAGGATCACCAGGACGGCGCCGGTGAGGCCGATCGCCGCGAGCCCCGGGGCGACCAGGGTGCTCCAGATCCGCCCCTCCACCCGCGCACGGCGGAAGTACGCGATCACCGAGACCGAGGTCAGCACGTACATCGCCATCATCGCCAGGACCGCCGTGCCGCTGAACCAGGAGAAGAGTGTCAGGACCGGGTCCAGTCCCAGGACGGCGAACGGCGCCACCAGGAGCAGGGCGATGGCGGTCTGCACCATCCCCGCCAGCCACGGGGCCTGGCGGCGGTTGACCGCCAGCAGCAGGGGGCTGAACACCCGTTCCCTCCCCAGGGCGAAGATGTAGCGGCTGGCGGAGTTGTGGAAGGCCAGGATGCCCGCGAACAGCGACGTCGCCAGCAGCACGGGCAGTACGTCGTAGACCCAGGCGCCCAGGAGGGCCGCCACGGGGGAGAAGACGAACTCGGCCGGATCGGCCTCCATGCTCGCCTGCGCCGCGCCCGCGGCGGCGGAGGCGCCGTAGGAGGAGATCAGCATCCACGAGGCGAGGGCGAAGAATCCGGTGACCAGGATGACGGCGGTGTAGGTGGCCCGGGGGACGGTCCGCTCGGGGTCCTTGGCCTCCTCCCCGTAGATCGCGCCGGCCTCGAAGCCGAACATCGACGCGACCGCGAACATCACCGCCACCCCCGGCGCCCCCTGCAGCAGAGCACCGACGGAGAAGCTGCTGGAGGGGTTCAGGCCCTCGGGGCCACCTCCGGTGAACAGGGTGAACAGGGAGAACACCAGCAGGACGCTGAACTCGGCCACGACCAGGACCATGAGGACCCGGGCGCCGATCTCCACACCCGACGCACCCAGAATCTGGATCACGGCCATGGTCAGCAGCGACCACACCCACCAGGGCGTCTCGGCGCCAGTGAAGTAGGCGACCAGTCCGCTCATCGTGGCCCCGTAGAGCCCGTACATGGCGGCCTGGATGGCGCAGTAGGCGAACAGCGCCACACCGGCGCTGCCGAGCCCCGTCGTCCGGCCCAGTCCGGTGCCGATGTAGG
Organism: Nocardiopsis sp. NPDC050513; assembly: GCF_044457925.1. NCBI lineage: Bacteria > Bacillati > Actinomycetota > Actinomycetes > Streptosporangiales > Nocardiopsidaceae > Nocardiopsis > Nocardiopsis sp. NPDC050513. The sequence goes on along the minus strand of NZ_JBITHK010000011.1, from coordinate 175,866 downwards.
CGGAAAAGGCCCCCGCGTTGACGACATGGCGGCCCATCGCGGTGAAACCGACCGCGAAGAGCAGGATCAACAGACCGGCCAGGGCATAGGCGGCGGGGACACCGGTCCCGTTGCCGATGCCGATGGCGATGGGGACCGCCCCGGCGACGCCGGTCAGCGGGGCCTGGGCGGAGAGGACGAAGAAGACGATGCCGGTCGCCCCGATGGCCCCGGACTTGAGCTTGCCCGGACCGGGCGCGGGAGAGGTCGGTGCCGACCGCTGGGGGTCGATGCTCTGGCGTTCCACACGGATCACCTGCTTGGAAGAGGAGGATAGATCGTTTTGGCCCAAACGAATTACCTCATGCTGGCGTCGAACTATCCAGATGGCAAGGGGTATGGGGGTGTCTTTGTCGATCCGCGACATGCCCGCGACACGAAGGCGCCCCCGCCGATGAAGGCGGGGGCGCCCGAAGGGCCCTGCTGTTCCTTCTGCTGCTCCTACTCCCGGCCGCGCTCCCGTGCGAGCCCCAACAGCAGCTCGCGCAGCTCGCCGACGGCCTCCTCGGTCACGTCCGGTCCCCCCAGGGTGAGCTGGTACAGGACGAGGCCGTCCAACGCAGCGGAGACCAGCCGGGTCAGAGCGGGGCCCGCGTCCTCGGGCAGGATCCGCGACAGCTCCCGCTCGGTCGCCGCCCGGTAGCCGTCGTACAGGTTGCGCACCTGCTCCCGGACCTCGGGCCTGCGGCGCGCCTCCAGGAGGAGTTCGTACTGGAACGCCTGCAGGTCGGGGTCGGCCTCGACCAGCTCCGACAGGCCTGCCGCGAAGTCCTCGACCCGGCCGCTGCCCGACTCCAGCAGACTGTTGCTCACGCTGGTGCGCACCGCGTAGGCCAGCGCCTCCTCGATGAGCGCGTCGCGTGAGCCGAAGTGGTGCACGACCAGCCCGTGCGTCACTCCGGCCTCCTGCGCGACGGCCCGGTAGGTCAGGTGCCGCAGGCCGCGCTGGCCGACGACGCGCACGGCGGCCCGTAGCAGGGCCTCGCGCCCCTCCCCGTAACCGACCCTGCGTCCCGCGGGCTCGCGTGCATGGGGCGGGGTCGGCTCCGAGGTACCGGAAAGGTCGGTCATGGCCGTGACCCTACCTGTCCGCGTCGTCATCGACGGGGCCGGTGCCGCCCCCACCCCTTACGCTCAGCGCCGCGGCGGACGCACGCCACGGAACTCCCAGTCGCCGCCCAGCGCCGTGGAGACGACCTCCTCCGACTCCGTGGGCTGGGCGCCCACATCGGCGCGGATCGGGGTCGGCCCGGTGACGACACGGTTGCGCAGTCGCCCGAGCCCTTCGGCCTCCACCTCGACCACGTCGCCTGGCCGGACCGGACGGGAATGGGCGGGTGTCCCCGACAGCAGCACGTCCCCGGGCACGAGGGTGATGGTGCGGGCGATGTCGGCGACGAGGTAGTGCATGTCCCATTGCATCTCGTCAGTGGACCCGTCCTGGACCAGGGTCCCGTTCACGTAGGTGCGCAGGTACTTACCGCGGAAGTCCCAGTCGGTGACCAGGCCCGGTCCGAGCGGGCACAGTGTGTCGGAGCCCTTGACCCGCAGCATCGACCCGGCGTCGGTGTCGCGGAAGTCGTGCAGGCCGAAGTCGTTGGCGACCGTGTACCCGGCGATGTAGGGACCCGCCTCCTCCGGGGAGACGTTGCGGCAGGTTCGGCCGATGACGATGGCGACCTCGCCCTCGTAGTTGAGCCACCCGCACCCCTCGGGGCGCACGACGGCGCCCTCGTGGGAGTTGAGCGCCGAGACCGGCTTGTGGAAGTAGGTGGGCGTCGCGGGCAGCCGGATCTGGAATTCCTCGACACGGCTGCGGTGGTTGAGGTGGACGGCGACGACCTTGGAGGGCACCACCGGCGGCAGGTGGTGGGAGTCCTCGATCCTGACGCGGCGACCGTCCCCGGCCACCAGCTCGTCGCCCTCGCGGACGGTCTCGACGGCGGCACCGTCGAGGAGGATGCGGCGGTACTCAGGCACGGGCGGGCTCCTTGTCGGTGCGGGGCGCGGTCCAGCCGGCCTCGGGCCGGTCGAACCACAGGTGGACCTGGCCGGTGCCGACGGAGTTCTCGTACTCGCCGTACTGGCGCGCTGGCGCGGTGCACGCCTCCTCGCCCAGGGCCCCGGCCATCATCAGGTAGTGGAAGAACTTCGCCTCGGGCTTGTACTTCCAGAACTCGCCCATGGTCTGCAGGACCCTGTCGTGACGTCCCTCCTTGAACCAGGCGATGCGCTCCTCGTCGGCGGCGCGGGCCTCGGGGGTGAAAATGTGGGAGGGGTCGCTGGCCTCGTGGTCGCGCAGCTCGCGCAGCGGCCAGAAGGTGTGCGAGAGCGCGCCGGAGGCGATGACTAGCACCTTGCGCCCCTTGGTGGCGGCGATGCCGTCGGCCAGGGCACGGCCCAGCCGCAGGTGGTCCTCCATGTCGCCGGTCTGGCACACGCCGATGCTCACCCAGCGCTTGTCGGGAAGGCCCTCGCCGAGGAACTTCCACAGATTGATGGTGGCGTAGTAGATCGGCAGGTGGTCGTCGTCGATCGCGGTGATCCAGGTGCCGTGCCGGTCGGCGAAGCGCGCGATGTTGCCGGCCAGCTCGGGGTCGCCGGGGAAGTCGTAGGGCATCCGGCACATGCCGCGCGGCAGTTCCTCGGAGGTGAACAGCCCGGCCCGGCGCCGCTGCGCGGTGGCCACGAACTCCACGGTGGTCGCCCAATGTGAGTCCAGGACGACGACCGTGTCGTAGTCGAGGGTCTCGAAGACGTCCCGGCGCAGCTCCTCCAGGCCGGTGACGAGAGTGATCTCCCTGCCGCCGTTCAGCTCCAGCCGCTCCTCGCGGGGCAGCACGATGGTGGGGACGTGGGCGAGCAGCCCGGCCCCGACGATCTCACCCATGGCTCTTCCAACCCTTCGGTGCGGTGACGGTGTTCTTCAGGTCGCAGTAGAAGTCGAAGCTCCAGTTGCCGCCCTCGCGGCCCACGCCCGACCTCCGGGAGCCGCCGAAGGGAGCACGCAGGTCCCTGACGAAGAAGCAGTTGACCCACACGGTGCCCGCGACCAGACGGGCGCTGACCCGGTCGGCGCGCGCGGCGTCACCGGTGGCCAGAGTGGCGGCCAGACCGAAGCGGGTGTCGTTGGCCAGCGCCACGGCCTCGTCCTCGGTGGCGAAGGTCTGCAGGGTCAGAACCGGGCCGAAGACCTCCTCCTGGACGATCTCGGAGTCCTGGGCGACGTCGGTGAGCAGGGTCGGGCGGTAGTGGAGGCCGCCCAGGTCGGTGTTGGGGCCGCCGCCGACCACGGCGCGGGCCCCGGCCTCCAGCGCGCGTGTGACGAAGCCGTCGATCCGCTCCACCTGGCGGGGGTGGATGTTGGGGCCGATGGAGATGGCCTCCTCACGCGGGTCACCCTGCGTCAGGCGCTCGGCCTTCTCGACGAAGCGGCGGGTGAACTCCTCGGCGACGGACTCCTCCACGAGCAGGCGGGTGGCGGCCAGGCACACCTGCCCGGCGTTGTCGAACTGCTCGACCGCCAGCTCGGCGGCCAGGTCCAGGTCGGCGTCGGCGAAGACCAGCAGCGGCGACTTGCCGCCCAGCTCCAGGCTGAGCGGGGTGAGGTTGGCCGAGGCCGCCGTGGCGATGGCCCTGGCCGTGCCGACCGAACCGGTGAAGCTGACGCGGCGCACGTCGGGATGGGCGACCAGCGGGGCGCCGACCTCTGCCCCGTAGCCCTGGACGACGTTGAGCACGCCCGGCGGAAGCCCGGCCTCGGCTGAGATGTCGGCCAGTAGGGAGGCGGTGAGCGGAGACCACTCGGCGGGCTTGAGCACCACCGTGTTCCCGGCCGCCAGCGCTGGGGCGACCTTCCAGGTGGCCAGCATCAGCGGGGCGTTCCAGGGGGTGATGAGCACGCTCGGCCCGGCCGGGTCCCAGGACACGTGGTTGGTGTGGCCCCGTGTGTCGAAGGGGGCGTGCTCCAACTCCAGGAGCCAGTCGGCGAAGAAGCGGAAGTTGTGGGCCACGCGCGGCATGACGCCTCGGCGGTGCGACCGCAGCAGCGCGCCGTTGTCGGTGGTCTCGACGATCGCCAGCTCTTCCCGGCGCCGGTCGACGCCGTCGGCGATGGCGTGGAGTAGGCGGGCCCGCTCGGCCGGGGGAGTGGCGGCCCAGGCGGGGAAGGCCTCGGCGGCGGCGGCCACGGCCGCCTCGGCCTCGGCCACGCCGCCACGGGCGATCTCGCCCAGGTCCGTGCCGTCGATCGGCGAGGTGTTCGTGAAGGTCTCGGCGGAGGCCACGCGTCGGCCGCCGATCCAGTGCCGGGTGTCGACGGCGATCCCGGCGACGGTGATGGTGTGTTCGGACATGTCCGGATCTCCTGGTGGTGGGGGTGCGGTCACTCGGTGCCGGAGGTGTCCGTCTGCAGAAGGCGTCCGCCGTCCCACACGACGCCCACCTGCCGGTAGTAGGCGGCGATGGGTTCGCGGACCTCCAGGCGGGCCAACTCCTCGGTGGGCGCGTCGAACAGTTCCAGGTCGGCCTCGCCCCTCCAGGCCTGTCCGGCCTCGACGGAGGCCGCGCCGGACTCGATCAGCTCGTCCACGGCCGGCCGTCGGCCCGGCTCGATGGCGGGCAGCCAGCGGTGGTGGGCCATGGGGTGGCCGTTGACGAACCCGTTGGTCGCGCAGGGCTCGCGCAGGGTCACCACGGCCTGGGCGAGCCGGCGGTCGGCGGCGGCCAGGGTGGCGCCGAAGCGGGCGCCCGGCTCGATGCGGGGCGCGGGGCCGAAGGGGTGGGGACGGGTCTGGTGGATGGAGCCGAGCTTCTTCGGGTAGCCCTGGTGCAGCCCCCGGGCGATGGCGAAGTCCTTGTCGACCCAGATGTAGACGCAGCGCGAGTAGGTGCGGCCCCGGTAGGAGCAGCGCACGACCGCGAACGCCTCCTTGTACTGGGCGCGCACCGGATCGAGCAGTTCGTCGCCGCTGGTGGAGCAGGACTGCCAGTCGGCCCAGATGAGGGCGACGGCGCCGGGGTCCTCCTCGGCGGGCTCCAGCGGCTCGGGCAGCAGCTCGTGCACGCGGTCGGGGTCGGTGCGGTACTCGACGGTGAGCAGGTCGCCGGAGTACCGCCAGGGCGGCGAGGGGATGAGGGAGGAGTTCCCGGTCGCCGTCTTGGGCGGGAAGAATCCGCGGAGGGGCATGTCGGTCTCCGTTGGTTGTCAGCTGGTGGGCAGGGGCTGCCGGACGAGATGGGTGCGGTGGCGGGCGGCGGCGCCGATGGCACCCGCACCGCCGAGCGCGACGACGCCGACGAGCGTCCCGCCGTCGTGGTAGCCGACCACCGCGTCGCCGGAGAGGTCCCCCTCCAGGACACGGATGTCCGCCATGCCCAGGACCGGGGAGCCGAAGGACTGGATCCGGAAGTCGTGCTGGTCGCTCCAGAAGGTGGGCAGCGGCGCGAAGGGCTCGGGGTCGGGTGCGCCGCCCGCCAGGTGGGCGGCCAGGGCCCGGGCGGCGTGCCGGGCCGTGTCGGTGGGGATCGACCAGTGTTCGACCCGGCGGGGTACACCGTCGTAGCGGACGTTGGGGAAGCGGGCGACGTCCCCGACGGCGACGACGTGCGCCAGTCCGCCCACGCGCAGGTGCTGGTCGGTCACCACGCCGTCGGCCAGGTCCAGGCCGTTGCCCTCGAGCCACTCGGTGTTGGGGATCGAGCCGACGGCTTCCACCACCACGTCGGCGGACAGGGTCGTGCCGTCGCCGAGGACGACACCGGTGACGCGATCGGTGCCCGCGAACCCTGTGACGCCGTGGCCGAGGGCGAAGCGGACACCGCGCTCGGCGTGCCGCCGCTGGAGCTCGCGGGCGAGCGGTTCGCCGAGCGAGCGCAGCATCGGCAAGGGCTCGGGGTCGACGACCGTCACCTCGGCGGCACCCAGGCCGATCGCGGTGGCGGCCACCTCGCAGCCGATGAACCCGGCTCCGACGACCGCGACACGTGCGTCCGGGCCGAGTGCGTCGGCGAGCGCCCGGGCGTCGTCGATGGTGCGGACGGTGTGGCGGCCGGTGACGGGGCCGGGGCAGTCCAGGCGTCGCGCGCGCACGCCGGTGGCGGCGACCAGGCCGTCGAAGGCGAGTTCCTCCCCGCCCTGCAGGACCAGGATGCGCCGGTCCAGGTCGGCGGAGGCCACGGTGGTTCCCAGCCGCCACTCGACGTCGGCGGTACTCGCCTTGGGCGTGAAGGCCAGGGAGTCGAACGACTCCTTCCCGGCCAGGACCCCCTTGGACAGCGGAGGACGGTTGTAGGGCATGTGGGGCTCGGCGCCGACCACCGTGATCGTCCCGGTCCACCCAGCGGCCCTCAGCTGTTCGGCGGCGCGCAGACCGCCCATGGAGGCCCCGGCAACGACGGCACCGTGCCTGCGCGTACCGGACACGATGTCAGTCCTCGATCCGGATGGCCTGGAGCGGGCAGACGTCGGCGGCGTCCTCGGCGTCGGCGCGCAGGGACTCGTCGGGGTCGCCGATGTAGGTCAGGTGCGCGTCGGCGTCGAGCTGGAAGATGTCGGGTGCGGCGAAGACGCACTGGCCGTGGTCCTTGCACGTGTTCATGTCGACGACGACCTTCATGGCCGGTCCTCCTGGATCGTGAGGGTGTCGGGGCGGGACGTCCGAAGGCGGATCGGCCGGAGTCCGCCGCTCGGGACGGCCCCCGGCTCGTGGGAACGAGGTGATCCGCACTCCTGGTGTTCGTTTGGTTCCAAACAACATACGCGCGAGCCGAAGGGCTGGTCAATAGCTATCCATCTGGATAATTTTATTCGTGTGACCTCTTGCATGCCGTCCGGGCATTGCTTAACGTTTGAGGTCAAATGAACTTCGTGGGCCGGGACACTCCGCTTCGACACCGCGCCCGGCCCCACCCCAACCCACCTCACCCACCACGAGGAGACTCTGGTGAGCGCTCATGATCCCGCGACCCTCCGTCAGCACATCGACCGCCTCACCGCGTCCGGCGTCGACATCGTCCGCGTGGCCTACCCCGACCTCATCGGCACCGAACGGGCCCGCGACGTCCTCGTCACACAACTGCCCACCGCCGTCGAGCACGGACTCGCCTTCTGCCGAGCCGTGTACCACACCAGCCCGCAGGGGAACGTCGTCCCCGTCCAGGGCGGCCTGGACGCCGGCCTGCCCGACATCACCGTCCGCCCCGACCTGGACACACTGATCCACCTGCCGTGGGAGCCCGGCATCGCCTGGTGCCTGGGCGAGGTCACCGACCCGGCCACCGGTCGGCCCGCCCCCGAGTCCCCCCGCGACCTGCTGCGCTCGGTCCTGGGCCAGTGCGCCGAGCACGGGCTGCACCCGATCGTGGGCCCGGAGCTGGAGTACTTCCTGTGCTCCCCCGGCCCCGACGGCTCCTGGCGCCGCTACACCGAGGAGACCGGCCACATCTACACCGCCGGACGGCGTGCCGACCCCGACAATCATCTGTTGCGCACTCTGCGCGCGCTGCACGGCCTGGGCATCGGAGTCACCAACGGCAACCACGAGTTCGACGGAGCCCAGTTCGAGATCAACCTCGACCACTCCGACGCCTTCGACGCCGCCGACCGGGCGTTCCGGTTCAAGGCGGCCGTCAAGGAGCTCGCCCGCACCGAGCACCGGCTCGCCACTTTCATGGCCAAGCCCTTCAACGACGCCGGCGGGTCCGGGTTCCATCTGCACATGTCCTGCGACGACGACCAGGAGCGCAACGCCTTCGACGATCCCGGGGGCGCCTTCGGGCTCTCCGCCTCCGCGCGCCACGCCATCGCGGGCCTCCTGGCCCACGCCCCCGCGCTCGCCGCCCTGGCCAATCCCACGGTCAACTCCTACAAGCGGTTCGGCCCCGACACGCTGGCGCCGTGGCTGATCGACTGGGGACTGGACAACCGCAGCGCCATGGTGCGCGTCCCGCCCGAACGCGGCGCCGGCGCCCGGTTCGAGCTGCGCCTCGGCGACGCCAGCGCCAACCCGTACCTGCTGGTCGCCGCCACCGCGGCCGCCGCGCTCCTCGGCGTCCTCGCAGGGGAGGAGCCGCCCGCACCACTGGAGGGCTACGGCTACGACACAGCCCGCGCCGCGCTCCTGCCCACGAGCCTGCCCGCCGCGCTCGACGCACTGGAGGCGGACACCGACCTCGCCGAGGTCCTCGGCCGGGAGTTCACCGCCTCCTTCCTCTCCTACAAGCGCAACGAAGTAGAACGCTTCCACCGGCACGTGACCGACTGGGAGTTCACCGAGTACGCCCACCACCTGTGACGACCAAGGAGACGGTCTTGGCCACCCGCACCATCGCTCCCCCCGAACCGCTGCCGATCGACGAGGTCGACCTGGCCGACCCCGACAGGTTCGTCGACGGAACCACCCCCTGGCGCATGTTCCACACCCTGCGCCACCAGGACCCCGTCCACTGGCAGCCCGAACCCGAGCCCAACGCGGGCTTCTGGGCGGTCACCCGCCACGCCGACATCGCGCGTGTGGACCGCGACCCCGAGACCTTCACCTCGACGGGCTTCGTCAATCTGGAGGAAGTCGACGACGACCAGATCAAGAAGCGCGCCTCCGTCCTGGAGATGGACGGGGTACGCCACCGCGCCCTGCGCAGCGTCATCCAGCGGCAGTTCGGCGCGAGCGTCATCAACAGCTACACCGACTTCCTGCGCGGTCTGACCGCCCGCACGCTCGACACCGCCCTGGCCAAGGGCCGCTTCGACTTCGTCGAGGAGGTCTCCGCGGACTTCCCCATCAACGTGCTCGCCCGCCTGTTGGACGTACCCGAAGAGGACAACCTCCAGCTCATCGACTGGGGCAACCGCATCATCGGCAACACCGACCCCGACTACGCCGACGTCCTGCTCGGCAGTGAGGAGAGCGAGAAGTACCGCGACCTGCCCTTCCGCTCGCCCGCATCGCTGGAGTTGTTCGAGTACGGGCGGAAGCTGGCCCGCCAACGGCGCGGAGGAGACGGCACCGACCTGGTCTCCAGGCTGGTCAACGTGACCCCGCGCGACGGAGTGCCGCTCTCGGCGCAGGACTTCGACAACTACTTCCTGCTGCTGGTGGTGGCCGGGAACGAGACCACCCGGCACACCATCACCCACGCCATGCACGCCCTGATCCAGCACCCCGACCAGCTCGACCTGCTGCGCCGCGACCCGTCCCTGATCCCGAACGCGGTGGAGGAGTTCCTGCGCTGGGCCTCGCCCGTGTACCACTTCCGCCGCACCGCCACGCGCGACACCGAGCTCGGCGGCAAGCGCATCCGCGAGGGGGACAAGGTCGTCATGTGGTTCGCCTCCGGGAACCGGGACGAGGAGGTGTTCGCCAACCCCTACGCCTTCGACGTCACCCGTCAGAACAACGACCACGTCACCTTCGGCAAGGGCGGCCCGCACCTGTGCCTGGGCAACCTGTTGGCCCGCACCGAGATCCGCATCATGTTCGAGGAGCTCATCCCCCGTCTCGGCGACATCCGGCTGACCGGCAACGTCCCGCGGGTGCGCTCGAACTTCGTCAACGGCATCAAGAAACTGCCCGTGGAGGTCACCCAGGCCTGACCGTCGGGTGCGGCGGGGCCGCGGCCCCGCCGCACGGGTCGCCGTTGGCGGACCATCGCGCGTCCGCCCGACCTCATTGATCACCTAAGTCCTACGGTGGCTGTGGCACCCGCCGGACGCACAGAAGGGAAGAGAGCAATGGACCTGAAGTACTGGCTCGGTCGGGCCACCAACGCCGTGCAGGACTGGGCCGACACCTTCGGCCCCTACGACACGCACCCGTCGCTCCTCGTTGATGAGAATCGCTTCGCTGCCGCTTTCGAGGAGTTCACCGGGCGGCTGAAAGACAACTACCCCTTCTTCCACCCGCGCTACGCGGGCCAGATGCTCAAGCCTCCGCATCCCGCAGCGGTGGTCGGCTATCTCACCGCCATGTTGATCAATCCCAATAACCACGCCCTGGACGGCGGTCCCGCCACCGCCCGCATGGAACGCGAGGTCGTCGCCCAGCTCGCCGCGATGTTCGGCTACGACACCCACCTCGGCCACCTCACCACCAGCGGCACGATCGCCAACCTGGAGGCCCTGTTCGTCGCCCGCGAGCTCCACCCCGGTCGGGGCATCGCCTACAGCGCCGACGCCCACTACACCCACGGCCGCATGTGCCACGTCCTCGGCATCGAGGGCCACCCCGTGCCCACGGACGGCCAAGGCCGCATCCACCTCGACGCACTCGAAGACCTGCTGCGGGGCGGGCAGGTGGGCACGGTCGTCCTCACCACCGGTACCACCGGGCTCGGGGCCGTCGACCCGGTCCACGAGGCCCTGCCCCTCGCCCGGCGCCACGGCGTCCGCGTCCACGTCGACGCCGCCTACGGTGGCTTCTTCGCCCTGCTGGCCGGCACCGACGCGCCCGAAGGGCTGCCGCCCGAGCCCTGGCGGGCCATCGTCCAGTCCGATTCCATCGTGGTCGACCCGCACAAACACGGACTTCAGCCCTACGGCTGCGGCGCCGTCCTCTTCCGAGACCCCGAGATGGGGCGCTTCTACCTCCACGACTCGCCCTACACCTACTTCACCTCCCCTGAGCTCCACCTCGGAGAGATCAGCCTGGAGTGCTCGCGCGCCGGCGCCTCGGCCGCCGCCCTGTGGCTCACCTTCCAGCTTCTCCCACCCACCCCCGACGGACTGGGGGCGGTCCTCGCGGCGGGCAGGCGGGCGGCTTTGAAGTGGGCGGACCTGATCACCGCATCGGACCTCCTGGAGCTCTACCAGCGGCCCGAACTGGACATCGTCACCTTCTTCCCGGCGGTCGACCCCGCCTCTCTCGCCGCCGTCGACAGCGAATCCGCACGCATCCTCGCCGATGGCATGACGGGCCCTGATCCGGTGTTCCTGAGCACCCTCAGGGCTGACCGCGAGGCATTCACCACGCGCCACCCGAAGACCACCGCGGACGCCGAGGGCGCCCGTATCCTCCGCAGCGTGCTGATGAAACCGGAATCGGAGCACTGGGTGGAGGACATCCATGCCCGAGTCGAACAGATCGCCCGCTCACGATGACCGCCCGAGTGTTCGTGGGGAGAGCACCACACACGAGGACACCGGCACCCGAGTCACGGTGTACGCACGCGGCGACGTCCCGTGCTTCCGCGCCGGTGACCTCGTTTCCCGGTGCCGTGAAGCGGAGTTCACACACGTCGTTCGCCAACCGGATCAGAAGTGCCTTGGTTGCGTACCGCCACTACGTACCGTTTCGCGTCACCTAAGTCTGTCAAGTCAAGGGCTCTGTCCCCATTCCGGTGGTGACGTAGGGCATCGGCATGTCACGCTCAGTTGAGTGTGACGTCAAGGAACTCCTGAAGATCGTCTTCTCCGGCCTGCTCCCCCTGATCATCGAGGACATCGACGACGAAGGCACCGAGATCCGGCTGCGAGCCCGCACCCCCGACCGGCCCGCACCCTGCGCGCTGTGCGAAACCCCCTCAGCGAAGGTCCACGCCTACCACCAGCGCACCCTGGCCGACACCCCCGTGGACGCCAGGAAAGTGTCCGTCGTCGTCCGAGTGCGCCGCCTGGTGTGCCCGACCCTCGGCTGTCCCCGTCAGACCTTCCGGGAACAGCTACCCGGTGTCCTGGCCCGCTACCAGAGGCGCACACCCCGCCTGGCCGCCCAGGTCGGCGCGGTGGTGCGCGAACTCGCCGGACGGGCGGGCACCCGGGTGCTGTCCGCCCTGGCCACCCGAATCTCCAAGAACACCGCGCTGCGCTCCCTGATGCGCCTGCCCCTGCCGCCGCGCCCGGTACCGCGCGTGCTGGGTGTGGACGACTTCGCGCTGCGCAGGGGCCGCCGGTACGCCGCCGTGCTCACCGACGCGGTCACCGACACCCGCATCGACGTCCTGCCCGACCGCACCGCCGACACCCTGGAAGCCTGGCTGCGCGACCACCCGGGGGTCGAGGTCGTGGTGCGCGACGGGTTCGCCGCCTACGCCGAGGCAGTCCGCCGGGCACTGCCCGAGGCCCTCCAGGTCGCCGACCGGTGGCACCTGTGGCACAACCTGTCCGAGGCGGTGCGCAAGGAGGTCGCCTCCCACAGCATTTGCTGGGCCAAAGCCGGACCACCCCGCCAAGAGCTGGCGCGCCAGGAGTCCTCCATCGAGCGTTGGCACCACGTCCACGGCCTGCTCAGCCAAGGCGTGGGCCTGCTGGAGTGTGCCCGCCGACTCGGTCTGTCCTTGAACACCGTCAAGCGCTACGCCCGCGCCAGCGAGCCCGACCGGCTGCGCCGGGCCCCGCAGTACCGCGCCAGCCTGGTCGACCCCTACCGCGACCACCCGCGCCAACGAAGACAGCAGGACCCGGTCGTGCCCATCCGGCGGCTCTTCGGCGAGATCCGCTGACTCGGATATGAGGGCAGCCTCAACCTGCTCTACAAGTACGTCAACCAGGGTCGGCTCGACAGCGACCGGGAGGCGGTCTCGCCCAAGGCCTTCAGCGAACTGCTCCTGGCCCACCCCGACCGGCTCACCCCCGAAGAGCGCCAGGCCGTTGTCGATCTGACCGGGGCATGCTCGGAGATGGCCCGGTTGGCCGACCACATTCGCGGCTTCGCCCGGCTCCTGGAACCCGCCCCGGGCAACGCCGAGGCCCTGACCACGTGGATCTTCGGAGTTCGTGGAGACGACCTTGCCCACCTGCACGCCTTCACCCGTGGGCTCGACCAGGACCGGGCCGCGGTCGACGCGGCTTTGACCTGCCCTTCCACAACGGCGGCACCGAGGGGGTGAACACGAAGTCGAAGCTGATCAAGCGGCAGATGTACGGGCGGGCCGGGTTTCTCCTGCTCCGCCACCGCATCCTCCTGCAGTGAGCTCACCGACCGTCACCACCGGAATGGGGGCAGAGCCCTCAACTTGACAGACCCCTCTCGGCCTGCTTGGTCTGCTCGCGGGTCTGCAACGTGGTGCGTGTGGGACAGGACGAGTGGGTCGGGGTCGGTTCCGGGCGACAGGATTGAGCAGCGGCCCGGCTGGCGTGGTCGCGGGCCGGGCCGCTGTGAGGGGAAGGAGCCGGGTCAGAAGGAGTAGGGCCCGAACCGGCCCCACATGATGACCGCGGCGACGATGAGCAGGATCGCGTTGAACCCGATGGCCTGCGGTTCTTTGCGGCGGGCGTGGAGTCCCATGGCCAGGACCATGATCACAGCCAGGCCGGTGGCCGCAAGCGGGGTGAGCACGGTGGCGATGTCGAAGGCACCCGGCAGGATCAGCCCGAGGCCGCCGGCGAGTTCGGCGACGCCGATCAGACGTACCACGGGGGTCGAGACGTCACTGACCCACGGCAGCCGGGACATGAGCTTTTCGCGGGGCTGGGTGGACTTGGTGACACCCGCGGCCACGAACAGCGCGGCGAGGACGCCCTGCAGGATCCACAGGAACACGTTCATCGGAGCGGAGACCTTCTTCTTCGGTCGCGCCGCGGCGGGCACCGCGGGGGATGTGGATGGAGCGGATCAAGGTTCAACAAAGATTCAACGGGGGAGAGCTGGGCGGCGTCAGCCGGTGAAGACGCGCTCGGCTTCGTCGCGTTGAGTGTGCAGGTCCCAGTAGAGCGGGGCGATGTCCTCGGCCTCGGCGGTCGGGACTTCGGGAGGGCCACCCGCGCCGATCCACGCGCCGATGGCGACGTGCGCGGCCTGGATACCGGTGCCGGCCAGCTCCTTGTGCAGGTTGAGGGCCCAGTTGCGCAGCGCCGCCTGGGCGGGGTTGACGTTGCCGAGCATTGGGATGGGGTCGATCGATCCGGCGCCGTTGGTGAAGAGCAGGGTGCCCGCGCCGGCCTCACGCATCGCGGGCAGGACGGCCTGGGTGGCGGTGATGGCGCTGTGGAGCAGGAAGTCGATCCATCCCTGCACATCGGAGGGGCCGGTCTGGGACGGGGAGGTGAGGGTCATGGAGTTTATGGAGCCGTTGCCCGGAGAGGGGGAGTGCTCCAGGACGTCGATGCCGCCGAAGCGGGTGGCGGCGTCCTTGAGGGCCTGGGTCAGCGCGTCGTGGTGGAGTACGTCGGCCGGGAACGCGGCGGCGGTGATGCCCTCGGCGGTGAGCCGGGCGACGAGGTCGTCGAGCTTGGCGCGGTTGCGGGCGATGAGAGCGACGTCGTAGCCGCGCGAGCCGAAGGTGCGGGCGATGGCGAGGCCCATTCCGGGGCCGGCTCCGACGATGGCGATGCTGGGCATGGTGCAGCCCTTTCGTGTTGTGGTGGAAGCGTCTGGGATACGGACTGCTCAGGCGACGGTGATGGCGATCTTGCCGACGGTGCCGGCGCCGAACGCGGCGAACGCCTCGGGGGCACGTTCGAGGTCGAATTCGGAGTTCACCGGTACCGTGAGGGCGCCGGAGGCGACGTGCCCGGCGAGGGTGGACAGGGTGTCGGCGGTCGGGTTGGACTGGATCATGGCGGTGTGCAGCTCGCGGTCCTCCGAGGCCTCGGGGACGGTGAGGGCGGAGGCGACGGCGCCCCCGTCGCGGGTCAGCGCGGTGAGCTCGGCCAGGTCGCCGGCGAGGTGCAGCACCGCGTCCACACCGTCAGGGGCGATCGCCCGGACCTGCGCGGTCACGTCCTGGAGGTAGTCGATGACGGTCACCTCGGCGTCGGTCAGCGCCGAGACGAAGCCGCTCTCGGAACCCGACTTGGCCGTGGCGATCACCCTCGCGCCCCGGGCCGCGGCCAGCTGCACGGCGATGGCACCCACGCCGCCGGTGGCACCGGAGATCAGCACCGTCCTGCCCTCCAGCGGGCCGAGCAGGGCGAGACCGTCGAAGGCGGCGGTGCCCGCCAGCCCGAGCGCGCCCGCGTCACGCACCAAGACCCCCTCGGGCCGGTGGGCGATGCCGATAGCGGCGGGAACGGCGACGTACTGCGCCATCGAACCGGTGCCCAGGTACGCCTTGGTGACCACGCCGAACACGGCGTCGCCGACCGTGAAACCCTCGACACCCTCACCGACCGCCTCGACGGTGCCGGCGAAGTCCTTGCCGGGGATCAGCGGGAAGCGGTGCTCCACCATGCCCTGCAGGTATCCGGCCGCCGTGCCCAGGTCGAACCCGTTCACCGAGGAGGCGGCCACCTTCACCAGCACCTCACCGGCCTGCGGGCGGGGCACCTCCGCCTCGGTCACCTCGGGGCTGCCGGGTACCTGCGCCAATGTCACAGCGCGCATGATCATCAACTCCTCGACATCGGTTCAATCGATTCGGAACGGGCTATCCGATTCCTGATCCGGAAAGGGCTGTCCGGTTCCGCGATGTCCAGGGTAACACCGAAACTGGATGGGGCATTCCGATTCGGTAGGCTGAGTGTCATGAACCTTGGCGCCCAATCCAGCGATGACCCCGCCGCACAGCCTCTGCGCAGCGATGCCGAGCGCAACCGCGCGAGGATCATCGCCGCCGCGCGCACGGTGTTCAGACGTGACGGCCTGCATGCCTCCATGGCGTCCGTGGCCCGCGAGGCGGGGGTGGGCATCGCCACGCTGTTCCGCCGGTTCCCGACCAAGGAGGAACTGGTCGACGCGGTCTTCGCCGACCGTATGGACGCCTACGTCGACGCGGTCGGCGTCGCCCTCGACGATCCCGATCCCTGGCACGGTCTCGCGGGGTTCATCGAAACCGTCTGCGCGATGCAGGCCGCGGACTACGGCTTCGCCGACGTGCTGACCATGACCTTCCCCACAGCCAAGGCTCTGGAGAAGCGCCGGGACCAGGCCTACGACGGCGTCGTGCAGCTCATCGGCCGCGCCAAGGCCGCCGGACGTCTGCGTGAGGACTTCTCCCCCGAGGACCTGGTGCTGGTGCACATGGCCAATGCGGGCGTGGTCAACGCCACCGGCGACGCCGCTCCCGACGCCTGGAAACGCGTCGTCGCCCTGATACTCCAGTCCTTCGAGGCCCCCGCCCGCGGCCCCCTGCCCGACCCGCCCGAGCCCCGCGCCCTCTACAAGGCCAGGCTCCGTGCCGGTCAGGCGTGCTCCGCCTCGGCGGAACCAGGGAGGAAGGACTGAAGGGCCACGTCCGCCCGACCGCGCATCGTGAGCGTGAGCCGGGCGCGTGTAGTCGGGTGACAGTCAGTGTCCAGCGAGTCGTTCCTGTTCGTGGGTAAGACTGGGTCCGGGTTGTGGAAGCGGCGCAGGCCACCAGATGGAAGGCTCTTCGCCGACTTCGAGGCGACGCGCTGGGGTTCAACGGACGACGAGCCTCCCGTGCTGGGAAACCATCCGCGGGCCGGGCTTTTGGACTACTCGCTGGTATGGGCGAGTTCGATGTCGAGGCCGTCGACGCCGACGGAGACAGCGACCTCGGTCGCCCGAGGCGGGTAACCCGTGGCGGTGACGGTGTACGAGCCGCTGTCCAGGTCGGAGAAGGCGTACGCCCCGTCGATGCCGGTCGTCGTGGTGGCGACCACGTTGCCGACGGAGTCGACCAGTGTGACGCGCGCGTCGCTGAGCGGGACGCCACCGCCGCGCACGGTACCGCGCAGGTGGGCCTGGGGCTGCGGTTCGACCTCTATGTGTGTGCCGTCGGCGCCGATGTCGACGGGCTGGACGAGCGGCCGGTGCTTGGGGGAGGTGACCGCGAGGGTGACCGTTCCCGGCACCAGGCCCACGAGGCCGAACTCGCCGAAGGCGTTGGTCTGTTCGTTGGCCAGGACGTGACCGCGGACGTCCGTCACGATGACCGCGGCAGCGGCGATCGGGTCCCCGGTGTCCGCGGAGCGCACCACGCCGCTCAGCCCGCTGGTGCCGCTGAGCAGGATGTCGTAGGCCACCGGCTCATCGGCCACGACCACCGTCATGGCCTGCGGCTGTTAGCCGTCCGCGGAGGCGATGAGCACGTACGATCCGGCGCTGGGAGCCTCCATGCCGTATGAGCCGTCGGCTTGGGCGACGGAGCGGCCCAGCGCACGTCCTTCCAGAGAGATCAGCGTCACCGCCGCTCCGGCCACGGGTGCCTTCTCCACACCTCGGACGCGTCCGCCGACCGGGATTCCCGCACTGATGGCCGCGGCGGCGGAGGCCTTCACCGGTACCGGCTGGGGTGAGGCGGACCGCGGGGCGGGGACACGGTCTGCCGACGTTTTCGCGCGCGACCAGTTGGTCCGGGCTGTCCTGGACTACGTCCTCACCACAGAGATCCAGCCCATGACAGCGGCACACACCGACGATCCTTGGCGAGATCTCGTCAACGTGCTGGAGGCCGGCATCGATGTGCTGGCTCGACGGCGGGTCATCCTCTCCATCGCCCGGGAGTCCGACGCGTTCGATGCCGAGGGCGTGCGCCACTACCTGTCCTCCCGAACGGTTGCTGCGCCGCGCCGTCGAAGCGGGAGCGGTGCGACCGGAACTGGAGGTTCGTGATCTGGCGGCGGTCATCATCATGGTTCTGGCCACGGTGCGTCCAAGCGATCCCGATGGCGCGGACCGCAGACGCAATCTCGCCCTGGTCGTCGAAGGGTTGCGCGTCTCGCCGACCACCCTGCCCCCATCATCTCGGCAGACCCCTGGGTCTGCTGTCTGCGAGCAGTGACAGGGAGCCCGATTTCCGTGTGGGCACAGCAGGCGTTCGGCCTCCGCCGAGTGTCGCGGTGCGGACTTGCCTCGGCGCCACGGGTGAGCTCACCTCGGCTCAATCGCCTTCGCGTCCCCAGAAACCGTGTGTTGTGACGGATGTCCGGGCCGGGCGTGGAAGGACGCTGGTGTTCAAGGGAACGATGGGGATTGCCCCAAGGCCGCGAAGTTAGCGGTCAGCTGGCGAGCGTGTAGATCGCCGGGCCGGTCTTCTTGATCAGTCCGAGGTGTGACCACTGGGACATCTGGACTCGGAAGCCATTGATGTTCGTGACGTCGACCATGCGGGCGATCTCGCGGGCGTGCCAGGGGGTGTCGGGGGCGCTGCTCATGATGGCGAGGGCGAGTTGGTAGCGGCCGCCGGGGTCGCAGGCGTCCTCTTCGGTTCCGGGAGAAGCGGCGTCGTCACCGCGGCTTTCCTGGGCGGATGGCTGGTTGACAGTTCCGGCAGTGGGCCCGGGGGTGATGTTGGCGCGCTCGTGGAGGGTGATCTCGATGCGCTCGACGGCCGTGGGCATGGTGGGGCGGGCCTGGCCGTGCCAGGAGTGGTAGCGCGAGATCGGGGATTTGACCTTGCGGGCACTGATGCGGGGGCGGCGAGCGGGTAGCAGGTTGGCGCGTACCGCGGCGTCGATGGCGCCCGGTGCGGTAGCGGTGACGCCCTCGGCGAGGGTGACCTGGGTGCGGGCCGCTGTGAGGGCGTGGGTGAAGGAGACGTGGTCGGGATCGGCTCCGGCAGCGCGGGCGGCGTCGGTCATGGCCATGCGCAGCAGTTGGTAGACGGTGAGGGTGGCCCACAGCTCCTGCTCGATGCCGAAGCGGTCGCCTGAGCGCAGGACGCGGCCTGCCATGAGCGTCGAGCGGAGCGCGAAATAGGCGGATTCGACTTCCCACCTTTCCGCGTAGAGCCTGGTCAGGCGCTCGGCGGGGTCGGACGCGGGGTCGAGGAGGGTGGTGGCCAGGCGGTAGCGGCCGCTCACGGTGGTGCCGTCGGCCAGGCGCACGGTCAGGTCGGCCTCGATGATGCGGGCGGTGAGCCGGCCCAGACGGGCGAGGTGGGTGCCGTCCGCCAGGACGCGCAGGAGGGCGGGGCGGCGGGTGGACTTGAGCCGTATCAGGAACTGAGCGCCGGTTGCGGCCAGGTCCGCGAGGAAGGCGTTGGCGTCGAAGCCGCGGTCGATGAGTACCAGGTGCCGCTGGTCCAGCAGGGGCAGCAGGCGGGTGGCGTAGGCGGTCTCGCCTGCGGTGGCGGGGCCGAAGCAGGCCCCGAGCAGGCCGAGGGTGCCGGTCTCGACGAGTGTCATCAGCATGATGGTGGGGTAGCCGGCCCAGGCGAGCCGGTGGCGGATCTTCCCCAGCTAGGTGCGGGCGCGGTCGCTGTCGGGTGTCCTGATCGAGGAGTAGCCGTCGAAGGCGACCGTGCGCCAGCGCCGGTGGGACACGCCGGGCATGGTCGGCGGGGCGAGCGGGACGGCCAGGGTATGGAACAGGGCCTTGAAGGGGGCCGGGGACAGGCGACGGCGCAGGTGCCGCAGGGCCGTCTCCGAGACTCCCGGCGGCCTCACGAGGCCCAGGGAGGCGGTGAGTTGACGCCAGACGGCGGCGTAGGAGAGCTCGGGGAACAACACGAGCGCGAGGACGTGGTAGACGCCGACCCGGGAGGGCAGCGCCCGCAGCCGCTGCTGGACCCGGCCGGTCTCCTCCAGGACCGCGTCGACCAGTTCGAAGGGGCGTACGGCGTCAGTTCACCGAGGTGCCCCGGGGCGAACAGTCCGGAGGCGACCGTGAGGGGACGCGTGATCGTGGTGATGGCAGACTGGAGGCGCAACGGGATCCCGTCGGTGGACTGGCTTGATCTTGGCGGATCGCCATCGTCCACCAGGGGTCCTGTCGCTCGTTCGCCGCCCCCACCAGCGCAGACACCCGACTCGCCGCCTCCGGCGATCAGCTGACTTCGCGGCCTTGGGGATTGCCCCCATGGTGTGCGGCAGCCGGAACTCCTCGAAGGCGACCTGTGCGACACGGCCCGCGCTGGTCGCTGCGATCGCCTACCGCACGCCGAATGAGGCACTCGTGGATCGCTTCACGGGGTGACGTGTCGGCGTCGCGACACCGACATGTCTCCCGGGCGGCGCTCGGTGGTCCACGCCGCCCGTCACGCCGCTCCTGTGCTGGTACGCCCATCGGTGTCGTGCCGCGAGGGGATGCCGACGGGTCGGTTCCGCAGGTCTTCGAGCGCTTGCGGGTGGTGTTGGTGAACATCACGGCCCAGGGCAGGCACCTGTGCGCGGCGTCACGCGGTGCGCGGTCGCGGAGAACCGTCTTTCACCCAGTGCGGTCGCGATCACCGTCGAGTCGGAGCATGGCGCGGTACAACTCGTCCTTGCTCAACGGCGGTTGGGGAAGCGGATGCGCACGCTCGGCGCGGAATCCGTCGAGCAGCAGGTGCAGGAAGCGGCGCCAAGTCCCCGGTGCGACGTCCTCAGTGGCTTCGGTGACGCTTCCGTTGGCCCAGATCACGAAGGTGAGATCTTCGGGCGTGATGTCGGAGCGGAGCGTTCCCTGCTCCTGTGCGCGCTCCACGATGCGGACGGCGAGTTCATAGATGCGTGACTGCGCCCCCGCCAGACATGCCGTCTCCGGCAGCCGAATGGCAGCCAGGTCCTGGAATCCCCTGTCCCCGACCTGGAGTTCACACATCGTCTCGAGGAAGAGGCGCAGCCCCTCCCACGCGTCGTCCATGGTGACGGCCTTCTCTGCGGCCTCCCGCCAGGCCTCGATCTTGTCGGCGAACACCGCCTGCACGAGGTGGAGGCGTGTGGGGAAATGGCGGTACAGCGTGCCGATGGCCAGGCCCGCTCGCTTGGCCACCTGCTCCAGCGAGGCTTCCATGCCCTGCTCGGCCAGACATGCGCGAGCCGCCGAGAGCAGGGCGTCCCGGTTGCGCTGCGCGTCACGCCGCAGAGGACGGCCCGTCGCGGCTTCGCCGCGTGCTCGCTGAGTCGACATACCCAAGAGGATATCCAACATGAGGCAGTCCTCATGTTTGCTGCTACGATGGGCAACATGAGGGACCCCTCGACTTGTATGGTCGGGAGTGCGTGGCGCCAGTCGCCTACGCAGTCCGGACCAGCGTCTCCCGCGCATGTTCCGCCGGTGACCACGTCTCGCGACCGGCCCGGCCGTGGCCGGGAAAGGGTCGAAGAACCGTCGGCGTTCCTGTGGGCCCAGCGGATGGCGGCCTCCTCGAATCTGCCCCTGCGTGATCGAGCCTGGCCCACTCCCACCCTTCGAAGCTCTGCCCCAGCGACCTCCTACCCAGCTCTGTTGACTTACCAGGAGACATGACCCATGACGAAGACTCTCGGAATCATCGGCGCCGGCGCGATCGGCGGCATTCTGGCCCGCCACGCCGTCAACGCCGGCCTGAACGTCGTCCTCAGTAACTCCCGGAACCCGGAGACCCTCAGCGACCTCGTCGGCGAACTCGGCTCCCGCGCCAGCGCGGCCACCCCGGCCGAGGCCGCCCGGTCCGGCGACCTGGTCGTGGCCACCATTCCGCTGGTCGCCTACGACAAGCTGCCTGTCGCCGCACTGGCGGGCAAGACCGTGATCGACACGATGAACTACTACCCCGACCGCGACGGCCACATCGCGGAGCTGGACTCCGGCGAGCTGACCTCCAGCGCCCTGGTGCAGCGCCACCTGGCCGACTCCCATGTGGTCAAGGCGTTCAACAACATCTCCTTCCGCTGCCTGCTCACCCTCGCCCGTCCCTCTGGGGCGCCCGATCGCAGTGCGCTGCCCATCGCCGGTGACGAGCCGAGCGCCAAGGCCGAGGTGACCGAACTGCTGGACACCCTCGGCTTCGACGCGGTGGACGTCGGCACTCTGACCGAGAGCTGGCGCAGCGAACCCAACACCCCGGTCTACGTGTACCCGTACTTCCCGGGCCTGCCGCCGTTCGGAACGGGTCAGGAAGAGGTCATGCGCTGGGTCCGCGAGACTTCCGGAGCCCCGGTGCCCGCGCACAAGGTGAAGGAACTGACCGTCGGCGCAGTCCGGGGCCCGGTAGGCGGCCGTTTCTCCTACTAGAGGCGGCCCGCTCCGGCCGGACGTCAATCGCCCGTCGGCGTCTCACACGTCCTGTCCACGGCCGCAGCCCCTGGCGGTCGTACTCCTCCGCTCAGCCACTTCCTCATCACTTCGAACAGGAGCTCGTCGCATGCCCGTCATCGCCATCATCGGAGCAGGCCCCGGCATGGGGCTGTCCATCGCCCGCCGCTTCGGAACCGAAGGCTTCCACGTCGCCCTCATCTCCCGGACCAAGGAGAAGGTCGAAGCCCTTGCCGCGCAGCTCGTGGCGGACGGAGTCGAGGCCGCCGCCTTCGCCGCCGACGTGATGCGCCCGGACACCGTGCGCTCGGCACTGGCGGCCGCAGCCGACCGCTTCGGTCCCTTCGACGTGCTGGAATACTCGCCCGCCGACCGGGGCCTCGCCGGTGTCTCCGCCGCCGAGGCGACTGCCGAGGACCTCCAACCTCAGATCGACCACTACCTCTACGGGGCCGTCGCCGCCGTGAGCCAGGTACTCCCAGGGATGCTGGAGCGCGGCAGCGGCACCCTTCTGTTCTCCACCGGTGGCTCCTCGGTACAGCCGAGGGGAGGCAGCTTCGCCACCATCGGCATCGCCGCCGCCTCGCTGCGCAACTACGCGATGACGCTGAACGTCGAGCTAGCCGAGCGCGGCATTCATGCCGCGCACGTGGCCATCAGCGTCTTCATCGGCAGCGGCCCCGGCACCGAGGCCGACACCATCGCCGAGCACTACTGGACCGCCCACACCAAGCGAGACAAGCCCGAGATCGTCCACGCCCTTCCCGGAGACACGCCCTGAGCCCCTCTGACTGATCCGCGGCAGCGGCAGTTCGCGCGGCGGATGACCGCAGGCCCGGCTACGGCTTCATGTTCGTGCCGCGTGAGTGGTGCCGGCCTTCCTGGGAGAGCCGGCACCACTCAGGTCCCCTGCGCGGGGACGGCGGCCGGCATCACCTACGCCGCCGGTACACCCGATCTCCCACCCCACCCGCAGCCGGAGCGATCTCCTGCCTGCGGCGGAAGAAAAGAGGCAGACGGACATGGCAAGAGGCATACAAGTGGGCGGCAAAGCGCCCGACTTCACCCTGCCGTCACAATCCGGTGCACCGGTCCGGCTGTACGACCGGCTCGACGACGGGGTAGTCGTCCTGTACTTCTATCCCAAGGACGAAACCCGCGGCTGCACGGCCGAGGCGTGTGCTTTCCGGGACAGCCACGAGGTCTTCACCGACGCCGGAGCCGAGGTCATCGGCGTGAGTTCGGATTCGGTGCACAAGCATGCGGCCTTCGCCGCCCGGCACAACCTGCCCTTCACGCTGCTGAGCGACGAGGAGGGGCAGGTGCGCAAGGACTACGGCGTGCCCAGCGTGTTGGGCATCATCCCGGGCCGGGTCACCTACGTCATCGACCGTCAGGGGACGGTCCGGCATGTCCTCAACTCGCTGACCAACACGGACCAGCACGTCAACGATGCGCTCGACGTGGTCCGCAACATCCAGACCGAGAACCCGGTCTGACGCCGCCGCGATCCACCTCAGGCCGGGTGGATAGCTGTGCCACAGAGCAGGTTCTGTCCAACCCGTTTCCCCGACGACAACTCCGCCGTCCGCTCCCCGACTTCGCCAGTGGTGAAGCGGCGAAGCCCGGTTCGCCTCCCTGTTGACCGCAGGCACCCACCCCCTAGAAGGCCGCAGCCGCAGGAGGCGTCCGCGACGCGCACCTGGCCGGTGGCCGACCCCGCGTTCGAACACGTCAGACAGGAGCATGACCATGCCGAACGGTACGATGAGAGCGGCTCAGATCGACCGCTCCGGTGGGCCGGAAGTGCTGCAGATCCGCGATGTCCCCATGCCGACTCCGGCGCGCGGGCAGGTACTCGTCAAGGTGTACGCGGCCGGCGTCAATCCCATCGACACTCAGCTGCGTCGGCTCCGGCTGGGGTCCTTCCCCCGCGGGACCGGTGTGGACTACGCGGGAGAGGTGGCCGCGCTCGGCCCGGGCGTCGACGGTCTGGAGCCCGGGCAGCGGGTATGGGGCTTCCTGGGCATCCGCATGCGCAGGACCGGTGCCGTCGCTGAGTACCTCGTCGCGAAGCCGGAGCAGCTGGCGGCCGCGCCCAGCACCATCGACTTCGTCTCGGCGGCAGCGCTGCCGGCCGTCGGCCTCACCGCTCTGCAGGTCCTGCGGGACGGGCTGCGGTTGCAGAGCGGCCAGCGGCTCCTGGTGGTCGGCGCCAGCGGTGGAGTCGGCAGCACCGCCGTCCAACTCGGCAAGGCCATGGGCGCGAGCGTCACGGCCGTCGCGAGTGCCCGCAATGCCGACTTCTGCCGTGAGCTCGGAGCCGACCAGGTCCTCGACTACGACTCGATCAAGCCCGGCGCCTTGACCGGGGAGTTCGACGCGCTCGTGGACTGCCACGGAGGCTCCGCGCGCCAGTACCACCGGATGGTGCGCAGGGGAGGCCGCGCCGTCACCATGACCATGAAGGGCCTGCCGTTCGCCCTGCTCTCCGTGCTGCTCCCCGGCCCTCGGATGCGTTTCATGTCGGAAAAGATGCGGCGCGACGACATGGAGGCCCTGGTCGGATATGTGGACCGCGGCGAACTGCGCCCGGTGGTCGAGCAGGTCTACCCGCTGAGCGCAGTCCAGGACGCCCACCGCGCGGTCGAGACCGGCCACGCCCGAGGCAAGCGCGTAGTCGACCCAACTCAGTAAGCCGGCCCTGTTCACCTCGTCAACGAGTCGTTCTTTGAAGGCGGGGTCCCTGAACGCCGACGCTGTCGGTCACGGGCACCGTCCCGGCGGCGGTCCGGTACACCGCCGCCACCGAGGGTTCGCGCACCCAGATCTCCCCGGCTGTGTCGGCCGGGGTGGGCACTCCGGCCCCGTCCATGACCGTCAACTTGACCTGAGCGACCGGGAACTGGGGGGAGCCCCCCATCGGATCAAAGGTCCCCTGGGTTGGAGGCAGGGCCCCGGAGTTCTCGCGTTTTTGATCCGTACAGGATTGCCTCGGCTGATTCCGTGCAGTTCGAGGGCTTTGCCCGGATCGGTGTGGGCTCTGCGCCCTGACGCGATGTTCTTCCACCCCGTGGCGGCCAGCGCCTGGCGGACGATATCGGTCAGGCACCCCAGCACGACCGGCGCGGCCCCGGTGCGGGTGCGGCGCGCGTCCTCTTTGAAGGTCACGTCCCGCACGTAGTGCACCCGGTTCTCCACCGTCCAGTGCCCGCGGGCATGCGCGGCCAGCTCCGCAGGTGAGACCTGGTGGGCGTCCAGGTCGGTGACGGCGAAGACCACCTCGCGGCTGCCTTCTGCCTTTCCGTGCGGGCGGCGGTGGCGCTCGATGCGCACCACCTGGCACGCCCCGGGAAAGGCCAAACCGTTCACCGCGGTGACCTTCACAGACCGGCGCTCTTCCCTCCCATGCGCGTGTACGGGCCTCTCCGCATGGGCCAGCGGCACCTCCTTCCAGGGCAGGGCGGCCAGTTGTCCGTGCAGCGTGGGGCGGTTGCCCTTGACGTAGATCAGGTAGTGGGCGCCGCGTCCGCGCAGGTAGGTGGCGTGGTCGGCCACGGTGTGCAGGGCATCGGCGGTGACCAGGGCTCCGCGGAGCCGGTCGTCGTCGAGCTGGTCGAGCAGGGTGGTGAAGGCGCTGGTCTCGGCTCCCTTGCTCCGGATCCGGGTGCTGGCCACTATGGCGGCGTCGTGGTGGCGGGCCGCGTGGAAGACCACCGAGGCCGAGCGCTGGCCCTTGCGTGCGCGGGCTCCGCGCTGGGTCTTGCCGTCGGTGGCGTAGGCGGTGTGGCGGGGCTCCTCGGGCGGGGATCGGTGGCGCTGGTGGTGGGAGCGGCGGTGTTCGCGTTCGGGTGCCCCGGTGGGGGTGCGCGGCGGGCTCTTCTCGGGTGGGGTGCGCATGTCCAGGTAGGCCAGGACCGCGCGTGTGAGCTGGGCGGGGTCCAGTCGGGTGAGGAGGTTGCGCAGGGTGTGTTCGTCGGGGATGCGGATCCGCCTGGTGAAGGGGCACACGGGCAGACCCAGGGCGAGCAGGATGTGGCGGGGTGCGTTGTGGGCCCACTCGATGATGGCGCAGGTGGTGTCGTGGCCCGCGCTGGTCAGGGCACACACGCACAGGGCGAGCAGGGTGGGCAGGCCGTAGCGGCGGCCGCGTGGATCACGCGGGTCGTCGATGGTGGCCAGGTGGTCCATCAGGTCGGGGGTGGGTGGTTGCGCGGGTGCGGTTGAAGACAGGCGTGGAGTGCGGGAGGATGACACGGCGGGCATGTGGCCTTACGGATCGTGGTTTCTCGACAACTCCATGATCCTTCGGGCCCGTGCCCGTTTTCGCATGTCAGAACCTAGTCATGCCCCCGAGACCCATCCAGGTCCGGCGTTCGTGCGCTTCCCGGCAAAACACGAGAACTCCGGGGCCCTGGTGGTTTTTCTGGGTGGGGCGCGTTCGCGGGGCCTGAGCGGCCGTGTGGGTGCCGTTCGCGTGCCCTGGTGGGCGGACGCGGCACCGCCCCGCGGTGGTGCCGCCGCGGTCACGGGAGGGCAAAGTGCTCAGGAGGTAGGGGCCGACTTCTACGGGACCTTGTACTGGGGAGCACACCAGGAGCACACATGGCCCCGGAACGCGGCGAGGACCTCTTGCGAGGTCCTCGCATAACCCCTGTGACCTGGGGTTTTGTGGCGCACCCGGCAGGATTCGAACCTGCGGCCATCGGATTAAAAGATTTTTACTTACCGTCACGTGTCGCTACGTACCGTTTCAAGCTACCCCGACCGATCCGCCGTGCCGTCTGAGACCGGGTGATGCCGCCCGGTGTCGTGTCAGTACGGAACTGAAGAGCACAAACGGAGCACGAACGGGTGGTGCGCGGCGTCCGACGGCACCTCGCGCGGTTCTCGTCGGGTGGCGGTCGACCGCTGCGCTGTGATCACGGCTCTCGTGATGGCGGTTGCGTCATTTCCGTCGGTCACGGGGCACGTGCGACTTAAACGTGCAGAAGTCGGCCACGTTTGGACAGCATGGATCTCAGTACCGATTCTGTGGAGGAAGCTGCATGTCGTGACATGTGTGCACGGAATGGTGTGCTGTGCGTCACTGTAGCGCGGTACATTCCCGGCTGCTAACTTCCTGCCCGGTCCCAGGACAACCACCTGCCGTGTCCCGACGACGCGGCGCCCCACGAGGTGATCCCCCGAACCTGGGTTGGAGCTCTGCCATGCCCCGCCATGTGCGAGCATCCTGCGCTGCTGTGACGGCGTCGGTGCTCCTCATGTCCGCTCTGTCCCCCATCCCCGCCGCCGCGGCGGAGCCCGACCGAGGCCCCTCCACCTCAACCGCTGACCTGGTCGGTGACCAGGAGGCGCTGATCCTGGCCCAGGAGTCCGGAGAATCGGTCGAGGTCACCGCGGCCACGACCGAGACCACCCGCCACCTGGCCAACCCCGACGGCAGCTTCACCATGGAGCAGAGCGCCTATCCGGTTCGGGTACGGAGCGAGGACGGCTGGACCCCGGTCGACACCGACCTGGTCGTGGCATCCGACGGCAGCGTTCGGCCGAAGGCGGTCAGCGCGGACATCGTCTTCTCCGGCGGTGGGGACCAGGACCTGGCGAGCATCGGCCTCGGCTCCAACTCCGTCGACCTCGGCTGGCACGAGGACCTGCCCACGCCCTCGTTGGACGGCCCCCAGGCCACGTACGCCGACGTCCTCCCCGACGTCGACCTGGTGCTCACCGCCGGAGCGGACGGATTCGGCCAGGTCCTGGTCGTACACACCTCGGAAGCCGCCCAACACGAGGATTTGACCGCACTGGAGTTGGCGTTGGGCACCACGGGTGTGACCATGCGTGCCGCCGACAACGGCACGCTCGAAGCCATCGGTGACCAGGGGCAGGAGAGCGTCTTCAGCGCGGTGGCACCCGCCATGTGGGACTCCGCGGGGGTGGACGAGACCGGTGAGGACCCCACACTGATGGCCCCCTCCGGTGCGCGCACCGAACTCCTCGACGTCGACGTGAGCCCCGACGCCATCCGGCTGGTACCCGACGCGGCCATGCTGGGGGACACCGCGACCGAGTACCCGGTCTACATCGACCCCTCGCTCGCCGTCAGCAGGGTGGGGCGCACCTACGTGGACCGCAACTACCCCAGCCAGTCCTACTGGAACTACCCCACCTCCCACGACCCCGGTGTCGGATACGAGCCCGCGGAAGGCAGCACCAAGCGGTCGTTCTGGCGGTTCAGCATCGACTCGCGCACCCGCAACGCCGACATTATCCGGGCCACCTTCCGCCCCCGGGTGACCCACGCCTACGGGTGCACCAACGCCAGCATCGAACTCTGGCGCACCAACGCCATCACCTCCTCCACCACCTGGAGCTCCCAACCCTCCTGGATCACCAGGCTGGACACGCAGACCATCAACGCCGGCCGCTCCAACTGCCCCGGCGGAGCCTCCCCGACCGTGGAGTTCGACGCCACCGACGGCTACGTGTGGAGCCGCGACGCGGGCCACAACACCACCACCCTCGGCCTGCGCGGCAACGAGACCCGATCCTCCAACAACTGGGACTGGCGGCGCTTCGACTCCAACCCGACCCTCCAGATCGACTACAACAACCCGCCCGAGATTCCCACCGAGCTCTCCGACTCCCACGGCGGCACCTGCGCCACTGACCCCGACAACCCCCGGCTGATCAACGAGACCCGGCCGACCTTCACCGCCTACGTCCGCGACCGCGACTCCACCTCGGCCAACCGGCAGAAGGTCAAGACCCGGTTCGCCTGGTGGGTGGACGGCCAACGGCTCGGCGACGTGGACACCGCCTCCACCAACGTGGCCGTCTGGTCCTCCGGCTCCTACCAGTCAGTGCGATCCGACACCCTCCCCGAAGACGTGCTGATCGCCTACCGCGCCAACGCCCACGACGGCACCTCCTGGTCGGGCTGGTCCGACTACTGCTACCTGATGGTCAGCACCTCACGTCCGGAACAGGGACCCGAGGTCACCTCCACCAACTACCCGATCGGCGACGAGTTCCACGGCTCTCCGGGCCAGCCGGGAGAGTTCATCTTCTCCAACAATGGCGTGGAGGAGGCCGCCAGCTACTTCTACGCCCTCAACGACGACACCTGCTCCACCGAACTCACACCCGCCACCCCGGGCGAACCGGTGACCGTGACCCTCACCCCCCGCCTGGAGGGACCCAACTGGATCTACGCCCGCACGGTCGACGCCTTCGGCAACTCCTCCGACTGCGTGCTCGCCTACTCCTTCCTCGTGGCCCCTCCCAGCGACCCGGTCGCCCACTTCCCCTTCGACGAGGGACAAGGGAACAGAGCCACCGACACAGCCGACCCCGAACGCGGCGCCACCCTCTCGCAGGGCGTGGACTGGGTCAGGGGCAGGGTCGGCTCGGTCAGCGCCCCCGACACCAACCCGACCCCGCGCCTTGCGGGCACCGCGGTCCACACCAGCGGCTACACCGACGGGGACCCCGGCCCCTACGACGAGATCACCGCGGACGGCCCCGCCGTCAACACCAGCGGAACCTTCTCCGTCTCGGCCTGGGTGAAACTGGACCGCGCCGACGCCCACCACACCGCCGTCGCCCAGGAAGGCACCCAACAGAGCGCCTTCCACCTCGGCTACCAGGGCAACACCGGCCAGTGGGTGTTCAAGATGTCCCCGGAGGACGAGTACTGGGACGGCTCGCGCGACTGGACCTATGTCATGTCCACCGCACCGGTCGAGGTCGGTGTGTGGACCCACCTGCTGGGCACCCACGACGCACAGACAGGCCAGATCACCCTCTATGTGGACGGCGTCGCGCAGGACACCGCCACGCACACCGGCCCCTGGAACGCCGAGGGCCCGCTCACCATGGGACGCGGCCTCTTCCAGGGCGACGGCAACTACTACTGGCCCGGCGCGATCGACGACGTCAAGGTGTGGGACCGCCTCGTGCTGAACGACACCGTCTCCGACACCGAGACCACCTCCGAGGCGTGGCGCCTGGCCAACCGGCCGGTGGCCGCCGAGGGTCGCTGGATGCTCGACGAGTTCGACGGCACGACGGTGGACGACTCCACCGACCACGGGCTCGACGCCGTCCTCAACGCCGACCCCGGCACCGCCTGGAACACCGCCGAGAACGACATCACCGCGTCCCCCGGCGTCCGGCTCAACGGTGTGGACGAGTACATCGAGGCGGGCGGCCCCGCCGTGCGCACCGACCGCAGCTTCAGCGTCTCCACCTGGGTTCGCCTGGACGAGACCGGAAGCGGCCAGAACACCACGGCCGTGAGCCAGGCGGGCGAGTTCCAGAGCGGATTCCACCTGGGTTACCAGGGATCACAGGACGCGTGGGTGTTCAAGATGGCGCCCCACGACGACGCCCCCACCTCCGGCTCGGACGGATGGACCTACGCCTACTCCGCGACGGCCGCACGGCTGGGGGAGTGGACCCACCTGACCGGGGTCTACGACCACACCAGCGGAGAACTCGTGCTCTACGTCAACGGATTCGAGGAGTCACGGGTGGCGGTCGACCACGCCTGGCACGCCGACGGCCCGCTCCGGATCGGCGGCGCCCAGCACGCCGGCTCCACCACCTACCACTGGACCGGCGACGTCGACGACGTCCACGCCTACCGCGGCGTCCTCAACGACCGCGACCTGTCCCGCGTGTACGCGGGGGAGTTCCCCGACACCCAGAGCTGACCTTCCCCCACCCCCACCCCACCCCGTGACCGCCTCCGCCCCACCGGGCGAGAGGCAGGAGGACTGCCGTGACCCCCCGCCGCGACACGACCGCCCGTCCCGGACCGCTCCGCAGAGGCATCACCTACACGCTCTCCCTCGTGCTGATGGTCAGCCTGCTGAACGCCATCCCGGCATCGGCCATGGGCTACAACCCGCGCCCGGAAACGACCGACGCCCCCTCCGTGGAGGGCCAGAACCTGGTCGCCGACACGGCGGAGCGCGACGACGCGGTGGCTGAGGCCGCCATGACGGCACCGGAGAATGCGGCGTGGCCCGAGGGGGCGACCACCGATGTGGACCTCAGTGGCCCACAGGCACGGTCGTTCAGCGCGCAGGCGGACTCACCGTTCTCTGTCACCGCCGTCACCGGCGAGGACCTCTCCGACTGGGAGATTCCCGAACACTGGGCGGACACAAACACCGGGCAGGAGGCGGACGAGGAACCTGACGCACCGGCGGAGGAACCCGGCGACCCAGAGCAGCCCTCGGCCGCCGACAGCGGTGGTGAACGGACCCGGGAGGACTCGTCCGAGAGCCCCGCGGCTTCGGAGGAGGACAGCGACAGCACCTCGGATCAGGCGGAGCCTTCACCCGAGCCCAGCCCGTCGCCCGCACGGGAGGAACTGCGTCGGGAACCCGTCGACGAGAACACCTCCGAACCCACCGTCGACGGGGGCGGCCCCGAGGCCGACACGTCCCCCGAACCCGTGGAGTCGGTCCGGCTGGAGGTCCTGGACCAGCGGACCACCGAAGCAGCCGGGATCAACGGCCTGCTGCTCCGGGTCACACGCACCGACGCCTCACCCACCGTCGCCCCGGTCGCGCTGGACATCGACTACGCCGACTTCGCCGCGGCCTACGGCGGTGACTACGCCTCCCGCCTTCAGGTCACCGAGATCGACGAGTGCGTGCTCGACGACTCCTGTGCCGACGGCGACGCCGTCGTCCTAGACTCCACCGAGGACCTGGACAACGACGTCCAGCAGCAGACCCTGAGCGCGGTCGTGCCCGCCGCACCCGAGCAGGGGGCCCTGTTCGCCGTGGCCGCCTCCGCCGCGGGAGGCAACGGCGACTACGCCGCCACCCAGCTGTCGGCGTCCTCCACCTGGAACGTCAACACCCACTCCGGTGACTTCTCCTGGTCCTACGGCCTGACCACCCCGCCCGCGCCCAGCCAGCTGGCCCCGTCCCTCGGGCTGAGCTACTCCTCCGGCGGGGTCGACGGACGCATCGCCACCTCCAACAACCAGACCTCCTGGATCGGCGACGGCTTCTCCTACGCCCCCGGGGCGATCGAACGCCGCTACGCCGCGTGCTCCGACTCCGGACACCAGACCGGTGACCTGTGCTGGAACACCGACAACGTCACCCTGTCCATGAGCGGCCACTCCGGCGCCCTCGTCGAACACGAGGACGGTACCTACCGGCTGACCAACGACGACGGCACCAAGGTCGAGCGGCTCACCGGCGCCAGCAACGGCGCCGACGACGGCGAGTACTGGAAGGTCACCACTCCGGACGGGACCCAGTACTTCTTCGGTCGCAACCGCCTGCCCGGCTGGTCCAGCGGTGACCCCGAGACCGCGTCGACGCAGACGATGCCCGTCTACGCCGCCGAGTCCGGCCAGCCCTGCTACGACCCCACCTTCGCCGACTCCTGGTGCCAACAGGCCTACAAGTGGAACCTCGACTACGTCGTCGACGTGCACGGCAACGTCATGACGTACTACTACGACGCCGAGACCAACCACTACGGCCGCAACCTCACCAACACCGCCACCCCCTACGTCCGGGCGGCCAACATCAGCCGCATCGAGTACGGGCTGCGCAGCGACGACGTGTACGCGACAGCCCCGGCGCGGGTGATCTTCTCCACCTCCGAACGCTGCCTGGCCACCGACACCTTCGACTGCGCCGCGGGCGAGCGCACGTCGGGCAACGCCGAGCACTGGCCCGACGTCCCCCTGGACCTGGACTGCGACTCCGGCACCTCCTGCGCGGGACGCCACTCGCCGTCCTTCTGGTCCACCAAGAAGCTGGACACCGTCACCACCCAGATCCGCCAGGGCGGAGAGTACGCGCCCGTCGACTCCTGGACCCTGGAGCACTCCTTCCCCGAAGCGGGTGACGGCACGGGCGCGACCCTGTGGCTGGACTCCATCGAGCACTCCGGCCACGTCGGCGGCACCGAGACCATGCCCAAGGTCTCCTTCGGCGGCACCCAGCTGCCCAACCGCGTGGACTCGGCGGAGGACAACCTCGCACCGATGCTGCGCTGGCGTCTCACCGAGGTCCGCACCGAATCCGGCTCCCAACTCGACATCACCTACTCCGAGCCCGAGTGCGTTCACGGCCAGACACCCGAGCCGCACGACAACACCCAGCGCTGCTACCCGGTCAGATGGACCCCCGAAGGCGGGGTGGAGCTGACCGACTGGTTCCACAAGTACGTCGTCACCGAGGTCAACGAACTCGACCTGGTCACCGACCAGCCCACCCAGACCACCAGCTACGACTACGTCGGCACCCCGGCCTGGCGGTACACCGAGGCCGACGGCATGGTCAAGGACAAGTACCGCACCTGGGCGGACTGGCGCGGGTACGACCGCGTCATCGTCCGCACCGGCCAGGAGGGCGACGTCCGCACCGAGGCCGAGTACCTCTACTTCCAGGGCATGGACGGAAACCGGACATCCGGCGGCGGAACCAGCAGCGCCACCGTCACCGACTCCCGCGGCGTCGAGCACACCGACCGCAAGGAGCTCAACGGCACCCTCCTGGAGGTCATCGTCCGCGACGGCGTGGACGGCCAGGAGATCTCCCGCGAGATCAGCACCCCCTGGTTGAGGACCACGGCCGAGGTCACCCACGGCTGGGGCACCCAGACCGCCCACATGGTCCAGACCGAACAGAAGGTCACCTTCAGCCGCAAGGCCGATGGGACCTGGTTCGAGACCCGCGTCGACAACACCATCGACGACACCGGGGCCATCACCCGCATCCGCGACCACGGAGACGTGGCCGTCGACGGTGACGAGAAGTGCGTCAACACCACCTACGTCAGCGACACCGACGCCTGGATCCTCAACCTCGTCTCCCGCAACGAGACCCTCGCGGTGGACTGCGAGACCACCCCTGACCGTCCCGCGGACGTCGTCACCGACGAACGCATCTCCTACGACGGCCTGGCCCACGGTGCCGCACCCACCCACGGCCTGCCCACCCGCACCGAGAAGCTGGACTCCTACTCCGGCGGCGCACCCGTCTACCAGACGGTGCAGCAGGCGTCCTTCGACGAGTACGGAAACACCGCCTCGGAGACCGACGCCGCCGACGGTGTGACCACCACCGACTACACCTACACCGCGGCGGGCCTACCCGAATCGGTCACCGAGACCAACCCGCTCGGCCACACCACCACCACATACGTCGACCCCGCCCGGGGCCTGCCGGTGTCCGAGACCGACGCCAACGGCCGAACCATGAGCCTGGACTACGACCCGCTCGGCCGTCTCACGGGCGTGTGGCTGCCCGGACGGGACCCGGACACCGACATCCCGACGGCGAGGTTCGAGTACCACATCCGTCAGGACGCGCCGACCTCCATCGTCACCCACACGCTCCGCAACGCCACCGAGTACAACACCAGCTACGAGATCTTCGACGGCTTCCTGCGTCCCCGGCAGACGCAGTCCCCGAGTCCAGGGGTGGACGGAGGGAGGTTGATCACCGACACCTTCCACGACTCCCTCGGCCAGATCGTCAAGACCCGCGAGGCTTACCACAACGCCGAGGACCCCAGCGACACCCTGTTCGTCGCCGCGAACGACGCCGACATCCCCCGCCAGACCGAGACCGTCTACGACGGGGCCGGCCGTGCCACCGACGTCCTGCACGTGGCGTTCGGTGAGGAGCGCTGGCGCACCACCACCGAGGAGCACGGCGACCGCACCCTGGTCACCCCGCCCGAAGGAGGTGTGGCCACCACCTCCATCACCGACGCCCAGGGCCGCCTGGTCGAGGTGCGCACCCACCACGGGCCGACCCCCGAGGGCGACTACGACGCCATCACCTACACCTACGCCAAGAACGACGGACTCGCCACGGTCACCGACCCCGAGGGCAACACCTGGACCAACACCTACGACCTGCGCGGCCGCCTGGTCCAGACCGACGACCCCGTCTCGGGCACCAGCACGATGACCTACAACCAGCTCGACCAACTGGTGACCACCACCGACGCCCGAGGCGAGACCCTCGCCCACACCTACGACGCACTGGGCCGCCAGACCGGGCTGCACGACGACTCCACCGAAGGTCCGCTGCGGGCCCGATGGGTCTACGACACGAAGGAGAAGGGGCACCTGACCTCCTCCACCCGGTACGCGGACGGCGCCGCCTACACCATGCGCGTGGTGAACTACGACGAGTTCTACCGGCCCATCACCAGCGAGATCCTCATCCCCTCCAGCGAGACCGGGATCTCGGGCCGCTACCGGTTCAGCACCCAGTACAACCCCGACGGTTCGGTCAGAGCCCAGACCATGCCCGCCGCGGGCGCCTTCGGCCAGGAGACGGTGGCCTACACCTACAACGACCTCGGCCTGCCCACCCAGATGTCCGGAATCACCGGATACGTCACGGGTGCCCACTACAGCAACCTGGGCGAGCTGACCCAGCGCACGATGGACATCGACCAGGCGGGCACCTCATCGACCTGGCTCACACGCCACTACGACACCACCACCGGGCGCCTGTCCGAGACCAACCTGACCCCCGAACTCGGGGTCACCGGTTCGCTGGTGAACCAGCACTACACCTACGACGACGCGGGCAACGTCCTCAACCTGCGCAACGAACCGACCGCCTCCCACCTGCAGTCGGACGTTCAGTGCTTCACCTACGACCACCTGCGCCGCATGACCGACGTGTGGACCCCCGACACCACCGGCGCACAGGCCTGCGAGGCAGCCCCCTCGGCTGACGCCCTGGGTGGTCCGGCCCCCTACTGGCACTCCTACACCTACGACACCCTGGGAAACCGCACCACCGAGGTCCAGCACGGTCCCACCGCGAACATCACCCGCACCTACACCCACGGTGACGCCTCGGGGCTGCGGCCGCAGATGCTGACCCAGGTCGAGGAGACCGGGCCCGGCGGCGACCGGCTGGAGCAGTACTCCTACGACGCGTCCGGGAACATGACCGGCCGCACCACCGCCTCCCGGGACCAGGACCTGGAGTGGGATTCCGAGGGCAACCTGGTCCGCGTCACCGAGGAGGACGGCAGCCAGACCTCTTATGTCCACGACGCCGACGGCTCCCGCCTGATCCGCCACACCCCGGACGCGGCCACCCTGTACCTGCCGGGCATGGAGGTGCGCTTCGACAAGCAGACCATGGTGGAGGAGGCCACCCGGTTCTACGCCTTCGCGGGCGAGACCGTGGCGGTGCGCCAGAACGACGGCACCCTGTCATGGATCCACTCCGACCACCACGGCACCGGTCAGGTCGCGGTCAACGCCCGCACCGGCGAGGAGACGCACCGGTACACCACGGTGTTCGGCACCGATCGGGGAGGCCAGGGGCAGTGGCCCTCCGACCGCGGGTTCGTGGGCGGCACGATCGATGAGTCGACCGGGCTGACGCAGTTGGGTGCGCGGGCCTACGACTCGAACCTGGGGCGGTTCATCTCGGTGGACCCGGTCATGGACGTGACCGACCACCAGCAGATGCACGGCTACGCCTACGCCAACAACAGTCCGGCGACCTACAGCGACGCCAGCGGGCTGTGGTACCTGATCGTCGACGGCTTGACCGAGTCCGGCGGTCAGCGGGTCTACACCGGTGCCAAGCGCAACGGGAAGACGTACTGGTACGAGCACCACACCGGCAGGGCCTACCGCAACGTCGGCGGGCACGTGGAGACCCAGCAGTGGTACAGGCCCAGGGAGCGGTCGTCCTCGGCTGTGGCCCGGGAGGCGGCCTACCGTGCCCAGTACCAGGCCGCGCAGGAGAAGTACGAGGCCCGCCAGAAACTGATCGAGGCCGCCATGGGCTTGGCCCAGCTGGTCGCCGACGAGTTGGGGATCACCGCCGGGCTGGAGTGCTTCACCACGGGCGATCTGGGGGCGTGCGGCGAGACCGCGCTGAACGTCGCGTTGATGTTCGTGGGCGGTCTGCCGGCGAAGATCGCCGCGAAGTACGGGTTGCGGTGGGGTAAGGCCGCGGAGCTGGGGCGCAAGATCGCCGAGTTGGGCGGTGAGTTGATCGAGGGCATCGACGGTCTGATCGATGCCGGTCGCAGGCTCGACAACATCTCCGTTCCCGAACCCCGACGACCAGCAAGCTGCACCCGAAATAGTTTCGCCCCGGGCACGGGTGTGTTGATGGCTGATGGGTCGACCAAGCCGATCGAGGAGATCGACGTCGGGGACCGGGTGGTGGCGACCGATCCGGAGACGGGTGAACTGTCGGCTCGGACGGTGTTGGCCACGATCGTGGGGTCGGGTGTCAAGACGCTGGTGGAGATCACGGTGGATCCGACCACCGAGCGTCAGGCGCCTGAGGGCGAGGACACGGAGTCTGACGAGGGCCGTGGCGGGATCCCGGGCCCGACGCTGGTTGGTGACGGGGTGATCGCGACCGACGAGCACCCGTTCTGGGTCCCCGAACTGGAGGAATGGGTCGACGCGATCGATCTGGCTCCGGGGATGTGGCTGCAGACCTCGGCGGGCACGTGGGTGCAGGTGTCCGCGGTTGGGGTCTGGACGCAGGCGTCGACGGTCCATAACCTGACCGTCCAGGGCGTCCACACGTTCCACGTGACCGCCGGATCGGTGGACCTCCTCAACCACAACTGTGGATCAGATGATGATCTGACCTCGGTGTACAGGGCGTCGCAGCGGGGTAACGGAGAAGACGAGCTTGCCAATGGGCTCAATCCGGCACGACACTCGGAGCCGGGCGGGAGAGCACACGTGGGCACCGAGGACGTCGTCGCCCCGAACTATGCTGACTATTCTGTTGGCAGTCACGAAGATTTCTACATTGAATTTGTATTCAGGCGCTCGGATTTTGAGGGGAATTTTGGCACTGGGCTTAATTACCAAGGTGGCCCTGGGTTGGAGTGGGAGATCCCGCATGCCAAAATTGACCTATTCAATGAGTTGACTTTGGAAAGGAATAGGCTGTGGCCGCCATTTTAGAAGGAAGGGATATACACGAACTCTCTCCCTCTCGATGGGGAAAACTCAGTTCTGAGATGGTGGGTGGTGTCTTCGAGGTGAGGATCCTGTGCGTCCACGCGTTTGGGGTTGGCGTAGAGTTAACGGAGTCTAAGGCCTATGGGCACGTCAATCCACCTCACGTGACAGATGGGAGGTTTACGGTTGAAGAAACTTCAAGACATATCGGCGAAGTTCGGCGCGCTCGCTTGCTTGCTGCGGACCCGGATCGGCAGCCCACTCTAACGATTCGGCCCTCTGAAGTTATGACTGAATGACCTGTGGCTCGCGGTAAGGGCTCATCTCAAAAAGCCCTATGAGGCGGCTCTGTCCTGGAGGCTTATTCATAAGTCCTTACGTGAGTAGAAGGATGATGACCCTATGATGGGCTCTTCAAGTCCGCCCTGACGGATTTCAGTGTTCCCAGGACACAGCAACGGCTCCTCTGCTGGGATCTCGAGTTGAGAGACCAAAACCCCGGAGAGAAGCCGTTGGACTTGGAGCATATAACCGGACTGTCACCAGAACAATTCACCGAGCTCACAGGGCTCGTTCAAGTTCCCGAGAGGTCGGGTTCGTGACCGATCCCGAAGAACGGCAGGGCTCGTTCGGGTAGGTCCCGGATCGCGCGGGTGGCCTTGGCGATGTTGACCGCTCCGGTCACCTTCAGCGCCCCGATGGCCAGGTTGCGCAACGTGGCCATCGCGCGGGGAGCACTGCCTGTGTGGACCGTGGAGGCGTCCTCACCGAACGTGACATCACGGATGTGGTGGTTGGAGTTGTGCGAGTCGGCCAGGGGCGCGGTTCCGGCGTTTCCGCACGGTCGTTTCCCCTGGCCGCTCGCCCGAACCCGGCGTGCCGGTTTCCCGGCACCGGGCTCTCCACGAGTCCCTGTTTCGT
The DNA here is from genome assembly GCF_044457925.1 of Nocardiopsis sp. NPDC050513. Taxonomy (NCBI): domain Bacteria; kingdom Bacillati; phylum Actinomycetota; class Actinomycetes; order Streptosporangiales; family Nocardiopsidaceae; genus Nocardiopsis; species Nocardiopsis sp. NPDC050513. The sequence goes on along the minus strand of NZ_JBITHK010000011.1, from coordinate 137,166 downwards.
GCCGGGTGTGATGGAGGCTCTCAACCCTGGGAAGGATGAGAGACATGCCCGCACCGAGGAAGTACCCCGATGAGCTGCGCGAACGCGCTACCCGGATGGTGGTGGAGGCCCGCAGGGACGCGGCCACCCGCGATGGGGCCATCGCCCGCACCGCCGACCAGTTGGGTGTCAACCGCGAGACCCTGCGCAACTGGGTGACCCAGGCCGAGGTCGACGCCGGGGACCGGCCCGGCACCACCACCGACCAGGTCCAGCGGATCGCCGAGCTGGAGCGCGAGAACCGCGAACTCAAGCGCGCCAACGCGATCCTCAAATCCGCGTCGGCTTTCTTCGCGGCGGAGCTCGACCGCCCACATCACAGGTAGTCGCCTACATCGACGCCTACCGTTCGGAGTTCGGGGTCGAGCCGATCTGCGACACCTTGCAGTTCGCCCCGTCCACCTACTACGCGGCCAAGTCCCGGCCGCCCTCACTACGGTCGCGCACCGACGCTGTCACGAGTGAGAAGATCACGAAGGTGCACGCCGACAACTACGGCGTCTACTACTCCAGTTGTAGATCCGGTTTGTCCTGGCCGGTGGCCATAAGTCGGGATCGGGGAGGTCTCACCGAGCTGACCTGGCCGTTTCCCGGACACGCGAACGGCCACCGCCCGATCATCGATGGTTGTGAAGACAAAGAAGACGCAGGCGGTGGCCGCAGCCACCAGCGTAGCGGCCCGACGCTGGCCGCACCTGCTGAACGAACTCGTCCACACCGTCGTCGATCCGTACCTGGCCCGCCCCGAGACCCGCACCACTGCCCACGACCTGGTCAGCGCCCTGCTCGCACCGCTCACCCGCAAGAACTGCTGGAGCCTGGCCGAGCACGCCGGACACCGCGCCCCCTACCGGATGCAGCACCTGCTCAACCGCGCCCGCCTGGACGAGCAGGCGCTGGCTGCCGCTCTGCGCGGCTACGTCACCACCCGCCTGGGGCGCGATGACGTGGTCCTGGTCGTGGACGAGACCGGCGATGTGAAGAAGGGCACCCACACTGTCGGGGTGGCCCGCCAGTACTCGGGCACCGCCGGAAGGATCGAGAACTGCCAGGTAGCGGTCTACCTCGCCTACACCACCTCCGCTGGGCACGCCCTGATCGACCACCGCCTCTACCTGCCCCGGACCTGGACCGACGATGCCGCCCGGCTCGCCGCGGTCGGGGTGCCCGACGAGATCTCCTTCGCCACCAAACCCGAACTGGCGAAGGAGATGATCGCCGCTGCCCTGGACCACACCCCCACCGCATGGGTGGCCGGCGACGAGGTCTACGGCCGCAACCCCGACCTGCGCACCTTCCTCCAGGAGCGTCGCGTCGGGTATGTGATGGCCGTCGCCGCGACCGATCGCCTCACCACCCCGCGCGGCCCGGTGGCGCTGAAGGAGCTGGCCGTACTCCTCCCCGACACGGCCTGGCAGAAGCTGTCGGCCGGGGCGGGGGCCAAAGGCGATCGGTTCTACGACTGGGCGCTCATCGACGACCACGCCGACGAGGTCGGGGTGCGGTGGGTGCTGATGCGCCGCAACCGCACCACCGGCGAGCTGGCGTTCTACCGGTGCTATGCCTGCCAACCGGTGCCGCTGGCCCGTCTGGTGGCGGTGGCCGGACGCCGCTGGCGGGTGGAGGAGTCCTTCCAACAGGGCAAAGGTCTGTCTGGGCTGGACGAGCACCAGGTCAGGACGTGGACCTCCTGGCAGCGGTGGAGCCTGCTGGCGATGGTCGCCTACGCGTTCGTGGCCGTCTGCCGCCTCGCCGAGCTTCGCCGGCATCCGGTCCCGGAGTGGTTGGTGGCGTTGACCTGCAACGAGATCGCCCGTCTGCTGCACGCCCTGTTCGCTTCCCTGCCGGATGTGGAGCACACGCTGGCGTGGTCGGTGTTCAGACGCTCCCACCAGGCACGGGCCAGGGCCTGCCACTACCGCAGACAGGCAGCCCGAGAATCATGACAAACCGGATCTACAACTGGAGTACTACGGGGTGCGCAAGGTCCACGCCGAACTCAACCGTCAGGGCCACCGGGTGGCCCGCTGTACCGTCCACCGTTTGATGAAACGCGCGGGGCTGCACGGGATCACCCGCGGCAAGAGCCCTCGCACCACCGTGCCTGGTTCGGTTCCGGACCTGCGTCCGGACTTGGTGGAACGCTCCTTCGCAGCCGATGCGCCCAACGGATTGTGGGTCGCTGACATCACCTATATCCGCACCCTCGCCGGGTGGGTCTCCGCGGCGTTCGTGATCGATGTGTTCTCCCGCCGGGTGGTGGGCTGGCAGGTGTCGAAGTCGTTGCGCACCGATTTGGCCCTGGACGCGTTGGAGATGGCGGTGTGGAACCGCGAACACGTCGGTCGGCGTATCGACGGTCTGGTCCACCATTCCGACAGGGGCGTGCAATACCTCGCGGTGCGCTACACCCAACGATTGGCCGAAGCGGGTGCGGTGGCCTCGGTCGGCACCACCGGTGATTCCTATGACAACGCGCTGGCCGAGGCGTTCCACTCCTTGTTCAAGGCCGAGCTGGTGCGCAACCGCGGGCCGTGGAGGAGCCTGGACGAGGTGGAGATCGCGGTGGCCGAGTACGTGGACTGGTTCAACCACCGCCGTCTGCACGGAGAGATCGGGCTGGTCCCACCAGCGGAGTTCGAAGACGACTTCTACCGGAACGAGGCCGGGTCAACACAGGCTGAAGCGTTGGTTCCCAGCCTCCAATAAACCCGGCACGAAGCATACGTCCATGCTGTTCCCGTGCCCTCGTCCGACCACGCGTCCGTGATCGTCCTGCCTTCCGGGGTTCTCTCGATCGGCGACGCTGACCGCTTCGAGGAGATCTCCCTTCGCCCCGGGCGTTGGCTGGTGCAGGTCGACCTGGATCCCCGGCATCCGGAGGAAGCTCGGTGGGTGAGGATCCACTTGTCTCCTACAGATCCCCACTAGATGAGTAGCCATTGTTCGAGCTCTGGTGTGCCGGGATCGCCTCCCACCACCCCGTGGTTGTGCGGGTGGATTCGTCCCGTGCCACCCGCACGAATCGCTGCTATTCGGCGGGCTTCTCGTAGGGGGAGGGGAACGGGAAGCGTGCCTGGAGGAACTCCCGCACCATGCGGTTCACGGTCTCCTGGGCCTCGGGTGGTGTGTCGAGGTCGTTGAGGCAGAAGAAGTCGACCTCGTCGGTGGCGTCCAGCTGGTCCAGCCGTTGCCGGGCGTCGGGGGCACCGATGTCGACGTAGCGCATCCGGAACTCGCCCGGTACCGCGCGGCCGGTGAGCAGCGCGTAGTGGTGGTGCATGGTGGCCGCGAACCCCACGTCCGACAGCGCGCGGAAACGCGACCGCGTGGTGCGCTCCACCTCCTGGGCGTACCTGTCCTCCAGTTCCAGCATCACCTGGCGGATCTGCGGGTGCGGGGTGTGCTTGAACTTGTGCGTGATCTGGCGCCCGAACTCCTCGGTGAACAGGGCGCGCACGTTCTTGCCCGCCGAGTTCGGTGCGACCTCGCCCTGCACCGGTTGGCCCACCCCGAACTGGAAGGGGGAGAAGGGCAGCTGGGCGATGCCGTTGGCGTGGAAGAAGTCCTCCGCCCCGACGGGTCGGGCCAGGAACACGTCGTCGTTGAAGTACAGGTAGTGCTCCGACAGGCCCGCGATGTGGTGCAGGCGGGTGCCGATGGCGTGGGAGTTGAAGGTGGGCAACGCGTCGTGGTCGGTGAAGATGTCGCGGTGGTCGACCACGGTGATGCCCTCGGCGTCGGCGTCCAGCCAGGAGGGGACCTGGTTGTCGGTGACCAGGTAGACGTGGCGCACGAACGGCGCGTACATCCGCAGTGAGCGCAGGGAGTAGCGCAACTCGTCGCGGTCGGTGAACCGGGAGGCGTTGGCCGCCAGCCCGGTCGCGGCGTCGTCACCGCGGTGGCGGGCGCGCTTGGCGGCGTGTTCGGGGTCGTCGCCGTCGACCCAGGTGTAGACCACGTCCACGGGGAAGTCGACCTGGTCGACCAGTGTCCAGGTGAACGGCTCGAAGGTGGGGTAGTCGCGTCCGGCCACGGTCAGGGTGGCGGGCTTGCGCTCTGCGCGGGGCAGGACGTCGGCGACCTTGTTGCGGCGCGGCGCCACCAGTGAGTCGGCCAGGACATCAGGCGGCGTCTGCGTGCGCAGCTTGGACAGGATCTCCTGGGCGTTGTCGCGCTCGAGCAGGGTGGCGCCGTCGCGCCAGAACTCCACGTCGCACCCGTACTCGAACCCGGCCAGGATCGTCCCGGTGGGGGACAGGAGTGGTTCGGCGAAGCGGATGGTCAGGCCGGACTTGATCTCCTCGTCCAGTGCTCCGTCGACGTAGGCGCAGGCGGCGGCCGTGGTGCCCTGGGGTCCGGGTTTGACGGCGTACAGGGCGGTGGAGGCGTACAGCTCGCGCATGGCTTCCAGGACGCGTTTGCGCTCGGAGCGGTGAAGTCCGACCACGTACCGCAGGGGGGAGCGGCCCCGGACGAGGAAGTAGTCGATTCCGGCGGTCTCCAGGGCGGTGGTGACCAGGCGCAGGTTGTGCGTGGAGGCGTCGGCGGCGGTGAAGTCGTCCACGACGCGTCCCAGGAGGTCCGCGTCTTCGACCGTGACGGGGCGCACGGTCGGGTCGGTGTCGAGGAGGTTCTGGCGTCGCTGGGCGATCTTGGCCAGCCGTTTGTGTTCGGCGGCCTGGCGGCGCTCTTCGGCGGCTTGTTCGGCTGCTTGGCGGCGTTCCTCTTCCAGGCGTGCCCTGGTGGCGGGAGGCAGGAGTCGTTCGCCGGCTCGCTTCACACGTGCTGCCAGGGCCATGGAGGAGGATCCTTCTGTCGAGGTCGGGGAGCGGCTTCCAGGTGGGACTCTGTGCCACGCCAAAGGAGCATAAGCGCCAGGTGTTCATGGAAGGGACGAATGGGGTACTCCTGACGTTCGCGTCGATATGAGATTGAGACTCACTCGGGATGCTCGCCCTCGATCGCATCCGGGATTTCCAGTGCGCCTGCTGGCATCTGCTGTGAGCTCGTACCGCGATCCCTTGGCTGCCTGGGTCGCCAAGAGTGCTCGTGCCGCAGCAGGGCGGTGATCGCGCCAAGCTCAAGCGCTTCAGGCTGGCGCGCACTGGCCCCCGTCGCGGTTCGGAGCCCAAGCGAGGGGCCAGGCCGCCGAGGAGCAGGGCTTGTTGCCTGACTTGGCGCACATGGCTGATCGCGTGGTGTCACGTCGACTCGGCTCCGAGTGGCAGGGATGATTTGATGCTTTGCCGTTCTGTTCCAAAGCTGTGACCTGCCCAGACGCTGTCGTCGTGAAGTAGGTCACTGGACTTGCCCGCGATGGACTTCGGATATCTCGCCCCATTGGACTCGAAGAACCAGGTGGGACGGTGTTTCACCGTAAACATGCAGGTGCGAAGCCGCTGGTAGACACGGGATCGGCGTCACCGTGTCTCTGTTAGCGTCTCCCGACAATCCCAGCGTCCTGTATGTCCGAATTGATGCTGCTGTAGACCCCGTGAGAGGCATCCCCCATGCGTCGCCCCTTGACCCGAGCGACGGCCGTCACCACTGCCGTCACACTGGCGTTGACACTGTTCGCGGCAGTGCCAGCCCATGCTGACCCCGATCAGCCCACACCGGAAGAGATCGCAGCCGATCCCACCGCTGCGGCGGAGCAGGACGCTCTGGCCTTGGCCGCGCAGACTGGGGAGCGGGTGGAGATCGAGGGGCTGACGGACGAGAAGACCCAGCACTTCGCCAACCCCGACGGCACGCTGACCATGGAGACCCACGCACTCCCGGTCCGTGTCCGCTCCGATGACGGGTGGGTGGACGCCGACACCACCCTCGTCGCTGCTGAGGACGGCATGGTCCGTCCGCGCGCCGCGGGGATCGACATCGCCTTCTCTGGCGGCGGCGACGCCCCCATGGCCCGCATTGGTATCGGTTCCAACAGCGTCGAGCTCGACTGGATCGGTGACCTGCCCACACCCGTCCTGGACGGAAACCAGGCCACCTACGCGGACGTGCTCCCCGATGTGGACCTGGTGCTGACCGCCGGTGTGGAGGGCTTCACCCAGGTCCTGGTGGTCCACACCCCCGAGGCCGCCGCCGCTCCCGAACTGGCCGAACTCGAACTGGCCCTGGGCACGGACGGCGTCACGGTCGCCGCCGACGACCACGGCAACCTGGAGGCCACCGGCGACGAGGGCGGCCGCAGCGTCTTCGCGATCCAAGCCCCCTCCATGTGGGACTCCACCGGAGCTGACGAGGCCGCCCCCTCCGAGGATCCGGCCGTCGCTCCGCTGTCCGGATCTCTCATGGAGCCGGTGGAGACCACGCTCGACGTGGACGCCATCCGGCTCGTCCCGGACCAGCAGATGCTCACCGACGAGGCCACCGAGTACCCCGTCTACATCGATCCCTCGGTGAGCGCCTCGCGCCCGAACTGGGCCTACGTCGACAAGGCCTTCCCGAACCAGGAGTACTTCAACCCCAGCGTCGAGTCCGTCGGTGTCGGCCGCATCGAATGGGACCGCGTCTATACGCGTCGGGCGTTCTTCCAGTTCACCACTATGGGGCGTACCGAGCACGAGAACACCATCATCAACTCGGCGACACTGCGCACGGAAGTCGAATGGGCTTACGACTGCAACAGCGACTCCCACGTCCAGCTCCACCGGGTCGACGCCTTCGACTCCGACACCACGTGGAACAACCAGCCGAGTGCCCGTGACCACCTGGACACCCAGAACGTCACCGGCGGCTGGGCCACCTGCCCCGCCTCCAGCGGCGTGGAGTTCGACGCCACCGACGCCTACCAATGGGGCCTGGACAACAACACGTCGCACATCTACCTGCGACTGAAGGAACGCGACGAAGCCGGCACCACCGCCTGGCGCCGATTCAACATCGACACCGACCCGCCGGTCCTGGTGGTCAACTACAACCACCCGCCCGAGCAGCCCACCACCTCCACCCTCTCCGACTCCCTGGGCGGGGTGTGCTCCACCGACCCCGCCAACCCCAGGCTGATCAACGACACCACGGTCACACTGCGCGCCCAGATCCGCGACCGCGACTCCTACTGGGTGGGCCAACAGGTCAAGGCCCGCTTCGAGTGGAAGATCGACGGCGCCGCCGACACCCTGGGGTCAGCCGACTCGACGAGCGTCACGGTGGCCACGTGGCCTGAGGGAAGCTACCGATCGGTGACCGCCTCCGACCTGCCCGAGCAGGAACTGATCGCCTACCGCACCCGGGGCCAGGACTCGGCCAACTGGGGCCCGTGGTCGCAGTGGTGCTACCTGTCGGTCGACACCTCCAAGCCCGACACCGGACCCGTGGTGACCTCCACGGACTACCCGGCGGGCGACGAGGAGCACGGCAGTGTGGGGCGCACCGGTGACTTCACCTTCGCCAACAACGGGGTGGCCGACGCCGCCGCCTACCACTACAGCGTCAACGACGCCTCCTGCTCCACCACCGTCGACCTGGACACCCCGGGCGCGGAGGTCACCGTTCCCATCACGCCGCACCGGTCCGGCCCGAACCTGATCCACGCCCGGATCACCGACGCGCACGGCAATTCCTCGGAGTGCGGTCTGGTGTACACCTTCACGGTCGCTCCGCCCGCGGATCCAGTGTCCTACTTCCCTTTGAACGAGGGCCAGGGCACGAGCGCGACCGATGCCATGGACCAGCGTCGCACCGCTGACGCGACCAGTACCGTCGACTGGGCGAGGGGCCGCGTGGGCGAGGTATCCGGGGGTTCCTACCGGCTGGAAGGCACGGCAGCCGGATTGGACGGTGCTTCCGAAGCGCTGGCGACCGATGCACCCGTAGTGGACACCAGCGGGACATTCTCGGTTTCGGCGTGGGTGCGCTTGGACCAACGCCCCTCGGGCAACGCGACCGCGGTGGCTCAGGACGGTGTGCACCAGTCCTCCTTCCACCTGGGCTACCAGGGCCACAGCACTGAGCGGTGGACGTTCAAGATGGCGCCCTCGGACGAGGTCACCCAGGGCGGTAGCGAAGGCTGGACGTACGCCTTCTCCACGGATCCGGTCGAACTCGGCGTATGGACCCACCTGCTGGGGGTCTTCGACTCCGCCACAGGTGAGCTGACTCTGTACGTCGACGGAGTCGAGCAGTCCACCGCGGTCGAGGACGATGCCTGGAACGCCGGATCCGGGCTGACGATCGGCCGGGGAACCTACCAGGGCGCGCCGGATTATCACTGGCCTGGTGCGATCGACGACGTCCGGGTCTGGGACCGGGTCGTCACCGACCAGACTTTGGACGAGGAGTCGCGGGCGGAGGCGTGGAGCCTGGCCAACCGTCCGGTCGCGTTGGAGGGGCGTTGGCTCCTTGACGAGACCGGTGGCACCGCGGTCGCCGACTCCTCCGACCACGGCCTGGACGGCACCCTGCACGGGGACCCTCAAACCGCGTGGAACCACGCGTTCAACGACGTCACCTTCACCCCGGGCGTTCGTTTGGACGAGATCCGGCAGGAGCACGTCACCACCGAAGGCCCGGCGGTGCGCACCGACCGCAGCTACAGCGTGGCCGCGTGGGTGCGCCTGGACGAGGTCGGTCACAACGCCACGGCGGTGGCCCAGAACGGCGCGGCCCACAGCGGCTTCTACCTCAGTTACCAGTACTCCTACGACTGGGACAACTGGGTGATGAAGGTGCCACCGTCCGACGAGATCGGTGCCTCCGGGTGGCACCGTGCGCTGTCGGACCACTCCCCGGAGTTCGGCCGGTGGACCCACCTGGCCGCCACCTACGACCACACCCGCCGCGAGGCCACCCTGTACGTCGACGGCATCGCGCAGGGCACGGTGGACGTGCCCGCCGCCTGGCACGCCAGCGGCCCCACGGTGATCGGTGGTGCCCAGTTCGAGCAGGCGTTCGCCGATGCATGGTCGGGCGACATCAGTGACGTCCACCTCTACCAGGGCGTACTAGCCGAAAGCGACCTCAGCAGCATCATGTGGAGTTTCCTGCCCGCGTCCTGACCCACACGTCCCCCACCCCGTCATCCCCTGACACACGATCTGCCCAGCGGACTCCGATCCGGTGGGCGGGAGGTTCCCCCACGTGTCCGACACGCTTCAGTCCGTCAAATCCGCGCGCCGCGTGCCCGCCAGCAGGCGCATCCGTAAGACCTTCGTCTCCTTCACCGCTCTGGTCACCGTGACGGGCCTGGCCGCGTCATTGCCCGCCTCGGCGATGGCCGTCAATTCTCGCCCAGGGGTCGCCGAAACCGAGTCGGTGCGTGGGCAGGAGGCCGTCCAGGAAGCGATCGCACTGGACAGTGCGGTGGCCGATGCCGCCATGACAGCTCTGGACGAGGCCGACTGGCCGGAGCCGGGGACGGTGGCGGTCGCGTTGGAGCAGCCTGATGCCCAAGCATCCGCCGCTCCCGCGCAGGGCGACGAGGCGGCCATCAGTCTCGGTGCGGTCCATGGGCAGGACTTCGAGGAGTGGGACTCCCCCTTCCCAGAAGCGGAGAGCGCATCGGAGGACGCGGATTCCGACGTAGGTGCCAACGAGCGACGGATGCCGCTGGAACCGGGAGATGAGCGGGGCGGAACCGACACGGACTCCCCGGCGCAGGAGGAGCAGGAAACCCCGGATCGGTCCCCAGACCCCACACCCCATCCCGGAGACGACGGGACACCGGAGCAGCCGGAGGACGACGCAGAATCCGAAGAATCCGCCGAGGACGGCGAACCGTCGGATGAGGCCCCCTCCTCTGAGGCGACCGAGGAGAGCGACCCTGCCGATCCTGTTGAGCAGGCCGAACCCGAGCCCGTCACCGGTGTCGAGGTGGAGATCCTGGACCGGGACGAGGCCGCCGAGCTCGGCCTGTCGGGCCTGACCCTGCGGTTGACCCGTACCGACGGCGTGGATGCCGCCGGGCCGGTCGAGGTGGAGGTGGACTACGGTGATTTCGCCACCGCCTACGGGTCCGACTACGGCTCCCGCCTGTCCCTGGTCGCGTTGACCCCGTGCGAGGAAGGCGATGAGGAGACGGACTGCTTGGCCTCGCACGATCTGGACTCGCTCAACGACACCGAGGCCCAGACCCTGTCGGCCATGGCTCCGGCCACCTCATCGGGCATGCTGCTGACGGCGGCCGCCACCACCACTGCCGGTGGCGAGGCCACCGGAGACTACACCGCCACCTCACTCAGCCCATCCTCCACCTGGAACGTGGGCACACAGTCGGGCGGGTTCTCCTGGAACTACCCGATGGCCGCGCCGAACGTGGCCGGCGGGCTCAAGCCCGAGGTCGGCCTGTCCTACTCCTCGCAGTCCGTGGACGGCCGGGTGTCCAACACCAACAACCAGACCTCCTGGATCGGGGAAGGGTTCGACTACCACCCCGGCTACATCGAACGCCGCTACGCCACCTGCCAGGACGACGACACCGAGATCCCCGACCAGTGCTGGTCGCACCACAACGCCACCCTCAACCTGGGCGGCCGATCCACCGAGCTGGTCTACGACGACGGCGAGTGGACCCCCCGCAACGACGACGGCTCCAAGGTCGAGCGCCTGACCGGCACGACCAACGGTGACGACGACGGCGAGTACTGGAAGGTCACCACGACCGACGGCACCCAGTACTTCTTCGGCCTCAACCACCTGCCCGGCCACACCACCGGCGACGAGGAGACCAACTCGGCATGGACGGTGCCGGTGTTCGGCAACGACTCCGGCGAACCCTGCTACGACGCCACCCTGGACGACGCCTGGTGTGACCAGGCGTGGCGGTGGAACCTGGACTACGTCGTCGACGTCCAAGGCAACGCGCTGGTGAACTACTACGAGGCCGAGACCAACAACTACGGCCTGAACTTCACGTCTGACCCGGTCGACTATGACCGCGGCGGCTACCTGGCCCGTACCGACTACGGGCTGCGGGACGCCGACCCACACGCCACCGCTCCGGCCCGAGTCATCTACACCGTGTCCGAGCGGTGCCTGCCGGACGAGAACTTCGACTGCGCGGAGACCAAGCGCACCGAGGACAACGCCGAGCACTGGCCTGACACCCCCCTCGACCAGGACTGCGAGACCGACTGCGCGGGCCAGCACTCCCCGACGTTCTGGACCACCAAGAAGCTCGACCAGATCACCACCCAGGTCCACGACGGCAGCGACTACACCACCGTTGACACCTGGGACTTCGAACACCGCTTCCCTGACCCCGGCGACGGAACCGACCCCACTCTGTGGCTGGATTCGATCACCCACACCGGCCACGTGGGCGGCACCGAGTCCTACCCCGCGATCACGTTCGCCGGGACCCCGATGCCCAACCGCATCGACTCCACCGCCGACGGCCTGGCGCCGATGAACAAGTGGCGGATCACCAGCATCTACACCGAGACCGGTGCCCAGGTGAACGTCAACTACGCCGCGCCCGACTGTGTCGAGGGTCAGACCCCCGAACCGCACGAGAACACCCAGACATGCTTCCCGGTGATCCGCACCCACCAAGCCGGAGCCGAGGAGATCACCGACTGGTTCGCCAAGTACACCGTGGAGCAACTGGTCGAGGTCGACCTGGTGGGCGGGCAGCCGGACCAGGTCACCACCTACGACTACGTCGGCACCCCGGCCTGGCGGTACATGGACGACGACGGGTTCGTCGACGAGGACAAGCGCACCTGGTCCCAGTGGCGCGGCTATGACCGGGTGATCGTGCGCACCGGCCACCCCGACGAGGTCCAGACCGAGACTGAGCACCTGTTCTATCAGGGCATGGACGGCGACCACCTGCCCACCGGCACCCGCTCGGCCGAGATCACCGACTCCACCGGCACCACCGTGTCCGACGGCCCCGTCTTCAACGGCCGCACCCGCGAGGTCATCGTCCGCGACGGTGCGGGCGGTGAGGTGGTCTCCAAGACCATCACCACACCGTGGAAGGACCAGACCGCGACCAGCTCCCACTCCTGGGACGACCGCGGTGCCCACATGGTCGACACCGAGCGGACGGACGCCTACACCGCCCTGGCCGACGGCTCGTTCCGCCAGACGCGCACCACCAACACTTTCGACTCCCACGGGATGATCACCCAGGTGCACGACGCCGGTGACGTCGACGACCCCGACGACGACCGGTGCACCAACACCACCTACGCTCGCAACACCGATATCCATCTGTTGTCGCTGGTGGCCCAGACCCGCACGGTGGCCGCCGGCTGTGAGGCGACCGCCTCGGTCGACGACGTCATCACCCACACCCGCACCCTCTACGACGACGGCGCGTTCGGCGACACCCCCACCCAGGGCCGCCCGACCAAGACGCAACGGGTGGTGGACCACGACGGCATCGACCCGGTCTTCCAGACGGTGACCACCACCGAGTTCGACGAATACGGGCGTGCCGTCTCGGTCACCGACGCCGAGAACAACACCACCACGACCGACTACACCGCCGCCCTGGCCGGTGGCCACGACACCAAGGTCGAGACCACCAACCCCCTGGGCCACGTCACGGTCGAGGAGTACGACTCCCGATCACAACCGGTGACCAAGACTGACGCCAGCGGCAACACCACCGAACTCGCCTACGACCCCCTCGGCAGGCTCACCCAGGTGTGGCTGGCCGACCGCGACCGGGACCGCGGCTTCTCCCCCTCACAGAAGTACGAGTACCACGTCGCCAGGGACGCGCCGACCACGGTGACCACCCACAGTCTCAACGCTGACGGTGACTACACCACCAGTTACAAGATTCTCGACGGGTTCCTGCGCCAACGCCAGACCCAGGCCCCGGCCCCCGGTGGTGGACGCGTGGTCACCGACACCTTCTATGACTCGCGCGGCAACACCGTCACCGAACGCGACCCCTACTTCAACGCCGACGAACCCATCGGTGACCTGTTCGTCGTGGCCAACGCCGACGAGATCCCCCGCTGGACCCGCACCGTCTACGACGGCGCCGACCGGGCCACCGACACCCTGCACATGTCCCGGGGTGTGGAGCAGTGGCGCACGAGCGTCGAGCACCACGGCGACCGGATCCTGACCACGGTCCCCGAAGGCGGCACCGGAACCACCGCCATCACCGACGCACGCGGCAACACCGTCGAGATCCGCAAACACCACAGCGAACAGCCCACCGGCGCGTACGACTCCACCGCCTACACCTACACCGCGCGCGGCGAACTGGAGACCGTCACCGACCCGGGCGGCAACACCTGGACCTACACCTACGACCTGTTGGGTCGCAAGGTCTCCGAGGACGACCCCGACACCGGTACGACCACGACCACCTACAATGCCCTCGACCGGCCGGTGCTCACGACCGACGCCCGAGGCCAGGTGCTCCACAACGCCTACGACGCACTCGGCCGCACCACCCACCTGCGCGAAGACTCCGCCACCGGCCCCCTGCGCGCCTCGTGGACCTACGACACCCTGATGAAGGGCAAGCTGGCCACGGCCACCCGACACCATGACGGCCAGGCCTACACCACCCGGATCGCGGGCTACGACGCACTGGGCCGCGAACGCGCCCGGTTCGTCGACATCCCCAGCTCCGAAGAGGAGTTGGCGGGTTCGTACCTGTTCCGCACGATGTACAACCCCGATGGCAGCGTGCGGTCGGTGGCGTTGCCGCCGACCGGGAGCCTGCCGGGCGAGGCCGTGGTGTACGACTACGACGAACTGGGCAATCCGACCACCCTCTCGGCGAGCCAGGACATCGTCACCGACACGCTCTACTCCAAGGTCGGCAACCTCGTCCAGCGCGAGTTCTACCGCGGTGTGCTGGGCTCGGACCGCACCTGGCAGACCTTCGACTTCGACGAGAAGACCAACCGGCTGTCCATGGCCAGCGTCGTCCCCCAAGCCGGCGAGGGGTCGCTGTCGACCAAGACCTACGGCTACGACGACATCGGCAACCTGCTGCGAATCAACGACGAACCCACCAGCGCCGAACAGCCGAACGACGTCCAGTGCTTCGACTACGACCACCTGCGCCGTCTGAGCCAGGTGTGGACTCCCGACGCCACCGGTGACCAGGCCTGCGCCGCAGCCCCGGACGTGCAGAACCTGGGCGGGGCCTCGCCGTACTGGCACTCCTACACCTACGACGAGGTCGGCAACCGAACCGAGGAGACCCAGTACAGCAGAGCAGGGAACACCACACGCTCGTACTCGACTCCCGAGCAGGGTCCGGCGCACGCCGTGGCCCGGGTCGACCAGGACAGCGCTGGCAATCCTTCGACCCACACCTATGATTACGACGCGGCCGGCAACATGATCAGCCGAGTTACCGGAGAGCGCGATCAGACCCTGGAGTGGGACGCCGAAGGCGAACTCGCCACGGTCACCGATGGGCTGAACTCGACCGAGTACGTCTACGACGCCGACGGTGAGCGGCTGCTCCGGCGGGCGAACGGTGCCACCACCCTGTACCTTCCAGGGATGGAGGTGACCTGGGATCCGGCTGCGGGGACCGAGGAGGCCACGCGCTACTACGAGCACGGCGGCGAGACCGTCGCGGTGCGCCAGGACGACGGGAGCCTGCACTGGGTGCTGTCCGATCACCACGGCACCGGTGAGATCACGGTCGACGCGGTGTGGGGCGAGGTGGCCCAGCGGCGGATGACCGCCTTCGGCCAGGACCGAGGGGCTGAAGGCTCCTGGCCGGGTGAGCGTGGATTCGTGGACGGCACCTTTGATGCCTCGACGGGCCTGACCCAGCTGGGAGCGCGCGCCTACGACTCTGCACTCGGCCGGTTCATCTCGGTGGACCCGGTGATGGATCTGACGGACGGCCAGCAGATGCACGGGTACGCCTACTACTCCAGTTGTAGATCCGGTTTGTCCTGGCCGGTGGCCATAAGTCGGGATCGGGGAGGTCTCACCGAGCTGACCTGGCCGTTTCCCGGACACGCGAACGGCCACCGCCCGATCATCGATGGTTGTGAAGACAAAGAAGACGCAGGCGGTGGCCGCAGCCACCAGCGTAGCGGCCCGACGCTGGCCGCACCTGCTGAACGAACTCGTCCACACCGTCGTCGATCCGTACCTGGCCCGCCCCGAGACCCGCACCACTGCCCACGACCTGGTCAGCGCCCTGCTCGCACCGCTCACCCGCAAGAACTGCTGGAGCCTGGCCGAGCACGCCGGACACCGCGCCCCCTACCGGATGCAGCACCTGCTCAACCGCGCCCGCCTGGACGAGCAGGCGCTGGCTGCCGCTCTGCGCGGCTACGTCACCACCCGCCTGGGGCGCGATGACGTGGTCCTGGTCGTGGACGAGACCGGCGATGTGAAGAAGGGCACCCACACTGTCGGGGTGGCCCGCCAGTACTCGGGCACCGCCGGAAGGATCGAGAACTGCCAGGTAGCGGTCTACCTCGCCTACACCACCTCCGCTGGGCACGCCCTGATCGACCACCGCCTCTACCTGCCCCGGACCTGGACCGACGATGCCGCCCGGCTCGCCGCGGTCGGGGTGCCCGACGAGATCTCCTTCGCCACCAAACCCGAACTGGCGAAGGAGATGATCGCCGCTGCCCTGGACCACACCCCCACCGCATGGGTGGCCGGCGACGAGGTCTACGGCCGCAACCCCGACCTGCGCACCTTCCTCCAGGAGCGTCGCGTCGGGTATGTGATGGCCGTCGCCGCGACCGATCGCCTCACCACCCCGCGCGGCCCGGTGGCGCTGAAGGAGCTGGCCGTACTCCTCCCCGACACGGCCTGGCAGAAGCTGTCGGCCGGGGCGGGGGCCAAAGGCGATCGGTTCTACGACTGGGCGCTCATCGACGACCACGCCGACGAGGTCGGGGTGCGGTGGGTGCTGATGCGCCGCAACCGCACCACCGGCGAGCTGGCGTTCTACCGGTGCTATGCCTGCCAACCGGTGCCGCTGGCCCGTCTGGTGGCGGTGGCCGGACGCCGCTGGCGGGTGGAGGAGTCCTTCCAACAGGGCAAAGGTCTGTCTGGGCTGGACGAGCACCAGGTCAGGACGTGGACCTCCTGGCAGCGGTGGAGCCTGCTGGCGATGGTCGCCTACGCGTTCGTGGCCGTCTGCCGCCTCGCCGAGCTTCGCCGGCATCCGGTCCCGGAGTGGTTGGTGGCGTTGACCTGCAACGAGATCGCCCGTCTGCTGCACGCCCTGTTCGCTTCCCTGCCGGATGTGGAGCACACGCTGGCGTGGTCGGTGTTCAGACGCTCCCACCAGGCACGGGCCAGGGCCTGCCACTACCGCAGACAGGCAGCCCGAGAATCATGACAAACCGGATCTACAACTGGAGTACTACTCCAACAACAACCCGGTGAGCTTCAGTGACGCCAGTGGGCTGTTGCTGACGGGTGGGCACGGGAGTTCTTCGAGTTCTGTTTCTCCCGCTGCTCAATTGCGTGATGACATGTGGTTGTGGCGTGCGCAGAACAGGCACCGGAACAATCCGGCGGCGTTGCGGAAGGCCACCAACAACTTCCATCGATTCACGGGTGGTAGGTACAGGAGTTACAGTTCTGGGCCGCGTACCTACGTTCCCTCGCCCAGGCCGGTGGCCCCGACAAGAGCTCCTGTCAGTGAGACAGTCGACCCGAAAACCCAGGCCAACAACGAAGCCAGTTGGTTGAGCCAGGCCGGGAGCGCGGTCGGCGGTTGGTTTTCAGACAGGTACACCACTGATGATGGTCGTGCCAATTGGGGGAACATTCTTGGTGACGCTGGACTCGTTCTGGGAATTGCTGGAATTCTTGCGTGCCCTGTGTGTGGTGCATTGGGGGTGATTGGTGCAGGTCTATCTGTGGGAAGTGGAATCTGGAACGCGCGCGAAGGGAACACTGGGGCAGCTCTGTGGGCGTTCGCTGGAGGGATTCCTGTGCTGGGTACGATCGGGGTTCGTGCGGCATCGGCTGCGCGCATGGCGAGTGCTCGTAATGCATGGTGGTCTGGTATCACCACTAACAATGGAGTCATTCGTGCTAGGCCGCGCGTCCACCGTTTGGAGGAAAGTAGATTGGCAAGGGCTGAGGGCGGTATTGCTACTTTCTCTAGCGTCGCCGACTCTGGCTTGGGGCATGCGGGAATGCACATTGCTATCGGTGGCGTCGCGTACAATGAGGCCGGAGCCTATCGTTTTGGGGGGAGCTAGGTTTGACGCGGAGTAAAGAGGGCGGAGGTCTGTTAGGCTCCTCGTTTCAGTGGGTCGGGGTGAAGAGGGTCGTGCCAGCGGTCATATCCCGCCTGCACCCTAGGTTGAAGGATCATTTCAGGGGTGTAGAGAGGCTTCGAATCATGGGGCGCACGGGAGAACTCGAAGCTGCTGATATTCGGACTGTATACGTCCATGACGGAATTTTCTCAAGCATCTACGCTACGATTCTTGGGATTCTCCTCTTGGGGGTTCATTATATTGCGTTTGACGTCGTAGGGTTGCCGGGCGGGGATTTCTTTCTTCGATGGGTGATCTTTCTCGCCCTGCTTCCTTTTCTTGCGACTGCTGTTGTGGAGGCTTTTGAGCACCTGAGGTCGCTCGCTTTTGAAAGATTTGCGAGCGTGGATGCTGGTTTTAAGATGCTTGGTCCTGTCTCCTATCTTGTTCTTTATTTGGCTTCATGTGCCCTGATTGCATCCTTCTTTCTGGTGACTTCCTGACGGTTCGGCTTCACGATGTGATCGCATACTCAAAGCTCATCTCATTTGGTGAGTCTGCGGAATCAAATCAGCGTGCAGGCGATCCCAGCAAAGGCGAGGAAGGGATCGGTCTTGCGCTCGAAGCGGCGGTGCAGGCAGCGGCATCCGGCCAGCCAGGCCATGTGCGTTCGACCTGCCACCGGTGTCTGCCAAGCTGCTGGGAGGACTCCACAGCCTTGCGGGCCAAGCGGTGGACGATCCCCCGCCGACGCAGCCAGCGGCGCAGGTTGTTTCGCGCCGGGTGTGATGGAGACTCTGGTGTGTGCCGGGATTGCCTCCCTGAATCAGGCAGCCATCGCTTTCAATTCGTGGATTGAACTGAGGTCTCCAGCAAATCGCATTCGTCCACCCAGCGAGCCAAAAGACTGAGAGTGGAAAGTCGCTCTAGGGCGGCTTGCTCATCTAGTTCTTGAAGTTGATGAGTGGAGGAGTTGCGGATCGTCATCTGCACGCCCGGGGCGAAGTTCCGTAGGCCCGCATTCATGTTCTTCACGTGGTTATCGGTTGGATCTCCCGGCCAGCGCAAGCGAGGCTTGCCTGGCTGCGGGGTCCTGTCCGCGAAAGTCTCTTGCCACAGAGACGTATCGGCCACGTCGTTGCGTCCGGTTCGGTTCTTGACCATCTGCACGACTGCTTCAGCAGCTGCGGTCACTGCCTGCCGATAGTGCCTGTCGCGCCACAGACGCTTGGATACACCCCACACCGTAGGATGCATTGCCTCCGCTCCCACAGTGGAGGGCATTTCCGCCTCGGCTTGGAGTATTAGCCCTTCCAAGCGCCCCAGCGCGTAGTCGCACGTGTGCAAGAGCTCTTTGGGCTCCACCAGAGGCTTGGGCCTAGTCATCGACTGCCAGTTCACGATTGGGTCGATGACGCCCACGCCCTGCACGTTCACTGAGATTCCGGCCAGTGGTGTCACGGCAGCCGCACGTCCTGCTGCCCTGGACACCTTGGCTGACCGGCGTTCGATCTCTTCCGGATCGGCGTCATCTAGAGCGAAGACTGCTGGTGCCAGCCCACGCCCGACAGCGCCTGGACCGTCATGAGTCATGTGCAGTTCGAGAAACTCAACGAGAGCGTCCCGAAAGTCCTCCAATGCACGGGTGAGTGACCGAAGGCAGTCGGGGTTCTTATGCGCTTCCATCGGGCCATGGTCTCATTCAGATACGACAACGAGGGGTGTTTCGCGCTGAGTGTGGTGAAGCCTGTGATGTACGCCGGGATCGCCTCCCGTCCGCCTTCTCTGAGCACCGTTGCTGGGGATGAGACTGGGCTCGGAGGTGGTGGTCATGTTCGGGTCTGGTTCGGTGTACAAGCGGTGTGGGTGTCGCGCTCCTGGTGTGGGTGAGAGGACGTGTCCGCGGCTGAGGCGGAGGGGCCACGGGAGTTGGTACTTCACGGTCGAGCAGGAACATCTCCAGGGAGAGCGGTGTCGGGTGCGCCGTGGCGGGTTCGCCTCCCGGGAGGCCGCCCGCGCGGCGTTGCGCAGAGCCCAGGGCATCGAAACAGCCGAGAGGGATCCGGCGGCGTGGACGGTGGCCGAGTGGCTCCGGTACTGGCTGGACACCCGGACCCGGTTGAGACCTCGCACCCGGAACGGGTACGCCGAGCACATCGACCGCTACCTGACCCCGTATCTGGGCGGGGTGTTGTTGGACGAGCTGACCCCGAAGCTGGTACGGCAGGCCTTCGACGCGATCTCCCACCACACCACAGCGGCCGGGGATCGGCTCTCCCCGGCGACGGTGCAGCGGGTGCGGGCCACACTGAGGGCGGCGTTGAACACCGCGGTACGCGAACGCCTGCTCCCTTCGAACCCCGCCCAGGGGTTGCGGTTGGAGCCCGGGACGGGAGCACGACCGGTGGTGTGGACCGACCAGGCCGTGGCCGCGTGGCGCCATAGCGGAGTGCGTCCGGCGGTGGCGGTGTGGACGGTGGAGCAGACCCGCCAGTTCCTGGGCTTCGTCTCCGACCATCGGTTGTACGCGTTGTTCCACGTGGTGGCGTTGACGGGTCTGCGTCGCGGTGAGGTGGTGGGTCTGCGGTGGGAGGACGTTGATCTGGTCAAGGGGACGGTGCGTGTGGTCCGCCAGCTTCAGTCCAACCGGGGTGGGTTGGTGGAGTTGGCGCCCAAGAGCGCGGCGAGCCGCCGCATGGTGGCCCTGGACCACACCACGACCGGGGTGTTGCGCCGCCACCAGTGGCGGCAACAGCAGGAGGCACAGGCGCGCGGGCAGGAGTGGGATCCGCGCGGGTTCGTGTTCACCGGGGCGCGTGGAGGCCTGTTGGCTCCGGAGCGCCTCTCGCGCCTGTTCCGGAAGCTGAACGACGAGAGCGGGCTACCGCCGGTGCGGTTGCACGACCTGCGCCACGGGGCGGCGACGCTGGCGTTGGCGGCCGGAGTGGAGTTGAAGGTCGTGCAGGCGATGCTGGGGCACGCGAGCATCGTGCTGACCGCGGACACCTACGCCAGTGTGCTGCCGGAGGTAGCCAGGGAAGCGGCGGAGCGGACCGCGTGGCTGGTGCTGCGCGATTCCGGGAGGGTCCGTCGGTGTGCGCAGGCGCGGCGTGGGCGCCGGGGCCTGGACCCAGCTTGGACCCACCCTGGACCCATCAGCACGAATTCTCGCCTGAGATGAAGCGGCGCACCCCGTCTGACCTGGGGTTTTGTGGCGCACCCGGCAGGATTCGAACCTGCGGCCATCGGATTAGAAGCGCCCATCCTGGCGATCCCTTACCTCCATCTCGTTCTTCTGGTCGCGGACCGGAGCCGTCACATCGCACCGCGGGCCGCAGCGGTCTCGTTTGCGCGAAATGTCAACTACGGCGGTTTCCCACTTCAGGTGTGACGGAGTCTTCGGAGAATGAACCGGCCCTGTGCGGAACCCGGGCTGCGGTGCCCCCAGCGAGCCGAGCGAGCGCGCGGCGGAGGCTCGATGGACGGCCATGGGCGCAGTGCTCCGGGAGTAGGGCACAAGTACCGGCGGTCCGGGTTAATTGAGCTCGCCGGTGCCGCAGTCGACGTAGTCGGCGATGCTCTCCTCGTACTCGTCATGGGTGTCGAAGGAGTCTCGGAACTCATCGGTGTAGGTGTCGACGAACTCTTCACCGTTTACTGCCTCTTCACACCAGGTGACTTCGTTGGGATAGATGGCGTTGGCGAGCGCCTGGTCCAGGAAGGAGAGGTTGGGCACAGCATCAGTCCGCCACTCCTCCTCGTCCAGTTCGACGTAGTATCCCTCACTGTCCTGGCGGATGATCCTGACCTGTGACAAGCTCTCCCTGGACTCGTCGTCGATGTTGGACACAACCTCGTCGGGATCGTTCTCGGTGATCATGCGACTCAGTGTCTGCACTCTCACCTCGCGTTTGACCCAGGAGATACTGACGTACTCCGCGCTCTCCCCACTGTCGGGATCTGAAGACGGAACGCCTTCTGGGCCATCAACTGAGCACGAGGCCAACAGCAGGCTGGAGAGCAAGACAGGTACGGCGGCGATGAAGGTGCGGTTGCAACGGATGAACGGATTTGCAGGGTCTCTGCGGTGAACGCCGGGAACAGGAGTGTTCGTGCTGTCTGTCATTCCTCTTCCCCTTCTTCCTCTCCCTGCAAGTTGAAGAAGTCGTTTGTTTCGCCGTACAAGTCATTGTACGAGCGGACGAAATCCTGCACCCGATCGTTGCCAGGCTTCGATCGGCCGTCACTGGTCGTGATTTCGACGTCGTCCATGGTTCTGCCGAGGGCCGCGTCCATATCATCCAAGCCTCCATCTCTCTGTGCCGATGATTCCCACGCCCCAGGGTTTTTCTCCACCGTGATCGTGACGGAGGAATCGATGACGAAGTCTTCATTGATATCGTCTGCGCCGAGAATCTCTCCGTTGCGTTCGATAACGATACCTCCACCTTCAACCAAAGTCTGGAACTCGTCGGGTCGGACAACGTTGTTGAGCTCATCAGGGTTGTTCCGAGCTAGGTAGTCGAGCGCCTCCAGGCTGAAGTTGCGTTCGATGTTCTCCGGGCTGCTGTAGGTCGTGTCGCGCGGCGACACCTCGAACTCACCGTCGATGATTGCATCCACGATACTGTCCGATGCCAGCCCCATTCCCTGGGATAGCGCTGCACCGATGACTGGAATCTTTTCCGATTGGCTACCAAGCTCGTCGACCACAAAGCCAGCGATCTCCTTGTTCCGGTCGACCTGCTCTCCCAAGTCATCAGTACGATCTTGCGAATCTCGCCTGAGTGCCTCCTCCAGCAGACCTTGGAGGGTTCCGGCTCCACGTGCAGTATTCTCGTCCTGCCCGCTCTCGAGGAAGGCCATCGCCTCGAGCTGTTGATACACGTCTACGGAGTTGACCAGGCGTCCGGCGGTTTCGTCATTGCCCACGAGATACTGCATGTACATCGCTCGCTCCTCGGGCCCCATCCGCACGAATCTGATGTCGTATTCGTATCTCCCGACACCCTCCACTGGCACATCACTATGTTCCCAGATGTCGCTGGTGGCGAAGCTATAGATGTGCGCGTCGAAGATATCCGCGAGGCTGTTCGCCAGTTCAGTGTTGAAATGGGTGAAGGACGCGTTCTGGTAGTCGTTCCCTCCTTCGCCGATGTGCACTCCCGTGTTGATCAGGGACTCGTACATGTCGGGATCAGTCATCGTCTCCATGAAACCGGCGAAGCCGCGCCCGGCCCTGCTGACTTCCTGGTAGTCATCGCTGTTGATGTCCTCGGCCAACCAGTCTGTTAGTTGCCGGACGGTGGTACCGTAGTCGCCCCATTCGTACGTGAACAACCCCTCGATCGCAGTTGTTCTATCGTCTTCGTGGTAGTCGACTCCAATCTCAGGATTCAGATGGTCGCCCGTAAGCATGAAGTAGTTGGCGTCTTTGTTTCGGGTGGCAACGTCGACAAGGATCCCAAGATCTCTCTCGGACACCCAGTGTGCGCTGCTGTCGCCCCAATACCCCATGTACATCCCAGCGGAAAGGGCGAGGTTGGTGGAAAGCCCGTAGCCTCCCTCCAAATCGTCGCTCGCGTGAGCAAACAACTCTGAGAGCAATGCATAAGTTCGAGCGTCCCCCTCATGGGTGGTGAGATCACCCTGGGTTTCCCCGTCAGCGGGGAAAGGAATGTCGATCGCATTGCGTACACTCTGGGGCAGATTCTCGTAGCCACCGCCGAGGTTCGGGTCGGACAGGGCTAGCAGGCCATCGCCGAGCACACCAAGCGCGTGTTCGCGTTCCTCGTCAGTCAGATGGTCGCCTTCCATCACCCTTGGGATATCGATGACGCCCTGGTCCTGTTCCAACCTGTCGTAGAACGCGTCCAGGAACTCGATCTCTCCGTTCTCGAGTTCAGAACCGTCGTTTTGGGCGTTCCGGGCGTTGGTTCCGACCATAGCCAAAACGAGCATCAACTCGTGGTAACGATCGTCCAGAGGCTTTTCGCCTGAGAAGTAGGGCTCAAGCTCTTCAGCGGCATTCCGCCCGGACTCCGGAGTGAGTTCGAAGTCAGACTCCAACTCCAGGTATCGCTCCGGGTCAATGTTCGAATAGCTCCAGGTCGAGTAGCCACCGTCGATGAGTCTCTGAACGTTGACGTCGGTCGCGCCCTGTTCGAGCATGCCCCCGATCTCCGCAGCATGTTCCTGATGCTTGTCATAGTTCGCCTGAGCGCGCTCGTTGATATCATCTAGCTTCTCTTGGAGCTCGTCGTACAGGTCTCGGCACTTGTTCGCATCGCCGCCAAAGATGCTTTCCAACCGATTTTCGCGTGCCGGATAGTCAGCGGTGATGGTTTCGCCCTGGTATTCTTCAGGAACCTCTGCGACCTTTGCTGCTACAGCCGCATCCCACTCATCCCACAGGTCGTCGTTAGTGTCCCAGAACTCCTTGACATAGTCAGCCCACATCTCCGTGGTGTCCGCTGCAAACTCCAAGGCGCCTGTGGAGTCAACCCACAGTTGATAGTCCTCCGCTCCCAGACTCGTGATATCCCACGCAATCAGATCAGTGAAATGAGTTCCTGCGGACTCGAAGCTGATTTCTAGATTGTCTGCTCGTCCGAGCAGTCGCTGCTTCAGTGCGTTGAATTGCTCGATATGAGGGCGAATCTGGCTTTCGTGTGCGGATATCGTGCGCGGAGCGAACAAGAGCTGGAAGGAGGCCATGGTTGTCCCAGTTCTGGTAGAGGTCTAGAGGGGTCACTCAGAGTTGATATCTCGGCCGAAGTCCCACGGGGTCTCGTAGCTCTCCGCACTCTCCACGTCGTTCAGCGCGATCTCACCTGCACCAGCTTGAATATTGTTGGCCAGTTGAATGCCGTGCGCCTGGATGTCGACGAAGTCCTGCGAATGCCGCTCTTTGAGGGCTCGGTAGCCCGCGCTAACGTCATCATGACCCGCTGAACCGGCAGCGTCGTCTGTCAGGAACTCGAACATGTCGGCGATCCCTGCCATGGCGGTGGCCAGTGCCTCAGCCCGTTCACCACCCTGTAGACCGTCGATCGGGTTGCCGCCTGCTTCGGTCATGGGGGACTCACTCTCTGCATGGGGCGTAGGGGTATCTCTTCACAGACCGATATATGTCTGCAAGTTAGCACCTGTGACAGTCGGTCGCGGATGCACGCTGGAGGGCTCGAACCACGGCTTCGGATGCGGCTGAACGCGGGAGGTCTCTCACCTGCGATTACTTGTCTTAGCTAGACCGCCCGATGACCGAACACGGTCACCTGTCGGAGAACCTGACGGTCTTCTTGCGTAGAGAAGGCCGGGGCCTACCTTTGGGCCCTCTTTCTCTCCTTGACAGCCGGTTTTCCGTGGCTGCGGGACACACCCGAGCGTCCTCTCCGCGCGCGGGTCCAACACCGCCCACACCGTTATTGGGCTACCGGGCAGCGCGAACCAGCCCCAGGCCTGCGAGTGCTCCTTCGCCAGGTGCACCCGTGTCCCCCGCCCACACACGGCACCGACGGCTTGCCCCACACTCCGTCGTCCGTCATCGCGATCTGGAACAGGCTCCCGTGCCGCTTCATCTCGATCCGCATCCGCCCGAACTGTCTCGTACTGGGTGTGATGGAGGCTCTTGGTGTGTGCCAGGATCCTCCCGTCACTCTCGTGAGGAGGGGGACCGTTGCTCTTGACCCCGGGGTGCACATCGAAGGTGAGGCTGGGGCCGGTCCCAACCTCTGGAGTAACCGGCAGGGCGACCTCGCCGGGTCCCAGCCAGGTAAGGCTTCGAACTGGGGCTTCGCAGGGATCCCAGCAAGACTCGCAACTGTAGCCACCGGACCGGATGATGCCCCCAGTGGTGGATGGCCGTCGGGTTGCGCCCTGATCACATTGATCTGGGAAGTCATCCTTTTCCGTTCCTACCGCGTCAAGTAATCAGATACTCAAATCAACACGGGATTCCAGTCAAAAGCGACAATACGCGCATTGCTCGCGTTGATCCGGAAAGCGACCATGACTCCTGCCCCCGGTTACCGCTTCAACCCTCCCCCGAACTGGCCCGCCGCCCCCGAAGGGTGGACCCCGCCCCCAGGATGGACACCCGATCCGACCTGGCCCCCAGCCCCGCCCGGCTGGGAATTCTGGGTCCCCGTCGCAGCCACACCGCAACCAGCGCCATCCCCCACCGCACCCGTCCCACCAGGACCCACCAGTCTGCCTCCCCTCTCGAGTCCGGCGAAGTCAGGCTCGGGGCTGTTCGGCAAGAAGAAACGGCTCGAGCAGTTGGAAGCGGAGAACGCCCAGCTGCGTACGTGGGTGGAGAGCCTGCAAGCAATGGACGCTCTGCAGATCGCCGCGGAGACTGAGGCCCTGCGCGAACGACAGACACAGGAGGAACAACAGGCGCAGGAGGCACAAGCCCGCTGGCGGGCTGAGATCAGCCGTTCCGAAGCCGAACTGCACCGAGTGCGGTCACAGGTGAGCCAGGCCCGCGCTCGGGTCGTGGAGACGGAGGAGATCGCGCTCTTGCAGGAGGCGGGCGTCTACGAGTACCACCACCCGCTGGCCGACGCGATCGCCTACAAGTCCCGACTGAAGGAGGTGAAGGACGCGCTGAAGACGATGGTGCGCAACGACGGCGCCGTACTCGCCGCGACCGACTGGCAGGTCAACGGATCGCTGGCGCAAGGCCGCACCATGGTGCGCGACTTCTCCAAGCTGATGCTGCGCGCCTACAACGCTGAGGCCGACACCCTGGTCCGCTCGATGAAGCCCCACAAGCTCGCCTCAGCCATGGACCGGCTCGCAAAGACCCGTGAGACCATCGCCAGGCTGGGCAAGACGATGCACATCCGGATCAGCGACGCCTACCACCATCAGCGGTTGTACGAACTCCAGTTGACCGCTGACCACCTGGCCAAGGTCGAGGAGGAGAAGGAACGCGTCCGCGAGGAGCGGGAGCGTCAGAGGGAGGAGGACAAGGCCCGACGCGAGTTCGAGAAGGAGAAGGCGCGCCTGCTCAAGGAGCAGTCCCACTACAGGTCCGCGTTGGCCAAGCTCGAAGCCAAGGGCGACGAGGCCGGTGCCGCCCAGCTACGCGAGAAGATCGCCGAGGCTGAGGAGGCGATCAAGGGCGTCAACGACCGCGAGGCCAACATCCGCGCCGGATACGTCTACGTGATCTCCAATGTCGGTGCCTTCGGCGAGCACATGGTCAAGATCGGGATGACCCGGCGGTTGGATCCGATGGACCGCGTGCGCGAACTGGGGGATGCCTCGGTTCCGTTCCGCTTCGATGTGCACGCCCTCATCTTCAGCCAGGACGCCGTGGGGTTGGAGTCGCGTCTGCACAAGGAGTTGGAGGAGCGTCGGGTCAACCGGGTCAACCTGCGTCGGGAGTTCTTCCACGCCACTCCGGGTGAGGTGCGTGACACTCTGGCTCGGATCTCCGACCAGCACCTGCTGGAGTACCGCGAGACACCCGAGGCTCTGGAGTGGCGGGCCAGTCAGAAGGAGGGCTGACCCACGGTATGAATGTCCTGTGCCGGGCGTGGCGGCGATTGTGGAGTGTGTCGGGTGATTGCCTTCGTCATCTGTGCGTGCGCTCTCGCGCGGAGAGAACGCACAGATGGCCTTCGCTGGCCTCCGACGGAGTGGCCGGATGCCCCATGGATCCGGGGGCGTCAGCGCCCCTGGTGCTTCATCTGAGCGAGGAAGTTGCGCCACTCCGCTGCCGAGAAGGTCAGTTGTGCGTCGTCACGGTGCTGGGTGTCACGAACGTCGGCACCGGTGCAGTGCTCGCGGACCTCGACGCACTCGTTGTTGCCGCCGCTGTAGGACGACTTGTGCCACTCAGCCACCATTGATCCTCTTCATCTCGTTGCGGATGGCTTCCAGGGTCTCATCTGGCCCGGCGGCGACACCCTGCAGTGCCGCGAACCACATGCGGTACCGCCCCACCTGGTTGGCCGCGGTGATGATCTGCCCCTCATGAGCGGACTCCACGTAGACGACCTCGGGCTGGTCGCCTGAGGTGATGACCCTGAAGGGGCCATTGTTACCCGCGTGACGGGGTTCGTCCACCGGGACCATCAGCAGGTTGACGCGCTCCTTCTCCACCAGGTCGACGACGTAGGCGAGCTGTTCCATCTGGACCTCAGCCGAACCGTAGCGGCGCATGAGCAGCGACTGGTCGATCACGAGCCAGATGACAGGGGAGACGGCCTCCGCTATGTGACGCGCACGGTTCGCGCGCTCCTTGGCCCGCTCCGCCAGGTCCTTCCTGGACAGCCAAGGAGCACCGTAACGGATGAGGGCGCGGGAGTACGCCTCGGTCTGAAGATAGACCGGGAAGACCAGGGCCTGGTACTCGTACAGGGCGTCCGCGCCGTGGGTGCGCTCGGTGATCTCGTGCAACCAGGCCCGTCGGCCGGAGCCGGTGAGCTCCTCCCAGAGCCTTTCCAGCCGCCCACCACCGTGCACGACCTCGTCCAGGGCGCGCCGTAGCCAGGGGCGCGCCAGAGCCTTTCCGGTCTCGATGTCGGAGATATGCGAGTTGCTGATGGTCGTGCCGCGCTGACTGACACGTCGGGCCACGGCTTCCTGGGTCAACTCGGCTTCGGCGCGGAGCCTGCGCAGCTCCCGTCCGAAAATCTTCAGGGTGCGCTCGTCGGGGGTCATGACTCTATGTGAGCACATCACTCCGCGAGTCGTGGAGGGATTCCAGAAGATTCCAGAGCCTCCTGGAAGATTCACGGCTTATCCGGTCAGCCTTACGCCGAGTACTTCCCTGCCCGCATTCTCCTGCTAAAGGGCGTGACGCCGATGCGCCGTCGGCCGAGCGCCCCGGTTGCCAGAGAGGAGTGGGTGGGACGAGTGAGTGCCGCGATCAGGAGCTCGACGTTGCCTCGCAGGATCAGCTGTGCTGACCCCAACACGTGGATCGCCGCGTTCGGACACGAACCGCACCACATCCGCACAGCCGCCCGGTGGTTGCTCCCGCGATGCGGCCCGCTCGGGAGCCAGGCGCAGCGGCTGTTGGAGGCCCTGGCGATCCTCCACAGCAACGCTTTGGAGCACACCGCGTCCGGCCTGCTGGGTGGGACGGTGCGGATCAGGCTGGAGAAGCAACCTTTCACCTTCAAGCTGGCGGTGACCGACGACGGCCCCCGTCCGGGTGCACCACTCACCTTCCCGGTTCCCGCTGGCGAGCCCTCCGCCGAGGGAGTACCCGCGGGGCACGGGTTCGGGCTGCGGCGCTTGGAGGAGCTCGCTCTGTACTGGGAGTGGGACGGCTGCGCCGGAGGAGCCCTCACTGTCTGGGGGATCTTCGACCGTCACCTGCCACCCGCGCGATGAGGGCGGCGCCGTGGCCTGGAACGTCCACCACGACCAGGAGCGCGACGAAGCCCTCGTGTCCCCCAACGCGAGCGCCAGCGCATGTGGACGACTCGCTGCCCACCGTGAACGCGCCCACCCCCGAAGACCTGCGCCGGAACCTCCGCCATCGCGAATACCGGATCGCCCGCATAGACCGAGCAGCCTGCACAGATCCCGAGCGCGGTAACACCGACCCTTCACACCTTCGGAGAGGAACCCCTGTTCGCCATGTCCGCTGAACCGCAACCGCTCGCTCCCGGCACCGTTCACGCACTCACCCCTGGTGAGGTCGCCCGAACCTTCCGGGTGGATTCCAGGACCGTCTCCCGCTGGGCCAAGGAAGGCCGGATCACCAGCTTCCGCACCCCCGGTGGCCACCGCCGCTTTCTCAAGCACGAGGTGGATGCGCTGCTGGCCGCGAGCACCTTCCTCGCCCACTGACCCCCGACGACGAAGAAAGCAGTCCCCATGTCCAGGTCCCTGCTGTACCTGCTCAACGTCTCCAACGCCTCCAAGCTCAGCGCCGACTCCGGATGGATCTACGCCGACATCCTCACCCGCGCCCTGACCGACGCCGGATGCGACATCACCCTGGTCTGTCCCACCCCGGTCAGCGACCCCCGTGTGCGCCACATGGTGCCCCCACCCACCGCGACCAGCAAGTACCGGGTGCGCGTCACCCACGATGTCGGCTACCTCGCCCAACTCCTGCGCGCCATGCGCCCGGACACCATCGTGGTCAACCAGATCGAAGCCGCCCCCGCGGTGCGCGCGGCCATGCTCGACGCCAACAGCACCGCCCAGGTCGTCGGCTACTGCCACTACCTGCCCTTCTCCCTGGACGAACACGGCCGCCTGGTCAAGGACCCCGCCTTCAGCGACGGCGGCCTCGAACTGCCCATCCGTCTGGCCTTCGCCAGCGGCCTGTCCGCCTGCGACCGGATCCTCGTCCACTCCCGCACCGCCCGCGACTGGACCCTGGCCGCCTCCGACACCTACCGCGCCAACATCCACGACCGAGTCCACATCGTGCCCCCGCCCCGCGACCCCCGCCTCGTCCGCACCGACGCCACCGCACCCGAGCACGCCCTGGGCCTGTACAACCACCGGCTCTACGGCCACTACGGCACTGACCACTTCATCGACCTGGCCCGCCGGGTCACCGCCAACGGGCTCTTGCTGCGGGTGATGGACCTCTTCGGCCGTCGCGACCCCGACCGCGTCGCCCTGGACCCCAGCCCCGAACACGCCCTGGCCCGCCTCGACGCCATCTGCGGCGTCACCGTCTGCGGCGACGGAGGCGACCGCGACCGCTACCGCACCCTGCTGGCCGACACCACGGTGGGGTTCGCGCCGTTCCGGCCCGGGTGCACGTGGTCGATGTCGATCATCGACCTGCACGCCATGGGCGTCCCCGTCATCGCGCCCCGCATGGCGTGGATGGCCGAGGCCGTCCACGAGGACCTGCTCTTCGACCCGGCCGACCTCGACAGCGCGATCAAGATCGTGGACCGGCTCGTGGAGGACCCCGCCTTCTGGCAGGCCCACAGCCGCCACGCCCACGACTCCACCCGCAACCTGACCCCCGAACAGGTAGCCGCCGACTACCTGGAGGCGATCAGGTGAACCCCCGCCCCGACGCGGTGATGCTCTCCTTCGACGAGCCCCTCGCCAACGACCTGCACGCCCACCTGGAACGCGTCCTGGGTCGGCCGGTCAAGCGCCTGCACGGCGTGGTCGGCATGCGCCGCGCCTACCAACTGGCCGCCGAACTCGTGGACACCGACACCTTCCTGCTTGCTGACGGCGACTTCCACATCCACCCCGCCTTCACCCCCGACCCCGAACCCCTGCCCGAAGGCGTGGCGATGCGGGTGTGGAAGGCCACCAACCCCGCCACCGGCCGCACCTACGGCTACGGCGGCATGAAGCTCATCCGCCGCGACTCCCTCCGCCACCTGGGCGAGGCCGTCGACGTCCTGGCTGCCCTGCCCGGCAGGGTCGAGTTCTCCACCCAGGTCGCGGGCACCACCCGCTTCGACCAGAGCCCCTACCACGCCTGGAAGGCCGCGTTCCGCGAGGTCGCGATGCTCACCCGGGGCTGCGAGTACGGGGCCGACTCCGACACCACCCGCGATCAGATCCGCGCCTGGACTGCCCCGGTCGGAGGCCGGTTCACGTCGTGGGTGCGGCGCGGAGCCGCCGACGGCACCGAGTTTGCCCACACCACAACCGCCAACAGCCTGGCTTGGCAACGGCTGAACGATCCCGTGTGGCTGCGCGCCCAGTTCGAGGCTGTCTCCGCTCGGGAGCGGTTGTGAGGCGGGCGGTGGTGTTGGTTGAACCGGCCACCGAGCACGCGGGCCACTGGCAGGACGCCCTCGTCTACCTCGCCGCAGCGGCCACGGCCGAGGGCCTCCAGGTCGTCGTGGTCACCCTCAAGGGAATGCCCGCACACTTCCACAGCATGCTTCAGGAACACGGGGCATTCGTGCTCACCCGGCCCGGAGGATCTGCGGGGAGGCTTCTCCTCGCGCTGGGGAAAGGGACACATCGGGTCGCCGCGATCGCGCGACGCCTGCTGCCTCACCGCCGGTTGCCGCACCAGATCACCCTGGCCGCTCGGTGCCTGGTCGAAGCGGCCTCCCTGCGCACCGCCCGCCACGTGCTGAGGCACGAACCCGACGTGGTCGTGATCCTGACCGCCAGCGAGGCCCTCCACGGGATGGCCTACCTGCTGTCACGCACCCCGCACCTGCGGGTGGTCCACGAGGTGAACACCACCGAAGACCGCCCCCTACGGGCACTCGGGTACCTCGCTTCACCCAGGCAGGTCGTGGCCGTGTGCCCGACCCGAGCCGTAGAGCGTGAGGTCCGTGAACGCTTCCCTGAGCTGCGGACCACCGTCCACCCCTTCGCCCTGGCCGCACCCGAGGAGCGGATCACCGACGACGAACGTGTCCAGGCCCGCCGCGCCCTCGGTATCCCTGACACGGTGCCGGTGCTGTGTTTGGTGGGTGGGTGGTGGCCCCACAAGGACATGACCACCACGGTCGCCGCGTTGGAACGCCTCACCCAGCCACTGCACGTCCTTGTCGCGGGCGAGCCCACCGACCCGAACCTTCTACACAGGATCGCCGCAGCCCCACAGGTCACGCTGAGGACCCTGCCCGGCCCGCTCACACCCGCTGACATCCGCCAGGTCTACGCCGCCAGCAGCTTCACCGCTGTCCTGCGCCACCCCGGTGTGGGCAAGGAGTCCGGACTGGTCGCCGACTGCGCCCGCCTCGGAGTCCCGCTCCTGGTCTCCGACCACGACCCCGACCTGACCCGCCGCGTCAGCGCCTGGGCGACGGTCGTCCCTCCCCGTGACCCCGTCACGCTCGCCGACACCCTCGACCAGGCCGCCCTACACCCACCACCCACACCGCCGTCCAGCGCTGCCGAAGACCTCGGGCTCCGCACCCCACGCCAGATGCTCGCCCTCTTGAAGGAGCTGATGCCATGACCCCGCCCCTGATCGCCGTGATCGGCCCCGTCGAGACACCCCTGCTCCAAGCATGGATCGAGCACTACCGCACCCTCGGCATTCACGACTTCCACCTCGCCCTCCACCTGCCCGAACACGCCCTACCCGGCACCGAACACCGGCTACGCGAGGCTTTGGCCCGCTGCGGGATCGTCCCTGCCCTGGTGGAACACGGCCCCTGGCACGAGACCACCAACGCCCACCTGCGCGACCGCCTCCGAGCCGAGGCAGGAGAGGAGTGGCACCTGATCGCTGACAGCGATGAGTTCCACACCTTCGCCACCTCGCTGGACGAAGCGATCGCCACCGCGGAGCAGGCCGATCACACCGTCGTACGGGGACTCATGCTCGACCGCGTCACCCGCACCGGAGAACTCACCGCCTGGCACTCACGAGAACACACTGCCGGAGAGAAGGGGGAGGGCTGGCGAGAGGACTTGGACGCCGCCTACCCCCTGGGAGGTTGGCTCACCCACCGGCTCCTGCTGGGCGACCCCCTCAAGATCGTCCTGGCCCGCGCCCACGTCCCTCTCTCCACGGGCAACCACCGCGCACCCGGCCACCACCCCGCTGATGGTCAGGTCGCCGTGGTGCACCACTTCAAATGGCGCTTCGGCGTCGAGGCCGACCTCAGGCGCAGGATCACCCGCTTCACCTGCGGCACCTGGACCGAGACCAGCCCGGCCGTACGCCACGAAGCCGCCCGCTTCCTCACCCATCTGCGCGACAACAACGGACGGATCGACACCACCGACCCCGCACTCGCCTTCCGGCCCGTCACACTCGACCACACCCCGTCCACCTGGCAGGACGAGGCCCACCCGATCCTCACCCAGTGGCGGCCGGCCCCGCCGGGAACGAACCAGCGGCGATGACCTCCTCACCCTCACCCTCGGGAGGATCGAACCGGGCCACGAAGTCCGCCAACGCCTCCGCCGTCACCGTCAACGCGTTGGCGTCCTGGCGACGGTTCCGCTCGCCCAGACGCCGCAGCAGCTCCTCCTGCTCCACGGGGAAATACAGCAGCCGCCACCGGCCCCCTGAGGCTTCGATCAGCTTCTTCCACTCCTCCCGCTCCCCGCGCCGCCACAGACCGTGGTCCAACACCACGTCACGCCCCTGGGAGAGCAGCTCGACCAGACGGTCGCGGACCCAGTCCACGACCGGGGCCTGACGCTCGAAGTACTCCCACTCCGGGTAGTCGACCCCGTACCGGCCGTGCCGTCGGTGGACCTCCTCATCCACCGACAACCGCACCGCACCGGACGGCTCGAGCACCGTGCGCGCGTAGGTGGTCTTGCCCGACCCGGTCAACCCGACCAGCAGAAACACCGTAGGAACCCGTCCCACACACCCTCCTCCTCGGAGCCGCCGATGAAGTTCTTCACACGAGCAACTCTACGAACCACGATCCAACGCGCACCCGCCCTCATCCCCCAGCGCGCCATCCGCTGGCTGGACGACGACCTCCTACGCAACCCCGTCACCACCACTGCCTCGACACGGTTCGGCGCCCATGTCCCGGTCACCACCAGCGACATCATCCAGCGCTACCTCTACACGTTCGGCACCTGGGAACCCCACCTGACCGCGTGGATCACCCACCGCCTCAACACGGGGGACACCTTCGTGGACGTGGGCGCGAACATCGGCTACTACACGATGCTCGCCTCCCACCTCGTCGGCCCGCCCGGACACGTCGCAGCGATCGAACCCGTCCCGCGCTTCCACCAGCACCTCCAGGCAACGCTCCTGCTCAACGAGGCGCACAACGTCCGCACTATCGACCAGGCCATCGCGGAGGAACCCGGCCGTGTGGAGATGTTCCTGGCCGACCCGGGCAACCTCGGCGGCGCCTCCACGATCCGGCCACGGCACGTGCACGAGGCCTTCCACGTCGACGCCGCACCGCTCCCGGACATCCTCACACCCGCCGAGATCCGCGATGCGCGGTTGATCAAGATCGACGTCGAAGGAGCCGAAGCCGCAGCGGTCCAGAGTCTGGCACCCCTCCTCGACCTGCTGCGGCCCGACGTCGAACTGATCATCGAGATCACACCGCGCACTCTGGCCAAACAGGGGCTGGAAGTCGAAGACGTGATCGGGCCACTACGGGCGGCGGGCTTTCATACCTACCGGATCGCCAACGACTACGACCCGACGACCTACCTCACGGCCATCGGAGCCCCGGAACCGCCGCGACGGTGGGAGCGGGAAGTCACCGAGATGAGCGACCTGGTGTTCTCCCGGATTGACGCCGCATACCTGTGACCCCAACCCCTCTTTTGGGGTTGGTAACTGTTCTGGGCGGAAGGGGTTGAAGGTTCCCGGCCACCCAAGCGACCATCGACCAGCCCTGACCAGGCTCGACACCCATTTCTCAGGAATTGTGGTGTGTTGTGTCTATTTGTGTGGGTTTGTGGGTGGGAAGCGCAGTTCCGAGGACGCGCGACCTCGGAGCCATTGACACTCGCCCGCCCACGCACGGACAAGGGCCAGCCTCGCCGGGGCTGGAGAAGAAGAGAAGATAGGGGTGCCCCGGGCCGGTGCTGTGAACACCGACCTGGGGCGTGATTCCCACCTGAGAGAGCAGGAGGAAATCGTGGAGAAGTCTATCGGGCGGCACCGCAAGCGCCGCCAGGGGTGGGGCGAACACGTGTGCTGGGTGCTCGGCGCGGTGCTCGCCGCCGTGTTCTGTGGCCCGACAAGCCGAACCGTTCCGCTAACACCAGAGCCCGAATCTCGTCGACCAGGTCCGGAGCGGTGTGCCCGGACAGACTGGAAAGCCGTCTGGGAGAAGGCGGCGGGCGAGAGGCAAGGGGAGGCTTCGCTTACTCACGCGGGGACCGGGGCGCAAGAGGAAGCGTCTGTGGTGCCGCGTCAGCGGGACCCGTATGTGGGGCGGCGTGGGTGGTGTGTGAACGACGACGGGGTCCGTGGGGTGCGCCCCTACCTCGCCCGAGCGGAGGAACGCTTCCTCCGCGACCGCACCGAAGCACCTGCAGGGGCTGGTCACGGTGACCTCCTGGCCACCGTTCACGGGCCACCACCCGCTCCCGCTCCGGTTCTTGAGAGTGGTGGGGAGGGTGAGTTCGCTGAACTGGCTCGTCTCGTACGCGATTGGCAGGCCATGACCTCCTGATCGGTGGGAGTGAGCTCCTCGGGGTGGTGCCGACTATGCTCGTGGTCGGCACCACCCCGAGGATTGTTCTTCGTTCTCGTCCTGGTATTGCAGGTCGGCCGTGCGCTATCGAAAGGGCTCAGGAAGAGGAGAATTCTGGAATGGTTTCGGGTGTTTATCGCGCCCGGGAGGGGCTGCTGAACCCAGAGTGAACACGATTTGAACCAGGGCCAACGGGTGGGCCGTCGTGTGGGCCGACGCCTGGGCCGCTCCTGTGGCCCACCCCTCCAGCAGCATCTTCGCAGGTCAGATGGGGTTCAAGTGGGCCAACGCGTGTCCAGACTCATACCCAAGTGGGCAGTGATCTTCACGTAGGCGGGCGGGGCCGCCCGCGACGAGCGCGGCGCGGCCCCGCCCGCACGTGCTCACAGTATCGCTCCCCACCGTGCCCACGAAAACATCTCCTGATTGTTTCCTGTAAGTACTCAAGAGAAACTAATAATGGAAGCGAGCGGCGTCGATATTTCTTCGGGTTCCTTCCTTGGTCTTTTTGCTGGTTGCCCTGGAGAGGAATCTTCTGGAGGTCTGTTGGTCGGGGCGGTGGGTGTTCTTGTGGCGGGTTGGTTGAGGTGGTCTGGTTCGCGTGCCGCGCCGGTGGCGTCGGTCGGTGCGTGCCGTGGCGGGCGTGTGGCGGGGGCCGAACGAGGGCCTGTGACTTCGCCTGTGACTCCGCCGGTCAGTAGTCCTGTGACTCTGCCTGTGACTCCGCCTGCGGGAGGGCCGCTTTGAACGGAGCACCCTGGCGCCGTTATCAGTGCAGGTCAGGGGCTATTCAGGTGGGCCAACGCGTGTCCAGACTGAAACCCGGTGGGTAGTGATCTTCACGTAGGGCGGGCGGGGCCGCCCGCGACGAGCGCGAGGCGACCCTGCCCGCACCTGTTGTTCAAAGGCTCGTTCCCCACCGTGTCTACGAGAACGTCTCCTGGCTGTTTCCTGGACATACATCAGTAGAAACTGATGCTGATGGAAGCGGGTGGTTCCTCCGGAGTGGGGTGCGCGAATGCGTGGCGAGGCCGCGCCGTCTGGTGGGCGGGATCCGCTCGGTGGTCACCGGCGTCCGCTGACGGTCTCGGGCCGATGGTCCTTCTGGTCTTGGTGGGAGGTGGTGTCGGGTTCGTTGCGGGGATTCTTCGAGGTGGGCGGCGCGGAGAAGAAACACGAGCATGGTGGGCGCGATGTTCATGTTTGAGTGTGTCCGGTAAGTGGGCCCATGGCGCCGCCAGTAAGTACGCCGGTAAGTGGCCCTGTGCAGGTTCCGGTAAGTGGGCCAGTTAGATCGGCCCACCCACAGGCGACTATCCATGCAGGTCAGGGCCGGTCTGGGTGGGCCGTTGACAACCCAGACTTATACCCGGTGGGTCGTCATCTTCACGTAGGGGGCGGGGCGCCCGCCGACGAGCGTCGGGCGCCCCGCCCTTGTATCCCTCGTATGCGTTCGTCTTCACCTCGAATCCTTCCTCCTCTTTGATCTCTTCGTGTTCTCTTCTCTTATTCCAAGGGTCTGTACTGAAGCGTCCGTTTCGTGGCGCGCGGTGGGACTGGTGGAGACGGTGCGCAGATCACCCGGGCCCGTGTGGTGGACGGGTACCGGTGTCGAGCACTGCGAGTGGTCCCTCCACGGACTGGCGGGGCAGGCGAGGCGGAACGGGCCTGGCTTGTCGTGGTGCGGCTCAGCGAGATCGGTGGCCGGGTGTCGCATGCGCTGCCTGGGTGTCGTCGTCAGGGCCGTGAAGAGGAAGCACGGTGAGGTGGGGGAGGGGGCCGGTGGGGGAGAGGAGGCCCTGTTCGTTTCCGTTGTCGCGCCGTGGTGGTGGCTGGTGGGGTGGTGATCCCGTGGCCACGGTCGCCCCGATGTCGGGGCTGTGCGGGCCCACGTCGGTTCCACAGCTGATGGTGGTCCCGTGGTCCCCCGTCCGGGGTGTGTGGGGCGGACAGGGGCGTCTGTGGCCCTGGCCAGGGATGAGGGCGTATCGCCCGAATCGGACGGGGTGCGGGTGTGCGGGACCGGCGAGCACACCAGGAGCGAAACGTCGCCACCGGCCGCGGGCCACGCGGGAGGTTCACCCGTGATGGCCTGGGGTTCCCTCGTGGCCGGGTACGTGTTCCCCATCGGATCAAAGGTCCCCTGGACGAGATGGGTCATCCGGCTGATCCGCCGATGCGGACACCCGGTGGAAGTAAGAAGGAACCTCGTCCGTTGAGCGTGGGATGACCAGGAGCTCTGGTGGGTGCAGGGTCGGACCTGCACCCACCAGCGACAATACGAGCAGTTCAGGCCCCTTCGGGGGCACCGCCTGTCTGTTTGCGCAGCCAGTCCAGCATGCGGCGCGCGCTACCCTGCCGACGGTCGTTGCCGGTCTCGGCAGACAAGGTCAGCACCTTCTCCATGGCCTCCTTGGCTTCGTCCAACCGCCCGAGTTCGGGCAGTACGAAGCCGAGCCTGTACCACACCTCTGCTTCCCCCTCGGCGTCACCGGTCTCTTGACCGTAGGCGATAACGTGCTGGTAGGCGGCGACGGCTTCCTCGAACCGGCCTGTTTTGCGCAGAGCCGAACCGAGTTGGTACGACGTCACTGCTTCGCTCTCGGCGTCACCGGTCTCTTGGCGGTAGGCGATTTCGTGTTGGTAGGCGGCGATGGCGTCCTCGAACCGGCCTGTGTTGTGCAGGACCGCTCCCAGGCTGTACCACGCCCCGGCCTCGCCGCCGCGATCACCGACCTGGGCGTACAGGGCACGGGCGTTCTGGAGGGCGGTCACAGCCTTTTGGGAACGGTCGCACATTCGCAGTGCGTGGCCGAGATTGTGCCACGTGTCGGCTTCGGTACGGCGGTCACCGACCTCGGCGTACAAGGTACGGGCTTTCTCCAGACTGCTGGCGGACTCCTCGAACCGCTTGAGCTTGCGGAGTGTATTACCGAGGCTGCGCCATGCTCCGGCCTCGTCGTGGCGGTTTCCGATCTCCTGGAAGCAGGCCAGTGCGCTCCTGTGAGCGGTGACGGCCTCCTCCAGACGGTTCACTTCGCGCAGAGCCGTGCCCAGGTTGTTGAGGGCCGCTGCTTCCATGCGGCGATCACCGATCTCGGCGCACAGAGTGTGGGCGGTGTTGAGTAGCTCGATGGCCTCTTCGAATCGCTGTGAATTGTTCAGCGCCGCACCGAGGTTGTTCGACGCCATAGCCTCGCCTCGGTGGTCACCGACCTTCCGGCAGTAGGCCAGGCGCCGCTGGTGCGCCTCGATTCCTTCCTCGAACCGACCCACGTCGCACAACACGTTTCCGAGGTTGCCCCCTGCCGTGGCCTCGCCGCTCTCAGCACCCGACTCGGCGAACAGGGCCCGGGCGGTGCGAAGAGCCTCGATGGCATCCCCGAACCGTCGCAACTCTCGCAGCGCGGTGCCGAGGTTGTTCCAGGCTCCCGCTTCGTTCACGGGTTCACCGGTACGGTGGGCGGTCTCACGGGCGACGGTGCTTACGCTGATCTGGTCGGTGAAGGCTCTCCGCCACTGCAGGTATGACGCCAGCTCCGATGGCAGATCGATCGCGACCCGGGTGTGACCGATCCGCTCAGCGGTGTGCACCGCGTCGATCAGCACCGTCCGTTCGGCGTCAAGCCACGCCAGGGCCTCCTCGCGATCGGTGAATCCCGTCGGCTTCTCACCACCAGAGGGCGGCTCCAGATGAGCGACGGCCATCCTGGCCGTGGCCTTGTAGTGGTCGAGCAGCCGGAGGAGCGCGTCACGATGGTAGCCCCCGTGCCCGACGTTGGTGCGGGTTCGGGCGTAGGTGTGTACCAGGTCGTGCATGCTCCACCGACCCGTGCCGGGTGAGTAGTTGACGAGTCGGGCACTGGCCAGCTCCCGCAACAGGTGGGAGGTCTCCTCTGGCGTGGCGTCGATCAGGACCGCTGCGGCGGCGCTGGTGATATCGCGTCCCGGCGCGACGGCCAGGAGGATGAACAGGTTCCGCTGCCCGGATGGCAGCGCAGCTACGGCATGGTCCAACAGACGGGTGATGGCGCGGTCAGTGTCTCCTGAGGACTCCGAATATTCCTGACGCTCGGTGGTGCGACGCCACCACTTCGACCTGATTACCGTGGCCCACGAACTCTCCTGATGCCCGGTGAGGTCGGCGGCCAGGTGGGACAGGGGCCGGTCGGGTTCGTCGCGCAGCATCGCCGCGCTGATCCACAGTGCCAGGGGCAGTCCCCCGCAGGCGGTGGCGATCTCCCGTGCGGAGGCGGGATCGGCCGCCACGCGTTCATCCGCCTCGTTGGTGACATCCAGCACCGAGGCCATCAGTGCCACCGCGTTCTCAGTGGAGAGCGTGTCCAGGGGCAGACGATGCACGGGGAGCTCGTCCATGTCTGAGCGAGCGGTCATCAGTAGTCGGTGGCTCCCCGCTCGGGGTGTCAGGGGCTGGACCTGGGCCGCGTCGGAGGCGTTGTCGGCGATCACCAGCAGCGGACCTCCGTTTTCCGCGGCGTTGTGATCGAGTCGGGACTCGTACAGGGCCTGCTTGCCAGCGACAAGTGGCGGAATGTCTGCGCTGGGCACTTCCAGGGCCCGTAGGAGGGATTCCAGTGCCTGGTCAGCGGTGGCCGGGTCGGTGTCCTGGCCGCGCAGGTCCACGAACAGTGTCCCGGAGAACCAGCCGCGTTGCAGTGCGGTGTGTCCGGCGGCCATGACCAGCTCGGTCTTGCCGATCCCGCCTGTCCCGGAGATCAGCACACCAGTGGAACCGTCCTCGCTGTCGGGGTTGAGCATCTCCAGGAGCGCGGCGAGTTCACGGTCTCGGCCGGAGAAACCGACAGTGGGCTCGGGCAGGGTGGTGCGGGTCTGTGGGACGGCACCTCGGGGGCGGTGTTCGTCCTTGCCCGCCTTGTTGGAGGAGTCGCCTGGGTGAGGGGCCATGGGGGACCTTTTTCTGTGCTTGGTCACCGACCTGGGCGGGGCAGGGGCCGGGTGGTGAAGCTGTGCTTCTTGTGATTCGACGGCCACTCTGCCCTGGAGGTTCCCGGTTCGCGTTGTGGTGTGGATGGTGCGGGTGCGCCCCGTGGAATCGGCCGTATGCGGCCGGTGGGGCGGCAGGGCGTGCCCGGGGCACCTCAGAGTCCCCACGCGACGGCGTCGGGGCGGCTGTGGGGCGCTGGTGGGCGGACCGGGGGTGGGTGCCCCAGGCCGGGTCCACGCGGTCACGGGAGGGCAAAATGCTCCGCGAGGTGGGGGCCCACCTGTACGGGACCTTGAACTGGGGAGCACACCAGGAGCATTTCAGGCCCCCAGACGGGCTCCGCACCTCGCCTGTTCGACTCGCGCACCCCATCTGACCTGGGATTTTGTTGCGCACCCGGCAGGATTCGAACCTGCGGCCATCGGATTAGAAGTTCGCTGGTTACGTACCGTCACGTGTCGCTACGTACCGTTTCATGCCACCCCGCCCGATCCGCCGTGCCGTCTGAGACCGGGTGATGTCGCCTGGTGTCGTGTCAGTACGGAACTGCGGAGCACGAACGGAGCACACACGGCCTGTTGTCGGCGTCCGATGGCACCTCGCGAGGTTCTCGTTCGGCGTTCGGCCGCTGACCGTGCGGTACCCGCGAGGTGAGTATCACGGAGGCGTTCGTCTGCCGATGGGGACGGTCAGCAGCCGGAAGTCGCCTCGGCGGCCTTCGAACCGGGAGTACCACGACCACGTGCACCGGTACGCGCCGCGCAGCGCGAGGGCCTCTTCGCGTTTGGCGGTGGTGCCCTGACCGGCGTAGGGGCGCCAGGCGCGGACACCTGCCAGGTGGGCGCCTTCGTAGAGGCGGAAGGCGTCGTGGATGGCGGGCCGGTGGTGGTCGGGGTGTTTCCAGTACAGGGGGTCGTTGGTCAGGAGCAGGACGCCGCCGCTCCAGCCCAGGTGGTGGTCGCTCAGCTGCTCCAGGTCGCGGATGTCGCGGACCACGTCGTAGCAGGTCAGGTCCTGGGCGCTGTGGTTCTTGAGGGCGAACCGCTCGCCCGCCACGGTCCCGGTCCAAGCGGCCCGGGGGTAGCGCAGCCGCAGGGCCAGGTGCACCCCCGACGCGGGGATGGACACGCGCAGGTCCACGCGTTCGGTTCCCCGGCCTTCACCGGGGTGGAGTTCCAGGGGCGGGTCGCAGGCGCGGATGCTGTGGGCGGGGGAGTGCACCAGGTCCGACTTGGACTGGAACACCGGCCGTGTGCGCCTCAGGTGCTCGATCCACGCCCCGAACCGGCTGCCCCAGTTGCTCATGCCGGTCAACCTACAGCCGCACGGCAGCGCACGGAACGCCCCGCCGCCGACTCGTGACTACGGTTTCAGGATCCCCAGCACAGTGCTCACCTTCGTCGCGAGGACCTCGACCAGCTCCGGCTCACCGGCGTCGCCGGGCACCTCCAGAGGCACCCACGCGTGTCCGTCATCGCGTCGGACCTTGCGGGACAGCTCCGAGGCCATGAGTCGCTGCAGGGCCGCCTGGAATCCGCCCGATCCCTTGTCGTCCTTGTGGAGCATCAGCCAGAACGGGGTCAGCCCCTCGTCTGCGAACCTGCCCCAGGCCCCGACCTGCACCCAGGTCTCCTGGCTGATCATCGGCAGATACCGGTATCTCATCCACGGCTTCGCCCCCAGGTTTCCCTGCATCGGCAGATCGCGGGGGCTCAGAGAGCCCAGGAACCGTGCTGTGACGGCGTCCACGATCTTGGCGAGGTCGCCTGCCCGTTCCTGCCAGCCCCGGCCGGTGGCGGTATCGGTGAGAGGAGGTATCACGTGTCCGCCCAGCGTGTGGCACATGGCCCTCAGCTGACGCAGATCGCCCGCGAGTACGGGGTCACGGGATTCCTCGGCGACGCCGGCCCACACCGTGAGCCACTCGTCCCAGGTGATCACAGCGTGTGCCACGGTCTGGGACCGGGCGTTGATCGTCCGCTGGAGGGTCCGCTGCGCTTCGGCTTCTCTGCTGGATGGGACGAGCACGAACAGGGCGCCGCGATGGGGGCCGGAGCGCCGGTCGAGGATGTCGAGGTAGGCGGCCAGTTGCTCGTCGGTCAGTGGTGCACTGAACTTGGCCTCGACCAGGGCGATGGTGCGGCCGTCCGAGTCGAGCATCGCGATGTCGGGTCGGGACCTGTCCTCGTGCACCGACTCGGGGAGGAGTTGTTCCACGCCGGTGAGGTCGGTGCCGGCCCGTATTCCCAGGTGCGCGAGTATCGCGGCGCGGAGTCCTGGATCGGCCGCCAGCCAGGTCAGCGATGTGGTCGCCGCGACCTCGCCCATGTTCATGAACCAGCCTTCGCCGGCGAGTTGGCCCAGCAGGGGGACCCGGCCATCGGGGGAGTCGGTGTCTGTCATGGGCGCACTGTAGACCCTTACCGCTGGGGATCCTGTCCTGTGCCGGAGAGCGGAGGCCGTGATGCACGTCAGAATCGTCTCCCCTCACTCGGCTTCTCTGAGCACCGTTGCTCGGGTTGAGACTGGGCCCGGAGGTGACGGTGATGTCCGGGTCTGGTTCGGTGTTTAGGCGGTGTGGGTGCCGCGCTTCTGGTGTTGGTGAGCGGGTGTGTCCGGGGCTGAGGCGGCGGGGGCACGGGAGTTGGTACTTCTCGGTTGAGTTGGAGCACGTTCCGGGGGAGCGGTGTCGTGTGCGCCGTGGTGGGTTCGCCTCCCGGGGGGCCGCCCGCGCGGCGCTGCGCAGAGCCCAGGGCATCGAAGCGGCCGGGACGGATCCGGCGGTGTGGACGGTGGCCGAGTGGCTGCGGAACTGGCTGGACACCCGGACCCGGTTGCGTCCGCGCACCAGGGTCGGCTACGCCGAGCACATCGACCGCTATCTGATCCCGTATCTGGGTGGTGTGCTGTTGGGCGAGTTGACTCCCGCCTTGGTACGGCAGGCGTTCGACGCGATCTCCCACCACACCACGCCAGCCGGGGATCGGCTCTCCCCGGTGACGGTGC
The DNA here is from genome assembly GCF_044457925.1 of Nocardiopsis sp. NPDC050513. Classification (NCBI taxonomy): domain Bacteria; kingdom Bacillati; phylum Actinomycetota; class Actinomycetes; order Streptosporangiales; family Nocardiopsidaceae; genus Nocardiopsis; species Nocardiopsis sp. NPDC050513. The sequence continues at coordinate 93,952 of NZ_JBITHK010000011.1, read as the reverse complement.
AGCGGGTGCGGGCCACGCTGAGGGCGGCGTTGAACACCGCGGTGCGTGAGCGGTTGTTGTCCTCCACTCCTGCCCGAGGGCTGCGGTTGGATTCCGGCCAGGCCGCGCGGCCGGTGGTGTGGACTGACCAAGTGGTGGCCGCGTGGCGCAACGGAGGCGAGCGGCCTGCGGGCGGTGTGGACGGCTTGGCTGGTGCTTCGGGACGCTGGGAGGACGGGTCGGCGTACGAGAAGGTGGGGTGGTCGGCGGGGTCTGGTGTTGGTCCCACCTCGGTCCCACCCTGGACCCACCGGCGTTACACCTTCTCTGCATTGAGGCAATACACCCCGTCTGACCTGGGGTTTTGTGGCGCACCCGGCAGGATTCGAACCTGCGGCCATCGGATGAGAAGCCGCTACGTACCGTTTCATGCCACCCCATCCGATCCGTAATGTCGTCTGGGGCCGGGTGGTGCCGCCTGGTGTCGTGTCAGTACGGAACTGCGGAGCATAAACGGAGCACACACGGGTGATGGGTGGCCTCCGATGGCACTTCGCGAGGTTCTCGCCGACTACGAATCACCCTCTGGCGCGGCCGGTCGACAAGTCGCCCTGTTCCTTTCCACCAGGGGCTGTCCATGTTCGTCCTCACGCCGACTTGATGTTTCGGGTATCGGACCGTGCTCGCCGTCTAGAGTCTTGATTGTGGTGTACGTGCTGAACTCGCTTCTGGGCCGCCTCGTCGGGTGTCGACTGTACTCGGTGCAGTTTGTGATGGACTACGTCCAGATGTGGTTCGACAGCGAAGCGTCCAGCGCCACGCCCTCGCTCACCTGTGACGCTCTACCCCACGTGATTCTGGGCGGCCGACGGTTCGCCCCTGCAGAGCCCGGCTGGGCGGAGGCGCTGCGGACTCTCATCGGCCAGAACGTGATCGCCACGCAGGAGAGGACCGGCATCGGGCTCAAGCTCGACTTCGCCAGAGGCGCGGTCCAGCTTCATCCGACCGAGGCTGAGCTCTACGGTCCGGAGATCGCGATGCTCAGCGGCTTTGGCGATCGCAGTTTGATGGTGTGGCGGCCGGGTGAGGAAGCGTTCGAGGACCTGTAGCGAGGGCGTTAACCGCTTGCGCCTTGTCTTGAGCCGGAAGTCATGAGGTTCTGGTGTGTGTTGGGATCGCCTCCCGCCACCCACGAGAGTCGGGTGCCGCCGGAGCAGGAGTGGAGCAGGAGTGGAGCAGGTGGCCAGTTGGCGTGGCGCTTCGTTGCTGACCGCTCAGGAGGTGATCGGCAGGAGCGCGATTGCCTTGGTCATCGTTGCCTCGACTGTCAGTGCTCCCGTCCATACTTGGAGGGCGTGCGGCGACCATCAACGGTGGCTGCCCTTCCGGGAGGCGGAGACCGGAGGTTCCAAAGCGGAAGCGCTCTCCTAGAGGACGATGATCGGAGCGGATTGGCTGACGAGCGAGGAGCGGTGCCCGGCCACGACCCGTATCTGCTGGCGCAGGTGCGCGAGTCATTCGGGCGAGTGGTGTACAGCCACAAGACCCATGAGAAGCAAGCGGACATCTGCTTCAACAAGCACCGGTTGCAGCAGGGCGTGCTCATCGCCCTCACCGCGATCAGCTCTGGCACCTTCCTGGCCGCCGTCGTCGGCCTGTTGGGCAACCCGGTGCTGACCACTCTCGCGACATCGTCCATCGCGCTGCTCGTGAGCTGGATGAGCCTCGGCACGAAGACCTTCAAATTCCAGGAAGAGTCCAACGCCCACCGCGACATAGCCTCGCGGCTGTGGGACGTCCGCGAGTCCCATATCTCGCTTATAGCCGACCTGATGTCCAGTACAGTCTCCGACGCGGAGGCCAGGGAGCGCCGCGACGAGCTCCAGCAGGCCACGCACGACGCGTACGCCGACGCGCCCAGGACGAGCACCAAGGCCTTCGCTCGGGCTCAGGACGGACTGAAAAACAACGAAGAGATGACGTTCACGACCCGCGAGATCGACCTTTTGCTGCCTGAGACGCTCCGACTTGACGAGGGTGAGGGCCGGTCATGAAGACGTCCGAGATCTTCGACGCCCTGCTTGGGAACCTCAAAGTGGGCGAGACAGCAACCGTGATCGCATCCCGCCGGGACGAGATCACCAAGGCGCTCAACAAGGACTTCCGTTCCAAGGAAGGCTGCACCGACTACAAGCTCATGGTCGGCTCGTTCGGTCGGCACACGGCCATCAAGGGCGTGTCTGACCTCGACATGATCTTCATTCTCCCGCCAGGGATCCGCTCGAACTACAGCAGCGATACCGGACCACGCCGGATACTCGAGCGCGTCCGGGACGACCTCAAAGCGCGGTACAAGGACACCGAGATCCGCGTCGACCAGTGCGTCGTGCGGGTGCAGTTCAAGAGCAACGCCTTCAAGTTCGAGGTTCAGCCAGCGTTCAAGAACTCTGACGGCAGCTTCGACTACCCGGACACGGTCGCCGAGGGCTGGAAGGTCACCAAGCCGCGCGAGGAGATCGCCGCGACCAAGGAGTGCAACGATCGCACGTCGACGAACATGCGTCACCTGGCGCGGATGGCGCGGGCGTGGAAGAACGCGAACGGCGTGAACATGGGCGGCCTGCTCATCGACACCCTGGTGCACAATTTCTTCGCGCAGACCGATGACTACGACTCGGCGGGGACGGGTTCGTTCGACCTCATGGTCCGCGACTTCTTCGCGTTCCTCAAGGACGAGCCGGAGAAGGACTACTACCTGGCGTTGGGCAGCAGGCAGCGGGTCAAGGTGAAAGCGAAGTTCCAACCGAAGGCCAAGAAGGCGTACCGCCGCTGCCTCGATGCGATCGAGAACGAAGGGAAGGCGGCGGCGAACAAGAAGTGGCGCGAGATCTTCGGGACGTCCGTGCCTGTGGCCGTCAGCGAGGGAGCCAAGTCGTACCAGGACACCGAGGAGTTCATCGAGGAGCGGTACTCGATCGACATCTCAGGGACGGTCCTGATCGACTGCGAGGTCACGCAGAACGGCTGGCGACCGACTCGGCTGAGGGAGATGCTGCGCACGGGCGTGCTGCTCAAGGCCGACAAGGACCTGAAGTTCTCGGTCACCAACTGCACCGTCCCGCATCCGTACGAGCTGAAGTGGAAGGTGCTCAATCGAGGCCCCGAAGCTGAGCGCCGGAACGCGGTCCGCGGTCAGATCGTTGGGTCGAGCAAGCCGGACGTTCGTCTCGAACACTCCGACTTCAAGGGTGAGCACGTCGTCGAGTGCTATGTCGTCAAGGACGGCGTCGTTGTCGCTCGCGATCGCATCGACGTCTCGATCATTAACACCAGCGTTAAGCCGGCGAGCGTTTCGTAGGCGTCTTATCCCGGTGTATGACGAGGCCTCCACGATCCTGCGGGGGCCTCGTTCTCAGAAGACTGTCTTGGAAGGCGGAATCGCACGTAACACCGCGAAGCGTCCTCAACCCTCGCTCAGGAACACCGACTTGAACAGGTCGGCAGCGTCGGCGATTTCCCTGGTCGGCAACCGGAGTTCGCCAGTGGTCACGGCGTCGTTGCCGTCCTCGGTGAGGATCCAGGAGATCTTCACCGAACTGGCGTCAGGATCCCTCGAGAGGAGCACATAGTCGTCCTGGTCGCTCATCCACGGCACGTTCGGGCGGAACGACTCCGGCGTGAGGACGACTTCGGCATCCTCGCCGCGATTGCTCCAGGACACGGGGTAGTCGCGCGAGAGGGGCCGGAGAGCGGAGTAGCCGAAGTTGGCCTGGAAAGGATCCTGCGTTCGCACCACGGGTTCGACGGCCTCCTCGAAGTCGGCATCGTCCGAGTGTAGGTGATCGAGCAGCTCGCAGCCGTGGAAAGTCATGACCAGGTGCGGCTTTGCGACGAACCGGTCGCGGCTGACCACGCGGATGCCCGTGCCCGGCAGGCCGACGCCCAGGAAGTGCTCGCGCCCCTTCGCGATGTGCTCGGCCTTCCTGCTCCGCCACGCGACCAGGACTTTCTCCCGTTCCTGGGCCGACAGCGGACCTGGGTCGGTGAAGACGCTCGACGCTGGCCAGAACGACGTCGAGACGAGGAGGTCCTTCGTTGGCCCCGGCTGCTTGCTGAACTGCTCCTCCTCGTAGTCGAGCAGGCTCTCCAAGACCTCTTCCACATGGTCGATCCTGCAGATCGGGCCGAGCACCTCCACTTCGAGGTTGATCGGCGGCTTCCCGCCACCGCGGGCGCGCTCGACAAGGGCGAGTACTTCTCCGGAGCGGGCAGGCCGCGTGTTGCTGGTCCCTCGCACGTAAATCGCGCCGTCCTCGAGACTGTCGCGGCGGTCACTGCCTTGGAAGCCCTTGTGGCATGGGAAGATCGACTGGCCGTCCTCCGGCGGCTGCGCGATGACGAACAAGACCTCGTGCTCGGAGTCGACGCCGATCCGACCGAACTCGAAGGCCGGGAACTGCGGCCCGAGGTAGGGACGGAGCCGGTCCTCGAGCTCATGGGCCTCGGTCCCGCGGGACACGCCCGGAGCGCCGCCCTTCTGCGCGCCGATCACCAGCACCGCGTAGCCGTGGAGGTGCCGGGTTGCTTGGCTCGGACGGCGGTTGGCCGAGCCAAGGAGGAACTTCGCAATCTTGGCCGCAGCGGCCTTGCTGCTCATGTCGAGCGTGCTCTTGACCTCGAGGTAGGTCGTCTCGGCTTCGTCCCCGACAGCGATCACGTGGTCGAGGACGCTCCGCAGGGCCCGCTCACCGAGGGGAATGATGTCGGTGTCCAGCGCTGAGCTGACCGAGCTCGCATGATCATCAGGCATGGAACGATTCTCCCATCCGTCGCTGCTCGCCGCAGGAGGGCCCGAGTCAATTGCCTAGATCCCGGCCGAAGTCGGTTCTGGCCGGTCGATCTCCCAGATCTCCCAGCCGATCTTCTTTCCGAGGTCGCCGAAGCATCCTTGGACTCCAAGCCGGTGGAGGCAGAACCACCATGCGTCCAACTCGTCCGCGATAAAGCTGCGGAGCCTCTCTACGTAGGCGTCGACTGCGGCGTTGTCGCCGTACGGGACCTCGCGGAACTCAGGGAGAGACTCCTGGACGTGCAGTTCCACTTGCTCCCAGTACTCGGAGGGCTGATCGTGTTCGCCCGGCTCGTCGGTCGCGAGGATGTCCAAGTGGTGGAAGCGCCCCGATCTCCCGTAGCGAGCGAAGGCAGCGAAGACGAGAGGGAGGAGCGTGCTCTCCTTGACGCGTCCCGCGAGCTGAGCGGAGTATCCGGTGGCAGTTGTGTGCTCCACGCCCTCGTCGATCTTTGTCAGGATGTGAGAGTTCAGCTTCTCGATGTCATGGCCCCAACTCTTGAGGACCTCTTTCGTGGGCCAAGCGTCTGTATTCGCGACTGTCGCGCACCCGAGCATGACCTTCATCGCCTTCTCAACGCCGATGCTGCCGAGGGTGAAGACGGCATCGCCGTTCATGTGCACATAGCGCATGTCCCGGATCGCCTGAATCGCGTCGCGCATCAAGTTGCGCACGGAGGCTGCTTCCTCGATCAGGGCGAACCCCTGGCGCGTGGAGAGGGCAGGGTGCAGTCCTGCAGGAGTCGAGGTCATGTCCCCACCTGCCTTCCGAGAGTTCGCCTGGCGACCCGTTGGGAACGGTCCGAGGGAATCGAGGGATTCAAGGATATAAGCCAGCGCGGAGTTGGTGAGCCCGTGGCTGCGGAGCTGCGCGGCTCGAGCGCCGCCTCTGGTTCGTGTACAGGTCGGAGTCTCGCTGACATCGTCCTTGACGAGACCCGATTGCCAGCCTCACGCCGGTGACCGGCCCAGATCTCGATTGTCCGGCAGAGGCCGTCAACATGCAGGATCGAACTCGATCTCCTGGACGGCGAGGAGCACGAGCGCTGGATCCCGCCCACACCCAAGGGTTTGCGTTATTGCATGCCTCCAACTGTGTTTCGTGCTGGGTGTGGTGGAGATTGCGGTGTGTGCCGGGATCGCCTCCCGTCACTCGCCACATCCGGTCACGCCTACCTGTAGGTGGACCAGCGAGTGGTGGTATCTCCGAGCTGCAAGGTGTCCAAGCGGTGGCGCCACTGGGTGCGTAGCCCGGGGTTGGTGTTCAGGACCGGCAGGACGCTGGTAACGAGCCTGAGCTCGCGGAGCTGGCGCAGGACGGGAAACCCGGACCAGGTGAGGACGTCGAAACCGTACTCGGCGGCGAGCGGGCTGTGGTGGTCTGCCGGGTAGTCCATGCGGACCTTGCCGACGGCTGCGGGGATCAGGTCCCATTCGCGGGGGCCGTGGCTGAGGCTGTCGAAGTCGCAGATCACCGGGCCGTTAGGCCCGGGGATGAGGTTGCCCATGAACGGGTCGCCGTGGAGCACCCCGGCGGGGAGTTCGAACTCCAGGTCCTGGGCCAGGAGCTCCAGGCGGTTGGTGCGCTCGGTGAGGAAGACCCGGTCGGCCTCGGCCAGCCCTTCGGCATCCGCGATGCGGCTGCGGATGCGCGCGAACGGCTCCCACGACGGCAGCGCGAAACCCGGTGCGGGCAGGGCGTGGATGCAGCGGAGGATACGGCCCAGGTCGGTCCCTGTCGGTTCGGGTCCGGTGGAGGGCACCAGGTGCCAGAAGGTCGCCGTAGCCCCACCGATCCGCACTGGCTGGGGGATGTCCTCGGCCAACCGCACCGCGGGGGCGTCGTGCTGGGCGAGCCACCGGGCCGCTTGGATGACGACGGGGACGCGTTCGGCCACGGTCGCTGATCCGGCGATGCGCACCACCAACCCCACACGGGGGAGGCGGTAGACGGCGTTGTTGGTGAACTTGATCAGCTCGGCGTCATCAGCCGCCTTGGCGCCCAGCCCGGCCTCCTCACACAGAGCCGCGAGAACGTCGTGGACGCGCTCGCGGGCGAGGGTGAAGCGGGGGCTGGTGGAGGGAGCGGGAGTGGTGCTCATGATGTGCGAAGAGTAGCAATCTCGTCGGCGAGTTCGGCGGTCTCGCCCCGGGCTCGGTAGGCCAGGGCGGCGTGGTGGAGTGGGGCGAGTCGGTCGATGACTCGCACCGACCGGACCTGCCGGGCCAGGTCGACGGCTTGGCGGCCGATGCGGACGCCTTGGTCGGGGTCGCCGTTGCGGATGTGGGCGGTGGCCAGGGTGGTCAGCTCGAAGGCTTGGCTGCGGCCCATGTCCGGGTTGCGGGCGTCCACGGCCCGGTACAGGTGCTCGGTCGTGGCCGTGTACGTGCGGGACGAAGGGGTGGGGAGTGCGGCGTTGACGACCCCGGACATGGCGTCCAGGTCGGCTTCGTGGAAGAACCGCACCCACGGGGTGGTGTCCGCATCGGCGCGGGCGAAGGCGTCGTGGGCGCGGGCGAGGGAGTCCATGGACCGCTTCTGGTCATCGAGGACGGCGTAGGCCCAGGCGGCGTTGGCGCACATGAGAGCGACGGTGCGCTCGCATCCGGAGTCCTGTGCGGCGATCTGGCCCAGTTGTAGGAACCGCAGGGCCTGGAGGGTATGGCCGCGGTGCAGGTGCAGGCGTCCCATCCGGTAGAGCACATTGGCCACCAGCGAGGGCTCCTCGATGTATCGGGCCTGCTCCAGCGCCAGGGACAGGTGCTCGGCCGCGACCTTGTAGCGGCCGACGTCGAAGCTCGCCCATCCGGCGAGGTTGTGCAGATCGGCGACGGCTCGGTAGAGCTGGAGGCCGACCTGGTTCCCGGGTTTGGCCGCGCGCAGCAGCCGGTGGGCGTAGGCCAGGTGCGCCATGATCGCGTCCAGGCACGCTCCACCGCCGAGCCGGTAGTCGGCGGCTCGCAGCGCCTTGGTGACCGTCTCGACGTGGTCCACGTCGGTTCCCGTCACCCTCCGGACGGGCAGGGCCGCCTCGGGCATGCTCGGGCCACGCCACCTGTGCGGATCGATCTCCGCCGCGCCCATGGTGACCTGGGCGGCGTGCGCCAAGAGCCGGGTGCTCTCGATGCTCTCCCGTTGCGTGCGAGTGGCCGTCACCCGAGGAGCCCCGAGGCCGTCGAGGAAACGGCGCAGCTTCACGACGTCCTTCAACTCGCGCTTGTGCGATTCGAGCTGGGAGACCATCGACTGGGACAGCCCGGTCAACCGCCCGAGGGCCTCCTGGGACAAGTCCGTGCGCGAACGCAGAAGACGTACCAGCGAGCCCGCGTCGAGGCGCCCAGCAGCCTCCTGCGCCTCAGGTGTCTCCCAGAATCCCTTGGGTATACACAAACACCTTTTCTTCACATCAGCGACAGGATCCCTCTGCCTGCCGCAATTCGTACATATCGCCACCACGGATCCCTTGAAAGAGGAAATGTTCCACCCATGAAACCGGGCTCCCCGCCTGCTTCGCCAGCCCTGCTCCCAAAAGCATCACCACCGTAATAACGATCATCACCCCTGCTCATGGGAACCGAAGGTGCGCCAACCCAAAAATGAGAACTCGTCAACGACCTGGAACTGACGCACAAGGCACGGTGACCAGGCACGAGAGGACGGTGATGGGACATGGCCGCACTGGTGGAACAGGCGAAGAACACGAAGACCGACACCAGAAACCGAGAAGTTCTCCCGCTGCCCAAGCGCGCCAACGCACCTTCGGACCGCGCCCCAGTCCTACTGGAGCCCAACGACGAGTTCACGGGCTCCGCGATGACCGTCCCCGGTGAACCCGCCTACGCCAAGGTCATGCGCCGTCGCCTGCGGACACTGGCGTCTCTCCCCGACCGAGAGCTCCGCCCGATCGAACTGCTCGCCTCGGAACTGTTCAACAACTGCATCCGCCACACCCGATCGGGCGATCCGGGCGGCGAGATCACCATCAGCGTCTTCAAACTGGAGGGCCGGACCCAGGTGCGCATCACCGACGCCGGCCCCCGCGACGGGGAGATCACCGTGCCCCACCTGCGGCCCCTCGACCCCGACGACGAGAGCGGGCGCGGACTGCACCTGGTCGCGACGGGCGCGAGCCGGTGGGGCACCATCCACCACGACGACGGTCGTACCAGCGTCTGGTTCGAGGTGGACCGCATCGACCGCAACCCTGCCCGGCCCGCCGACTACGCCGAGTGGTGATCACGGTGGCCTGGGACGTCAGGGAAGACCACGACCAGTACACGGCCGCTCGACAGCTCCAACTGCGTCACCGGAGCTGTTGGCTCGTGATGTGGGGCCCGGGCTCGCGCGCCTTCTTCGCCTTCTACCGAGGCCGCGCCCACATCGCCCCGCTGTTCGCGTCCACCGGTCAGGAACTGCACCGCCAGATCCTGCACGTCGAGACGGACCTCGCCACGACGGCATCCGCTGACCGTTCCGCCCCGGAACCCGCACGCTCCCGAACTCCCTGCACACCCACCCACCACCACGTCCCACGGCCGCCGACATGAGCACACCCCTCACCGACTCCCGCGCCTCCTGCCGCGACCTACCCGACCCCGACCGCCTGTTCGGCAACACCCTCCAGCAACGCCGCGCCCGACACATCTGCGCTCCCTGCCCCATCCGCACGGCGTGCCTGGCCGAAGCACTGGAACTGCGGATCGACTCCGGCCTGTGGGGCGGCATGACGGCCCGCGAACGCCGAGCACTGCGCCTGAACAACCCCCAGGTGGACGACTGGCGCGCGCACCTGGCCCCGCTGAAACCCACCACCCACGTACGAGAGGAACCGGCCCGATGACACCCCTGACCGGCGACAACACCTCAGCGTCCCCGAAGGCCCTCACCCCCGCCGAGGTCGCCGCCCTCTTCCGCGTGGACAGCCAGACCGTGACGCGCTGGGCCAAGGAGGGACGGATCTCCAGCTTCCGAACTCCGGGTGGCCACCGCCGCTACCTCAAGAGCGAGGTCGCCGCCCTGCGGACCGAACACCTCACACCCGCCCGCTGACCACGCGTCCCTCCGACGAGAACACCGCCCGACCGCGCGAGACACCACCAACGCCGACGAACCGGCGCGGCGGCACAACCCCCAGCCCACCCGTGCCGCCGCGCCCCCACTCCACGACCACACGACAACCGACAACGACACCACAACGAACGGAGCCCCCTGTGCCCCACACCCCCCGCGACACCCAGCCCTTCGCGGGAACCCGCGACCGGTTCGGCCCCGAACTGCGCCAGCGCGACTACGCCCAGTCCGTCCTGGCCCAGTACGCCCACACCCGCGGATACGACCGCCTCGAAGTCCCCGCCCTGGAACGCAAGGCATCCTTCAGCCGCCAGGTCGTCGGAGCCTCGCCCTGGCCCGAGTGGAACCCCAAGGGCGTCTTCGAACTCGACGTCCCCGACTACGGGCCCGGCCATACCCACACCCACCAGAACACCCCCGCCGTGCTGATCCCCGAGGGCACGGTCTCCGTTGCCCGCTGGCTCGCCTCGGTCCTGCCCGCCCAGACCCTGCCGCTGAAGGTCTTCTACGACCTGCCGTGCTGGCGCAACGAAGCGGTCGACACCCTGTCCCCGGGCAAGGCACGCGAGTTCCGCCAGTTCGGCGTCGAGATCCTCGGAGTCGCGTCCGCGGCGGCCGACGCCGAGATCATCACCTTCATCGACGGGGCACTCCGCGCGCTCGGCACACCCGAGAACGCGGTCCGTATCCGGATCAGCGACGTTGGCGTCTTCCGCGCCCTGGCCGAGCACAGCGGCTTCAACGAAACCACCACGGTCGCCATCAAGGAGTGCCTCGACGCCCTCGCCGAGTGCCGGGCGGGCAAGGACCCGGACCGCGCCTCTGGTCTCGACACACGTCTGGACTCCCTGATCACGGACCATCCCACCGAGACGGTGGAGCGCTGGCGGGCGATGGCCCACCACGACTCCGGCGACATCGACCCCGGCCTCCTGGCCACACTGGGCGACGTGGCCCCGGGCTACCTGGAGCGACTCGCGTCGACGGCCCAGGCCCTACGGCAGGCGGGCCTGAACGTGGCGGTGGACCTGGGCGTGGTGCGCAGCCACGAGTACTACACCGGCCTGGCCTTCGAGGTCGACGTCGTCCTGCCGGGCGCCAGCTTCGTGGAGATCGCCGGCGGAGGCCGCTACGACCACCTCATCGGCCACTTCGCCGCCAACGGCCCCGGAACGGTTCCCGCGAGCGGCTTCGCCTTCGGTATCGAACGCCTCCTGGCCGTCATGGACGCCTGCGGAACCTTCACCGGCACCCCCACCCACCAGCGAGCCCACCACTTCGGCCACAGCACCGCCGACCGGCTCCTCGTCCCGAAACCGACCGGCGACCCCGTCCGCGACTACCTGCGCGCCTACGCCACCACCTCCGACCACACCGACGACCGACGCGTCGACCTGTGGGTGGGGGAGGCCACCGACACCGACGCCATCGGCCGCTACGCCCAGGCCCGACAGATCCCGGAGACCACCTCGTGCTGACCACCACACTCGACCGCTTCTCCCGGCCCCTGGGTGCCCTGTGGACGCGGACCCTCACCCAGTGGACACAGGACCTGCCCCCGCACCTGGCCGGACTGGGACAGGACTACCTGGCCTACGCCCAGGTCGACTCCCTCCTGCCCCGCCCCGTCCTAACGCTGGTCGGCGCGGCCCACGAACACACCGAACTCCCCGACGACCTGGTCGACCGGCTCGGCACCGTCGCCCTGGTCCCGCAGGTGGTCAGGGACCTGTTCGCCATCCACGACGACATCGTCGACGGCGACACCGAGAAGTTCGGCCACCCCACCCTGCCCGAGGCGTTCCGACGCCGCATCGGCACCGCCGGGAACGGAGCGGCCCTGTTCTGGGCAGACCTGCTCCTCTCCCTCGCCAGGGACCTGCTGGACGACGCCAACCCGAAGCACCGGGCACCCCTGTGGGACGTGGTCGTGGAGTGCGTCCGCCGAACTCAGCACGGCCAACTCCAAGAACTGCTGTGGCAACGGGACCTGGAGTCCATCACCACGGACGCCATCGTGCGCATGTATCAGGACAAGGCGGGCGACTACTGCTACGGCCTCCCCTGGCGCATCGGCCACACCGCCACCGGCGCGGACCCCACCCAGCGCGAGGCCGTAGCCCGGATCCTGGAGACCATCGGCGCCGCCTCGCAGATCGTGGACGACCTGGCCACCGGATGCCCGGACCTGATGGAGGCGGGCAAGGACGACCCGGCCGAGATCCGCCACCTGCGCCGCACGTTGCTCCTGGTTGAACTCCACCAGCGCCTGCCCGCCGACCACAGGCTGCGACCAGTGATCGAGGGAGACCTCGCCACCGACGAGCAGGTTGAGGAGATTCGCCTGGCCTTCACCACGACCGGTGCCGTCCAGGCCGCCGCCCGCACTGCTGCCGACCTGGTGGAGCAGACGCTGCGCGACCTGGCCCGCGCCAAGGTCGGAGCGGCGGCCCACGCCTACATCAGCGATCTGGCCCAACAGCGAGTCCTCCACGGACTGCGCCCCGTGCTCGCCTGATTCACTCCCCGAGGCGGTGACGCACCCAGGCCAGGGCGGCATCAGCTGCCCTGGCCTGGAACGCGCGCAACATCGCCCCGCCCGCTCCTGGTGGTGGAGCCTGACGACAGGCCCGCGCCCAGTACCCGGCCGCCGCGACGGCGAAGGAGGTCACAGCGACAGCGGGAGCCGAGGCGAACCGCGCCGAACCCGTCACCTGCTTCTCGGCGGCCTCAGGCGTGTGGCCGTTCATGATCAGGGGAGTGACGAGGTCCACCCCGTCAATCCACGCCGCACCCCGGCAGGGGTACGCCCAGTCCACCACCCACACCCTCTCCTGGGCGTCGATGAGGAGCTGGTCAGCGCGGATGTCGCCGTGCGTGAGCGTGTCCCCGTCCGCGTGGTCGGCCCACGCCTCCTCCAACAAGGCCAGGCGTTCGAGATTGGCCAACGCCCAAGGGGCAAGCCCCGGGGGAGGCTGTTCCCGCAGGGAGGCCCATCCGCTCAGGAGCGGCGAGAGCACCTCGCGTGCGGTCGGCGCCGTGCTGAGCGGGCAGGGCGTGAGGTCACCAGCCAGACCGTCGAGCGCAGAAACCACGGCGGCCACGTCATCCGAACCAGGTGAGAGGTTCGCGTGCCGACCGCGCACGGCGGTGAACACCACCACCCGCCATCCGTCTTCCGTCCCCTCCCACACGAGGCCGGGAAGGGCCGCGCCCGCAGGAGCCGACGCGGCCACAGCCGCCTCCGCGGCCAAGGCCGCGCACAGAGGGTGCTCCTCCGGCATCGCCTTGCAGAACAGGGCACGGCCGCTGGAGGTGGTCAACACCGACGCCATCGCCGGGGTGTACCCGCCGCCCTGGAGCTCCTCGCTGACAACCTCCTCCCCGAGGAAGCGGGTGACCTTCCCGCGTACGGCCGCGGGGAGGTCACCCCACCGGGGTCGTGCAGTGTTCACGAGGACAGCGGGCGAGGCTCGGCCCCGTCCAGGGCCTGGGCCACCAGGTCGAACCCCGCGGCGGCCAACCGCTTGTAGACGCCCTTGCCCTTGCCGCCGACGTGCACGGTCTCCACCACGTACCCATGTGCGCGGAGCCGATCCGCGTGCGCGGCGACCTGCGCCAGATCCTGCTCGGAGCGCCAGAGTAGCGCCACACGGCTCTCCTCCCGCGCGGAGGCGGAGTCGAGGACCTCGGCCAGGCGCTCGAAGCCGATGCTGAACCCGCAGGCCGACGTCGGTTGGCCGCCGATCCGCCCGATCATCTCGTCGTACCGGCCGCCACCGGCGATCGAGGACCCCAGGCCGGGCGCGGCCACCTCGAAGATCGGCCCGGTGTAGTAGCCCATCCCGCGCACCAGCGACAGGTCCATGACCAGTCGTGCCTTGGGTGCCGTCTCGGGCAGGAGCACGGCGGAGGCGATCGTGCGCAGCTCCTCCAAGGGTTCCTCGTCCATCCCCGATGGCAGCACCTGGGCGAGTTGGTCAGGCTCGGTTGCTGACTCGGCCTTGGCCAGGACCTCCGACAGCGTGGTGATCGCTGAACGGGGGTGGCCCGCTTCGGCGAGTTCACGCTCGACGCCCTCCACACCGATCTTGTCGAGCTTGTCGACCACGATCAGCACGTTCGCGTGGGCCTCGCCCGCGAACCCGCACACGGACAACAGCCCGGTGAGCAGGCGACGGTGGTTGAGCCGGACCGTGAACTCCGCCAACCCCACCGCGGCCAGAGCCCGACTGCCCGCGCTGAGCAGTTCGATCTCCGCCAGTAGCGATGCCTCACCCAGGATGTCGATGTCGCACTGGGTGAACTGCCGATACCGGCCCCGCTGGGGGCGTTCGGCGCGCCAGACCGGTCCGATCTGCACCGCTCGGAAGGGCGAGGGCAGGCTGGGGGCGTTGGTGGCGTAGAAACGGGCCAAGGGCACCGTCAGGTCGAACCGCAGGCCGGAGTCGGCCAACGATGCCACGTCAGCGACCCCGTCCAGCGAGATGCCGCGACGCAGGGTCTTGAAGATCAGCTTCTCGTTGTCCCCGCCCTGCCCGGACTCCAGGAACCTCAGGTCCTCCAAGGCGGGGGTCTCGATGGGCCGGTACCCGAACCGCGAGAACTCATGATGGATCGTGGACTCCAACCACTGACGCCGCTCCGCGGCATCGGGCAGGACATCGCGCATACCCCGCACGGGGGACGGACGCTGAGCCACGATCGCTCTCCTCAAGATGGTGTGTTCAACGGCGAGTGCCGAAACCCAACCTAACCGGACTCCCGAACACGTGGGGAAAACTCGCCGATCTGAACGCGCGGAAACTTCGAGCTGACGGCGCACTGCGGAAATCGCCGTCCGATTCGACCACTTCTGTCTTCGCCCTCCACCACATCGTTCATACGAGCATGTCGCATTCGCCTTGCACCCGTCTTCCTAGGAGGTCATCAGGGCAACCGGAAGCGGGGGTGCTGCGGCGACGCGCAGCCCCCGGCAGATGGCCCCGGTGCCGGAGCCCTCGACGGTCGAGGGCACACGATGACGGAGGTCGACCAGGTGAGAACAACACAGACCCGTGAGGAACAGCGCTCCAGGAGGCGGCTGCTGGAGGTCCGGCCGAACGTCCCGCAAGCGGCGGTGCGGGGCCGCGGGGAGGTGGTCGAATGATCGACTTCCTCGTCGGAGGCGGGGTGTACGCGGTCATCGCCGTGATCCCGCTCATAGCCGTCGCGGTGTCCGCCGCGCTGATCACGGCACGGTTGGCCCGCCACCGCTACCTGTCGCGCGAGGCCCGCCTGGTGGAGATCCTGCCGCCACCGCAGGCCACCCTCGCCAACGCCACCGAGTTCTGGAACCACACCATGGGGCTGCTCAAGCCCCGCTGGTCGCGATGGCTGGTGCAACCGCACCTGTGTGTGGAGATCGTGGCCTCCGCCGCCGGGGTGCGGTTCCAAGTGTGGGTGCCCGGGATCGTGCCGCCAGGAACAGTGGAGCGAGCCGTCGCCTCGGCCTGGCCCGGCGCGACGACCTCCACACGCAAACTGACTGTCGGTGAGTCGCCCCTGCCGCAAGGGGCATACACCACGGGAGGTCTGGTGCGTCTGGGACGTGGTGAGGAGTTCCCGCTGCGCACGAAGTTCGACGACGACCCGCTCCGTGCCCTTCTGGGGGCTCTGGAGGACCTGGCAGAGGGCGAGCACTGCCTGGTGCGGATCAGCGCGCGCCCGGCGACCGGACTCCGGTTGGCCCGGGCACGCAAGGCCGCGGCCCGACGCCAGGGCCACCCGGGGTTGGCGAGCATGCTGCTGGACGCGGTGGACCCCACTGTCTCCTCGCAGCCCCGGCGAATGCCGGTGCTGCCGGGGACCCGTGATGACGTGCGGGCGATCCTGACGAAGGCGTCCAGCCCCAGGTTGGCGTGCGATATCGCCTACATCCTCACCACCATCCACGAGGGAGAGACCGCGAAGGAACGGTTGCGGGGGCGGGCCCACGGTGTGGCGTCTGGCTTCGCGGCCTTCAGCAGCGGCACCAACCACCTGGACCGCCGCTTCATGCCCAAACCCGCCTGGTGGGCGGTCAACCGGTTCCTCGCCAACGGGTTCCTGCTCTGCACCGCCGAGTTGGCCGGGATCGCGCACCTGCCCACCGACACGTGCGTCCCCGGCCTGGCCAGGGCCGGAGCCCGTCCGGCCGCGCCCAGCCCGGTGGTGCCCAGGGGCGGGGAGAACACCAGGGTGGTCGGCGACTCCGACGCCGGTGTGCGCCGTCCCATCGCGTTGGGGGTGGCCGAGTCGAGGCAGCACACGCACATCCTCGGCAAGACCGGATCGGGCAAGTCCACGCTGCTCGCCAACCTCGTCCTGCAGGACGCCGAGGCGGGCCGGGCCGGGCTGGTGATCGACCCGCGCGGTGACCTGGTCACCGACATCCTCGCCCGCCTACCCGAACACGCCATCGACCGGGTGGTGCTGTTCGATCCCGATGACAACGCGCCACCGCCGAGGCTGAACCTGTTGCAGGGCGGGGATCCGGACTTCGTCTCCGACACCGTCGTGGGGATCTTCCGCAGGATCTACGACCAGTACTGGGGGCCGCGGACCGATGACATCCTGCGCGCCGCCACACTCACCCTGACCAGGGCGAAGGATCCCGGGCTGACGTTGGGGCACATCCCGCGCCTGCTGGCCGACGACGCGTTGCGCAACGAGGTGATGGGCAAGGTCAACGCCCACAGTCGTGGTGAGGACGAGGCGCTCGCGGACTTTTGGGACTGGTACACGGGGCTGACGGTCTCGGCCCGTTCAGCGGTCACGGGGCCCGTGTTGAACAAGCTGCGTACCGCGCTGCTGCGCCCCTGGGTGCGCCAGGTGGTGGCCTCGGGACCGTCCACCATCGACCTTCCGTCCCTGTTCGACACCGGGCACCTGGTGCTGCTGCGGTTGCCGAAGGGGCGGCTGGGGGAGGACACCAGCTCGCTGATCGGGTCGTTCGCGTTGGCGGCGACCTGGCAGGCGGTCACCGCCCGCATCCACACGCCAGAACACCAGCGCAAGGATCTGTGCGCGTTTATCGACGAGGCCCAGAATTTCCTGAATCTGCCGGGCTCGTTGGAGGACATGCTCGCCGAAGCCAGGGGGTATCGGTTCGGGCTGACGCTTGCCCACCAGGAGCTCGGACAGCTTCCCGCGGACCTGCGCAAGGCGGTGTCGGCGAACGCGCGCACGAAGATCTACTTCGCCGCCTCACCGGACGACGCCTCCAGCTTGCAGCAGCACACCCTGCCGGTGCTGGGGGCCTACGACCTGACGAACCTGGGCGCCTACCAGGCGGCGGTGCGCCCGCTGGTGGGCGCGAAGGAGCAGGGGGCGGCGACGGTGCGCACCCGCCCCCTCCCGGCCGGGGTGAAGGGCCGGGCCACCCAGGTGCGCAAGGCCGCACGCCGCCACGCCCCGCACACGGCCGCGCAGCCGCCTGCTTCGGGGGTGGGGCCCACTTCGGGGAGGCCGTTGTTCCAACGGCGGCCCTTCCCGGTGAGCGACACCCGGAGGGGAAAGCGCACATGAGCAGGCACGCGAAGGACTACGTGGAGCGCACCCCGAGGCAGTCCTCGTCGCTGGTCCGGGGGCGGATCATGCCCCGCGACATCCAGGTCCTGGGCGGGGTACACGACCACAAGGTGATGACCACCGAGCACCTGCACCGCCTCTACTTCCCCCGCGCGGGGGAGAGGTCGGTGCGGCTCCGGTTGCGCAAGCTCCACGGCTACGGGCTCCTGGACCGCTTCCGGCCGCTGTCGCTTCGGGGAAGCAGCCCCTACCACTGGGTGCTCGGCTCAGCCGGTGCACGATTGCTCACCCAGAAACGGGGATCCGAGGCGGTCTCCTACCGATTCGAGCGATCGGCGGGGGTCGCAGACTCACCCCGCCTGGGGCACATGCTCGGCCTGGTCGACTGCCTGGTCGCCTTCACCGCCGCGGCCCGCCAGACTCCGGGTGCGGAGCTGGTGCAGTGGCTGAACGAGGCCGAGTGCGCTAAGCGGTGGGGGCGCTACGTGCGCCCCGACGCCTACGTGCGCTGGGAGCAGGAAGGGGAGCAGGCGCACGTGTTCGTGGAGTACGACACCGGTTCCGAGACCTTGGCGATGGTGCGGGACAAGATGACCAGCTACGCCGACCTCGCGCGGGCGACGCGCTTTGCGTCGGTGGTGCTGTTCGTCGTGCACTCGCGGGTCAGGGAGGCCAACCTGGCCGGGGTGCTCGCCCCGAGGAGCAGTAGCCGGGCGGGGGCCTACCTGGCCACGTACGCCGACCTCGCCGCACCGGGACCAGCGGCTGCGGTGTGGAGGCCAGCGCACAGCCAGGACCGGTTGACGCTCATGCAACTCGCCGCACGCCACCCGATCGACTGACGCGGCGCACCAGCGGCCGTCTGTTCAGGAGCCTCCTGGACGGGCGGTCGCAGTCATGCGCTGGGCACGCGGCTCGCACGGCCGTTTCTGAAGATTTTCGGGGTGCCGTGACTGTTCTGATGGATTCCGGTTGAAGATTCTCGTTCCTTTCGGGAACGATCGGCACTGCCACGCGCGGCGGCGATTCTTTCGTTTCTGTGTGATCGAGAATCCGGAGTTCCCCTATGTCTGAAATGCGAGTTTTTGTGTGCGTTTCCAGGTTCGGTGTCGACTTTGCGGACATTCGAGACGTGAGCTCCGACAGCAGTCTCGGTAGTCCGATCTACCTGGGATGACTTGCCTGGGGTGGGGCGAACGAACGCCGACTCCTGGGGCGGTTGAGGTGCGGAAGCGCAGTTCCGGGTGCGTGCGAACCCGGGGCCATTGACACCCGCCCCAACCCGTTCCGGGGCGAGGCGGGCAAGGCACCTGTGTCCCCAGGAATCGATGTGTAAAGAAAGGTGCCCCGGGTGGTGCTGCCAACACCAGTCCGGGGCGTGATTTCCACCTGCGCTATTTCAGGAGGTAACCGTGGCCGAGTCTATTGGAAGGCACCGCAGGCGTCGACGGGGGTGGGCCAGCCGAGTACGGTGGTGGCTCGCCGCGCTCTTGGCGCTCGTGTCCTCTCGCCCGCAGGCGGCCCGTCGGCGGCCCGAGAGGCAAGTAGCCCGGGACGCCCGATCCCAGCGTCCCCGTGAGGCATGTGTGGCCAAACAGGCGCCCTCTACGCCTCCGCCCGCTGGGACGGGAGTGGCCGATGATCCGGGATGGGTCTCGAACTACCGCACGGCGAGCAACCAGCACTCCACCTCATGGGCGCACGCCTTCGACAACACCGCCTTGGAGGCGGGAGTGGTGCCCCCGCCCCGCAGGCCCAGGCAGGTTGAGCGCGGTTGGTGCGTGGACGACTCCGGGATCAGCGCTGTGCGCCCCTACCTGGTCAGGCACGAGGAGCACATGGCCCGACTGCGTGAACGAGTGCCCAGGGAGGTGGCTCACGGCGAGGCCAAGGGAGTGGGCCGCCACCGGGCGGCACCCGTCCCTGTCAGCTCCGGTGATGAGAAGAGGGAAGCCGGAGAGTTCGACGACCTGGCCCGCCTGATACGCCAGTGGCAGACCATGACCGGCTGACCACAGACTCGCTCCTCGGGGGTGGTGTCACCGAACGTTCGGTGACACCACCCCCGCCGCGTTCGGTGTCTCCTACGGGTGCTGTCACACGTCAGGGATGCGATCCGGAAACCGGAGTGCTCTGCGTGCTCTTCGCGACCATGGGCACCACAGGGACGACTGGTTGGACATTTTCCGTGTGGCGGTCGGTGTGACCGCGGTGATCCGACTGATGGCCACACGCTGGGTAGGTGGGAGCGTGCGCCGGATCGTCCGGGAGCGGTGCCTACCCCAGGCGTGGTACCCAGCCCTCGGGGCGGCCCTTCCCGGCGGGCTTGACTTCGGCCTCGGATCCTTTGACGAGGCCGGTCGCCCGGGCTACCGCAAGGGCGGGGGCCACGTCGAACTCGTCCGCCTTGCAGCGGATGTACTGCGAGTTCTGGCGTGCGGCGAAGACCAGGACCCTGTCCAGGGCCGCACGCCACTCCTCCTCGCTTCCGGTGCCCCTCTCGGCCAGCTCCAGTACGCGGTGGACGAGAGGGGACCCCTCCCTCCGCTTGTCCGAGGAAGACCACAGGTCGAGGAAGTTCAGAACCGTCGTAGTCGCGTTCTCCGCCGTGGACAGGTGGGGCAGCAGCAGGTTCAGGCCGTCGTTGTCGATGAGGTCGGGGTAGTCGATGCGCGCCCAGGCGGCCCCGTCCCACCAGTAGGCGAATCCCTGTTCGCGTTGGTTCTCCAGCTCGGTGAACCAGGTCCAGGGCAGCCAGTCGGGTCCGGCGTAGGGGTCGTAGCCCTCGATGTCGATGTGTTCGTCGCACTGGTGGTCGGCACCGACGAGAACCCCGCGTCCGCCTTCGATCCGTGCGAGCCTCCACTCGTTGCCGCCCGCGTCGTCGTGGTGCACAACCGCGTCGGCATAGGCGTGCTGGTTCCTGCTGCCGCCCGCCTCCAAGGCGGCCAGCGCGGCGGCACGAGCCCAGAGGACGTCGAACGGAGGCAGATCCTCGGGACGCCCAGGGGCGTGGAACTCCATGATCGGGCCCTTCCAACAGAGATGGGAGTCGGTCGCGCGGTGAAGCTACACCGGGGCTCCGACAGCCGGGGTACGGCCTTCACCGGCCAGGTAGGCGCTGGCCCCCTGCTGCTCGGAACCGGGCCCGCCGGTGAAATGGACCTGCTGGCCACGGCATCAACGGCGGTCACTGCCGTGAGGTAAATCCACTCGGTCGTCGCGGACATCCGACAGCTGATCTCGGGGACAAGAAAACTCAGCGAGCATCCCTGGGTTCCCCTCCCTCTGAGTGTCACTGAGGAACGCAGTGAAGGTTTCTGCGCAATCCTGCGAGGTCCGTCCTTGTGCGGCCGGGGAGTTGAAAGGTGAAAATAACCTGATAGGCGATGATCAGAAATACAGCTCATTCGGATGGCATGAGAGCAGCGCATAGAAGCCACCTCGCTCCTCTGACTCGCCCATGCCGGGGCGAGCTACTCGGGGCCGTTCATCCCCGAAGGGAACCAGCCGACGCGGCAGGTGGCGGCCACGAGCCCAGCCGCCGTTCGCCTTGCGTGCCTTCGGCGATCGTTCCGAGGTACTGATCAGGGTGTGAACAGGGGTGGTGAGAGTGCTCCGTGGCCTACTCCCCTTGGAACGGAGTACCCCCACCCCGCTCTCACCGCAGGTCAAGGCGTTCTCACCTACTCCCATGGGTGCCCCGACTGAATACCTAGTAGGTCGTCATCTCACGTAGGGGGCGGGCGGCCCCCAGCCCAGGGCGGACATCGGCCGCCCCACCCCCCTGCTCATCCGCCCCCATGCCTGGTCGGCCTCCCTCCATCCCCCACCGTTCCACTTGTCCCATAAATAAATGATGTCCACATCATCCTTTTGAACGTGTCTGGGTGATCATCCGGAACCGTGCCGTGCGTGGAAACATGATCACCCAGCCCGGCCTCATGAACCGTGCCTCAACGCCGCCCCATCTCGTGTGCTCCTGTGCGTCCTTCAAATCACACGAAGGCGCTCAGAAAGTTTCGCGGCGCGGTTTGACAAACCCGCCTCGACCAAGTTCCTCTTGGATTGCTCCCGAACCGGAAGACCGGTTTCCGGGGTGGGCTGAAAACGGGCTTTCGTGGCGGGTTGAAAAACGCAACACCCAAGTGAAACCCGGCCCTCCGAAGAGGAGCACAGTAAAAGATCAGGAGTTATTCCATGCGTACTACACACGCCATTCACGGATCGGCCAGGTGGGTGCTCGCCTGTCACCGCGAGCGGTTCGGGGACGTGTCGTTCCACCTCCACCTCACCCAGGTGGGCCTCAACCAGCCGAGGCTCTAGCTCGGCCCCGGGGCGGGCGGTGCGCCAACACCGCGACCTGCCCGGAGCCGAACCCGTCACCGCTCGCGCCCAGCACCGGTGCGACATGCCGTCCCGCCTCCGAGGCGGGCGTGAGCCAACACCCACAACCGTAAGGACTGCCGCTATGACTTCGCACCGCTCGGCCACGCACACCCGCGAGCGCATCCTCGCCGCCTTGGGCATGTTCACCGCACCGGTCGCCGTCACCGAACTCGCCGACGCCGTCGGGATGGGCCGCTCGACCATCACCAAGCACCTCAACGACCTGGAGAAGGAAGGCGCCGCTACCCGGATCCCGGGCGGCCGCGACGGTAGGCGGCGCCTGCCCGACCACTGGACGATGGTCACCACGGGCGCTGACCTGACTCCGGAGGCAAAGACCGAGGGCGCCCCCCAGGCCACCGACACCGGTCCCGACGAGGTCGATACCTGCGAGGCTCCGGCCGCCTCCACCCACCGGGCTGCCGCCCAGGCAGAGATGCCCGTGTCGACCTCGCCTCAGCGTCCCGCGGTCGCGCCGGTGGCCACCCACCGGCTGGATGGGGGCGGGGCCGGGGCGGTCAACCCGGTGAGCGGCATGAACCGGCTCGCCCCGGGGGAGCTGAAGCTGATGGTCCAGGCCATCCTCGACAGCGACCCGAACCAGGAGTTCGGGGCGACCCAGATCAGCCACCTCCTCCGGGGCCGGTCGATCGGAGCGATCCAGAACAACCTCGCCCGCCTGGTGGCCGAAGGGGCGGCCGAGCTGACCCGTGAGCGGCCTCGCCGATACCGCACCACCAAGGCCCCGGCCCCGAACGTCGGCTGACACCCGCCCACCCAGAGGGTGTGGGCGCACAACAGCCCACACCCCCACCCGGTGAACACCCCGGGAGGGTATTGTGTTCGATCTCCTGCGGCGGCTCGGCTGCCCATGCGTTCGGCTCGCCCACACACCCGCCAACAGCACCTGACCCGCCTCATCGACACCCGGCTGGCCTTGCGCGAGGCCAGCCGGGTTCTGGCGGTCGTGCCCTCTTCCCGGGGCGGGTGTCGCATTCGCTGCGAAGACGTCTTCCTAGGAGTTCATCAGGGCGCGAGGACGAGCGAGGAAGAGGTCCGCCGATGGCAAGACCCGAACACCTGTACCTGACACCACGGCCCTGGCCAGCGGACGGTCCTTGGGGGCGGGGTCGTTCGGATCACCGTGTGGGGCTGTCCCGGCCTGGGGCGTGTGGGGTCACCAGGGCCCCGACGTCGGCGCTGGCGCCCGGGGCGGGCTCATCGCCCCAGGACGTGCCGATCGGGGCGGTCGGGCCGTCTGACGGCCCGACCCTGGCTGTCCCCGGTGCCAGCGCCGGATGGGCGGGTGGCGGGAATCGTGTGAAACCCCGCGAAACGGGTGCTGGGGTGAGGTTCTTCGCCCATTGGACGGTCAACGCGCCGAATCCGCTTGACCACCTCGGCGAGGTCGAGCGTGGATGCGTCCTGCCCTGTCCAACACGGGGCCGCGAACCGTATCTGCGCAGGCCAGAGATGGGGAGGAGGTGGATGAGGTGGCTGTGAAGACTCGGGTCACGCTGGACGAGGTCGCCTCGTTGCCCGTGGTGCTGGACCCCGTGACGGCCGGGCGGATGCTCGGCATTGGGCGGACCACCACCTACACGCTCCTACGCCAAGGAGCCTTCCCCGTCCCCGCCCACCGGACCGGAAGAACATGGATCATCCCCACCGCGGGGGTACTCGCCTATCTCGGGTTGCCGGTGGGCGCCCGTTTTTCCGGATGCGGGTCGCGCGAGAACACCGAGACGAAGGTGAGGTCGTAGATGGCCACGCGTGAAGGATCCACGTTCAAACGGTGCGGGTGCCGCGACGAGACGACCGGCAGGGCGTTGGGGGTGACGTGTCCCCAGCTCAAGCGCAAGGGCGGGGGATGGAACCCGGCCCATGGGGCGTGGGCGTTCCAGTACGAACTCCCCCGCACCACCGACGGCAAGAGGCGTCAGGCCCGCCGGGTCGGGCTGGCCACCCACACCGAGGCCGTCGAAGGGCTGGACCAGGTCAAGGCGCTCCTCGCTCTGGCCTCGGGGGATGAGGACATCGAGGTGCAGGTCGCGGACCTGATCCAGACCGCGCTCGCCAACCGCCGACCCCTCCCGGACCTGGAGGAGGTCCGTAAGCGCATCGGCACCGGGGTGGACGTACGGGCCGAAGTCCCTTCTGTTGCCGCGTGGTTGACGGAGTGGTTGGACGGCAAACCCGACCTGGCTCCGGGTACCCGTGCCTCCTACGCCGGGCACATCCGCAAGTACCTCATCCCGCATCTGGGCCGGTTGCGGTTGGACAAGCTCCAGGCCCGCCACGCCGAGGCGATGTTCGCGGTCATCGAGGAGAGCAACCAGCGGATCCTGGAGTGGCGTGAGTCCGACGACCTTACGGTGCAAGCCTCCGTCAAGGGGCAGCGGGTGATCTCCCTGTCGACCAAGCACCGGATCCGCGCCACCTTGCGCAGCGCGCTGTCCGAGGCGGTGCGCCGTCCGGACCTGCCGGTGGGGGTGAACATCGCCTCGCACGTGCGGTTGCCGTCGTGCCCGAGGGTCAAGCCGATGGTGTGGACCCCCGACCGGGTGCGCCGCTGGGAGGCGGATGGGACGGTGCCGGGGGAGGTGATGGTGTGGACTCCGGAGCAGACCCGTACCTTCCTGACGCACGCGCGCAAGTACCGGTGGCTGTATGCGATGTTCCACCTGATCGCCGCCAAGGGCCTGCGGCGCGGGGAAGCTGTGGGGTTGCCGTGGTCGAACATTCGGTTGACGGACGGGCAGATCGACATCCGCGTCCAGGTCGTCCAGCTCGCGTGGGAGACGGTGACGAGCACACCGAAGAGCGCGGCGGGTCAGCGCACCATCACCCTGGACTCAGACACCATCAAAGCGCTGCGCGCCTGGCGGCGCTTCCAGTTGGAGGCCAAGCTCCAAGCCGGAAAGAACTGGGAGGACACGGGGTTGGCGTTCACCCGGTCCGACGGGGCGGGGTGGCACCCGGCGCAGGTCAGTGACTGGTTCTTGAGGATCTCCCGTGCGGCGGGGTTGCCGCCGATCACGCTGCACGGTCTGCGCCACGGGGCTGCCTCCCTCGCCCTGGCCGCGGGGACGGACGTGAAGGTGGTCTCCACCGAACTGGGGCACGCGACCACCCATTTCACCCAGGACACATACCAGACGGTGTTCCCGGACGTAGCCAAGGCAGCGGCCGAAGCGACGGCGTCGCTGCTGCGGGGTGGGCCGGTTCCGCTGAAGACGCCGATGCCGTAGCCGGACCGGAGAGCACACCAGGAGCGAGAAGACTCCACCGATCCCGGGCCGCGCAGAATACTCACCCGTGCTGGCCTGGGGTTTCCTCGTTCCCGGGGTCGTCATCCCATCGGATCAAAGGTCTGCTGGGGGCGGTCACTTGTCGGAGAGCTCGTCCCGCCAGAGCCGTAGAACCTCCTTGCTGGCCTGTGTGTCAGGGTGGTCGGGACCCAGCACCCGCTCCTGCTCGTCTGCCAGGGTTGACAGCACTTCGGCGGCTTTGACGGTGTCACCGGACCGGTAGGTCCAGGCGGCGAGGTTGTTTCGGGTGTTGAGGGTGTGGGGGTGGTCGGGGCCCAAGACCCGTTGCTGATCTCTTCCCAGGGCTGATAGGAGTTCGATGGCCTTCGCGATGTCACCGGACTGGTAGGTCCACCAAGTGAGGTTGTGCCGGGTGGTGAGGGTGTCGGGGTGGTCGGGGCCAAGTACACGCCTCACCTCAGTGAGCAGTCCCGCGTAGGCGGTAGCCGCTCCAGGCGCGTCCCCGGCCTTACCGCGCCAGCGGGCGAGACTGCTGCGGGTAGCGAGCATGTTGGGGTGGTGTGGTCCCAGCACGCGTGTCATGTCGGTGAGCACCCCCTCGTAATCGGTGGCGGCTCCTGCAGGATCCCCGGCCTGACCCTTCATGTGAGCGAGTCCGCTTCGGGTGGTGAGGGTGAGAGGGTGGTCGGTACCCAGAACCCGCACTATGTCGGTGAGCAGCCCCTCGTAGGCTGCAGCGGCGCCTCTCCCGTCCCCGTCTTGACTCCGCCAGTGGGCGAGGTTGGACCGGCTGGCGAGTGTGTTGGGGTGGTCGGCGCCCAGGATACGCAGCTGGTCGGTGAGCAGCCCCTCGTAATCGGTGGCGGCTCCTGCAGGATCCCCGGCCTGTCCGCGCATGTGGGCGAGGTTGTTGCGGTTGGTCAGGGTGTCGGGGTGGTGTGGTCCCAGCACGCGTGTCATGTCGGTGAGCACCCCCTCGTAATCGGTGGCGGCTCCTGCAGGATCCCCGGCCTGACCCTTCATGTGAGCGAGTCCGCTTCGGGTGGTGAGGGTGAGAGGGTGGTCGGTACCCAGAACCCGCACTATGTCGGTGAGCAGCCCCTCGTAGGCAGCGATGGCTCCCCCCGCATCCCCCGCCTCACCCCGCCACCGGGCAACACTGCTACGGGTGTTGAGGGTGTGGGGGTGGTCGGAACCCAGCACGCGTACCTGGTCGGTGAGCAGACCGTCGAGAACGGTGGCGGCACCTGCCGCGTCACCGGCCTCGCCTCGCCATCGGGCAACACTGCTACGGGTGGCGAGGGTGTCGGGATGGTCGGGACCCAGGACCCGTAGCATCTCGGCATACAGATTCTCGTAGGCGGTGGCGGCACCGACGGGGTTCCCGGCCTGGCCCTGTATGCGGGCGAGGTTGTTGCGGGTGGCGAGTGTGTCGGGGTGGTCGGGGCCCAGGATACGCAGCTGGTCGTCGAGCAGGCCTTCGTAGGCGGTGACGGCTCCCCCCGCATCCCCCGCCTCACCTCGCCACCGGGCGAGGTGGTGGCGGATCATGAAGATTGCGGGGTGATCGGCGTCCTGTACACGCAGGGTCTCGGCGAGCAGAGTTTCGAAGGCGGTGGCGGCACCTGCCGCGTCACCGGCCTCGCCTCGCCACCGAGCGAGGCCGCCTCGGAAGGTCAGAGTGTCGGGGTGGTCGGGGCCCAGGATACGCAGATGGTCGTCCAGCAGAGTTTCGAAGGCGGTGGCGGCACCTGCCGTGTCACCGGCCTCGCCTCGCCACCGGGCGAGGCCGCCTCGGAAGGTCAGAGTGTCGGGGTGGTCGGGACCCAGGTGCTTGTGTGCGGACTCGGTAAGGTGCTGGAAGGACGCGATAGCCTCGCTCACGCGACCCGCCTCGCCCAGACTGAGGCTAGAACGCAAGAGAAGATCGTGTCCGTCGGGGTCCCACAGCCAGTCCTCAACGCATTGTCCCCCCGAAATGGGGTGGGAGCACAGGACGGTGGTGTTGGCGCGTAGCAGCTGTGCTAGGGCGGTGTCGCGTTCGATCTCGGGCCAAACATTGACGAGTGCGTCCGCCACTGTGCGCACACTGGTCTGGGTGGGGCGGGTGGCGGTGTGTTCCCGGGTGGCCCGCTGGACCAACTGATGGGCTCCCACCACCGCTGGTCCGGGCGTGTCCTCTTGCGCGGCGGGGGGCGTGGTGGTGCGGGTGGTCAGGTTCAATCGGGCTAGAGCGGCCAAGGCAGCACGGACTTCGTGCGAGGCCAGTGCGCGGGGTCCGAGCTTGGTGTCGGAGGCGGCGGGGGACAGGCCCAGCGCGCCCCTGAGCCGTGCGAGGAATCCTGGCCCTCGCTGCGCACGCGGAGAAAGGCCGTCCGGTGCGGCCAGAGTCGCCTGTCCGCAAGTGCGGTGGGCGGCTAAGTACTCGAGGACGGGTGGGGCGGTGAGCACCTGTTCCGGGATCGCGGTGCCGTCCAGGAGCGCGATGATCCCCATCAGGGGGCGAGCGGTGCCTCGGGGGTGGAAAGTGTCCGCCTGGGCCAGGGATAGGTCCCAGGTGGCGGTGAGCGGCGTGGGACGCGTCCAGTCGGGGAACACCTCGCGCAGGGCGCTCATGCGATCGTGGAACACCTGGAGGTAGCCCCTGCAGCCCAAGCCGAGCTCGGCCATGTAGGGGACGGCCTGTCCCAGAGCGAGGGGGAGGTAGCCCAGGTCGCGGGCGAGGATATCAAGCTCCTCGCGAGTGTCGTCGATACCGGCCGCATCGAGTGCCTGGACGAGGAAGACACGGGCTTCCTCTTCCGTGAAGACGTCCACGTCGAGCAGGTGGCGGCCTTGGACAGTGAGCGTGTGGTCACGGCGCCGTGTGGTGACCAGCATCCGACCGCGGGGTTGGTCGTGCGGAGGCCACAGGTCGTCCACATTGGCAGGGTCAGCCAAATCATCCCAGACGATGAGCCAGCGCCGACCCCGGTGTTTGGTGGAGTCCTGGAGCCAGGCCAGAAACAGATGTGCGGCGTCCTCGGGGTCTTCGGGCACGATGGCTAAAAGGTGGTGGGCGGCCTGGGCATAGGCATAGGTGATCTGGTCGCGGGTGGACGCATCTGCCCAGATCAGGAGATCGATACGGTGTTCGGGGCCGGTGGTCTTGCGCAGGTTACGGGCGTAGTTGGCGGCGAGCTGGGTCTTGCCGACCCCGCCTGTTCCGGACAGGACCTGGAGTGGGACCACGATGCCGAAGCTGCTCAGGGCCTCATCGAGGTGGCTGGCGACGGTTCGGCGCTGGTAGTGGGCGGCTTCTTCGGGGATGGCCCCAACATGGACCGGCCAGTGGACCTCATGCTTCGCGTGGTGGTGGTTGATCTGCTGGCCGATGATCGTCCCGGCCCGCGCCTTCCGGAAATCGAAGTGGTTCATGCCCTGGTGGCCGCTCATGACTGACGCCCTTGTCCGTGACCAGGTTCAGGGGAGGCAGCGTTGTTCTGCTGGCCGATGATCGTCTCGGCTTGGGCTCCTCGGAAGTCGAAGTGGTCTCCCCCATAGGTGGTCGTTTCCGGGCGCGCGTCGTTGTCATCGGGTACCTGCGATGCCCCGGTGCGGTGGGGTGGCGGGGGCGGCATGGGCCGGGTAGCAGTGCTTGAGACTCTCGTTACGGTCCAGACCACGACATTCACGGGTAGCCCCAGAGCTGCGGTGATTCCTGCGGCCCAAGAGGCGGCTTCCCACCCGTTGCGGGTGGTGGGTCCGCCGCCGAACCAGAGTCCAGCCGCTAACGCGGTCAGCACGGCGATGACGGTCAGCCCCGCCCAGATCCACCTTGCCTTGTTCATGCCATCTGATTGTGGTGGGAAAAGCGCTGTGGGGTAAGGGGTTCGGTGGGAAACGGCCGTATGCGGCCGGTGTGGCCATCACGGCGCACAAGGCCCCGGATCGCGCATGGCGTGGCGGCTGCGGGGCGCGGGTGGGCGGACACGGCGCGCCCTGGACGGGCCCCACAGGGTCACGGGATGGCAAAATGCTCCGCGAGGTGGGGGCCCGCCTGTACGGGACCTTGCACTGGGGAGCACACGAGGAGCAAAATCCGCCCCCAGACGGGCCCCGCACCTCGTCTGTTCGACTCGTGCACCCCGTTTGACCTGGGGTTTTGTGGCGCACCCGGCAGGATTCGAACCTGCGGCCATCGGATTAGAAGTCCGGTGCTCTATCCACTGAGCTACGGGTGCCTGTTTCAATTGTCGCTCTGGGTGGCAGCGCGTTGCCGCGTCGTTACCCTTGGCGCGGACGGGGTGCTGCTCCCCACGACGGGGTCGGGGCGGCGACCTGTGGCCGGAAGGCCCGTGTCGTGGTGCCTGTGGCGTCCCGGGCAGACATTCTAGGGTATTCGTCTGATGTCGCCCACAGCCGGGCAAAGTCTGACCAACTACGGTCATTCGTAGATGCGTCTCGTTACCACTCGTGCTCCACCAAACCGGGTGCTATGGGCCTCGTGCACCACGTTACCGGTGATTAACCCCCGATGCGGTGCTGTGCCGCTGGCGTTTCGCGAAGTCCGACGGGGCCGCCCCTCGGAGGGCGGCCCGACGGGTCAGAACATCCACCACTGACCCGCGAGGAGCATCATGGACGCCAGCGTGACCAGCATCGGGCTATCCCTTCACGGTCGACTGTAGGACGCTCTAGGTGTATGGGCGAATACATTGCGTGGCAAACGTTGGTTTGCTGTGGTTTGGGATTGCCCGGGGTCGCTGTTGACACGGATACCGTGGGCGGGTGCGATCTCTAGGACTCGTGGCCGGATTCCTGCTCGATGCGGTGGTGCCGGACCCTCGTCGTGGACACCCCGTGGCCCTCTTCGGTCGTGTCGCCCAGGAATGGGAACGCCTCGTCTACCGGGACTCCAGGTTGGCCGGGGCGCTCTTCGCGGCGGGCGCCGTGGCTCCGGTCGTGGTGGCCGGTTCGCTGGTGCGCGGGGTCGTGCCGACCGCCGTCACCGCGTGGGCCACGCTCGGCGGCGCCATGCTGGGGCGCGAGGCCGGGAGGGTCGCGGACGCGCTCGAGGCCGGTGACCTCGAGCGGGCACGCGGACTTCTCACGGGACTGTGCGGTCGCGATCCCGCGGGACTGGACGAGGGCCAGATCGCGCGCGCGGTCGTGGAGTCCGTCGCCGAGAACACCTCCGACGCGGTCGTGGGCCCCCTCGTCTGGGGCGCGCTCGCCGGGGTCCCCGGGCTGGCCGGGTTCCGTGCGGTGAACACCCTGGACGCCATGGTCGGCCACCGGGACGCCCGGTACGCGCGGTTCGGCACGGCCTCGGCGCGTCTGGACGACCTCGCCGGGTGGGGGCCCGCCAGGCTCACCGCCCTGTTGACCGTTCTCGCGGCCCCCGTGGTGGGCGGCGACGTCGAGCGCGCGTGGCGGACGTGGCGCCGCGACGGGCACGCCCATCCCAGCCCGAACGCCGGTCAGTGCGAGGCCGCGTTCGCGGGCGCGCTCGGGCGGTCCCTGGGCGGCGTCAACGTGTACGCGGGCAGGGAGGAGTCCAGGCCGGTGTTGGGCGACGGGCCGCCGGTCGGGGTCGCCGACATCCGGCGTGCGGTGCGCCTGGCCAGGGCGGTCAACGTCCTGGCCCTCGTCGTCGCGGCCGGGGTGGCACGGTGAACGCACTGCTGGTCGCCGGGACCGCCTCGGACGCGGGCAAGAGTGTGGTCACGGCCGGACTGTGCCGCTGGCTGGCCAGGCAGGGCGTCAGGGTGGCGCCCTTCAAGGCCCAGAACATGTCGCTCAACTCGGTGGTCACGCCCGGGGGCGCGGAGATCGGCCGCGCCCAGGCCGTGCAGGCGGCGGCGTGCGGTATCGAACCGACCGCCGACATGAACCCGGTACTGCTCAAGCCCGGGGGCGACGGCCGCAGCCAGGTCGTCCTCGACGGCCGCGCGGTCGGCGACGTCGGCGCGCTCGGTGACGGGGCCCAGCGCGAACGCATGCGCGAGTCCTCGCTGAAGGCGCTGGCGCGGTTGCGCGCCCGGTTCGACGCGGTCGTCTGCGAGGGGGCCGGCAGCCCGGCCGAGATCAACCTGCGCGCGGGCGACATCGCGAACATGGGCCTGGCCCGCGCCGCCGGCCTGCCCGTGGTGGTCGTCGGCGACATCGACCGCGGCGGCGTCTTCGCGTCGATGTTCGGCACCCTGGCGCTGCTGGACGCACGGGACCAGGCGCTGGTCGCCGGGTTCGTGGTGAACAAGTTCCGCGGCTCCCGCGAACTGCTGGAGCCCGGCCTGGAGATGCTCCGCACCCTGACGGGGCGCCCGGTGCTCGGGGTGCTTCCGTGGCGGGAAGGGCTGTGGCTGGACGCCGAGGACTCCCTGGCGCTGGACACCGCCCGCGGGCCGATGCGGCCGCCCCTGGGCGAGGTCCTGCGCGTCGCGGTGGTCCGCTACCCCCGGATCAGCAACTTCACCGACATCGACGCCCTCACCGTGGAGCCCGGTGTCGACGTCCGCTTCGTGACCGCGCCGCACCAGCTGGCCGACGCCGACCTCGTGGTTTTGCCGGGCAGCCGGGCGACCGTCGCCGACCTGGCATGGCTGCGCGAGCGCGCCCTCGCTCCGGTGCTCGCGGAGCGGGCCGCCCGGGGCCGCCCGATCCTGGGCGTGTGCGGCGGCTACCAGATGCTGTCCCGGTGGATCGAGGACCCCGTGGAGTCGGGGTCGGGCCGCGTCGCCGGGCTGGGGCTGCTCCCCACGACCGTGGTCTTCGCCCGGGACAAGACCCTGGGGCGCCCGGTCGGAACCGCCTACGGCCATCGCGTGGCCGCCTACGAGATCCACCACGGGCAGGTTGACGTGCACGGCGGTGAGCCGTTCCTGGACGGCTGTCGGCAGCGGGCCGTGTGGGGAACCACCTGGCACGGCGCGCTGGAGAACGACGCCTTCCGCCGCGCCTTCCTCGGGGACGTCGCCCGGGCGGCGGGCCGCGGCTACGTTCCGGCCGGGGACACCGATTTCGCGGCGGTGCGCGAGGCCCGTCTGGACGCGCTCGGCGATCTCGTCGGGCGGCACCTGGACACGGACCGGATCCGGCGGCTCCTGGCCGAGGGCGCGCCCTCCGACCTGCCGGTCATCCCCCCGGCGGGACCCGTGGGATGACCGGCGAGGCGGGGTTCACGCGGCGAGGCTGCGCGCGTAGTTCACCTGGTCGTTGATCTGTCTGCCCATGCTCGCGCGCGCCGCCGGGATGCTGGTGGCGTGGTAGCTGCCGTGCCCCTGGACGGTCACCTGGATGTGCCCGGAGGTCTTCTGCTCCTTGACCAGCAGGATGAGCAGGCCGAGCAGGCAGGTCCACCAGAAGATCAGGATCGCGGTGATGACCGCCCAGGTCGGGGTGCTGGTCTCGGTGCGGCTCATGTCGGTGACCGTCCACACCGTGCCCTTGATCGGGAAGCGCCCGGCGGGGGTGATCACCGTGTTCTGGGTGATCGCGATGTCCCCGATGGTGAGCAGGGGCGTCTCGTTGGGGACGGCGCCGTAGGGGTCGGGCGCCTGGTAGCCGCCCGTCCCGGGGTTGTAGGGCTCCATCGCCCCGCCGCCGTGCTGTTCAGGGGGGAGCCCCCACCCTTGGTGCTCACCGCTGGGCTGCTGCCACGGGTCGCCCGGGTTGGGGTTGGGGTACTGGTTCATGCCGCGATTGTGTCAGAGCCCTCGGGCCCGTCAGGCGGAATCCGGATCAAGGTGGGGATTCGCGTCCTGTTCGGACGTCGGGGGCGGGACGGAACATGGCCGGATGTGGCCACGTGCGACTCCCCGTGACGGCAGTCCGTCAGTCCGTGTCCGGCGCGTTGGCGCTGCGTGTGGCGTGGGTCACGTCAAACCTCTGAATCTCCGGAGCCTCCGCGGGCCTGAAGAGGAAAACATGAATGTCTTTCGCAATTTGGTTACCTGCGCGTAACATGCCGCTGATCCATCGCCGACCCCCAGGTGGTGACAGCACGTGTTCCCCCGACTCAGCACGCGACTGCGTACCGGCGCCGCGGGCGCCGCACTCGTGGTCACGGCGGCGACCGCGGGCGCCCTCCCCGCGACCGCGGCCGCGGCCGACCCCGGACCCCTTCCGGACTACTGCGCCCCCGAGGGCTGCCACGACATCCTCCCGCCCGGCCAGAACGGCAACGCGACGCTCGTCGAGATCCTCGGCCACCAGCTCTTCGGCACCCGCCCCCGGCACTCGTCCAGCCAGCTGGACATGTACGACGACCTCGTCCACCACTACGACGGCCTCACCGAGGAGGGCCTGGACGACTTCTTCCTCGACGCCACGTTCGGGGTCGACCCCGACGACGTCGGCCGCGAGTACCAGCCCCGCGAGGACGTCACCATCGTCCGGGACGCCGGCCACGGCATCCCGCACATCACCGGCACCACGCGCGAGGGCACCATGTTCGGAGCCGGGTACGCCGCGGCCGAGGACCGCCTCTTCCTCATGGACGTCCTACGCCGGGTCGGCCGCGGCGAGCTCACCTCCTTCGCCGGAGGGGCTCCGGGCAACCGCGCCCTCGAACAGGACCTGTGGAGCACCGCCCCCTACACGGAGGAGGACAAGCAGGACCAGATCGACCGGGTCGCCGCCAGCGGTGAACGCGGTCGGCAGGCGTTGGAGGACGTCGACGCCTACCTCGACGGTGTCAACACCTACATCCGCCAGTCCGACCGGGGCCGCTACTTCCCCGGCGAGTACGTCCTGACCGGGCACAAGAACGCCGTCACCAACCGCGGGGAGATCGAACCCTTCACACCCACCGACGTGGTCGGCATCGCGGCCATGGTCGGCGGCATCTTCGGCGGCGGTGGCGGCGGCGAGGTCCGCTCCGCGATCGTCCTCGCGAACTTCCAGGACCGCTACGGCGCCGAGCGCGGCGCCGAACTCTACGCCGACTGGCGGATGGAGAACGACCCCGAGGCCGTGGTCAGCGTCGACGGCGAGTTCCCCTACACCGGCACGCCCGACGACCCCGTCGGCGAGGTCCTGCCCGACCCCGGCTCGGTCGAGCCCTACGACATCGTCCACGACGAGTACGGATCCGCGGTCTCCGGCGAGAGCGTCGAGCCGCTCGCCGCCGAGGCGGCCGCCCGGACCGAGGAGGCCGAACCCGAGGACGCCGCCGACCCGCCGACCCTGGACGACCTGCCGGACGCCCAGCTGGAGCGGGTCGAGGAGATGGCCCAGGACGGCGACGTGGACTCCCTGGAAGGCGTCTTCAACGACGGCGTCCTGCCCGACGGGTTCCTCGACCCGCGCGGCATGTCCAACGCCCTGCTGGTCTCGGGAGAGCACACCGAGAGCGGCAACCCCGTCGCCGTCATGGGCCCCCAGACCGGCTACTTCTCCCCGCAGCTGCTCATGCTCCAGGAGCTCCAGGGCCCGGGGATCAGCGCCCGCGGCGCCTCCTTCGCGGGCGTGAGCTTCTACGTCCAGATGGGCCGCGGCGTCGACTACGCCTGGAGCGCCACCTCCGCGGGCCAGGACCTCACCGACACGTTCGCCGCCGCGCTGTGCGAGACCGACGGCTCCGCCCCCACGACGGACTCGCGGCACTACGTCGACACCTCGGGCACGTGCGTGCCCTTCGAGGAGCTCAGCGTCTCCAACGACTGGGAGCCGACCGTCGCCGACCAGACCCCGGCGGGCGGCTACACCCTCACCTCCCTGCGCTCCGAGTACGGTCTCGTGGAGTCGTTCGCCACGGTGGACGGCGACCCGGTCGCCTTCACCTCGCGGCGCTCCACCTACATGCGGGAGGTCGACTCGATCATCGGCTTCCAGCGGTTCAACGACCCGGACGCGGTGACTTCGGCGCAGACCTTCACCGCTGCCGCCTACGACGTCGGCTACGCGTTCAACTGGCACTACGTCGACGACGAGGACATCGCCTTCGTCAACTCCGGAGCCAACCCGGTCCGGCTCGGCGGCACGAACCCCAACCTGCCGATCGACGCCTCCTCGGCCGCGGGCTGGTCGGGCTGGGACCCCGCGACCAACGCGGCCGACTACCACCCGCTGGCCGACCACCCGCAGGCGGTCAACCCCGACTACATCGTCAACTGGAACAACAAGCCCGCCCAGGGGTACACCTCCGGCTGGTCCACCGGGTCGGTGCACCGCGGCGACCTGCTCGACGGCCGCGTCTCGGCGCTCGTCGAGAGCGGCCACCGGTTCACCCCCGCGTCGCTCACCCGGGTGATGATGGAGGCCGGGACCGCCGACCTGCGCGCCCA
Organism: Nocardiopsis sp. NPDC050513; assembly: GCF_044457925.1. Classification (NCBI taxonomy): domain Bacteria; kingdom Bacillati; phylum Actinomycetota; class Actinomycetes; order Streptosporangiales; family Nocardiopsidaceae; genus Nocardiopsis; species Nocardiopsis sp. NPDC050513. Next base: position 58,573 of record NZ_JBITHK010000011.1, on the reverse strand, counting down.
GGAGGTCCTCCCGCTGCTGCTGGAGGCCATCGACTCCGCCGAGGTCGAGGATCCCGAGCTGGCCGCCGTCGTGGAGGACCTGCGCGCCTGGAACGAGTCCGGCTCGTTGCGGCGCGAACCCGAACGCGACGCCGGACACTACGCGCACGCCGACGCCGTCCGCGTGCTCGACGCCTGGTGGCCGCGCCTGGTCCGGGGCCAGTTCGAACCCGGGCTCGGCGAGGGCCTCTACACCGAGCTGACCCGTGCCGCCCGCGTCGACGAGTCGCCCTCCAGCGGCGGCCACGTCGGTTCGGCCTTCCAGTACGGCTGGTGGTCCTACGTCGACAAGGACCTGCGCGCCGTGCTCGGCCACGACGTGGAGGGGGCCCTGGGCGACGCCTACTGCGGAGGCGGGGACCTCGACGCCTGCCGCACGGTCCTGCTCGACACGCTCGCCGAGGCCGCCGCCGTCCCCGCGGACGAGGTCTACCCGGGTGACGGCTCCTGCCCGGCGGGGGACCAGGTGTGCGCCGACGCGGTGGTCCACAGCGCCGTCGGGGGAATCGGCATGTGGCCGATCGCCTGGCAGAACCGGCCCACGTACCAGATGGTCTACCAGTTCTCCGGAGGTCGCTGACCCGTCCGCCTGGTCCGCGGCGCGCCGCGGACCAGGCGGACGGAACGCGCGCGGTCGCGGTCCGGGGCGCTCCCACACGGGTGCCGCCGCGGACCGCGTCCGCGTATCACTCCGGAGAATCACGTGCTTCGCCGAGCCCGTCTGGGTAGCTTAAGGATTACCCGATACGTCGCGGGAGGGCCGCAGAACATGCCTGACTGGCTGATCTGGATGATCCTCGCTGTCGCCCTCGGAGTCGCCGAGGCCCTCACACTGACCTTCGTGCTGGGACTCGTCGCCGTCGCGGCCCTTGTCGCCGCGCTCCTGGGCGCGATCGGCCTGCCCGTGGCCGTGCAGATCATCGGGTTCGCCGCGACCGCCGCCGCCGGACTCGTCCTGGTCCGACCGATCATGCAACGGCAGATGACCCGGGGGCCCGACGCGCGCTCGGGCGCCGCCGCCCTGGTGGGCCGCTCCGGCGTCGTCCTCCAGGAGGTCGACGGCGACCGCGGGCTGATCAAACTCTCCGGAGAGGAGTGGTCGGCACGGTGCATCGACGAGGACCTGGTGATCCCGGTCGGCGCGCACGTCGACGTCATGGAGATCGACGGCGCCACCGCCGTGGTCTATCCCCGGGAGGCCCTGCCCTGAGCCCCGAGGCGACGGGCTCCGGCGTCCCGGGAAGTCCCGATCCACAGCCACGACCCCAAGGTCAGGTGCGGACATGTTCGACCCGACTATTCCCTTCGTCATCCTCGCGGTCATCCTCGTGGCCATCGCCCTGTCGGCGATCCGCATCGTCCCGCAGGCGAGGGCCTACAACATCGAGCGTTTCGGCCGCTACATCAAGACCCTCAACCCCGGTCTGAACTTCATCATCCCGGGCGTCGACCGGGTCAACACCAAGTTCGACCTCCGCGAGCACGTCTTCAGCTCCCGGCCCCAACCGGTGATCACCGAGGACAACCTCGTCGTCAACATCGACACCGTCCTCTACTACCAGATCACCCAGCCCAAGGCCGCGGCCTACGAGGTCGCCAACTTCCTCCAGGCCATCGACCAGCTCACCGTCACCACCCTGCGCAACGTCATCGGCTCCATGGACCTCGAACGGACGCTCACGTCCCGGGAGGAGATCAACACACGCCTGCGCGGGGTCCTGGACGACACCACCGGCAAGTGGGGCATCCGCGTCAACCGCGTCGAGATCAAGGCGATCGACCCGCCGCCCACCATCAAGGAGGCGATGGAGAAGCAGATGCGGGCCGACCGCGACAAGCGCGCGGCCATCCTGCACGCCGAGGGAGAGCGCCAGGCCCGGATCCTCAAGGCCGAGGGCGCCCGCCAGCAGGCCATCCTGGAGGCCCAGGGCGACCAGCAGGCGGCCATCCTGCGCGCCGACGGCGAGGCCAAGGCCGTGGAGCGGGTGTTCCAGGCCGTGCACGCCAACGACGCCGACGCCAAGCTGCTCGCCTACAAGTACCTGGAGACCCTCCCGCACCTGGCGCAGGGCGAGGGCAACACGTTCTGGGTCATCCCCGGCGAGCTGACCGAGGCGATCAAGAACGTCACCCACGCCTTCGCGGGGGAGGCCGCCAGGACCGTGCCCTCCACGGAGAAGGGGTCCGAGGAGGTCGGCGCCGGGCCGGCGCGGATCACCGCGGGCGAGGAGCGCGACCGGTCGTCGTCGGAGCAGGCCGCGGTGGACGCCGCCGAGGCGGCCGAGCGCGCGGTCGCGGACGCACGGGACGACGTGCGCCGCGCCGGCGCGTCCATGGGCGGCACGATGCCGGGACCGCGCGAGGAGGCCTGAGCGGCCCGACGCCGGCCCCGTGCCCGCGACCATCGGGGGGCGCGGGGCCGACGTGCGCGGCGCGCGGTCAGGTCAGGAGGAGCTTGCCCGTTGTCGCGCGGCCGGTGAGGTCGCGGTGTGCCCGTCCCGCCTCGGCCAGCGGGTACCGGCCGCCGATCCGCACGTCGAGCCGACCGTCGGCGAGCAGCCCGAACAGGTCGCGCGCCCGCCCGAGCAGCTCCTCGCGCTCGGCCACGAAGTGGGCCAGGGACGGTCGGACGAGGTACACGGACCCGGCCTGGGTCAGCCGCAGCGGATCGACGGGCGGCACCATCCCGCTGGACTGGCCGAACAGCGCCAGCACGCCGCGCGGGCGCAGCGAGGCGAGGCTGGCCTCGAACGTGTCCCTGCCGACCCCGTCGTAGACCGCCGCGACGCCGGCGCCGCCGGTGAGGTCGCGAACGGCCTCGGCCACGGGGGTCCGGGTGTAGCGGATGATCTCGTCCGCGCCCGCCTGCCGGGCGAGCCGCTCCTTCTCCTCCGTGGACACGGTGCCGATGACGCGGGCGCCGCGCTCCTTGGCCATCTGGGTGAGGAGCAGACCGGTGCCGCCCGCGGCCGCGTGCACCAGGACTGTGTCGCCCTTGTCGACGGCGTACACCGTCCGGGTGAGGTAGTGGGCCGTGAACCCCTGGAGGAGCAGCGCCGCCGCCTGCTCGTCGGTGACCGCGTCCGGCACGGGGACCACGAGGGAGGCCTTGACGACCGCCCGGTCGGCGTATCCGCCGGGGGCCATCGCCCACGCGACGCGCTGGCCGGCGGCGAGGCCGTCCACGCCCTCGCCCAGCGCCGCGACCACACCGGCGGCCTCCATGCCCGGGATGTAGGGGAGGGGGACGTCGTACTGGCCCTCGCGCTGGTAGACGTCGATGAAGTTGACGCCGCGGGCGGTCACGTCGACCAGGACCTCGCCGGGCCCCGGCCGGGGGTCGTCCGTCTCGGTCAACCGCAGTACTTCCGGGCCGCCGTGTTCCTCGATGACGATGGCGCGCACTGGTCCACTCCTTCGCTGGCTCCGAACTTCCCGCATCATGTCAGCCGCGCCGGATTCCCGCCTATTCCACGGCGGGGGACGGGGACGCGGCCGCGGTGGCCTCCGGCTAGTCCCCGGCGAGGATCTCGTGCACCGAGAAGCTCGTGAACAGCACTCCGATCCGTGTGTTGCCGGGGCCCGTCCGGGTCACGACCCCCACGCGGCGCCGGTCCTCGGGCTCCTCGGCGTCGTCCGGCAGCGGGTTGTCGTCGACGGCTTCCACGACGAGTTCGTCGTTGACCCACATCCGCAGCCGCATCCGGTCCCCTTCGCCGCCCTCTCCCGCGGAGAACTCGCACGCGAGCGCGACGGCGTTGGCGACCAGGGTGTCGTCGGGGCCGATGTCGTAGGGGTCGCCGCCGTCGCCCTCCTGGGTCCCGCCCCCTTCCTCGAACTGGGGGTAGCGCAGGTAGCCGGACACGTCGACCGTCTCGCCGAGGGGTTCGTTGGAGCCCTGGTCCAAGACGACCCGGCGGATCTCCGCCGTCCGTCCGTCGAAACGCAGGAGCGCCTCGTACATGCTCCGCTGGTCCTCGCCCTGGTGGTCCGCGTTGTCCCAGCAGCGCACCCCGAACTGGCCCTGGGCGGGCCCCTCCACCATGTGCGCCGTGGCCGTGACCAGGACCGCGTCGGGGAGTTCGGGCTCGATGGGGGCGATCTCGCCGCGGCTGGCGTCGCCCTCGGGGCCGAGGGAGAGCAGCATGCCGCGCCCGGCCCAGTACCCGTCGTCCTCCTCGGCCTCGGGGTCGTAGACGCCGTTGCTCCAACCCGGGTCGGCGGCGAAGTCGTGCCCGTAGATCGACACCGTGATCTCCGGTGGCGCGTCACCGCCGAACAGCAGGGTGAAGGCGCCCACGCCCGCGATCACGACCAGCGCGAGCGCTCCGCCCGCGACGGCCACGAGGCGGCCGCGCCCGCGTCGGGGCGGTGTCGCACCGACCCCCTGCGGCGCGCGCGGCGGCTGGCCGGGGCCACCGGGGCCGCCAGGTCCTCCGGCGCCGCCCGCTCCGGAGCGGGCGTCGAACGGCTGCCCGTCGCGCGGGGTCAGGCCCGTCGGCGGACCCTGTCGGAACGGCGACGCGTGGCCGTCGGACGGTCCGTGGCGGCCGTGAGCCGCCGCCGGATCCCCTTGGGGAGGGCGCCCTCCGGGGTCCGCGGGTCGCCCCGTGCCCGGCCCGGGTCCGTGGGGCGGTCGGCCGACGTACACGGTCGTCTGCGGTCCGGAGGGCGCGTACCCGGATCGCGCGTCGTGGACCTGGGTCGGGGCGGCCGGGGCCTGGATCGGCGTGACCCGCGTCGGCTCAGCGGACCGGTGCTCCGACACGGGAGGCGGGCCCGGCACCGGGGGTGGGCCCGGCGGCGCCCAGGAGGTGCTGATGGTACGCCGCACCTCAGCCTCCTCGGGCTCCTCCTGCCCGGTCAGCAGGGCGAGGATCCGACTGGCGGTCGGACGGTTCGCGGGCGACTTGTCGAGCGCGGCGCCCACCAGGTCCGACAGGCTCGGATCCAGCCCCTCCAGGCGCGGCGGGGCGGTGGAGATGTTGTGCAGCACGGCGGGGACGGTGGCGGCGTCGAAGGGGGCGGATCCGGTGCCGGCGAACGCGACGAGGCATCCCCACGCGAAGACGTCGGCGGCGGGGGCGGCCCTCTCCCCGAGGATCAGTTCGGGGGCCAGGTACGAGGGCGTGCCGATGAGTTGACTGGAGTGGGTGACCGCGCCGTCCTCGTCGTCCAGAGCGCGGGCGATCCCGAAGTCGATGACCTTGGGGCCCACGGTGGACAGGAGGACGTTGGCGGGCTTGAGGTCGCGGTGGACCACCCCGGAGCCGTGGATCGCGGTGAGCGCCGCGGCGACGCCCAGCGCCAAGCCCTCCAGCGTGCCGCCGCGCATCGGGCCCTCCGCGCGGACGTGCTCGTCGAGGGTGGGGCCGGAGACGTACTCCGACACGATGAAGAGCGGGTCCCCGTCCAGGCGCGCGTCGAGCACGGCGGCGGTGGAGAACCGGGCCACGCGCCGGGCGGACCCGACCTCGCGCGCGAACCGGAGCCGGAACGCCTCGTCGTCGGCCAGGTCGGGGCGGATGAGCTTGACGGCGACGGGGCGGTCCGCGGTGTCCCGGGCGAGGTAGACCGTTCCCATTCCTCCCCTGCCCAGGCGGCTGACGATCCGGTAGCCGCCGAGTTCGCGCGGATCCCCCGCGCGCAGGGGGCGGCCGCTCTGATGCCCGTTCGACGTCACAGTTGAGGGTCCTCGCATGGATCGGGGAGGGTGCGCGGCTCAGCGTACCGAGGTCGGAGGGCCGCGGGTTCCGGTGTGGTCAGCCTGCGCACGGACCTTCGGAACGACCTTCGGGTCGGACCCTCGCGGTCCCGCGCGGGGGTTCGGTCGGGGGGACGCCCGCGCGCGCGAAACGGTTCCGCGGGGGTGCGGATTTCGCTAGTCTTAGAACACACGTTCGAACGCCGGCCCGTGCTTCCTCCGGGCGGGCGGTCCGGCGGCGTGCGTCTGGGCAGGGGTCGGTCGAGGTTGAGGGGGAGCGCGGTGGGGCGGTACTACGGCGCGGAGGTCACGGTCGTCGAGGACGACGGGCGGCCGGCCAGGTTCACGTGGAACGGTCGGGTCTACGGGGTGCGGAGGATCCTCGACCACTGGGTGACCGTCCGCATGGACTGGAGCCCGGCCAGCACCTCGGAGGTGCCCGAACGCCGCCACTGGCGGGTGGAGGCCGGAACCGCCCACGCCCAGGGGGTGTACGAGCTGCGCCACGACACCGCGACGGGGGAGTGGCTGCTGTCGCGGGTCTGGGACTGAGGCCGGGCCCCAGGGCGGTGCGACCGCTCGGACGGTGCTCCGCCGGTCAGCGTCCCAGGTCGGCGGGCAGGAGGCTGTAGACCGCCAGGTCGGCCCGGCCCGCGTGCAGCGGCATCGCGCTGCGTTCGACGCCTTCCAGGGTGAACCCGGCGCGCTCGGCCACCCCGCGCGAACCGGCGTTGTCCGTGGCGGCCTTGATCTCCACGCGCTGGAAGCCCTGGTCGATCGCCCACCGCGAGACCGCGACAGCGGCTTCGGTCGCCAGCCCCCGGCCCCGCGCCCAGGGCGACACCCAGTAACCGATCTCGGTGTTCATCGCGGGCCACAGGGTGCGCAGCAACCCGACGCACCCCACGAGACGGCCGCTCTCCCGCTCCTCCATCGCCCACTGCTGCCCGTCGCCGCTGGTGCGCAGAAGCGTCGTGGTCTCCCGGCACCAGCGTTCGGCGGCCTCGCGGGTGTAGGGCGTGCCGGGGGAGGGGATGGGCACCCACCGCTGGAGTTCGGGGTCGGTGCAGGCGGCGTACACGTCGTCGATGTCGCCCTCGACGAACGCGCGCAGCCTCAGCCGCTCCGTCTCCAGGATCACGGTCGGCAGGATCCACTGGGAGGGGTCGCGCGGCGGGGCGTCGGGCATGGGCGGGGCGGGTCCTCGGTCGTCGGGCAATGCGCACACCCTACGCGTTGTGGAACATTCTTCGCGTATCTGGATGATCTACGACGTACAGGTGCTGAACGTACGCACTTCCCCACACAGGGTTCACCGCAGTATCCCACCGCGCCGACGCCCCACCGCGCGCTCCTCAGCCCCGGCCGCGGACGACCCGCTGGCGGATCTCGGTGTCGAACACCTCGGAGAACGCGTTCCCCGGGCACTCGGTGTCCAGCCAGTCGCGGTGCCGCGAGATCGTCCGCGCCGGAGTCCTCGCGCCGGTGCCCGGGTGGACGTACTCGATCTCCGCGGCCGGGTCCGCGCCCGTCACGGCGCACAGCAGACGCAGGACGTCGACCAGGGAGTCCCGGGCCGCCTGGGTGGGCAGTTCGTCCGTGAAGTCACCCAGCAGGCACACGCCGACGTTGCCGTGGTTGAACGTGTAGGCGTGCCCGGCCGTCACCGACGCGGCGCGGCCCGGCCTCGGCCGACCGGAGAAGACCGGCACCCCGTCCCCGCCCGAGTGGCGACCCTCGTAGACCACGCCGTCGGGGTCGATCAGCACGTGGTAGCCGATGTCCCCCCACGCCAGCTGGACCGCGTGCAGGTGGTAGACCGCCCGCACGTCGGCCGCGTGGTCGCCGCTGGTCGCCAGGGCGGTGTGGTGCACGGTGAGCGCCTGCACGGGGTGGAACTCCGCGGGCCAGAGGTCGTTGCCCTCGTCGTCGAAGCGGTACGACTCGTCCGCGCCCCAGCCCGCGCGGGTCACGAACCGTGCGGACGGGCGTCCGTAGGGGCCGCTCAGGGTCTGGTAGCCCCCGTCCGGAGCCGACAGGGACGTGCGGGCGGGGCCGTCGAGGCGCAGCGCCTCTCCGTCGCTCAGGTTCAGCGCCGACGTCTGGGCGCCGCCGCGCACCTCGTAGCCCGTGGCTCCCTCGGGGGCGCGGACGACGGCGGAGGAGACGGGGTCCCGGTCGTCCCGTCCCGAGGTGTGCAGGTGCACCGGTTCCCAGGCGCCGAGGACTCCGCCGGTCTCGAAGCGGATGGCGGGTTCGGTGCGCGTCGTCACGGGCCGGGTCACCGTCACGACGTCGAAGCGGGTGTCCGGGCGGACCAGGCCAGCGGCGGCGGAGGCCGGTTCGGCCATGACACGGGGGATCTCCAGGGCCGTGTCGGCCAGGGCGGGACCGCGCGCGGGCAGTGCGGTGCCGAGCGCGGTCAGGCCCGCGAGGGCGGTGGAACTGGCCAGGAATGAGCGGCGTCGCATACTTCGTCCTTCTCTGCGGGCGGCGATGGACAGGCCCTGCCGTCGGCGGGGACGGACGCCTGGGGCGCGCCGCCCGGCGCCGGTCGCGGATCGGGCCGTTCCCGGGGGCGGGGGGAGGCCCGGACAGCCTGCCACAAGCCCGTGTGCGTCGGCGTTTCGGCGCGCCACGGTGGATTCTCGGAGCCGACCCGACCTTGGCGATGGGTGGGCTCTCGTGGTGCTTACGGGGTGTTTGGGTAGCGTGGCGCCGTCGGGACGAGAGGAGAACACGTGCGGGACGACCACGACCTACGGCACCACGGCGACGCCGAGGTCGGTGCGGGGCTGCTCGACTTCGCCGTCAACGTGCGTGCGGCGGCGCCCCCGGAGTGGCTCGCGCGGAGACTGGCCGAATCGCTCGCGACCCTGGGCTCCTATCCCGATCCCGGGGCCGCGCGGGCGGCCGCGGCCCGCCGCCACGGGCGTGACGCGGGCGAAGTCCTGTTGACCGCCGGGGCGGCGGAGGCGTTCGTCCTGATCGCCCGTGCCCTGCAGCCGCGTCGCGCGGTGGTGGTGCACCCGCAGTTCACCGAGCCCGAGGCGGCGCTGCGCGCGGCCGGGCACGCGGTGGAGCGGGTCCTGCTCCGGCCCGACTTCGTCCTCGACCCGGCGCTCGTGCCCGAGGACGCCGACCTGGTCGTGCTCGGCAACCCCACCAATCCCACGTCCGTGCTGCACCCGGCCGGGGTCGTGGCGTCGCTCGCCCGTCCCGGACGGGTCCTGGTCGTGGACGAGGCCTTCGCCGACTGCGTTCCCGGGGAGCCCGAGTCCCTGGCGTCCCGGGGGGATCTGCCCGGGCTGGCGGTGGTGCGCAGCCTGACCAAGACGTGGTCGCTGGCGGGGTTGCGCGCGGGGTACGTGGTGGCCGGTTCCGGCCTCGTGCGGACGTTGTCGGCGGCCCAGCCGCTGTGGGCGGTGTCCACTCCGGCGCTGGTGGCGACCGAGGCCTGCTGCTCGCCGGAGGCCGTCGCGGAGGCGGAGCGTTGGGCGGTGGGGCTCGCCGGGCGCAGGGAGGGCCTGGCATCGGCGTTGAGCGGGCTGGGGCTGACCGTCGTGCCGTCGGCCCGGGCGTCGTTCCTCCTGGTCGGGTCGCCGGACGGGGAAGGACTCAGGCGGAGGCTGCGGGAGCGCGGCGTGGCCGTTCGGCGGGGGGACACGTTCCCGGGGCTGGGGCCGGAGTGGTTCCGGGTGGCGGTGCGCGGAACCGACGCCAACCGCGTCCTGGAGCGGGCTCTGGCAGAGTTGACCAGGTGAGTGTCCGGACGCGTCGGGGTGGTCGCGAGGGGCGGGGACCCGGGTGAACGGTAGAAACATCGCAGACTACGCTTACCGGTCTATGTCGGATCAGGCGGACAACGGGTAGTCGACACCTCTTCGGGGAGCGTTCATGACCAACGGTGACCGCGGGTCAGCCCGCCGCGGCGGCGCGCAGGGGTCGTCCCGGAAACGGAGCGGGGACTCCGCCGCGGGCGCGGGCGACGCCGGGGGACTCCTGGACGGGCTGCCCGAGAGCGGTCGGGGCGCCCAGCCCGTCCAGCCTCGACGCGACACCAATCCGTTCCGGCAGCCGCCCCGGCCGTCGGTGCCGCGCACGGACCCGACGACCACGGAGCCGATTCCGACGACGGTCGGGCAGACTCCGCCCGCGCCGGTACACGGGCAGGAGAGCGGGACCTCGGGAGGGTCGGCGACGTCCGCCGCCGGGGTGCCGACGGCGCCCCCGGAACCCGCGCCCGCCGTGCGGGGTGACGCGGGGGCCGTTCGGTGGGACGCGGGGGACGCAGCGGCGTCCGTGCCGGCCGCGGCGATCCCGCCGGAGCCCGACGCCGCCGCCGAACCGGCGGATCCCGCTCCGCGGGCGGCGGCACACGCCGAAGCCGCGGCGGCCGGGCCCGCCGCCGCGGAGCAGGCCGCTCTCGTCGAACCGCCCGGGCTCGCCCCACACGCCACCCACGGCGGAGCCGCCACGACCGGCCCAGCCGCAACGCCGTCCGTAGCCGCCGTGCGGTCCTCTCCCGCCGCACCCGCCGCATCCGGCGCTCCCGCCTCTTCCGCAGCGTCGGCGACCCCCGGTACAGCCTCAGCGGGGCACCCGGCATCGGGGCGGGCCGCACCGACCGCACCCGCCGCACCGACCGCACCCGCCGCACCGACCGCACCCGCCGCACCGACCGCACCCGCCGCACCGACCGCACCCGCCGCACCGGTCGCACCCGCGCCACCCACCGCGCCCCGCCGCGGACAGACCGCCGCCGCGCCCGCGCGACCGGCGCCCGCACCGGCCGTCGGCGACCCGCGACCCAACGTCATCCCGTTCCGCGCGAGTGACCGCGCCCCTGCCCAGGGCGGCGCCCGCCCCCACCCGGCGCCCGCACCGACCACGGCACCCACCGCCCACGGACACCACCCCACCCCACCCGGACCCGAGCAACCGCGTCCCACGACCACGGAAGCGGAGCGGAGCAACACCGTGCAAGCACAGCAAGCCGCCGAGCCCCACCCGGAGCCCGCGACCACCGGTCAGCGGCCCCAGCAAGCCCCTCCGGCCCACGCCGCCCCCGAGCCACCGGCCGATCACACCTACGGCGCCCCCGAACGCGACGCCGTCTACCGGGCCATCAGCGAGCGCCGCGACGTCATCGACGGTTTCCGACCCGACCCCGTCCCCGACGACGTGCTCACCCGCGTGCTCGAGGCCGCCCACCAGGCCCCCAGCGTCGGAGACGCCCGTCCCTGGGACTTCCTCCTCATCGACGACACCGGCCTCCGCGCCCGCGTCCGCGACCTGGCCGCGGCCGAGCGCGAGGACCACGAGCGCACCCTGCCCGGCGCCCGCGCTCTGTCCGGCCTCAAGGTCGAGGCGATCGTCGACGCCCCGCTCAACATCGCCGTCACCGTCGACCCCGCGCGCGGCGGCCGGAACGCCCTGGGCCGCCACGCCCAGCCGCTGAGCTCGGGATACTCTCCCGCGCTCGCCGTCGAGAATCTCTGGCTGGCCGCGCGGGCCGAGGGGCTCGGCGTCGGCTGGGTCAGCCACCTCGACGAACGCGACCTCGCCCGCGTCCTCGGCCTCCCCTCCCACCTGGAGGTGGTCGCCTACCTCTGCGTCGGCTACGTCGAGGAGTTCCCCGCCGAACCGGAGACCGACCCGGCCGGTACCGCCGGCGGGCGCCCCCTGTCCTGGGCGGTGCACCGTGACCGCTACGGCCGCCGCGGTCTGCCCGGCCAGGAGCCCACGAGCCTGCTGGAGGAGACCATCGCCGCCATCGGAGCGCTGAACACCCGCGCGGTGGAGGAGGCCAGGGACCGGCAGGACCGCATGACCAAGCCGAAGGGCTCCCTCGGCGTCCTGGAGGACGTGTCGGTCCGTCTCGCCGGGCTGGCCGGAGTGTGCCCGCCGCCGATCCCCGAACCGGTCGCGGTCGCGGTGTTCGCCGGTGACCACGGTGTCCACGCCCAGGGGGTGACCCCCTGGCCCCAGGAGGTCACGGCCCAGATGGTGCACAACTTCCTCGCCGGAGGCGCCGTGGTCAACGCCTTCGCCGCGCAGGTCGGCGCCGAGGTCACCGTCGTGGACGTGGGCGTGGCCGGGGACCTGCCCCGGGCGTCCGGGCTGCTGCCGCGCAAGGTCGCGCGCGGCACCGCCGACCTCACCCGGGGCCCGGCGATGACCCGTGAACAGGCCCTCCAGGCTCTGGAGGGCGGGATCGAGGTCGCCCGCGACCTGGTCTCGGCGGGCAACCGCTGCCTGGTCACCGGTGACATGGGCATCGCCAACACGACCCCGGCCGCCGCGCTGGTGTGCGCCTTCACCGGGGCGGCCCCCGAGGCCGCCACCGGGCGCGGGACGGGTGTGGACGACGCCACCTTCGAGCACAAGGTCGACGTGGTGCGGCGCGCCCTGGCGGCCAACCCGGTGGACCCCGCCGACCCGATCGGCACCCTCGCCGGGCTGGGCGGCCTGGAGCACGCCGCCCTGGCCGGTTTCGTCCTGGGCGGCGCCGCTCTGGGCGTTCCCGTCCTGCTCGACGGCGTCATCGCCGGGTCCGCGGCGCTCGCCGCGGCGGCGATCTCGCCCGAGTCGGTGCAGGCGTGCTTCGCCGGGCACCGTTCCAGCGAACCCGGGCACACCCTGGCCCTGGACCACCTGGGACTGCGTCCGCTGGTGGATCTGCAGATGCGGCTCGGGGAGGGGTCGGGCGCCCTACTGGCCCTGCCGATCCTCCAGGCGTCGGCACGTGCCCTGCGGGACGTCGCCACCTTCGATGACGCGGGTGTGTCCACCGCGGACTGAGCCGCCGGGCGGGTCCGGCGGGCGCCGCCGGCGTCCCCGCTCCCGGCCGGGCCGCCGGGAGCGGGGTATGACCTCATGGGAGGGGTCGCCCGCCGTCCGCGACCGCGGCGTGCGGTGCGGTCGGGCTCACACCTGGGGCGCACACCGGTTTACCCGGGCGTAATACCGCTTTGACAAGGTGAATCGCACAATCGCCGAACATCGCCGGCGGCGCGATGGACCGCCATCCGCGCACCCCGCCGTCGTCGCCGGGGGCCGGTACGGACGACGGAAGGGGCGCGACCGTGACTTATCTGCTGGGTTTGCGCATGGAGGGCCGGGACGTCCTCGTGGTCGGGGGAGGACGGGTCGCCGGTCGCCGGGTCCCGGTCCTGGTGGAGGCCGGAGCGCGGGTCACCTTGGTGGCTCCCGAGGTCTCGGCCGCTCTGGAGGACCTCGCCGACGCCGGGCGCATCACGTGGGAGCGGCGGCCCTTCGCCCCTGGCGACGTCTCCGGCTCCGACGTCCCCGACTACTGGCTGGTCCACGCAGCCACCGACGATCCCCGGGTCAACGCGTCGGTCGCCGACGAGGCCGAGGCCGCGCGGGTCTGGTGTGTCCGCGCGGACGACCGGCACGCCTCCTCGGCCTGGACCCCCGCCTCGGGGACCGCCGGGGGGATCACCGTCGGCGTCGTGGCCTCCGGCGACCCGCGCAGGGCGGCCGGTCTGCGCGACGCCATCACGGACGGGCTCGCCGACGGAACCCTCGACGCCCGGCGCGGTCGCGAGCGGTTCAGCGGTGTCGCGCTGGTCGGCGGAGGCCCCGGCGACCCCGGTCTGATCACGGTCCGCGGGCAGCAGCTGCTCTCCCAGGCGGACGTGGTCGTGGTCGACCGGCTCGCACCCACCTCGCTCCTGGACCGGCTCCCGGCCGACGTGGAGATCGTCGACGCCTCGAAGATCCCCTACGGGCGTTCGATGACCCAGGAACAGATCAACGGGGTTCTGGTCGACCGCGCCCGTCGGGGCAAGTTCGTGGTCCGGCTCAAGGGGGGCGACTCCTTCCTCTTCGGCCGGGGCGGCGAGGAGGCGGCCGCCTGCGCCGCGGCCGGGGTGCCCGTCATCGCGGTCCCGGGGGTGACCAGCGCGTTGGCCGCACCCGCCAGCGCGGGCATCCCCGCCACGCACCGCGGGGTCGCCCAGGACGTGCACATCGTGTCCGCGCACGTGCCTCCGGGGGACGAGCGGTCCACCGTCGACTGGGCGGGGTTGGCCCGCGCGGGCGGGACGGTGGTCGTGCTCATGGGCGTCGAGCGGATCGAGGCGATCGCCGAGGCGCTCGTCGGTCACGGGCGTCCCGCCGACACCCCCGTCGCGGTGGTGCAGGAGGCCACCCTGCCAGGGCAGCGGACGGTCACGGGTACTCTGGCGGACATCGCCGCATCGGTCCGATCGGCCCGGGTGCGGCCCCCGGCGGTGGTGATCATTGGAGAAGTGGTCAAAACGGCGCGGGATCTTGACATACTGCACACGGGGACCCAGTTCGAGACGCGTCGACTGGCGACCGGGCGCGATCTCCAGTGAGACCCCCGCCAGCGGCGTTCGACGTCCGTGCGGCGGGGGACCGTCAGCACCGATGAGGAGGGCATACCGATCATGACCCGGCCGTCGGCCGCACCGGACACCAGTGGTTCCGGTGCCTCGGACCGGTTCGGCACCGGACCGGCCGCCACCTCCGACCATCCCGCCCCGGGCCCAGGATCCGTACCCGTGGCCGACGCCCCGGCCCACGGAGGCCCGGGCGAATCCGCCGCTCCGGCCACCGCCGGACCCACTGCTCCGCCCGACTCCGGCGGACACCGTGCGCCGGTACCGGAGGATAACCGCTTCGAGCGGGTCCTGGAGTCCTTGCGCATCCAGATCCGCGACCTCGGGTTCGCCGACGGGCTGCCCGCCGCCGAGGAGGGTCGGGTGCTCCAGGCCGATCTCCTGGCGCAGCTGTCCGACTACGTCCTTCCGCGGGTGCGGCGGCCCGACATCCCGCTGCTGATCGCCGTCGCCGGTTCCACGGGCGCGGGCAAGTCCACCTTGGTCAACAGCCTGGTCGGCGAGCAGGTCACCACGACCGGCGTGCGTCGGCCCACCACCAACAGTCCGGTCCTGGCCTGCCATCCGGCCGACGTGGACTGGTTCAGCGAGTCCTCCTTCATCCCCGCGCTGCCGCGTGTGCGCCAGCAGGGCCTGGCCATGCCGGGCAAGGACGGCATGCTCGTGCTCGCCGCCAGCGAGGCCATGCCGCGCGGGGTGGCACTGCTCGACACTCCGGACGTCGACTCCGCGGTGGCCGCCCACCACGAGTTCGCGGCCAAGTTCCTCGACGCGGCCGACCTGTGGGTGTTCGTCACCACGAGCACCCGTTACGCCGACGCCCGGGTGTGGGAGTTCCTCCAGGTGGCACGGGACCGCGACACCTCGCTGGCCGTGGTGCTCTCCCGGGTGCCGCGCAAGGGCCGCCGCCAGCTCCTGGACCATTTCGGCGCCATGCTGGAGGCCAACGGGCTCGGCGGGGCGGCGCGGTTCGCGATCCCCGAGACCGACCAGGTCAAGGGGGAGCGCTTCACCGCCAACGTCGCCGACCACATCCGCACCTACCTCGCGGACGTCGCGGGCGAGGCCGACCAGCGCGACCGGGTCTCGCGGCGCACGTTCGTCGGGGTGGTCGACAGCTTCCGCTCCCGGGTGCCCGAACTGGCGCGCCAGGTGGAGACGCAGGTGGAGGTGGGGCGGGCGCTCGGCGGAGCCGTCGACGAGTCCTACACCGGGGCGCGCCGCCACGTGGACACCGGGCTCGCCGACGGTTCTCTGCTGAGCGGGTCCCTGCTGGCCCGCTGGCAGGAGGTGGCCGCCAGTGGCGAGCTCGCCCGGAGCCTGCGGCTGCGCGGCAAGCGGGCCAGGCGGGGCCGCGCCGAGTCCGAGGAACGGGGGCAGCGGGTCGCGGCGCTGGAGGAGGCGGTGCGCGACTCCCTGGCCGCGCTCGTGGTCTCCGCCGCCGAGCGCGCGGGTCAGGAGATCGACGGTCGCTGGCGGGAGGTTCCCGGCGGCGAGGAACTGGTCGAGAAGGCGTCGGAGCTGCCGGGGCGCGGCCTCCTGGCCCAGCGGGTCCGCAAGGAGCTCGCCGAGTGGCAGAGGGAGATCGCGGAGATGACCGCTGCCAGCGGGGCGACCAAGCGGTCCGTGGCGCGGTTCGTCACCTTCGACCACGACATCGTCGCGCTCGTCCTCATCATGGACCTGCTCGGCTACGATCGCTCCCGTTCGGGCGGCGGCGCGCACGCGGCCGACGCCTCCGGCCCCTCTCCACAGCGCCTGCTCAAGGGGCTGTTCGGGGCCCAGTCCCTCCGTAGCATGGGAACGGCGGCCCGCGACAACCTGCGCGAACGCGTCGGGGCGCTGCTCGACCAGGAGCGCGCGCCCTTCGACAGCACCCTGGCGTCGGCGGGGATCCCGTCCGAGGACAGTGCCGTCCAGCTGTATCAGGCCACGTACAACCTTGAGATTGCACGATGACGACTCAGTGGAACCCCACGCGGCCGTCCGGGGAGACCGGATCCGCCGAACCAGGGGACGAGGTCCGACCGACCGGCGGGTCCGAGGACCGTAGCGACGACCGTGCCCGGCAGGGTGAGGCCGTGTCCGACGGGAGCGGCCCCTGGCGCGGGTACACCGTGCCGGTGCCCGAGCACTCCGACCCCGTGCCGGACCATGGCGTCGGGACGGGGGCGGGGGAGGCCGCGCACGACGGTATCGCCGGCTACCCGGACGCGGCGCCCCCCGAGGAGACGCCGATGGCGCCCCACAGGCCGGCCGGTCGGCACGCGCGCGTGTCCGATGCCCCGGAGGGCGACGCGGACGCGGCCCGGCGGGGCCCGGACGCGGCCCGGACCCGCGACACGGGCGCCGACGCCGAGGACACCGGTGGCCATGACCTTCTCGCCCCCGCCGCGGCGGAGGACGCACGGGACGACGCGGCCCACCCGGGCCGCGGTGTCCGGGGTATGCGCGGGGCCAGGGCCGAACGGGGCCGACGCGGTGTGCGCGGCGTTCGTCGCGGCGTCGCCGAGACCCGTGGCTCACGTGACGCCCAAGGCGAGGGCGACGACCCCGACGGGCTGGCCGGGTGGGTCGGCAGCCTCGCGGAGGCGGCCGAGGACGCCCAGATCGCCGGGCGCAACACCGGGGCCTTCCCCGCCGTGACCTCGAACCCGCCGGAGTGGGTCCCCGCTCCGGACCAGGACGGCGAGGCCGGCGGCGCCGACGAGGGGGCGGCCGGGACTCCGTCCGCCGCGTCGCCGACCGAGGCGGCCCCGACCGACGGCGGGGTTCCCGCACCGCAGACGGTGGAGCAGGAGGACGGCGGTCCCCTGCCCCGGCGCGTGCCGGGTCCGTCCGCCGTCTCCGGCGCCTTCCGCGCGGTGGGCCCGGACACCGCCGCCCCGGAGCCCGCGGACGAGGCGACGGCGGACGCCGACACCGACGCCGCCGCGCCCGCGGAGACCCAGGCGACCGGTGCCGAGGACGACGAGTACCGCCCGACCAGCCACGACCACTGGCAACCCGCCACGACCGTCACGCGGGCCGAGCTCATCGAACGCCTCGACGCCCTGTCCACCCTGACCGAACTCGGCCAGGAGGATCTGCCGGAGGAGGTCGTCGCCCGCTCAGCGCAGTTGCTCGACCACGCGGGCGCGCGCCTGCGGCTGTCGGCCGAGCACACCGTGGTCGCCCTGGCGGGCGGAACCGGGAGCGGCAAGTCGTCGCTGTTCAACGCCCTGTGCGGGCTGGAACTGTCGCAGACCGGCGTCACCCGGCCCACCACGTCCAAGGCGCACGCCTGCGTGTGGGGGCACGAGGGCGCCGACGCACTCCTGAGCTGGCTGGGCGTGCCGACCCGCTACCGGCACTCGCGCACCGGTGTCCTGGACGCGGGCAACTCCGAACTGACCGGCCTGGTCCTGCTCGACCTGCCCGACCACGACTCCGTACGCAGTATGCACACCGCCGAGGCCGACCGGCTCATCGGGTCGGTCGACCTGCTCGTGTGGGTCCTGGACCCGCAGAAGTACGCCGACGCCGCCGTCCACCACCGGTACCTGGCCCGCATGGCCGGGCACGGGGCGGTGACCGTCGCGGTCCTCAACCAGGTCGACCGGGTCGAACCGGACGAGCTGGAGGAGTTGCTCACCGACCTGCGGCGGTTGATGGAGACCGAGTCGGGTGTGCACCCCAGGGTGATCACCACGTCGACCGTCACCGGCCAGGGCATTCGCGACCTGCGCGAGTTCCTCGGCGAGGCGGTGCGCGAGCGCCGCGCGCTGGTCGACCGTCTGGTCGCGGACCTGGACCAGGTCGTGGTGGCCTTCGAGGAGTTCCACGGCGAGGGGGAGATCCCCGGGTCCGTCCCCGAGCCGGTGGCCGAGCGGATCCGCGGCGGCCTGGCGAGCGCGGCGGGGGTCAGGGCCGTCGCCGACGTCACCGAGACCAACGACGTCAAGCGCGGCAGACGCGAGGTCGGCTGGCCGCTGGCCCGACTCCTGGGACGGGTGCGCAAGGATCCGCTCTCGGCGGTTCAACTCGACTTCCTGCGCGACGACAGCGACGCGGGCGCGGGCGGTCCGGTGGACGCGCACGTGGCGGAGCTGGAGACGGTGCTGGGCGAGGCGGCGGACGGGGTCTCGGACGGGATGCCCGCGCCGTGGCGGCGGCGCATGCGCGCGGCCGCGCTCAGCGGGGTCTCGGAGCTTCCGGCGGAGCTGGGTGAGGCGGTCTCGGGCGCGGTCAGCGCCTCCGAGCGGACCGCGCCGTGGTGGAAGGTCGCGCGGTCGGCGCAGTTCGCGCTGCTGGCCGCCGCGGGCCTGGGCCTGGTGTGGGCGCTCGTGGCTCTCGTGAGCTGGCTCGCCGGCGGCCTCACCGGGATGGCGGTGTTCGACGATCCGGTGTTCGTCGCCTACTCCGGCGCCTTGGTGGTCGCGTCCCTCCTGGTCGGATGGTTGACCGGGGTGGGTTGCGCGAACCTGGTCGAGGTCGCGGCCGTGCAGCGGCGCGAGACGGTGGAGCGGGTCGCGGTGGAGCGGGTCGCCGAGATCGCGCGTCGGCGGGCGGTGGAGCCGATGGCGGCCGAGTTGGACCGCTACCGGGCCTTCCGCGCGGCCTACGAGGTGGCGGGGGCGGCTTCGTGAGGCCGTTGGCCGTGTGAGTACGGCGGCTCCGCGCGGGGCCGGCCAGACGACCCGGGGGGGGGGGGGGGGGGGGGGGGGGGGGGGGCGCCCCCCCCCGCGCGCGGGGGGGGGGGGGGGGGGGGGGGGGGGGGTTGTGTGGGGTGAGGGGGGGGGGGGGGGGCGGCCGGGGGGCGGGCCCGCGCCCCCCCCCCCGGGGGCGCCGCCCCCCCCCCCCCCCCCCCCCCCCCCCCCCCCGAGTCGTGTCGGGTCTCAGGTCCATTGCACGGTGCTGTACATGTGTCCTCCTCCGATCGGGCGGCGCCGGCCTCGTGGGGCGGGATCCTGGTTCGGTCGGCGCCTCGTGTCCGAAAACGGCCATCGAAGCCGGATCCTACGGTAGAACGTCTCGAAGCCCGGTTCCACCCCACCTGACGAAGCGCGAGCCCCGAGTCATTCTCGTCTCTGCCTGCGCCGATCATACATTCAGCAATTAAGTTATTACCCAACGTAATGTAAAGTGTTGGGGGGTGGCGCGCTGGGCCGTGCTGACGTACCCACCTGTACGTGTGGTGTCCCGGGGCGGTCGCCGGGTGACGACGGCGTGGAACTCCGCGCGAAATCGGGTCGTCGAAGGGAGAACCGGAAGGGGTGGTTCACCTATCAGTAGCACGTGTAGGGGTCGGACTGCGGAGCGTGACGCAGGGAGGGAGGATGGAGCCGTGAGTATCTCGGAGAAGCCGTTGGCGGCGGAGGGCGTGGCCGTCGGGGAACGGTCGTGCTGGCCGATCCTCCAACAGCCTCGGGGCCTGATCGTCTACATGGGGCTGCTCCTGTTCGCGACGCTGTTCCTGTTCGGTGCGGCGGCGGCGCTGACCACCGTGACGCTCGCCGACGTCGTGACCTTCCTGGCGCTGACCGTGTGCGCGGGGATCTGCGTCGAGGCGATCCGCCGCCTGGGCGTGCCCGCGGGGTTGGCCCGGGATCTCCTGGGGGCGTGGTGGTTCCCGATCGTCCTCCTGCTGCCGCCCGTGTACTCCCTCATCGTCCCCGTCCCGGTGTTCCTCCTGCTGCAGCTGCGGGCGAGGCGGGCGTTGGCGCACCGGCGGGTCTTCAACGCCACCGCCATCGGGCTGTCGGGCTTCCTGGCGTCGGTGGTGTGGCACGCGGTGGCCGCCGACGGGCTCTGGGACGCGCTGGGCGGGGTGCCCGACGCCCACGACAGCCTCGCCACCGGCGCCGGGGTGCTGATCGCGGTCCTGTGCTGTGCCGGATTCACGGTGCTGAACACGATCCTGGTGGCGCTGGCGGCCAGGATCAGCATGGGGCCCGGGGCGTCGCTGCGGCCCATGTGGGACCGGGAGGCGTGCACGGTCGACGCCGTCGAGTTATGTGTCGGGGTGACCGTGGCGATCCTCGCGCAGCTCACGTTGTTCCTGCTGGCCATCGCCGTTCCGCCGGTTCTGCTCCTCCAGCGCAGCCTGTTGTTCCAGCAGCTGCAGATGGCGGCGCGCACCGACCCCAAGACGGGATTGCTGAATGCGCCGACCTGGGAGCAGGAGGCGTCGGTGGAGATCGCCAGGGCGCGTTCGGGGCGGGGGACGGCGGCCGTGCTGATCATCGACATCGACCATTTCAAACGGGTCAACGACAACTACGGCCACCTGTTCGGCGACCAGGTGCTGCTGGGGGTGGCCACGACCATCGCGCAGCAGTTGCGCCAGTCCGACCTGCTCGGCCGCTTCGGCGGCGAGGAGTTCGTCGTGCTGCTGCCGGGGTCGGACACGTCCGAGGCCTGGCACGCGGCCGAGCGGCTGCGGGCGCAGGTCGGGTGCATGGAGATATCGGTGGACGACGTGCCGGTGTCCATCACGGTCTCGATCGGGGCCGCGGTCACCGGCGAGCACGGCAACGACCTGGTCGAGCTGCTGACCGCCGCTGACCTGGCCCTGTACCGGGCGAAGGAGACCGGACGCAATCGGGTGTGCCTGCCCGCCGGGCGCCCGGGAGTGCCGGGGAAGATCCCCGGGCCGCGCGAGGGCAACCTGTCCGGGCGCGGCGAGGTCGAGTGACCCCGGGAGCCTGGAGGGACCGCCGTGCCCTGGCGGTCCGCCGGCCCCGCCCAGGGCGGGCGGCGGTCCCGGTACCGTTGCCCCGCTGTCCGATGGGCGGTCCCGGGACCGGGGGAGGACCCGGTCCGGGGCGGGGCCGCGCCCGTCGTCCACAGACCCCAAGACGCCGTTGTGCGCTTCCGTCCGATCACGCACCGTTGAAGTATGCGCTTCGACCAGCACGGACACCCGGTAGACCCCTTCGACCCCGACCGCCGCGGCGGCGCTGAGCACGGCACCGCCGCGTCACTCCCCGGGCGTGAGCCCACATCCGTCCCCCGGCCCCGCCCTGTCGGCGACACGGCCACCGGTGTGCCCGGTGGGTCCTCCGGAGGCTCGTCGGCCGACCCTCCGGCCACGCTCAGGCTCACCACACCGACCGACGTCATCGCCGTGCTCCCGTACCTCGCGGGCGGACCTCCCGATCCCGGAATCGTGGTCCTGGCGCTCCAGGACGGCCGTGTGCACACGGTGCTGCGCGCGGACCTGGGCGGCCAGGGGATCCCTCCAGGCTCGCGAACCGCGCCTCCGGCCGTCGCCCACGCCGTCGCCGAACGCTGCGACGCACTGTTGGTCGTCGCGTTCGGCCCGCCGGAGCGGGTCACCCCGTACGTCGACGGACTCGTGGGCGCCGCGCGGGAGCGGGGGATCACCGTCGTCGACGCCCTTCGGGTCACCGGCGGCCGGTACTGGTCCTACACCTGCGTCGACCCCTCCTGCTGTCCGCCCGAGGGCACGTTGGTCGACGTGGACCGGTCCACGGCCCCGGCCGACGCCGTCCTGCGCGGCATCACGCCACTGGCGCCGGTCCACGCCGAACGGGCCGACTCCGCACGGGTGAGGGCGCTCCTCGAACCGGTCGCCGGTCCACTCGCCACGGAGGTGGCGGCGGCAGTCGAGGACGTGGAGGCCGTGGCCCGCGACCACGCCGCCCGCGGCTCCGACGCCCTGGTGGACCTGGGGCTTCCCACGGTCCGCGCCGCGGTGCGGGCGGAGAGCCGCGGGGAGGGGCTCACCGGGCCCCGCGAACTGGCCTCCCTGGGCGTGTACCTGACGCAGACACGGGTGCGGGACGAGGTGTGGGCGCGGATCACCGCCCGGAGCGCGGACGTGCACCGGAGGCTCTGGAGCCGGGTCACGCGGCACGTCCCCGAACGCCTGCGGGCGGCCCCGGCCTCGCTGCTCGCGGTCGCGGCCTGGCAGAGCGACGACCGGGAACTCGTCTCCGCTGCCCTGGACGTGTCTCTGACCGCCGATCCCGGGTACTCGATGGCGCTGCTCATGAGCCGCGCCCTCGCCTGGGGGATGCCGGTGCAGCGGTGGCGGGAGGCCGCACCCCGCTGGCGGGAGGGGAGGGAGGACTGGGACGGGTAGTCGTTCCGAAGCCGTCTGAGGGGAAGGGGACAGGTCACACATCGGATGCTCTGGGTATTCCATGGTGACGGGGGAGCCTCCGACGTCAGCGCACTGACGGGGTCCCTGCTGCGGGACGGGTAAGGGGCCTCGCGGAAACGGGGGGCGGGTCAAAGGCCCGAGGCGACGTCCAGGAACGCGCGCCACTCCCAGGCGTCGAAGGAGAGGGTTCCCCTGTCACGGTTCTGGGTGTCGCGGACATGCGCTCCCTGGGGAGTCTCCCGTACTTCCACGCACTGACCGCTTGTGCTGCTGTAGCTGGACTTGTGCCAGTCGCTCATAGTAGTCCTTCCAACACGCGCCGGGATTCCCTCTCGGGAAGAGCGGACTGCATGAAGCGCTTCGCCAGCTCCTTCAGCCTGTCCAGCCCATCTCCTTCCCTGTACACGATATTGCCGTTTGCATGGTCACTGCTTGCCAGGGTGGAACCGTCCCGCATTCGGAAGACCAGCAAGGGGGACGGGAGCCCCACCAGCAGCGAACCTTCTGGGATGACCAGGACACGTACACGTCCTGACTCCGTCAACCGCAGTAAGTGCGTGACTTGCTCCGAGCGCGCATCCTCTGGAAACGTCGTCAGCGCCGACACCGGAAACACAGCAGTCACACGAAGCTCAGAAACCTGCTCAAATCGCTCACATCGCATC
This sequence comes from Nocardiopsis sp. NPDC050513, assembly GCF_044457925.1. NCBI lineage: Bacteria > Bacillati > Actinomycetota > Actinomycetes > Streptosporangiales > Nocardiopsidaceae > Nocardiopsis > Nocardiopsis sp. NPDC050513. Next base: position 35,662 of record NZ_JBITHK010000011.1, on the reverse strand, counting down.
CGAGTCAACTTGTCGAGTTCCTTTGCGGGAAGGAACGGTTGCGCTTCCTCGAAAACGATGCGTGCGTACTTCGGTGACTGCAAGATTCCAGGGACCGCTGGGAGGGGACAGACCCACTCCACCGACTGACCGGATGCCTCCAACTCCGCGACGTTCGCCCCCCACTCCGGGACGGATCGGCCACCAGCAGCCATCCGCCACACCGCGAAGAGCTTGCCTTTTGCGTCGAATGCCTGATCCAGAAGCTCAGCGTTCCGCCGCTTGGGAAGCACCGCTCCTGACTCCCAGCGGCACACTGACGAGGAGGACGTCCGCGCTTTCGCTGCAAGCTGGTACTGCGTTAATCCCGCAACTTCTCGGTATCGAGTGAGAGTGGTTGCAAACTCGGAAACCGTCATGTCCCAGATGGTAGCCAGTGCATCCCATTCCTAGCCGGGAAACAGCGGAATCAGATCAGTCGCTGTGCAAGTTCCGGGCTCTCGCCGGACGCTTGGTCCATGAACGACACCGAGCAGTTCCGAACGCAGCCGGGCACCCCTCCCGACCCCTTCGAGAGGGCGCGCGACGCCTTCCTCTCCTCGCGAGGCCTGGCCTTCACCCTGGAGTGGCGGCGCTTCCCCTGGACCCGGGGCGCCGACGTCGACCGCGCGCTGGTCGGCCCCGGCTACGTGGGCGACGTCGCCCTCGGGCTGAAGGACGGCTGGACCTGGGGATGGCAGGACCGCGCCGGGACGTGGCGCTACGTCCAGCGCGACCGGATCGACGTCCTCGTGGACCGGGTGATCGGGACCCGCGCCGGGTTCGTGCCCCCGTTGCCGCGCAGGCGGGGGCGGTAGGGGGTGCCGGGACGAGGACGCCCGCCGGGAGCGCGGAGGGGACCATGCCAGTGGGCGGGTCCCCCTGCTGCCGTTGCGCGACGTCTCCGGCAGGGCCGTGCGCGAGGATCAACCCCCTGGTGAGGGTTCCGGGACGAGGGCGGCGTCAACGGCGTACTCGACACGCAGCGGTTCGGGCGACAGCGCCGCCAGGAAGTCAGCGGCGTCGAAGGCCTGTCCGGGGGCGAGGGCCCCGGCGGCGCGACCGCGGCCGTCCAGCAGGCGCACCACCGCCTCGACCACCAGCGGGGCGGACACCGCGTAGATGTCCTGGCCGGTGGCCAGGGCCCGGCGCTCGGTTCCGTCCACTCGGACCCTGACGTCCACGGCGAACCGCTGCGCCGAGCGCCCGGCGGCGTCGACCGGCTCCGGACCGGGGGTGGCCGGGTCGCGCAGCGCGGCCAGGGGACCCCGGCTCAGGTAGGAGTCGATCCGCCGCGCCCCCAGGTGGCGGTGCATGGTGATGACCTCGGAGAAGGGCAGGGGCACGACCTCGTGCTGGCCCAACGGGGCGGGGAACTCCCAGGTGCGTGCGTCCTGGCCCGCGTCCAGCGGCACGGTCCGCCCGTCGGCGACGACCAGCCGGGGCGCGGTGTTGCGCTGACCGGTGACGCGCGTCCCCTCGGTGGGCCACCACCGGTCCAGGCCGACGGCCACCGTGACCGAGTCCACCGGTCCGCCGTCGGCCGCGGCGCTGGCCAGCAGGTCGGCGAGCCCGCCGTAGAAGGCCATCGCGGGCAGCACCGCCACGCCCGCCGCGGCGGCGGCCGCCCCGTGGGCGTCGTAGGCGGCCCGCACCGCGGGCTGCTCGGCGGTCACGTCGAGGTAGTGGGCTCCGGCACGTACGGCGGCGGTCGCCAGCGGACCGGTGGTGTCCAGGAACGGACCGGCGCAGTTGACCACGGCCGCGGTGCCCCTGACCGCCCTCTCCAGAGCGCCCGCGTCCCCGACGCGGGCCGGGCGCGCCTCCAGACCGGGGTGGCGGCCGACCAGTGCGGCGAGCCGCTCCGGATCCCGCCCGGACAGCACCGGTTCCAGGCCGCGGCGCAGCAGTTCGGTGACCACGAAGCGGCCGGTGTGGCCGTAGGCGCCGTAGACCAGCACCCTCCCGCGCGCTCGCGGGTTCTCGTTCGGCGATTCCATGGGTCCAGTCTTCGCCCTGGGACGGACCGCGGGCTAGTGTCCGATCCGACGTGATGCGTACAATTTCCGACATGCACAGGGTCGGGATCGCCGTCCACGAGCGCACGATGCCCTACGAGACGGCGATCGCCGCCGAGGTCTTCGGGGTGGACCGGTCCGACCTGTCCGCCGACGGCGACTGGTACCGGCTGACCGCCCACACCGCCGACGGCACGGCCTCGCCCCTGCTGCCGGGGGTTCCGGGGCGCCCGCTGGCGGATCTGACCGCGGTGGACACCGTGGTCGTGCCCGCGACCGACCTGCCGGGGGCGGAGCCCGACCCCGGATTCCTGGCGGCCGTGCGCGCCGCCCACGGGGCAGGGGCCCGGATCGTGTCGCTGTGCACCGGGGCCTTCCTGCTCGCCGACACCGGGCTGCTCGACGGCCGCGGCGCCACCACACACTGGATGCACGCCGAGGAGCTGGCACGGCTCCATCCGCGCGTCGAGGTGCGCGCGGACGTGCTCTACACCGACAACGGGCGGATCCTCACCTCGGCGGGCAAGACCGCGGCGCTGGACCTGTGCCTGCACCTGGTGCGTTGCGACCACGGGGCCGCCGCGGCCAACGGTCTGGCCCGCCGCCTGGTCGCCCCCGCGCACCGCCCGGGAGGACAGGCGCAGTTCATCGCACCGCCGACCGTCCCCCGCTCTCCCGACGGTCTGGGCGGGGCTCTGGAGTGGGCCCGTGCCCGCCTGGCGCGGCCCCTGACCGTGGAGGACCTGGCCCGGCGCGCGGGCCTGGGCCCCCGCCAACTGGCCCGGCGCATGCGCGCCGAGACCGGGGCCGCCCCGCTCGCCTGGCTGCACCGCGAGCGCGTCGGCCTGGCCCGGGAGCTGTTGGAGGGCACCGACGCCACGGTGGAGCAGGTCGCGGCCCGCTGCGGCATGGGCAGCGCGGCCACGCTGCGCCGCCATTTCCACCGGCTGGTCGGGGTGAGCCCGATCGCCTACCGCGCCGCCTTCCGGGCGTCCCGCCGGGGCGTGGACGGGGATTCCCCGACCTGACGCCGAACCCTTTCGCGCGGATTCGCGTTCGCGGGAAGACCGGGCCGCCGTGGCGCGTTCCAGTGCGTGACCCGCCGGGCCCTGGAACGCGGTCGCGTCACGTGATCCCACAGGTCTCGGCACAGGCGCCGACACCCTAGTCTGGAAGACATGCCGGAGTACATCTACACCATGCAAAACGTGCGCAAGGCGCACGGCGACAAGGTCGTCCTTGACAATGTTTCGGGGTCGTTCCTGCCCGGAGCCAAGATCGGCGTCGTGGGGCCCAACGGTGCGGGTAAGTCGACGCTGCTGAAGATCCTGGCCGGCATCGAGCAGCCGTCCAACGGTGAGGCGCGACTGATGCCCGGGTTCACCGTCGGGCTGCTCGCCCAGGAACCCCAGCTCGACGCGGACAAGACCGTCCTGGAGAACGTCGAGGACGGTGTCGCCGAGACCAAGGCGATGCTGACCCGCTTCAACGAGATCGCCGAGCAGATGGCGACCGACTACTCCGACGACCTGTTGGAGGAGATGGGCAGGCTCCAGGAGCAGCTCGACCACCGCAATGCCTGGGACCTCGACAGCCAGCTCGCGCAGGCGATGGACGCCCTGCGCTGCCCGCCCGGCGACGCCTCCGTCACCCAGCTGTCCGGTGGTGAGAAGCGCCGCGTCGCCCTGTGCAAGCTGCTGCTCGAACAGCCCGACCTGCTGCTGCTCGACGAGCCCACCAACCACCTCGACGCCGAGAGCGTGAACTGGCTGGAACAGCACCTGGCCAAGTACCCCGGCACCATCGTCGCGATCACCCACGACCGGTACTTCCTCGATCACGTCGCCACGTGGATCCTGGAGCTGGACCGCGGCCAGTTCTACCCCTACGAGGGCAACTACAGCACCTACCTGGAGACCAAGCAGACCCGTCTGAAGGTCGAGGGGCAAAAGGACGCGAAGCGCTCCAAGCGCCTCAAGGAGGAACTGGAGTGGGTCCGCTCCAACGCCAAGGCCCGCCAGACCAAGAGCAAGGCCCGTCTCCAGCGCTACGAACAGATGGCGGCCGAGGCCGACAAGACCCGCAAGCTGGACTTCGAGGAGATCCAGATCCCGCCGGGTCCGCGCCTGGGCAACACGGTCGTGGAGGTCAAGAACCTCACCAAGGGCTTCGACGACCGCGTCCTGATCGAGGACCTGAGCTTCTCGCTCCCGCCGAACGGCATCGTCGGCGTCATCGGCCCCAACGGTGTCGGTAAGACGACCCTGTTCAAGATGATCGTCGGCGAGGAGACCCCCGACGACGGCAGGATCAACGTCGGCGACACCGTCGACATCTCCTACGTCGACCAGTACCGCGGCCGGATCGACGACACCAAGAACGTCTGGGAGACCATCTCCGACGGCGAGACCTTCATCGAGGTCGGCAAGGTCGAGATCCCCAGCCGCGCCTACGTCGCCGCGTTCGGCTTCAAGGGTTCGGACCAGCAGAAGCCCTCCGGAGTGCTCTCCGGCGGCGAGCGCAACCGCGTCAACCTGGCGCTCACCCTCAAGCAGGGCGGCAACCTCCTGCTCCTGGACGAGCCCACCAACGACCTGGACGTGGAGACCCTGGGGTCGCTGGAGAACGCGCTGCTGGACTTCCCCGGCTGCGCCGTGATCACCTCCCACGACCGCTGGTTCCTCGACCGCGTCGCCACGCACATCCTCGCGTGGGAGGGCGGCGCCAACTGGTTCTGGTTCGAGGGCAACTTCGAGTCCTACGAGCAGAACAAGATCGAGCGTCTGGGCCCCGAGGCCGCGCGCCCGCACGCGGTCACGCACCGCAAGCTCACCCGCAGCTGATCCCGACGGGTTCGAGGCCCCGCGGACCGGTTCCGGTCCGCGGGGCCTTCCGTGTTCCACGGCGGCCCCGGGGCGGTGGAAACGGGGTGTACCGGCTGCCGCGTATGTCGGTATCGTCCCTGCATGACGATTCTGTGGGCGCCCTACCACCTCGACGAGTACATGCCCGACTTCCGGCCTCCGTGGCGCGGGCATGCCGAGAGGGTGGTCGCGGAGTTGCCGGACGCCGACGTGTGGACGCGCATGGCGGTCCTGCACGAGGCCGTCGCCGAGCGCGTCGCGGACCACGTCCGTGCCGGTCGGGTCCCCACGGTCCTGTCCGGTGACTGCATGGTGGCGCTCGGGACCGCCGCCGGACTGCAGCGGGCGGGCATGGATCCGTCCGTCGTGTGGTTCGACGCGCACGGGGACGTCCAGACGATGGAGACCAGCGCCTCCGGATACGCGGGCGGGATCCCACTGCGTGTGCTGGCCGGGTACCGGCCCGACCCCGCGACCGACCGCCTGGGTCTGCGGGAGATCCCCGAGGGGCGCCTCGTCCTCGTGGACGGACGCGACCTGGACCCGCCCGAAGCCGAGTACCTGCGCGGGTCGGCCATCCGGCAGCGGGCCGTCGCCGACGTCGGGCCGGAGGACCTCCCCGACGGGCCGCTCCTGCTCCACGTGGACCTGGACGTCATCGACCCCGGCGAAGTGCCCGGGATGCTCTTCCCCACGCCCGGCGGGCCGAGCGCCGACGCCGTCGTCGGGGCCGTCGGCCGGATTCGGGACACCGGCCGCGTGGCCGCCGTGAGCATCGGCTGCACCTGGCGGCCAGACCGCGACGAGGACCTGCCCGGCGGCGTCCGCGCCAGGCTGCTCGCCGCCCTCGTGCGGGGCGGCGCCTGACCGCCGGAGCAGCCGCCGTCGGACGGACCGGCCGGGGCGCGGATATTCCCGTCGCCTCGGCCCCCTGACCGTCGCCGGGGATGTCGCATACCCTGGTGGGCGATGACTTCCGCGCGAGATGACCACCACAAGCAGGGCGAGGGGCCGGTGCAGACGACGTTCTACGACGCCGTGGGTGGCGAGGAGACCTTCACCCGCCTGGTCCGCCACTTCTACGAGGGCGTCGCAGCCGACCCCCTGCTGCGGCCCATGTACCCCGAGCAGGACCTCGGCCCCGCCGAGGAGCGCCTGCGCCTCTTTTTGATCCAGTACTGGGGCGGCCCGCGTACCTACAACGAGCAGCGCGGCCACCCGCGGCTGCGGATGCGGCACTTCCCGTTCCGGATCGGCGCCGCCGAGCGCGACCGCTGGTTGGAGCTCATGCGCGCCGCGATGGACTCGCTGGGGTTGCACGAGGCCCTGGACCGGCAGATGTGGGAGTACATGGTCATGGCCGCGCACAGCATGGTCAACGTGCCCGAGGAGGCCGCGCCCCCGGTCGTGGCCGAGCCGACGTCCATCGCCGTGTCCGCCGAGCAGCGCCGTGACGGCGACGGGGGCGAGACCGTCTCCGTCTCCCTGAAGTAGCCGCGCCCGGACGCCCTCAGGCGTACTGGGCGAGGTAGGCGCGCTCGGTGTCGTCGAGCCGCCGCGCGCTCTGGGTGGGCACGTCGAACCCGACCAGCACCGTCCTGGCGCGCAGGTACACCGTCGTGTCGTCGCGGATCTCGTAGGCGAGCGTGCAGCTCGCGTTGCGGACCTCGGTCACCCACAGCTCCACCCGCACCGGATCCTTGCGGGGCAGCAGCGGCGCCACGTAGTCCGCCTCCTGGCGGGCCACGACCATGGCGCCGAAGACCTCCTCGCCCGCGTCGACCCCGCCGCCGTAGCGCAGGAAGGAGACCCGCGCGTCCTCCAGGTAGGTGAGCATCCGCACGTTGTTGACGTGGTGCTGGGGGTCAAGGTCGGCGTAGCGGACCTGGGCGAGGTGCACGTGCCGCCGAGGCACGGTCCCGGTCCCGTTGCCTCCGGCCTCGATCTGGGTCACGTCGTGGTTCCTCTCATGGGCGGCTCTCCTGGGGGGTGGACGACCTCGATTGTCCCAACCGCCCCAGGAGAGTGTTCGACCGCCCGTCCACCAGCGCTGTGGCGCGGGTCTCCCCCGCCGGTCGGAAGCGCTGGTCGGACCGCCGGTCAGGGCACCGACGCCCCCAGGTGGTGGGCGAGGAAGGCGAGCTGCTCGGCGCTGAGCGCCACGCTCCGGCTCACCGACCGCGAGCTGTGGCCGACCTCCGACTCGCGCCGCAGCAGGACCGGACGCTCGTCCGGGGACGCCGACGTGGCCCACTGCATCAGCGCGCACAGCTTGCGCGCGTGCATGGGGTCCACGCGGGTGTCGTTGTCGAAGACGGTGAACAGCGTCGCCGGGTAGCGGGTGCCCTCACGCACGTTGTGGTACGGGGAGTACCCCAGCAGCCACCCCAGCTCCTCCGGTTCGTCGGCGCTCCCGTACTCGACGTTCCACAGCTGGCCCAGGCCGAAGCCCTCGTAGCGCACCATGTCGAGCAGCGGGGCGGAGCACACCGCGGCGGCGAACAGGTCCGGGCGCTGGGTGATCATCGCGCCGACCAGCAGGCCGCCGTTGCTCCCGCCCATGACCGCGAGCTGGCCGGGCGTGGTCACACCCGTCTCGACCAGGTGTTCGGCGGCGGCCGCGCAGTCGTCGAACACGTTCTGCTTCCTGGCGAGCATCCCGTCGCGGTGCCACTCCTCTCCCTCCTCCAGCCCGCCGCGCAGGTTGGCCGTGGCGTACACGCCTCCGGCGCGCACCCAGGCCAGGACCGAGGCGGAGTAGGAGGGGGTCAGGGAGATGCGGAAGCCGCCGTAGCCGTAGAGGACGGTCGGCCGGGGGCCGTCCGCGGGTTCGGCGGGGGAGACCACGAGCATGCGCACGGGGGTGCCGTCCTTGGACGTGAACGTCACCAGTTCGGCGCGGACGTCGGGCGTGGCGACCGTGCCGGGCGCCTCCGCCCAGAGGCGCACGGCGCCGGCGCGCGCGTCGTACCGGTACACCGAGGACGGGTGGGTGCTGTCGGTGTAGCCGAACCAGGCCTCGTGCCCGCCCTCGGGCCGTTCCATGAGCACGCCGACCGAACCCAGGCCCGGCATCTCCAGCGAGCCGAGCCGCTCGCCGCTGGCCAGGTCGTGGCGTGTGACCTCGCTGACGGCGTGGTGGCTCCAGGCGACCAGCATCTCCGGACGGTCCATGCCGGGCCCGTCGAGGATCGCGAAGTCCTCCAGGACCGCCTCGGCGTCCTCGGGGACCAGCGTGGTCCAGTGCTCGTACCCGGGCGCGGTCGGGTCGGCCACGCACAGTCGGCCGCGGGGGGCGTCGCGGTCGGTGTACAGGTACAGGCGTCCGTCCCGGCCGACGTGGGCGGACAGGGTGGCGTCGACGCCCTCCTGGATGGGCACGAGCCTGGGGGAGCCCAGGTCGCCCTCGGTCAGGTCGGCGATCCACATGTCGGTGGCCGAGGAGGTGCCGCGCACGGCGAGCAGGACGAGCCAGCGCCCGTCGCGGCTCACGGTGACGCTGAAGTACTCGGTCTTGTCGCGGTCCTGGCCGAAGACGAGGACGTCCTCGTCGGTGGGGGTGCCGAGGCGGTGCAGGTAGACGCGTCTGTGGTAGCTCTCCTCGCCCTCGGGGACCTCGTCGGCGGGCAGCCGCCGGACGTAGTAGAAGGCCGAGGAGTCCGGGAGCCACGCGATCGGACTGTAGCGCGTGCGGTCGATCGGCCCGTCGACGGTCTCACCGGTCCCGACGTCCATGATCCGCAGGATCGACTCCTCGTCGCCGGCCTCGGAGAGCTGGTAGGCGAGCAGCCGCCCGGAGCGGTCCGGTTTCCAGGAGTCCAGGGTGGTCAGCCCGCTCGGGTCCAGGGCCCCGGGGTCGAGCAGGACGCGTTCGGGGCCGTCGCCGTCCTGGACGAGCAGGACGCCGTGCTCCTGGTCCGCGGTGCGGTGGGTGAAGAAGTGGCGCTCGCCCCGCCACACGGGGGCGCCGACGTGTCCGGCGTCCATGAGTGACCGGACCTGCTCGCCGAACCACTCGCGCGCCCGGAACCGTGGGCGTGCCTCGGAGTAGAGGGTGTCCTGGGCGGTGGACCACTCCTTGGTCGCGGCCGTCTGCGGGTCCTCCAGCCACCGGTAGGGGTCGGCGACGGCGTGGCCGTGCAGGGTCTCGATGATGTCCAGCCGCTCTGCTGGCGGGTAGCGAAGTTCACGCATACTTCGCACCCTATCCACCGATATCTCACGCCCGGTGTTCGGCGCGGCGGCACCGTGAAACGTGGTTTGGGGGGCGCACAATGGGTGGAGGAAAGCCACGACCCGCGCTTTCCGGGCGTCCTGACGAAAATTGGGGTGGCGCCGAGGCCGTCCGACCACGCACACTGAATGCGGGACGCAACTCGGCGGGAACCACCGGGAGGTCCGTGTGGCAAGGCGTACGGAACCACCGATCCGAGGATCGGTGAACAGGGAGGTTTCCTGGCTGGCCGAACGGCTGGCCGGGGAGGAGACACGGCCGCGAAGCGCGACGGCCGGGGCGGAGCGATGAGCGCCCGAGGCAGCCGGGAGGGCGGCCCACCGACCGCCCGCCGACACGTGCTGCTGCTCAACGCCAGCTTCGAACCACTGACGACTCTGCCGCTGCGCAGGGCGATTCTGCTCGTGCTTCGGGAGAAGGCCGAGGTCGTGCACGGGGACGAGGCCGGAGCGGTGCTCCACTCGGCGACCCGGTCGTACAACGTGCCGTCGGTCATCCGGCTCAGACGCTACATCAGCGTCCCCTACGGTCGCAGGGTGCCGCTGACGCGGGTGGCGCTCATGCGCAGGGACCGGCACACGTGCGGTTACTGCGGGAAGAAGGCCGAGACGATCGACCACGTGATCCCCCGCAGCCGCGGCGGGGCGCACGTGTGGGAGAACGTGGTGGCGGCGTGCAAGCCGTGCAACCACCGCAAGGCCGACAAGTTCCTGGACGAACTCGGATGGGAGCTGCACATCACCCCCAAGGTGCCCAAGGGTCCGCACTGGCGACTGATCAACGGTGACCTGCACGGCGACCCGCAGTGGGAGCCCTACATGGCTCACCTGGCGGCCTGACGCCCCGGGGCCGGGGCCACGCGTCCCCGACCGGCCCCGCGGCGGCCCCCTCGCCCTTCGTCGCGCCCGGTGCCCGGGAGACGGAGGGCGGCCGTATTCTGACCGCATGCCCAGATACGAGTTCCGCTGCCGCGAGTGCGGCACCGCCTTCGAGGTCTCCCGCCCGATGGCCCGCGCCGGCGATCCCGCCGACTGCCCGCACGGCCACGACGACACGGTGCGCCTGCTGTCCACCGTGGCCGTGGGCGGACGCGCCGCCGCCCCCGCGCCCTCCGGTGGCGGAGGGTGCTGCGGGGGCGGCTGCTGCTCCTGAGCGGTACGGGACCGCCGGTCCAGGGCCGGGGCCCTGCCACACGGGGCGACGGCTCCGGTGCCGTCCTAGCGTTCGATCTGCGACACGTCGCGCGCGGCGCCGGTCGAGGCCGAGGTGGCCATCGCGGCGTAGGCGCGCAGCGCGGCCGTCACCGGGCGCTCGCGGTCGCGCGGCTGGAAGCGGCCCAGCTCCTTGATCAGTCGCTCGCGGCGGGCGTCGAGCTCGTCCGCGGGGACCTCCAGCACGAGCCCGCGGCCCGGGATGTCGATGGTGATGATGTCGCCGTCCTCGACCAGCGCGATGTCGCCGCCGGCGGCCGCCTCGGGAGAGGCGTGCCCGATGGACAGGCCCGACGTGCCGCCGGAGAAGCGGCCGTCGGTGATGAGCGCGCAGGCCTTGCCCAGACCCCGGCCCTTGAGGAAGCTCGTCGGGTACAGCATCTCCTGCATGCCGGGACCGCCCTTGGGGCCCTCGTAGCGGATGACGACCACGTCACCGGGCCCGACCTGCTTGGACAGGATGCCGTCGACGGCGTCCTCCTGGGACTCGAACACCTTCGCGGGCCCGGAGAAGGTCCACAGCTCCTCCTCCACACCGGCGGTCTTGACGATGGCGCCGTCCGGGGCGAGGTTGCCGAAGAGCACCGCCAGCCCGCCGTCCTTGGTGTAGGCGTGCGGCACGGAGCGGATGCAGCCCTTCTCCCGGTCGGTGTCCAGGCTGTCCCAGCGGGTGCTCTGCGAGTACGCCTTGGTGGTGCGCTTCCCGCCCGGCGCGGCGTGGAACAGCTCCACGGCCTCGTCGGTGGCGGTGCCGCCGGCGATGTCCCACTCGGCGATGAACTCGCCGACGGTCTTGCCGTGGACGGTGGGCAGGGAGGTGTCCAGCAGGCCGCCCCGCGCCAGCTCGCCGAGGATGGCGGGGATGCCGCCCGCCCGGTGGACGTCCTCGATGTGGTACTTCTCCGTGTTCGGCGCGACCTTGCACAGGCACGGCACGCGGCGGGAGACGTCGTCGATCTCCGGGAGCCCGAAGCCGACGCCCGCCTCGGTGGCGGCGGCCAGCAGGTGCAGGATCGTGTTGGTGGAGCCGCCCATGGCGACGTCCAGGGCCATGGCGTTGCCGAAGGCGGCCGGGGTGGCGATGGACAGCGGCAGGACGGACTCGTCGTCGTCCTCGTAGTAGCGCTTGGCGGCCTCGACGACCAGGCGTCCGGCGTCCTCGTACAGGGCGCGGCGCGCGGTGTGGGTGGCCAGGACGGTGCCGTTGCCCGGCAGGGCCAGACCGATCGCCTCGGTCAGGCAGTTCATCGAGTTGGCGGTGAACATGCCCGAGCAGGAGCCGCAGGTCGGGCAGGCCGCCTCCTCCATCTCGTCCAGCTCCGCCTGGGAGACGCTCTCGTCGGCCGCGGCGATCATCGGGTTGATGAGGTCGAGCTTGCGGACCGTGGTGGCGGCGCCGTCGACCACGGTGACCTTGCCCGCCTCCATGGGGCCGCCGGAGACGAACACGGTGGGGATGTTGAGCCGCAGCGCGGCGAGCAGCATGCCGGGCGTGATCTTGTCGCAGTTGGAGACGCACACCAGGGCGTCCGCGCAGTGCGCGTTGACCATGTACTCGACCGAGTCGGCGATGAGCTCGCGGCTGGGCAGGGAGTAGAGCATGCCGCCGTGGCCCATGGCGATGCCGTCGTCGACGGCGATGGAGTTGAACTCGCGCGGCACTCCGCCCGCCTCGCGGATCGCCGCGGCGACGACCTCGGCGACCTCGCGCAGGTGGACGTGGCCCGGGACGAACTGGGTGAAGCTGTTGGCCACGGCCACGATGGGCTTGCCGAAGTCCTCGCGCTCCACGCCGGTGGCGCGCATGAGGGCGCGCGCGCCTGCCATGTTCCTGCCGTGTGTGACCGTGCGTGAGCGTAGCGCGGGCATGGGGTGGACTCCCATCGGTTCCGGGTGTTTCCCTTCGATGGTAGTCGCCCCGCGGGCGTGCTTCGGTCTCGAATCCGAAGACACGATGTCCGAATCGTGAGATGGCAGGGTGTTTTCCCGCCGCACGCGGAGGACCCGGGAGGGACCACGGCGCCGTGGTCCCTCCCGGGTCCTCCCTGGACGAGTTCCCGAGCTGTTCAGTACCGGGGCGGAAGCGCCTTCTTGGCGGCCTCGTAGATCTCCTCGATCTCGCGCTCGTCCAGACGGTCCCGGCCCGTGCGCAGCCACTTGCGGACCTTGGTGCCGGTGATGATGTCGACGCCGCGCAGCCGGTGGCTGTCCCAGGGCATCCCGGGGCCGTAGATGGCGAGGGAGGCGCGCACCGAGATCTCGCGGCCCAGTTCCTTGCTGATGAGTTCCTCGGCCCGCTTGGCCTCCTCCAGCGCCTCGTCGATCCGCTCGTTCTTGCTGAACCGCCCGTGGTAGAGCTTCTCCAGCTTGTTGCGCAGGGGCAGGCGCCGGTCCCACGACTCGGAGTCGATCGCGAACGCGCCGCGACGGCCCACGATGAAGTGGTCGATCTGCCCGTTGCCGCCGGGGACCGCGCGGGCGTGCAGGACGCGGTAGCCGAGCTGCTTCATCACCCGGAGCTGGACCTCGGTCTTGCGCTGGGCCGCCGAGGGCCTGCGCCACCGGGGAACCTCGGACTCGCGCCGGGCGGCGTAGACGGTGATGCCGACCAGGGCGCCCAGACCGAGGGTGACCCCGATCCGCCAGTCGGCGGTGAGCAGTCCGAAGGCCATGGCGACCAGCGCGGCGACGGCCGCGCGGAGGGACCACTTGCGCGCGGTCTCGTTGGACTTCAGTGTTCCGTAGAGCGCCTTAGCGCCCGAATTGTCATTCTTCTTCCGTTGATGAGGGAAAAAGAGCTCTTCGGGGCTGTGTGTCGTCGCGTCGCTCGGTTGGGTGCGTTCGTTCGCTGTCGTTGCCGATTCCACGTCGGACAGGTTAGTTCCATCCATATCCGAGTCCTAGTGCATGACTTCTCACATTTTTCTTCCCCCGTTCCGCTGGACGCATACGTGTTCGCGACGCGGGGCAAGGGAAGGATCACCGGTTCGACAGTCTCTCTAGAGAAGACCGCCACGGCAGTGGTGCCCCGTGACGTGCCCGCTAATCTGGTGGATCATGACCCAGATCCACGAACTTCCGGCACACCGACTCGCCGACCTGGTGCGCAGTCGCGAACTGTCCCCTCGTGAGATCGCTGAGCACTGTCTGGAGCGGATCGAACGGCTCGATCCCACCTTCGGCGCGTTCATTACGGTTGGTCCGGAACAGGTCGTCGAACAGGCCCTCAACGCGGAGAAGCGTGTCATGCGCGACACGCCGGACGCCCTGCCGCCCCTCCTGGGAGTACCCCTGCCCATCAAGGACCTGGACCTGATGGCCGGAGCGCCCACCACCTTCGGCTCACGCGCCGTCGACCCCGAGCCGGCCCCGCTCGACGACGGCGCGGTCGCCGCACTGCGCTCCGCGGGCGCCCTCCTCCTCGGCAAGACCAACACGCCCGAGTTCGGGTGCACCTGCTACACGGAGAACGACGTCGCCCCGCCCAGCCGCAACCCCTGGGACACCGACCGCACACCCGGCGGCTCCAGCGGGGGCGCCGCCGTCGCGGTCGCCGCCCGTCTGGCGCCCGCCGCGCACGGGAGCGACGGCGGCGGATCCCTGCGCATCCCCGCCAGCGCGTGCGGGTTGGTCGGCCTCAAGCCCACACGGGGACGGATCTCCGCCGGGCCGCTCAGGCCCGACCTCCTCGGCCTGTCCTCGGCCGGACCCCTCGCCCGGACCGTACTGGACGCCGCGCTCCTGCTCGACGCCATGGCGGGCCCGCGGCCCGGCGACCTGTACACCGCCCCGACGCCCGCACCGGGCGGGACCTTCGCCGACCACGCTCGCCGCGACCCCGGCCGGCTGCGCGTCGGCCGCTACGCCGACGCCGGAAGCACGGGAGCCCCCGTCCACCCCGACGTCCTGGCGGCCTACGACGCGGCCACCGGTCTTCTGGTCGGACTCGGCCACGACGTGGAGGAGGTCCCCGCCCCCGGCGACGCCCACTTCGGCGGAACCTTCGCGGAGGACTTCGGCGTGCTCTGGGCGGCGATGGCCTCGGCCAGCCCCGTGGACCCCGCCCGCGAACACGAGCTCAGGCCGATCACCCGCTGGCTGCGCGACCGGGCGCGCGCCACCCCCGTCTCCGCCTACGTCGCGGCCTGCGCCCGCCTCCAGAGGGGGGTGCGTTCGCTGATCGCCGCCACCGAGCCCTACGACGTGCTGCTCAGCCCCACCCTGGCACTGCCTCCGGTCCCGATCGGGCACTTCGACCACGACGGTCCGGAGGAGGAGTTCCTCCGCATGACCGAGTTCTGCCCGTTCACGTCGGTGTACAACGTCTCCGGCCAGCCCTCGGCCAGCGTCCCCCTGCACTGGTCCCCGGACGGGCTGCCGATCGGCGTCATGCTCACCGGCCGGATGGGCGGCGAGGGCACACTTCTGTCGCTGGCGGCGCAGCTGGAGGCGGCCCGCCCCTGGGCGCACCGCGTCCCGCCAGGGGTCGACTAGGCGTCCCCGACGGCCGGGGCGGCCGGGCTCGTCCCGGGCGCACCGGGCCCCGCCGCCCCGGCGGTGGCCGTGCTCGCCGCCGCCGGGACGAACACGCTCAGCCCGGCGGCCAGCAGGGCCACCGCCGCTCCGCCCGCCGCTCCGCCCGCCACCCCGAGGCCGTCGATCAGCGCACCGATCATCGGCCCCGCGAACGCACTGCCGACACCCATGGCCGAGGCCAGCCAGCCGAACGCCTCGGCGCGGCGGTCGGAGGGGGAGACCTCGCCGAGCCGCCCCATCGCCGCCGCCACCGTGGGCGCGATGGCGACCCCCGACAGGAACAGCAGCGGGGTGATCCACAGCGGGGTGGACAGGTGGACGACCGGAGGCATGAACGGCACCAGGACCGCCAGTCCCAGTGCGGCGGCCACGCTCCGCCGCACCAGGCGCGGCCGCCCCCGCAATCCTCCGGCGACCGCCCCGCCGACGAGCGAGCCCAGCGCCCACACCGATGCCAGCACCATGACGTACTGCGGGGACTCCAGTTCGTTGGCCCACGCCACGATGACCAGGTCCACGCCCACGATGCCGCAGACCAGCAGCAGCGACATGAGCAGCAGGACGCACAGCGCCGGATAGCGCAGCAGACTCCTCCGGGGCGCCGCGCCCGTGGGCCCGGCGTCCCGCCGCGCGGGGTCGGGGCCGGTCACCCCGGCGCGGCGCAGGGAGAGCGCGAACCCCACCGCTCCCGCCAGGGCCAGCACCGACAGCAGCCCCAGAGCCCACCGGGGACCCGCGAAGGCCACCACACCCGCGGTGAGCACGGGGCAGAAGACGAAGAGCAGTTCCTGCGTGGTCGCCTCGGCCGCGTAGATGGCGTTGCGCTCCGCGCCGGAGGTCAACCGCGGCCACAGGGCGCGGACGATCTGGTTGGCGGGGGAGCCGAACGCCCCCGTGACGAGCGCCAGCGGCACCGCCAGCCACCACAGCGGGCCCGGCAACAGGGCCAGGGCGAGGAGCCCGGCGCTGAACACCGCACCGCAGACCAGCACCAGCCGGTCGCTGTCGCCCCGGTCGGCCATCCGTCCGCGCAGCGGGCCGACCGCCGCCAGGCCCAACGTGAACGCGCCCGCCACCACCCCGGCGTAGGTGTAGGAGTCCGTCCAGTCCTCGACGAGGAACGTCACCGCGATCATCAGCCCGGGGAAGTAGAAACGGGCGACGAGCGACCAGGTCAGCAGCGACAGGACGTGGGGAACGGCGAAGACACGCCGGTAGTTGGACAGCACCCCGTTCATTATGCACAGGCCGCTGACGTACGGCGATGGGATTTACGGTTGCCCCGGGAGACGTTCTGGCCCCACGCCGCGCGGTCCTGCGGTGTACGCGGCCCGGGTTAGGGCATGATCGATTGCTGTGAGGGACGTTCAGCTGGCCCGCGTGGCCGAGCAGTACGGAGTCGCGACCGCCTACGAGGACTGGCGGGGCCGACGCGTGCCCGTCAGCCCCGACACGATCCGCCACGTCCTGGCGGCGCTGGGGGTGGACCCCGAGCACCCGGTCCCCGCGACCAGACGGAGCCCGCTGCCGCCCGCCGTCGTCGTCCGCGAGGGCAAGGCGCCCGACCTGGTCCTCCCCGAGGGCGCGCGCAGCACCGTGGAGACCGGCGACGGGTCCCTGCTGCCCTTCGACCCGGGCCTCCCGCTCGGAGTGCACACGCTGCGCGTCGAGGACGGCGGCGCCGAACACGACGCGCCCCTGCTCGTGGTCCCCGACCGGATCGAGCCCAGCGCCCTGCGCGGGAACCGGCGCCTGTGGGGGCTCATGGCGCAGGTCTACAGTGTCCGTTCCCGTGCCTCATGGGGCACAGGTGACCTACGTGACCTCGCCGAGCTCGCCGACTGGGGCGCGCGGGACCTCGGCGCCGACTTCGTCCTGGTCAACCCGATGCACGCCTCCGAGCCCGTCGGTCGCGTGGAACCCTCGCCGTACCTGCCGGTCAGCCGCCGCTACGCCAGCCCGCTGTACGTCCGGGTGGAGGACATCCCCGAGTACGCCCGGCTCGACCCGGCCCAGCGCGAGGGCATCCAGCGCCTGGCCCGGCCCCTGCGCGAACGGGGCCGCACCGCGGACCTGCTGGACCGCGACGCGGTCTGGGGCGCCAAGCGCACCGCTCTGGAAGTGCTCTTCCAGGTGCCGCGGGCGCCCGGCCGCGAGGCGGCGCTGCGCTCCTACCTGCAGCGCGAGGGCCGACCCCTCGTCGAGTTCGCCACCTGGTGCGCCCTCGCCGAGGAGCACGGCAACGACTTCCGGACCTGGCCCGCCCAGCTGCGCGACGTCGGCGCGCACGCGGTGGGGGAGAAGGCGCTGGGCCTGTGGCCGGAGGTGGAGTTCCACCGCTGGCTCCAGTGGGTCCTGGACGAGCAGCTCGCCCAGGCGCAGATCACCGCCCGCGGCGGAGGCATGGACCTGGGCATCGTGCACGACCTGGCGATCGGCGTGCAGGCGGGCGGCGCGGACGCGTGGATGTACGGCGGCGCGCTGGTCGCCGGTCTGCACACGGGGGCGCCGCCCGACGAGTTCAACCAGCGGGGGCAGGACTGGGGGCAGCCGCCCTGGCACCCGCGCGGTCTCGCCGAGCTGGGTTACGCGCCCTTCCGCCAGGTCGTCGGGCAGTCGCTGCGGCACGCGGGCGGCGTCCGCGTCGACCACGTCATGGGGATGTTCCGGATGTGGTGCGTGCCCGAGGGGGCGACCCCGGACGAGGGCACCTACATCCGCTACGACCACGAGGGCATGGTCGGCTCGCTCCTGCTCGCCGCCCGGCGGACCGGCGCGGTGGTGGTCGGCGAGGACCTGGGCACCGTGGAGCCCTGGGTCCGCGACCACCTGCGCGACCGGGGGATCCTGGGCACCTCCGTGCTGTGGTTCGAGCAGGACTCCGAGGGTGAGCCGCTCTCCCCGGACGAGTGGCGCGCCGACTGCCTGGCCACGGTCGCCACGCACGACCTGCCCCCGGTGGCGTCGTTCCTGTCGGGCGAGCACGTCGAGCTGCGCGACCGGCTGGGGCTGCTCGACCGCCCCCTGGACGAGGAACTGGCCGAGTCGGAGGCGCGGGTGGACCGCTGGCGGTCGCTGCTGGTGGAGCTGGGGCTGCTGGACGAGGACGTGGATCCGGTGACCGACCCCGCCTCGGTGGTGGCGGCGATGCACGCCTACCTGGTGGCCACCCCCGCGCGGATGATCGGTGTGGCGCTGACCGACGTGGTGGGGGAGCGGCGTATGCAGAACCAGCCGGGCACGAGCACGGAGTACCCGAACTGGCGGATCCCGCTCACCAGCGGTGAGGGTGAGCCGGTGCTCGTCGACGAGCTGCTGGCGGACCCGCGCACGGTGGCGCGCATCCGCCGGACCCTGGGCCCGGTCGGCGGCGGCCAGGGCCGCATGCTCTAGGCGCCGGCGGCCCCGGGAACGCACTCCGCGTCCCCGGGGCGCGGTCATGCCCTAGACCCTGCTCTGGCCCGTGGCGATGTCCTTGGCGCGGGCACGCAGCGCGCGCTCCACACCGGCCCGGCCCTCCACGAGCAGGCGGCGCAGTGACGGAGCCGGGTCGTGCTCGGCGATGTAGGCGTCGGTGCGCTCCAGCGTCGCCTCCTCGACCAGCCCGCTCGGGTACATCATCTCGGCGAAGCTCTGCGCGAACTCGCCCGTCCACTTCTCCCAGGCCGGGGCGAGCTGGGCGAAGTACTTCTCCATGTACGGGCGGTACAGCTCGGCCTGGCCGGGCTCGGTGAAGCCGAGCAGCGTGGCGCGGAACTCCGCGTTGGCCAGGTCGGCGCCGACGATCCGCTCCCACGCGGTGGCCTTGGCCTCGGCGGTGGGGATGGCGGCCCGGGCGCCGGCGGCGTGGCGCTGGCCGGTCGCGGTCGGGTCGGACTCCAGCTCGGCGGCGATCTCCGGCTCTCCGAGCTGGCCCTGGGCGACCAGACGGCGCAGCAGCGTCCAACGCAGGTCGGTGTCGATCGTGAGGCCGTCGACGGTGATCGCCCCGTCGAGCAGCCCCCGCAGGAGCGACAGGTGGGCGTCCGTGCGCGCCGAGTCGGCCAGGGCGTTGGCGTAGGCGAGCTGGAGGTCGCCGCCCGGCTCGGCGGTGTTGAGCAGTTCCTGGAGCCGGTCCCCGAGCCGCTCGAAGCCGATCGGGCGCCAGGCGGGGTCGGCGTAGTTGATCAGGGCCGCGGCGGCCTGGCGCAGCAGCGTCTGGGCGACCATGACGTCGTCCACGCCGCCGATCCCGGAGATGACCAGTTCCACGTAGTCGCGGGCGGCCATCTCGGCGTCGCGGGTCATGTCCCACGCCGCGCCGAAGGCGAGCGCGCGCGGCAGGGAGTCGGCGATCTCCCCGACGCCCTCCACGACGGTGCGCAGGGACCGCTCGTCCAGACGGATCTTGGTGAAGGTGAGGTCGTCGTCGTTGATGAGGACCAGGTCCGGCCGCGCCTCGCCGACCAGTGCGGGAACCTCGGTGCGGGGGCCGCTGACGTCGAGCTCGACGCGCTCGCGGCGCACGACGCCGTTCCCGGTGCGGTCGTACAGACCGATCGCCAGCCGGTGCGACCGCAGCGTCGGGTGCTCCTCGGCGGCCTCCTGCACGACCGCGAACGACGTGAAGTTCCCGTCGCCGTCGACCGCGAAGTCCGGGCGCATCGTGTTGACGCCCGTGGTCTCCAGCCACTCGCGCGACCAGCCCGACAGGTCGCGGCCCGAGGCCGCCTCCAGGTGCCGCAGCAGGTCCTTCAGCTCGGTGTTGCCGAAGGCGTTCTCCTTGAAGTAGGCGCGCACCCCCGCGAAGAACGCGTCCACCCCCACGTACGCCGCGAGCTGCTTGAGCACCGAGGCGCCCTTGGCGTAGGTGATGCCGTCGAAGTTGACCTCGACGGCCTGGATGTCGACCATGTCGGCCGCGATGGGGTGGGTCGAGGGCAGCTGGTCCTGGCGCAGAGCCCAGGCCTTCTCCACGTTGGCGAAGGTCGTCCACGCGTCCGTCCACCGGGTGGCGTTGGCCTGGCAGTAGACGCTGGCGTAGGTCGCGAAGGACTCGTTGAGCCACAGGTCGTCCCACCAGCGCATGGTGACCAGGTCGCCGAACCACATGTGCGCCATCTCGTGCAGGATGGTCTCGGCGCGCCGCTCGTACCGGGCGTCGGTCACGCGGGACCGGAAGACGTAGTCCTCCAGGAACGTGACGGCGCCCGCGTTCTCCATCGCGCCCGCGTTGAACTCCGGCACGAACAGCTGGTCGTACTTGCCGAAGGGGTAGCGCAGGTCGAAGAGCCCGTGGAAGAAGTCGAAGCCCTTCTTCGTGACGTCGAACAGGGCGTCGGCGTCCAGGTGCTCGGCCAGGGAGGCGCGGCAGAACAGCCCCAGAGCGATGCCGTCGTGCTCGTCGCGCACCACGTGGTACGGGCCCGCGATGAGCGCGGTGATGTAGGTCGACATCACCGGCGTGGGCGGGAAGTGCCAGCGCACCCGGCCCTCGGAGCCGGTGGCCTCGCGCTCGGCGTCGGGGGCGCTGTTGGACACCACGTGCCACGAGTCGGGAGCGAACACCGCGAGCTCGAAGGTCGCCTTGAGGTCGGGCTGGTCGAAGCACGCGTACATGCGGTGCGCGTCGGCCGTCTCGAACTGGGTGTACAGGTACACCGACGCGTCCACCGGGTCGACGAACCGGTGCAGACCCTCGCCGGTGCGCATGTAGGCGGCGTCGGCCACGACGGTCAGTTCGTTGTCCGCGGCCACCTCGGGCAGGATCAGGCGCTCACCGTCGAACAGCTCCCCGGGGTCCAGCTCGCGGCCGTTGAGCCGGGCCGAGAGCACCCTGGGGGCGGTCAGGTCCACGAACGTCCGGGCGCCCGCCTCCGAGCTGGAGAAACGGATCACGGTGGTGGACCGGAAGGTCTCCTCGCCCGTGGTCAGGTCGAGCTCCACGGCGTAGGAGTCGACGCTCAGAATCCGCGCCCTCTCCCGAGCCTCGTCCCGTGTCAGGTTCCCCGCCACGCCACGCTCCCTTCACGGCCGCCGTCGTCGCCGGCCGGAATCGTCGTCATCACTCGGCTTCGATCCTGCCACGCGCCGGCGAGGAATGCGCAACCCGTGCTGCTGGTTGTCCACTCTCGGCGGACCCGGCGAGGCCGGGTGGCCCACAGCGACGAGGAGCGATGATGACGCAGTCCCCCGTAGAACCCGACGTCACCTACGCCGACATGTGGTTCGATCCCGCGTGCCCCTGGGCGTGGATCACCTCCCGGTGGCTGCTGGAGGTCGAGAAGGTGCGTCCGGTGCGCGTGCGCTGGCACGTCATGAGCCTGTCGGTGCTCAACGAGGACAAGGAGGGGCTGCCGGAGGTGTACCGCAGCCTGCTCGACACGGCGTGGGGCGCGGTCCGCGTGTGCGTCGCCGCCGAGCAGCAGCACGGCCCGGAGGTGCTGGGCGACCTGTACACCGCCCTGGGCACCCGGTTCCACCACGACAGGGAGCCGCGCACCCCGGACACCTACCGGGACGCGCTCAAGGAGGCCGGTCTGCCGGTGGAGCTCGCCGCCGCGGCCGAGTCCACCGAGTACGACGCGGCGCTGCGCGCCTCGCACGCCGAGGCCATGAGGCTGGTCGGCGAGGACGTCGGCACGCCCGTCGTGAGCGTGGAGGGCGTGTCCTTCTTCGGCCCCGTGGTCACCCCGACCCCGCGCGGCGAGGAGGCCGCCAGGCTCTGGGACGGCGTCCGCCTGGTCGCCGGGGTCGAGGGCTTCTTCGAACTCAAGCGCACCCGCACCGTCGAGCCGAGCTTCGACTAGCCGACTTTCGATTAAGGTCGGATCCGGGCGGGCGGCCAGCCCGCCCGGTACCTCCGCCCAACCGTCCGCGCCGCGGACGCGACAGACGGATCGAACAGGGGGCGTGGCCGTGTCCGGACCCGACGGCGACCGCAGGGTCGACTTCTTCGACGACCTCGACATCCTGCCCGACACCACCAGCGACGAGCGGCCCCTCGGCTGGGGTGAGGACGGCGGCGACGACGACACCGCGCGGCTCGTCGACGAGCGCCCGCCGCACTGGGACTGATCCCGCGTCCGGGATTCCACCGGCCCGGCTCTCGACGCTGGCCAACCAGAATCCCGTTCTGCGAGAGTGGGGGCATGCGATCCCTCTACATCGACGGCGCCTGGCGCGCGTCCGCCTCCGGCGAGGGCCTGGACGTGCTCAACCCGGCGACCGAGCAGGTCATCGACACCGTTCCGGCCGGAGCCGCCGAGGACGTCGACGCGGCGGTCGCCGCCGCGTCGGCGGCCCTGCCCGCGTGGTCGGCGCTCACCCCGGGCCAGCGGGTGACGCACCTGGCCAAGGCGCTGGAGCTGTACGAAGCCCGCGTCGACGACGTCGCCGCGATCCTGACCCGCGACATGGGCGCGCCCGCCGGGTTCGCGCGCAAGGTCCAGGCGGGCCTGCCCGCCCTGATGTTCCGCACCTTCGTCGACCTGGTCGAGGAGGTCGGCGACCGCTACTTCGAGGGCGAGCGCCAGGGCAACTCGCTCATCGTGCGCGAGCCCGTCGGCGTCGTCGGCGCCATCACGCCGTGGAACTACCCGCTGCACCAGATCGTGCTCAAGGTCGTGCCCGCGCTGCTCGCGGGCAACACCGCGGTCCTCAAACCGAGCGAGGTCGCGCCGCTGTCCGCGTACGCGCTCACCGAGGTCCTGCACGAGGCGGGCCTGCCCGCGGGCGTGTTCAACCTGGTGTCCGGGACCGGTCCGGTCGTCGGCGAGGCGATCGCCGCCCACCCGCGGGTCGACATGGTGTCCTTCACCGGCTCGACCCGCGCGGGGATCCGGGTCAGCCAGGTCGCCGCCGAGACCGTCAAGCGGGTCGCGCTCGAACTGGGCGGCAAGTCGCCCAACGTCGTCCTGCCCGACGCCGACCTCGTCCAGGCGGTCAAGCGCGGCGTCGCCGACGTCATGCGCAACACCGGGCAGAGCTGCAACGCGCTCACCCGGATGCTCGTGCACCGCGACTCCTACGACGAGGCCGTGCGCCTGGCCGCCGAGTCCGCGGCCAGGTACGTCCCCGGGGACCCCGAGGACGAGTCCACCCGTATGGGCCCGCTGGTCTCGGCCGCCCAGCTCGACCGCGTCCGCGAGTACGTGCGCGTCGGCGTGGAGGAGGGCGCCCGCCTGGTCACCGGCGGAGCCGGACCCGTCGAGGGCCGCACGCGCGGTTACTACGTCAGCCCGACCGTCTTCGCGGACGTGGACAACGGCATGCGGATCGCGCGGGAGGAGATCTTCGGCCCGGTCCTGTGCCTGATCCCGTACGACACCGAGGAGGAGGCGGTCGCCGTCGCCAACGACACCGTGTACGGGCTCAACGCGGCCGTGTGGTCGGCCGACCCGGACCGCGCCCTGTCCGTCGCCCGGCGGCTGCGCGCGGGGCAGGTGGAGGTCAACGGCGGCGCCCTCAACCCGCGCGCGCCCTTCGGCGGCTACAAGCGTTCCGGGAACGGGCGCGAGTGGGGACTGCACGGCCTCGACGAGTTCTTCGAGGTCAAGGCGGTCCAACTCTGACCGCGCGCCCGCCCGGCGACGGATCGGATATGCGCCGAGTCACACCCGTCGACGCCGTTCGCGCGGAATCGGCCCCGGTGAACGGCGCGTTGTGGGGTGTGGAAAGATGCGGACCGGATATCCCCCGGTCGAACCCTGATGAGGTGTGAGTTGAGCAACAAGCCCGCGGTCTCCAAGGCAGGTCCCCTCGGCAAGGACCTCAGGTCGATCCTGGTGTACAACCTGGTCTCCCTGGTCTCCATGGCGCTCTTCGCCGCCCTCGGACTGAGCGTCGCGGCCGTCGCCACCTCCTGAGGGGTTCCACCCGAACCCTTCCGCGCCCCGCCCGTCCAGGCCGGATGGGGCGGGGCGCGGCGCGGGTGGCCCGTGTGACCTGCCAAACTGGGCACGTGCGTGTTTACCTTGGATCAGATCATGCGGGCTACGAGCTCAAAGAACACCTCGTCTCCTGGTTGAAGGAGCGCGGCCACGAGGTCGTCGACGCCGGGCCCTTCGTCTACGACGCCGTGGACGACTACCCGCCCTTCGTCCTGCGCGCCGCCGAGGGCGTCGCCTCCGACCCGGGCTCGCTCGGCGTCGTGATCGGCGGGTCGGGCAACGGCGAGCAGATCGCCGCGAACAAGGTCAGGGGCGTCCGTGCCGCCCTGGCCTGGAGCGAGGACACCGCCCGCCTGGCGCGCGAGCACAACGACGCGAACGTGCTCGGCATCGGCGGCCGGATGCACTCGCTGGAGGAGGCGACCCGCTTCGTCGAGGCCTTCCTCTCCACTCCGTACAGCGACGAGGAGCGGCACACCCGCCGCATCGGCATGCTGTCCGCCTACGAGGAGTCGGGCGAGCTCCCGCCGCTTCCGTAAGTACTCCGGTCCGGTCCGCCCCCGTGCCGTGCCGGCGCGGGGGCGGACCGCTGTCCGGGGCCGGTGCGCGCGGATCCCGGGGGAGCCTGAGTCCGGGTCCGGGACCTGCGGTCGCGTCCGGAACGTTCCCGGAAGCGGCGGTCGTGTCCGAGAGAGGATGATCGTCCCGGCAAACCCACCAGAACCCTGAAGGAACAGGGACCGAATCCCTACGCTCGGTTATCGGATGAACCTAAACCTGTGGTTATGGGAGAGAACACCGCTGGTTGCGCGTGCCTGGCCCGCGCCCCCGCGCTACAGTTCGTGCACAGTGGCCAGCCTCTCATCGTCCGCTCCGCGGCGGTGACGGCGCGTCGGCGCCCCCGGCCACGGTCACCAGGGCGTGCCCCGCACCCGACCACCGCCCGACCCGGTACCGAACGTCTCCGCCCCAGCGCGGCCGTGCCGTACGAGAACCCGAACCGCCCGCGTGCGCGCGGGCGCGCCGATCCAGGGGATACATGAAGCCCACACCGACCGCCAAGACCACCCGGCTGCTGCGTACGACCACGCAGCGGCTCGTAGCGGTGCTCCGGCGCAAGGTGCTCTTCCGCTACCGGCTCGTGCTCATCACCCTGGTCGCCCTGGCGGTCGGGGTCGGCGTGGGCGCCGTGTGGGGCCCCGCCGGCTGGTTCCCGCCCAGCTCGACCATCCTCACCGTTCTGGCCGGCGGGCTCCTGCTCAAGCGCAAGAGTCTGGCCTTCCTGCTCACCGTGGTCGCGGCGGTCCTGGTCTTCGTCGCGTTCATGCTCGACTTCGGCCAGGTGGGCCCCGGCCTGCTGGTCACCATCGGCGTCACCGCCGTGCTGGCCTACCTGTTGTCGGGGGTGCGTGAACGGCTGGGCGTGCAGGGGCTCAGCGGCGAGATGATGCTGCTGGACCTGCGCGACCGGCTGCGCCACCAGGGGCGGATGCCCGACCTGCCCGCGGGCTGGGGGCGCACCGCCGTCCTGCGCCAGGCGGGCGGCTCGTCCTTCGGCGGCGACTTCGTCGTGTCGAACCGCCGGGACAACCGGCTCGACATGGCCGTGGTCGACGTCTCCGGCAAGGGCGTGGACGCCGGGACCCGGGCCCTCATGCTCTCGGGGGCGTTCAGCGGCCTCATCGGCGCCGTGCCCCCCGGGGACTTCCTCGCCCACTGCAACGACTACCTCATCCGCGACGGCGGCGGTGAGGGATTCGTCACGGCCGTGCACCTGAGTGTGGACCTGGACACGGGCGAGTTCCAGATCGCCTCCGCCGGGCATCCGCCCGCGCTGCACTACGACAGCGGGTGCGGGGTGTGGAGCACCACCGAGGCCAAGGGCGTGGTCCTCGGCGTCATCCCGGAGATGACCTACACCTCCGTCGAGGGCAAGCTCAGGCCTGGTGACGCCATCATGCTCTGCACCGACGGCCTCATCGAGACGCCCGGCGAGGACCTCGACGCCGGGATCGACCGCCTGCTGGGCGTGGCCGAGTCGGTCGTCGCGCGGGGCTTCGCCACCGGCGCGGGCAAGGTCGTCGACGTCCTCAGCAAGGACAAGAACGACGACTGCGCGCTCGTGGTCCTCTGGCGAGACTGACACCCGACGGGGCCGCGCGTGCGGTTCCCGGCGGCTCCGGGCGATAGGGTCGACCCGACTCCCGATCCCGGCGCGGCCGACGAACGTCCCCGGGCCGCCGTGCCCGCTTTCCCTTCCGCCCCTCGGCGCCGTCGCACGCACGGCTGACCACCCCGTTCGGGGAAGGCGGTACCGCACCGGGGGAGACGAGACGACACAGGCGGCCCCGCGGGCGGTCCCGCGCGGCGTTGGAGACGCAGGGGGGTGCTTCGCATGGCAGACGGCGAGCGCGCTGAAGAGCTCTACGAACTGGTCGAGAACAACGACCTGACCGGCATCAGGCTCTGGTTGGCCGAACACAGGCCCTACGAGATCGCGGACGAGCTCACCCGAATCCCCGACCGCGACGCGATCATCCCCTTCCGGCTCCTGGACAAGGACCGCGAGCTGGAGGTCTTCGAGGAGCTCGACCCCGGCCAGCAGCAGGTCATCCTCGGCGGGCTGCGGGACACCGCCTTCCACGAGCTGCTGGAGGAGATGGACCCGGACGACCGGGCCCGCCTCATCGGGGAGGCCCCCGCCAAGATCGCCACCCGCGCCCTGGCCGGGCTGAGCCCCGCCGAGCGCAAGATGACGGCGGCGCTGCTGGGCTACCCCGAGGAGTCCGTCGGCCGGTACATGACCCCGGAGACGGTCATCCTGCACCGCGACCTGACCGTGGGCCGCGCCTTGGAGGTGGTGCGGGCCAGGGGCGCCGACGCCGAGACCATCTACAGCCTCCCGGTCGTCAGCGACGGCCGCCGCCTCGTGGGCACGGTCGGCCTGAGCGACCTGGTCGTCGCCGACGACGAGCAGGTGCTCAAGGACATCGTCGACGTGCTGGCGCCGCGGGTGCGCGCCACCGAACCGGTCGAGGACGCCGCCCGCCTGATCCAGGAGGCCAACCTGGTCTCCCTGCCGGTGGTGGACTCCGAGGAACGGTTCGTCGGGCTGTTCACGTTCGACGACGCCCTGGAGGTCATCGAGGCCGCCGACTCCGAGGACATGGCCCGCCAGTCCGGCGCCAGCCCCCTCGGTGAGCACTACGTGTCCGTGGGCGTGGTGCGCCTGGTGGCGGCGCGGGTGGTGTGGCTGATGCTGCTCATCGTCGCGGCGACGCTGACCGTCAACGTGATGCAGGCCTTCGAGGGCACGCTGGAGGCGGTCACGGCCCTGGCCATGTTCGTGCCCATGCTCATCGGCACGGGCGGAAACGTCGGCGCGCAGTCGGCCACCGCGATCGTGCGCGCCCTGGCCGTCGGCGAGGTGCGGGTGCGCGACCTTCCGGCGGTGATCTGGAAGGAGGCCAGGGTCGGGCTGCTGCTCGGCGGAGTGCTGGCCGTGCTCGCGCTGGGCATCGGCACGCTGCTGGTCGGGTTCGAGGTCGCGGTCGTGGTCGCCTGCTCGGTGATCGCGGTGTGCACGTGGGCGGCGGTCATCGGTTCGTCCATGCCCCTGCTCGCGCGCAAGGTGGGGGTCGACCCGGCGGTGGTCTCCTCGCCGATGGTCGCGACGCTGGTCGACGCCACGGGTCTGATCATCTACTTCTCGATCGCCCGCGCGGTCCTGGGCATCTGAGCCGTCCGAACCCGTACGCACGGTACCGAAGCCGTACACACCGTGCCGATACCGCTGCGCTCCGCATGAACGGCAGGTGAAGCGGGTATCGCGGTAGGTGCAGGACGGATCTAGGGGGGATTCCATGTCCGGTACCGGAGATGCGTTCGACCGGTTGAAGAAGGCCGTCGACGACAACGCCGACAAGGCGCGCAAGGTCGTCGACAAGACCGCCGAGGCAGCGAAGAAGGCCACGGGCGGGGCCCACGACGACGTGATCGACAAGGGAGCCGGAGCCGCGACGGAGTACCTGCGCAAGCGTGCGGAGGAGGACCGGAAGAAGTAGGGGAGAAGTCTCGCCCATCCGGGGCGGGCACGGCGCGTCCACGGGCGTGCTGGCCCGCCCCTCGGCGTTCCCGCGCCCGCGATGTCCGGGCGATACCCCGTATCCGCTGGTCAAACCTGGTTTGTGACAGGGTTACGCTGGTGAGGTAAGGCGAACCTAATGTGAGGCGGTGCGGGTGTGAGCGATCTCGGCGGGCGCCCCTGCCAGCTCACGGTCTGCCGCGGCTGCTGCTGCGGAAAGAGGAAGAAGGTACCGGGGGTCGATCACAAGGCGCAGCTGGCGCGGCTCAGCGCCATCGACGACCGGTCGGGCCGCACCGTCCCCGTCCGCACCAGCAAGTGCCTGGGCATCTGCTTCCAGGGCAACGTCGTGGTCGTCCAGCCCTCCCAGGCGGGAAGGGCCGCCGGGGGCCGTCCGGTCTGGCTCGGGGAGATCACCGACGACGCGCTCGTCGGCGCGATCGACGAATGGATCTTCCGGGGCGGCCCCGGCCTGGCGCCGCTGCCCGGCGTCCTGGCCGACCACGTCACCTCCAAGGACGCCAAGAAGCCGAAGAAGCGCAAGAAGGCCAAGAACGCCAGGAAGGCCAAGAAGGAGCGGAGCAAGGCGCGCGAGAAGTCCGAGCGCAAGGCGCGGAAGAAGGCCGCCCGGAAGGCACGCGGGGCCGCCCAGGGGAGCAAGGGGAAGGCCAAGCGCGGCGACGCCGGGAAGAAGGCGGGCAAGGGCGGCAAGAAGAACCGCTAGCGCGGCCTCCTCACCGCCCCCGTCGGGGCCTGGCCGCTATCCGCGCTGCGGAGCGAACTGCGTGCGGTACAGCGCCGTGTAGAGCCCGTCCTGCCCCAGCAGCTCCTCGTGCGTTCCGCGCTCCAGGATGCGGCCGTCCTCGAGCACCAGGATCTGGTCGGCCTCGCGCACCGTGGCCAGCCGGTGCGCGATCACCAGCGACGTACGCCCCGCGAGCGCGGCCGACAGCGCCTCCTGCACCGCCACCTCCGATCCCGAGTCCAGGTGCGCGGTCGCCTCGTCCAGCACCACGATCGACGGCTCCTTGAGCAGCAGCCGCGCGATCGCCAGCCGCTGCTTCTCGCCTCCGGACAGCCGGTACCCGCGGTCGCCCACCATCGTGTCCAGACCGTTCGGCAGCTGCTCCAGGAGCGCGCCCAGCCGCGCCATCCGCAGCGCCTCCTCCAGTTCGGCGTCGGTGGCGTCCGGCCGGGCGTAGCGCAGGTTCGCGCCGACCGTGTCGTGGAACAGCTGCGCGTCCTGGGTGACCACGCCCACGGCGTCGCGCAGGGAGTCCGACGCGGCCTCGCGCAGGTCCAGGCCGCCGACCAGGACGCGGCCGTCGGTCGGGTCGTACAGCCGCGACACCAGGTGGGTCAGCGTGGTCTTTCCCGCGCCCGACGGTCCGACCAGCGCCACCATGGTGCCGGGCGCGGCGCGGAAGGACACGTCGCTGAGCACCTGGGTGTCGCCGTCGACCACCGCTTGCGGTGTCGCCTCCAAGGACGCGACCGAGGGCTCCTCGGCGCCCGAGTAGCGGAACGACACGTGCTGGAACTCCACGGGGAGGGGGCCGTCCGGGAGCGGCCGCGCGTTCGGGCTCTCCTCGATCCCGGGCCTCAGGTCGAGCACCTCGAAGACCCGGTCGAAGGAGACCAACGCCGTCATGATCTCCACGTGCACGTTGGACAGCGTGGTCACCGGCCCGTACAGCCGGGCGAGGAGGGTGGTCAGCGCGACCAGGGTGCCGACCTCGAAGGCGCCGCCGATCGCCAGCAGGCCGCCGACGCCGTAGACCATCGCCAGGGCCAGCGCCGTGATCAGCCCGAGCATGCTGAACAGCAGCGAGCCGTACACCGCCTGGCGCACCCCCAGGTCGCGGACCCGGCTCGCACGCCGCGCGAAGCCCGCCGACTCCTCCTCGGGGCGGCCGTAGAGCTTGACCAGCATCGCCCCGCCGACGTTGAACCGCTCGGTCATCAGCGAGCTCATGTCGGCGTTGGTGTCCATGGCGTCGCGCGAGATGTGCGCCAGCCTGCGGCCGATCAGTTTCGCCGGGACGACGAAGAGCGGCACCAGGACCAGCGCCACCAGGGTCACCCGCCAGGACAGGGCGAACATCGTCACGATGACGGCGGTCGCGCTGATCAGATTGGACACCACCGACTGGAGGACCGACGTGATCGCCCTCTGGGCGCCCACCACGTCGGTGTTGAGCCGACTGATCAGCGAACCCGTCAGCGTGCGGGTGAAGAAGGACAGGGGCATCCGCTGCACGTGGGTGAACACCTGGGTGCGCAGGAGGTAGATGACGCCCTCCCCGATGTGGGAGGACAGCCACCGGCCGAGGAGGTTCAGCACTCCCTCCAGGACGGCCAGACCGGCCGCGGCGACGGCCAGCCACACCACCAGGGACCGGTTCCCCGGCAGGATGCCCTGGTCGATGATCGCCTTCAGCAGGAGGGGGTTGGCCACCACGATGCCCGCGCCCACGGCGGTGACCAGGAGGTAGGACGCGATCGCCCGCCAGTGGGGGCGGGCGTAGGAGATGATGCGGCGGGTGATGCCGGGGGGCAGTCGGTGCCCCCGGGCGCTCCCGTCGTTGACCAGGGCCCGGTAGGAGGGCCTCCCAGACATCATGAGCAGCCTCGTTCGTCTCGCCAGTTCGCCACGCATGCGACAACACCGGTGCGGCGCGGCCGCTTCCCAGGTCGGGACGCGCTCCTGCCGCCCGGAGGAGGGGGGTCCGCAGCCGGGTCAGAGGGAGTGGGCGAGGCGGCCCAGCGCGGCCGTCGTGGAACGGCCGGGGGTGAAGGGCAGCTCCCAGGCCTGCGCGCCGAGGGCGTCGGCGCCGCGGATCTTGGCCTGGGTGAAGCGGTCACCCTCGGTGTAGGCCAGGGCGGCGGGGGCCAGGGGGCGCAGGAGGTCGGCGTAGGCGGCCCAGTCGGCCACCTCGGGCGGGCCCTGGACGACGAAGGAGGCCGCGACGCAGCCGAGGGCGGCGATGGTCTCGGCGCGCTCCTCCGCGGGGTTGACCGGGCGTCCGGGGCCCTTCCAGGCGCGCACGCGCTCGTCGCACTCGATGCCGACGGCCAGCGGCAGCCCGCGTTCGGCGATGCTCTGGAGGAAGCGGACGTGCCCGACGTGGAGGACGTCGAAGACCCCGGTGACCACGACCGGCCGCTCGGGAAGCTCGTGGGGTTCGAACCAGTGCGCGCTGAGGGGGGTGACCGCGCCGCCCGTCGCGTTCGTGTCCGTCATCCAGTCACCGCTCCGCGGAGTGTCGAGGGCACCCGTGCCTGGTTCCGCCGACGGGCTCACCCGAAGGGTCAACGTACCCGTTCCGCGTGGCTATTCCACGCAGCGGGCCGGAACCGAACCGGATTCGCCTTGGCACGGGCCTTCGCGGAGCGGGGTGTGTCGGATGTCACCGGGAACCGGATCGGGGCGGAACGGCGAAGCGAGCCGTGTGTCTGCGACACCGGCTCGCTTCGGGTGGAGCGGGCGACGGGAATCGAACCCGCATGGCCAGCTTGGAAGGCTGGAGTTCTACCATTGAACTACGCCCGCGTGGCGTCGGAGCCCCTGGGTTTCCTCTAGACTCGTGGAGCCGACGGAGACAAGAGTACAGTCTCCGGAGCGTTGGTCGCACACCCACCCGGTGTGCGATCGTCGTGATTCGCACGGGGTGTGGCGCAGCTTGGTTAGCGCGCATGCTTTGGGAGCATGAGGCCGCGGGTTCGAATCCCGCCACCCCGACGAGACCATCCGTGGCAGCGGCCGTCGGCCGTGCGCCGTGGCCCCCTGTCTGTCTGCCCTAGACTTGGTGCGATCAGCAGGAAACTGTAAGTCCCAGCCCGTCGCAGGGCACCCCAGGCAACGCGGTCACCAGACTGGCCGGGGTGCGCGCGTGCCGTTCGCCGTTGTGTGTGGCGCGCATGCGGGCCGACGCGGACACCAGCCGGCAAACCTAGGAGTACCGCCCCGTGAAGACCGATGTCGAGGAGCTGAGCCCGACCCGGGTCAAGCTGACCATCGAGGTCCCCTTCGAGGAGCTCGAGCACGCTTTCGACGTGACGTACAAGTCGCTCGCCAAGCAGGTCCGGATCAAGGGCTTCCGCCCGGGTAAGGCGCCGGCGCGGCTGATCGACCGCTACGTCGGCCGCGGCGCGGTCATCAGCGAAGCGGTGAACCACGCCGTTCCGGAGCTCTACAACGAGGCCATCCAGAAGGAGGAGCTCTTCGCGCTCGGGCAGCCCGACGTGGAGGTCACCAAGCTGGAGGACAACGAGGAGTTCGCCTTCACCGCGGAGGTCGACGTCCGGCCGAAGTTCGAGGTCGAGAACTACAAGGGCATCGAGGTGACCGTCGACAGCGCCGAGGTCACCGACGAGCAGGTCGACGAGCAGATCAGCACGCTCCGCGAGCGGTTCTCCACCCTCGTCGGCGTCGAGCGCCCCGTCGAGGACGGCGACCACCTGTCGATCGACCTCTCCGCCGCCATCGACGGGGAGAAGCTCGAGGACGTCGCGGTCAGCGGCTACTCCTACGAGGTCGGCACCAACACCATGCTCGAGGGCCTCGACGAGACCCTGCGCGGCATGGAGGCCGGCGGCGAGTCGACCTTCAAGACCACCCTGGTGGGCGGCGAGCACGAGGGCAAGGAGGCGGACGTCACCGTCACCGTGCACAGCGTGAAGGTCAAGGAGCTGCCCGAGCTCGACGACGAGTTCGCCCAGCTGGCCAGCGAGTTCGACACGATCGACGAGCTGCGCGGGGACGTGCGCAACCGCATGGGCGAGGTCCGCCGCATCCAGCAGCTCTCCGCGGCCCGCGACAAGGCCCTGGAGAAGCTGATCGAGTCGGTCGAGATCCCGCTGCCGGAGTCGGTCGTCGACGAGGAGATCACCCGTCGCCGCGAGAGCCTCGAACAGCAGCTCGCCCAGAGCGGCCTCACCAAGGAGGCCTACCTCGAGTCGCAGGAGAAGACCGAGGAGGAGTTCGAGGAGGAGCTCACCACCGGCGCCAGCTCCGCCGTCAAGGCCGGGTTCATCCTCGACCAGCTGGCCCTCCAGGAGGAGCTCAGCGCCGACCAGGGCGAGCTCAGCCAGTACGTGTTCCAGCAGGCGCAGCGCATGGGCGTGAGCCCTGACCAGCTGGCCCAGCACCTGGTCGAGTCCAACCAGATCCGCGTCGCCTTCACCGAGGTCGTCCGCGGCAAGGCCATGGACCTGGTCCTGGCCGAGGCCACGGTGACCGACGAGGACGGCAACGTCGTCGAGCAGCCCAAGCCCGAGAGCGACGAGGCCGCCGTCGAGGAGGCCGCCAAGGCCGCCGCCGCTGCCGCCGCCGAGGCGACCGAGGACGCCGGGGACGAGGCGGCCGAGGACGCCGGGGACGAGGCGGCCGAGGACGCCAAGTAGTCCCCGCCGCTGCGTGCCCGCGGGCCCCGTCCGACCTTCCGGGTCGGGCGGGGCCCGTTCTCGTTCGCTCGTGGAGGAAATCGCCGTGTGGTGCTTGCTCCACCCTGCGCTCAAAGCGAACAGGCACGGTATCCGTGCAACCCCGGTACCGGTCGGCGTTAGTGTCGCAGTATCGCAACCGTTTCGATTCCGGAGCAGGTGACGAGAGTGCCGCCGACCTTTGAAGAGTCCCCGCGATTCGACGCACGTACGTCCGACTCGCAGCTTTCCCCTTTTATGGAGCAGACGCCTCAGCGCCTGTTGCGCCAGCGAATCGTTTTCCTCGGCGACCAGGTGGACGACGAGATCGCCAACCGTCTCGTCGGTGAACTCCTGCTGCTGTCCGCCGAGGACCGCCACCGGGACATCACCATGTACATCAACTCGCCGGGCGGTTCCGTCACGGCGGGCATGGCGATCTACGACGTCATGCAGTACATCCCGAACGACGTCCGCACCGTCGGCATCGGCATGGCCGCCTCCATGGGCCAGATGCTGCTGTGCGCCGGCGCCCCGGGCAAGCGTTACGCCCTGCCGCACACGCGGGTCATGATGCACCAGCCCTCCGGCGGTATCGGGGGCACGGCCTCCGACATCCGCATCCTCGCCGACCAGCTCCTCTACGTGAAGAAGATGTTCATCGGCAAGATCGCCGAGCACACGGGGCAGTCGCCGGAGCAGATCGAGAAGGACGCCGACCGCGACCGCTGGTTCACCGCGCAGGAGGCCAAGGAGTACGGCTTCATCGACGAGGTCCTGGAAGGCACGCTCGACGTGACGACGGACCGTTCGCAGAGTTGATCCCGTCGGACCTGGATGCAGGAACGGCGCAGTGCGTGGAAGGCGTGAAATGACCGAGTTCAACCCCAGTCTCATCGGCGGCGCGGCCTCGATGGCTCCGCAGAGCCGCTACGTCCTGCCGTCCTACGTGGAGCGGACGTCGTACGGGGTCAAGGAGATGAACCCGTACAACAAGCTCTTCGAGGAGCGGATCATCTTCGTCGGCGTGCAGATCGACGACACGTCGGCCAACGACCTGATGGCCCAGCTCATCACGCTCGAGCAGCTCGACTCGGAGCGGGACATCCAGATGTACATCAACTCCCCGGGCGGCTCGTTCACCTCGTTGATGGCCATCTACGACACGATGCAGTTCGTGCGCCCGGACATCCAGACGGTCTGCATCGGCCAGGCCGCCTCCGCCGCCGCGATCCTCCTCGCGGGCGGCACGAAGGGCAAGCGGGGCGCGCTGCCCAATTCCCGCATCCTGATCCACCAGCCCGCCACCGAGGGGATGCACGGCCAGGCCAGCGACATCGAGATCCAGGCCAACGAGATCACCCGGATCCGCACGCAGCTGGAGACCACCCTGGCCCGGCACACCGGGCGTACGCCCGAGCAGGTGTCCAAGGACATCGAGCGGGACAAGATCCTGACCGCGGACGAGGCCGTCGAGTACGGAATCATCGACTTCGTCCTGCCCTACCGCAAGGCGTCGCTGAAGTAGGGGGCCGTCGGCCGCTCCCGAGGGCGGCCGGCGCCCGTTCCGGTCCGGCCGCCCGTTCCCGGTGATTCGGGGGAGTTCGGTGGGTCGGAAGGTGCGAGCCGGACCGGTCTTTGACCCGCCTGGGACAGCCCGGTGGTGAAGCCGGTCCGGTTTTTCGCTTAGTCTGGCGGAGAGCGACACACAGATCGCCCCGTCCGTGGCCCCGGTCGTGGACGGGATCGGGAGCTCGGCTTCCGCACGGTTCGCGTGAGCGGCACCGACGGGGCGGCCTTAGTTTTGAGGAGTGGCTGGGTGGCACGCATCGGCGACGGCGGGGACCTGCTGAAGTGCTCGTTCTGCGGCAAGAGCCAAAAGCAGGTGAAGAAGCTCATCGCCGGCCCCGGCGTGTACATCTGCGATGAGTGCATTGATCTCTGCAACGAGATCATCGAGGAGGAACTCGCCGACGCCACCGAGCTCACGTGGGACAGTCTGCCCAAGCCGCGGGAGATCTACGAGTTCCTGGACTCGTACGTGATCGGTCAGGAGCAGGCGAAGAAGGCTTTGTCGGTGGCGGTGTACAACCACTACAAGCGGGTGCGTTCGGAGGGGGAGCGGCCCGGTGACGAGGGTGTGGAGATCGCCAAGTCGAACATCCTGCTGTTGGGGCCGACGGGGTCGGGTAAGACGTTGTTGGCGCAGACCCTGGCCCGGATCCTGAACGTGCCGTTCGCGATCGCGGACGCGACGGCGCTGACGGAGGCGGGGTATGTGGGTGAGGATGTGGAGAACATCCTGTTGAAGTTGATCCAGGCGGCCGATTACGACGTGAAGAAGGCCGAGACGGGGATCATCTACATCGACGAGGTGGACAAGGTCGCTCGTAAGAGTGAGAA
>NZ_JBITHK010000010.1:195914-241895 GCF_044457925.1 Nocardiopsis sp. NPDC050513 | reverse complement strand
CGTCGCCGAGGCGCTCAAGCCGGAGTTCGACGCCGACGCCCTGCGCGGGCGGGTGCGGGCGCTGGCCGACAAGCACCCCCTCTACCCCAACCTGTGACGAACTCCGACTCGACAGGGAGAAGAACAGTGGTACACGCAGTCAAGGGTGCGGTCGCCAAGGGGCGCGGAGCCGAGGTCTCGGTGGAGACGATCCTGGTTCCCGACCCCGGCCCCGGTGAAGCCCTGGTGAAGGTCCAGGCCTGCGGGGTCTGCCACACCGACCTGCACTACCGGGAAGGCGGCATCGGCGACGAGTTCCCGTTCCTGCTCGGCCACGAGGCCGCCGGGTCGGTGGAGGCGGTCGGGGACGGCGTCACCGACCTGGAGCCCGGGGACTTCGTCGTCCTCAACTGGCGTGCCGTCTGCGGCGTGTGCCGGGCGTGCCAGCGCGGACGGCCCTGGTACTGCTTCGACACCCACAACGCCGCACAGCCGATGACACTCGAGGACGGCACCCCGCTGAGCCCCGCGCTCGGCATCGGGGCCTTCGCCGAGAAGACCCTCGTCCACAGCGGCCAGTGCACCAAGGTCGACCCGAAGGCGCCGCCGGAAGTGGCGGGACTGCTCGGCTGCGGCGTCATGGCGGGCATCGGCGCCGCGATCAACACCGGGTCGGTCGGGCGCGGGGACAGCGTCGCCGTCCTCGGCTGCGGCGGCGTCGGTGACGCGGCCATCGCTGGGGCCCGGCTGGCGGGCGCGGGCACGATCATCGCCGTCGACCTCGATCAGCGCAAGCTCGACTGGGCCGAACGGCTGGGTGCGACCCACACGGTGGACGCCGCCGCCCGGGACGTGATCGAGTCGATCCGGGAGCTGACCGGCGGTCACGGGGCGGACGTCGTGATCGACGCGGTCGGCCGGCCGGAGACCTTCCGTCAGGCGTTCTACGCCCGCGACCTGGCCGGGACGGCGGTGCTGGTCGGTGTCCCCACCCCGGACATGACCGTCGACCTCCCGCTCATCGACGTGTTCGGCCGCGGCGGAGCGGTGAAGTCGTCCTGGTACGGCGACTGCCTGCCGAGCCGCGACTTCCCCGTGCTCATCGACCTGTACCTCCAGGGCCGGCTCGACCTGGGCGCCTTCGTCACCGAGACCATCGGCATCGGCGACGTCGAACGCGCCTTCGGGGACATGCACGAGGGGCGCGTCCTGCGATCGGTGGTGGTCCTGTGAGCGCGCGGATCGAGCACCTCGAGACCTTCGGGACCTTCATCCTCGACGGGGGCGCCTGGGAGGTGTCCAACAACGTGTGGCTGGTCGGCGACGACGAGGAGGTCGTCGTCATCGACCCCGCGCACGACGCCACGGCGGTGCTGGAGGCGGTCGGCGGTCGCGCCGTGGCCGCGGTGGTCTGCACCCACGCCCACAACGACCACGTCAACGCCGCCGCGAAGGTGGCGGACGAGTCCGGTGGGCCGATCCTGGTCCATCCCGACGACGAGCCCCTCTGGCGGGCCGTCCACCCGGACCGCGACCCCGACGCCTGGTTGGCCCACGGGGGATCCGTCACGGTGGCCGCGACCACGCTGCGGGTACTCGCCACGCCCGGCCACACGTGGGGGTCGGTCTCGCTGTACGCCCCCGACCTGGGCGCCGTCTTCTCCGGCGACACGCTGTTCTCGGGAGGACCGGGCGCCACGGGTCGCTCGTACTCCTCCTTCCCGACCATCGTCGCGTCGATCCGGGACACCCTGCTGACCCTGCCCGCCGACACCGTCGTCCACACCGGACACGGCCCCACCACGACCATCGGCACCGAAGCGCCGCACCTCGACGACTGGATCCAGCGCGGGTTCTGACGCGCTCCGACCACACGATCAGGAGGACCTCCATGCCGACCCAACCACGCGT
The DNA here is from genome assembly GCF_044457925.1 of Nocardiopsis sp. NPDC050513. Taxonomy (NCBI): domain Bacteria; kingdom Bacillati; phylum Actinomycetota; class Actinomycetes; order Streptosporangiales; family Nocardiopsidaceae; genus Nocardiopsis; species Nocardiopsis sp. NPDC050513. The sequence goes on along the minus strand of NZ_JBITHK010000010.1, from coordinate 240,005 downwards.
CGTGCTCATCGGAGCGGGCATCGTCGGCTGCGCACTGGCCGACGAGCTGACCGCGCGAGGGTGGACCGACGTCACCGTGCTCGAACAGGGACCGCTGTTCGCCACCGGCGGATCCAGCTCCCACGCGCCCGGCCTGGTGTACCAGACCGTCGGGTGCAAGACCATGACGGAGTTCGCCAAGTACACCGTCGAGAAGTACACCGCGCTGACGCTCGACGACAGGTGGTGCTTCCAGCAGCTCGGCGGTCTCGAGGTGGCGACCACCCCGGAGCGCTGGTCCGACCTGAAGCGCAGGCACGGCTGGGCCACGTCGTGGGGGGTGGAGAGCTACCTGCGCGACCCCGGCGAGTGCGCCGAGCTGCACCCGCTGCTCGACCCCGCCAAGGTCCTCGGCGGTTTCCACGTCCCCGGCGACGGTCTGGCCAAGCCGCTGCGCGCCGCCGAGGCCCAGGCCCGGCGGGCAGCGGACCGCGGCGCGCGCTTCCTCGCGCACCACAAGGTCACCGGTGTCGAACGCCGCGGCGGACGGGTCCGCGCCGTCGTGACCGAGCACGACACCTTCACCGCCGACGTCGTCGTCTCCTGCGTCGGCATGTGGGGTCCGCGGATCGGCCGCATGGTCGACCTCGACATCCCCCTGGTCCCGATGGCGCACCAGTACGCCAAGACCTCGCCCCTGCCGGTCCTCCACGGCGTCAACGACGAGCTGCGCGAGATGTCCAAGCCGCTGCTGCGGCACCAGGAGGCCGGACTCTACTTCCGCGAGCACGTCGACCGCCTCGGCATCGGCGCCTACGACCACCGCCCGATGCCGATCTCCGCGGACGACATCCTCGACCCCGGCGACGCGCCGACCATGCCGTCGGAGACCCCGTTCACTCCGGACGACTTCGAGACGTCCTGGGCGGACTCAGTCGACCTGCTGCCGTGCCTGGCCGACGCCAAGGTCGACGAGGGGATCAACGGGCTGTTCTCCTTCACCCCGGACGGCAACCCCCTGCTCGGCGAGCACCCCGACCTCCAGGGCTTCTGGGTGGCCGAGGCGGTCTGGATCACGCACTCCGCGGGCGTGGCCAAGGCGATGGCGGAGTGGCTCGTGGACGGCCAGCCGACCGTCGACCTGCACGGCTGCGACCTCAACCGGTTCGAGGAGGTCGAGCGGGGACCGGAGTACGTCCACCTGCGCAGCTGCCAGGCGTTCGACGAGGTCTACGACGTGCTGCACCCGTTGCAGCCCGCCGAACGGCCGCGCCCGCTGCGGACCAGCCCGTTCCACGACCGGCAGGTCGAACTCGGCGCCGTCTTCCACGAGGCGTCCGGCTGGGAACGGCCGCAGTGGTACGAGGCCAACGCGGACCTGCCCGAGGTCGAGGAGATCCCCGAGCGCAACGACTGGGCCGCACGGTTCTGGTCGCCGATCGCGGGCGCCGAGGCGCTGGTGGCGCGCAAGCGGGTGGCGATGTTCGACATGACCCCCCTGAAGCGGATCGAGGTCACCGGCCCCGAGGCGCTGACGTTCCTCCAGACGATGACGACCAACCAGCTCGACCGCAAGCCGGGGTCGGTCGTCTACACCCTCATGCTCAACGAGGACGGCGGGATCCGCAGCGACCTCACCGTGGCCCGGCTCGCCGAGGACCGCTTCCAGGTGGGCGCCAACGGCCCGCTCGACCTCGACTGGCTGCGCAGGCACCTTCCACCCAACGGACGCGTGCAGGTCCGCGACATCACCGCGGGCACCTGCTGCGTCGGGCTGTGGGGCCCCGCCGCGCGCGAGCTCCTCCAACCGCTGACCCGCGAGGACTTCTCGCGCAAGGCGCTCGGCTACTTCAAGGCCAAGCGGGCCTTCATCGGGGACGTTCCGGTGACCGCCATGCGCCTGTCCTACGTCGGTGAACTGGGCTGGGAGCTCTACACCACCGCCGACCTGGGGCGCCGGCTGTGGGACACGCTCTGGGAGGCGGGACAGGACCACGGCGTCATCGCCGCGGGCCGCAGCGCCTTCACCAGCATGCGGCTGGAGAAGGGCTACCGGTCCTGGGGCGCGGACATGACCACCGAACACGACCCGTACGAGGCCGGACTCGGCTTCGCGGTGCGCATGGACAAGGGCTACTTCCACGGGAAGAACGTCCTGAGGGGCCGCTCCGAGGACACCGTCGCGCGCAGGCTCTCCTGCCTGACCATCGACGATCCCCACCAGGTCGTCATGGGATCCGAGCCGGTGTACGCCGGCGGCGCGCCGGTCGGCTACGTCACCAGCGCCGCACGCGGCTACACCGTCGGCAGGAACATCGCCTACGCGTGGCTGCCCGCGGACGTGTCCCGGCCCGGCACCGCCGTCGAGATCGAGTACTTCGGTGAGCGCGTCCGCGCGGTGGTCGCGGCCGAACCGCTCTTCGACCCCGACATGACCCGTATCCGCTCGTGAACCGGACGCGGTGCTCCCGGCCACGGCCACAGCACCCGATCGTCCCCGACCTCCTTCGACCCACGGCGCCCCGTCGGCGACCGTGCAGCACGGAACGGAGACAGCATTGACCGAGAACCTCGTCGCCCCTCCGGCCACCGGCGGTTCCGCACTGCCCGAGAGCCTGATCCCGACCCTGCCCGGGTACACCTACACCGACCCGGAGGTCTTCGCCCTCGAACAGGAGAGGATCTTCGAGCGGATGTGGTTCTGCGCGGTACGCGGCGCCGACCTGCACAAGCCCGGCGACTTCCGCACCGTCCAGATCGGACGCGAGAGCGTGATCGTCACCCGGTCCCGCGACGGCGCCCTGCGCGCCTTCCTGAACATCTGCCGGCACCGGGGCGCCAGGCTCTGCGTGGAGGAGTCGGGGACCGTCAAGCGGAACTTCCAGTGCCCCTACCACGCCTGGACCTACGGGCTCGACGGGAAGTTGGTCGCCGCCCCCAACCTGACCTCGATGCCGGACATCGATCGCACCGAGTACGGCCTCAAGCCGGTGCACCTGCGCGAGTGGCTGGGCTACGCGTGGCTGTGCCTCGCCCAGGATCCGCCCTCCTTCGCCGACACGGTGCAGGCCGACGTGACCGAGCGCTTGGGCTCGCTGGAGGCCATCGGGAACTACGAGATCGACGAGCTCGAACTCGGGCGTCGCATCACCTACGACGTCAGGGCCAACTGGAAGCTCATCATCGAGAACTTCATGGAGTGCTACCACTGCGCGACCATCCACCCCGAACTCACCGAGGTGCTGCCCGAGTTCGCCGACGGCTACGCCGCCCAGTACTTCGTCGGGCACGGCGCGGCCTTCGGCGAGGAGGTCTCCGGATTCACGGTGGACGGCGGCGAGGGATTCGACCGGCTGACCGGGGTGGACTCCGACCAGGACCGCAAGTACTACGCGATCACCGTCCGTCCCCAGGTCTTCGTCAACCTGGTGCCCGACCACGTGATCCTGCACCGGATGTTCCCGCTGTCCGCCGACCGCACCCTCGTGGAGTGCGACTGGCTGTACAGCAAGGACGTCGTGGCGTCCGGCCGCGACGTGTCGCGCTCCGTCGAGCTGTTCCACCGGGTCAACCAGCAGGACTTCGACGCCTGCGAGCGCTGCCAGCCCGCGATGTCGTCCCGGGCCTACGCCGAGGGCGGCGTCCTCGTTCCCTCCGAGCACCACATCGGCGAGTTCCATGAGTGGGTGCGGAACGCACTCTCCCCCAACGAGGATGGTGACAATCAGCGATGATCACTGCCCCCAGGGTCTTCTGGCCCTCAGTGGTTCTGGTGACCGCCTTCGTCGCGGCCACGGTGTTGTTCACCGACGCCGTGTCCGCGACGGTCACCGCCCTTCAGGACACCGTGATCGGCACGTTCGGGTGGTACTACGTCCTGATCGTGTGCGCGTTCGTGGTGTTCTCGATCCGGATGGGCCTCGGCCGGTTCGGTGACATCAAGCTCGGGCCCGACGACGAGGAACCCGAGTTCAGGCTGAGCACGTGGTTCTCGATGCTGTTCGCCGCGGGCATGGGCATCGGGCTGGTGTTCTGGGGGGTCGCGGAGCCGCTGAACCACTTCGCCAGCCCGAAGCCGGGCGTCGAGGGCGCGGAGCAGGACGTCGCCCAGCAGGCGCTGGTGCAGACGTTCCTGCACTGGGGCCTGCACCCGTGGGCGATCTACGTGGTCGTCGGCCTGGCCGTCGCGTACGCGATCCACCGCAGGAAACGCCCGGTGTCGATCCGCTGGGCGTTGGAGCCGGTGCTGGGCGAGGAGCGGGTGAACGGCTGGGCAGGCGACCTGATCGACGTCATCGCGGTCGTCGGGACGCTGTTCGGCGTGGCCACCTCGCTCGGCCTCGGCGTCCTCCAGATCGCCTCCGGGCTCGACGTGCTCGGTGTCGTCAGCGACCCGGGCAACTGGACGTACATCGTCCTGATCGGCGCGATCACCGCCCTGGCGATCTTCTCGGTGACCACCGGCGTGAAGCGGGGAGTCAAGTGGCTCTCCCAGATCAACATGGGGCTCGCCGCCCTGTTGATGGTCGTCGTGCTGGTCATGGGCCCGACGCTGTTCATCTTCCGGGAGTTCGTGCAGTCGATCGGGCTCTACTTCCAGAACCTGCTCCAGCTGAGCTTCGACACCACGGCGTTGGAAGGCGCGGACGGCGCCCAGTGGCAGGGCTGGTGGACGACCTTCTACTGGGGCTGGTGGATGTCCTGGGCGCCGTTCGTGGGCGTGTTCATCGCGCGCATCTCGCGCGGCCGGACCGTGCGGGAGTTCGTGACCGGGGTCCTGCTGGTGCCGACGGCGGTCACCTTCCTGTGGCTCACCGTGTTCGGCGGCAGCGCCCTGTACCGCGAGCTGTTCGGCTCCGGGGGAGGCGTCGCGGCGGACGGGTCCGTCGACACCGAGGCCGCCCTCTTCGGGTTGCTCGGCGACCTGCCGGGGGGAACCGTCCTGGTCGCGGGCGGGGTCGTCCTGATCGTGCTGTTCTTCGTGACCTCGTCGGACTCCGGTTCGCTCGTGGTCGACATGCTGGCCTCCGGGGGCAGCCCCGAGACCCCGGTCTGGAGCCGGGTGTTCTGGGCGACGGCCGAGGGACTGGTGGCCGTCGCGCTGCTGCTCGCGGGCGGCCTGGGCGCCCTCCAGGTCGGCGCCATCCTCATCGCCCTGCCGTTCAGCGCCGTCATGCTGGTCATGTGTGTCGCCACGTGGAAGCAGCTCGCCGAGGAACGCCACCGCCAGATCCGGCTGCAGCGCAAGCTGGAGCGCGAGGAGCTCACCGAGCAGGTCTCGCAGCACCTGCTGGAGGGCGACGAGTTCACCGAGCAGGTCTCGCAGCACCTGCTGGAGGGCGACGGGTTCACCGAGCAGGTCTCGCAGAGTCTGATCGAGGCGGAGGCCTCACCCGACGGCCAGGCGGCCTCGCGGGACGGGGACGCCGACGCCGTCAAGGACAAGGTCTGACACATGGAGAAGCGCGCTTCTGAGAAGGACGTCGACGAGGACGCGCTGCGCGTCGGTGAGCCCGGCCACGCCGCGGCCGGGCTCACCGGAGTCCTCGTCTCACTCCAGCGCAGCCGGGAGCAGATGGGCGTCGGCCGGACCGTGCGGACGCTGCCGCTGATCAACCAGAGGGCGGGGTTCGACTGCCCCGGCTGCGCGTGGCCGGACCCGCGCGCGGAGGACGGCGACCGGCGCAAGCCCGCGGAGTTCTGCGAGAACGGGGCGAAGGCGGTCGCGGAGGAGGCCACGACCCGCCGGATCGGTCCCGACTTCTTCGCCCGCCACTCGATCGGCGAGCTCGCCGATCGCACGGACTACTGGCTCGGCCGACAGGGCAGGCTGACGCAGCCGATGATCCTGCGCCGCGGCGACGGCCACTACCGGCCGATCGGCTGGGAGGCGGCGTTCGACGTGATCGCCGAGAACCTGGCCTCCCTCGGGTCCCCGGACGAGGCGGCGTTCTACACCTCGGGTCGGACCAGCAACGAGGCGGCGTTCGCGTACCAGCTGATGGTGCGGTGCTTCGGCACCAACAACCTGCCCGACTGCTCGAACATGTGCCACGAGTCGTCGGGGGTGGCGCTGAAGGACACGATCGGGATCGGTACCGGCTCCGTCTCGTTGGCCGACCTGGAACACGCGGACCTGGTGCTGGTGCTCGGCCAGAACCCGGGCACCAACCACCCGCGCATGCTGGGGTCGCTGGAGAAGGTGAAGCGGCGGGGCGGCCGGATCGTGGCGGTCAACCCGCTGCCGGAGGCCGGGCTGCACCGGTTCAGGAATCCGCAGAAGCTGAGCGGGATCGTGGGTCGGGGCACCGTGCTGGCGGACGAGTTCGCGCAGATCCGCATCGGCGGCGATCTCGCGCTGCTCCGCGCCCTGACCGGACTGCTGGTGCAGGCCGACGACGCGGCGCCGGGCACGGTGCTGGACCGCGCGTTCGTCGCGTCGCACACCCACGGCTTCGCGGAGTTCCTCGACCAGGCCAGGCACATCGACTGGACGGCGACCGAACGCGCGACCGGGCTCGACCGGCGGCAGATCGAACGGATCGCGCGCATGCTCGTCGACTCCGAGCGCACCGTGGTCTGCTGGGCGATGGGTCTGACCCAGCAGAAGCAGGGCGTGGCGACCATTCGGGAGGTCGTCAACCTGATGCTGCTGCGGGGGATGATCGGCAAACCCGGGGCCGGGCTGTGCCCGGTGCGCGGGCACTCCAACGTCCAGGGTGACCGGACCATGGGGATCTACGAGAAGATGCCCGAGTCGTTCCTGGGCGCGCTGGAACGCGAGTTCGGGGTCACGGTGCCGCGCGGGCACGGCATGGACACCGTCGAGGTGCTGCACGGCATGCACGACGGGAGGATCAGGGCGCTGATCGCCATGGGCGGGAACTTCGCCGCCGCCACACCGGACACCGAGGCCACCGAGCGGGCGCTGCGCGGCTGTGCGCTGACGGTGCACGTCTCGACGAAGCTCAACCGCTCGCACCTCGTTCCAGGGGAGACCGCGCTGATCCTGCCCACTCTGGGGCGCACCGAACGGGACGTCCAGGAGTCGGGGGAGCAGTTCGTCACCGTCGAGGACTCGATGTCGGTGGTGCACGCCTCCCGGGGCAGGCTCCGTCCCGCGGGCGAGCACCTGCTGTCCGAGGTGGCGATCGTCAGCCGTCTCGCCCGCAGGCTGCTCGGCGCGGACCATCCGGTGCGGTGGGAGGCGTTCGAGCGCGACTACGACGTCGTCCGCGACCGCATCGCGCGGGTGGTGCCGGGCTGCGAGGACTACAACCGGCGGGTGCGGGAGCCGGACGGGTTCGTCATGCCGCACCCACCGCGCGACTCCCGCACCTTCCCGACGGAGACCGGGCGGGCGAACTTCACGGTGAACGTCCCCGAACCGATCGAGGTCCCCGAGGGCAGACTGCTCCTGCAGACGCTGCGCAGCCACGACCAGTACAACACCACGATCTACGGTCTGTCCGACCGCTACCGGGGCATCGAGGACGCGCGCCGCGTGGTGCTGGTCAACGACGCCGACATCGCCGCGCTCGGCTTCGCCGACGGGGACCTGGTCGACCTGGTCTCGGAGTGGCCCGATCCGCGCGGCGGCGTGGAGGAGCGCCGCGCCCGCCGGTTCCGGATCGTGTCCTATCCGACGGCCGTCGGGTGCGCCGCCGCCTACTATCCGGAGGCGAACCCGCTGGTGCCGCTGGGCGCGGTGGCGGACAGGTCCAACACGCCGGTGTCGAAGGCGGTCGTGGTGCGGTTGGAGCCCCATGCCGGGTAGCGGCCGTCCGCGCCCCGGTTCAGATCAGGGCGCGGATGGCCTCCTCGAAACCGGTGACGTGCTTGAGCGCGAGCTTACCGGCCCGGTCGGCGTCGCCGTCGATGACGGCTGTCAACAAGGGGACGTGCTGGTCGACGTGGCCGGCCACACCGGACATCCTGGGGATGAACACGCACCAGATCCTGGTGGCCAGGTTGTCGTAGGTGATCAACGTGTCCTCGAGGAAGGGGTTGTACGCGCACCGGTAGATCGCCCGGTGCACGGCCACGTCGGTTCGGAGCAGTTCGGCGTTGTCCTGCCCGTGGTCACCCCCGATCCGCGACCGCAGCTCGGTGAGCTCGGCGCGGTCGGCGGGCGTCGCGCGCTCCGCCGCCGTCGAGGCGGCGAGCGGCTCCAGGGTGCGCCGTACCTCCGAGATGTGCGCCAGATCGGAGATGTGCACATCGGTCGCGAAGGTGCCGCGGCGCGGGTAGGCGACGACCATGCGGTCCCTTTCGAGGCGTTTCAGCGCCTCGCGGATCGGAGTGCGCCCCATGTCGAGTTCGGCGCTGAGCCGGTCCTCGACGATCGGGTCGCCCGGCTTGATCTCCAGCATCACCAGGCGGTCGCGGATCGCGGCGTAGGCACGCTCGGCCAGTGACGCTCCCGAGGATTGGTGCTTGACCTGAGTTCCCATGTGACCTACGGTACTACGAAGACTAATATATCAGTAGTTGATCAGTTTCCGCTGGAGGCATCGCGATGACCGACTCCGCGTCCCCTGCCCAGCCGCCCGGCGCGCACCTGCCCGACCACCCCGACTTCCTCTGGGACGACCTGGGCCCGAGGGCCTTCTACGACGTCGTGATCGTCGGCGGCGGCGGCCACGGCCTGGCCACCGCGTACTACCTCGCCAAGGTGCACGGCATCACGAACGTGGCGGTGCTGGAGAAGGGATGGCTGGCGGGCGGCAACATGGCCCGCAACACCACGATCATCCGCTCCAACTACCTCTGGGACGAGAGCTCGGGCATCTACGAGCACTCCCTGAAGCTCTGGGAGGGCCTGGAGGAGGACCTCGGCTACCCGATCCTGTTCGACCAGCGCGGGGTGCTCAACCTCGCGCACAGCCTCCAGGACGTGCGCGACAGCGTGCGGCGGGTCAACGCCAACCGGCTCAACGGCATCGACGCCGAGTGGCTCGACCCGCGGGGCGTCAAGGAGGTCTGCCCGATCGTCAACATCTCGGAGGACGTGCGCTACCCCGTGATGGGGGCGACCTACCAGCCGCGCGCCGGGATCGCCAAGCACGACTACGTGGCCTGGGGCTACGCGCGGGCCGCGCACGAGATGGGCGTCGACCTCATCCAGAACTGCGAGGTCACCGGGATCGAGACGGTCCGCGGCCGGGTCACCGCGGTGGAGACCACCCGCGGCCGCATCGCCGCGGGCCGCGTCGGGCTGTGCGCGGCGGGCCACAGTTCGGTCCTCGCGGCGATGGCCGGGATCCGGCTCCCGCTCGCGTCGCACCCGTTGCAGGCGCTGGTCTCGGAACTGCTCGAACCCGTGCACCCCACCGTGGTGATGTCCAACGCGGTGCACGTCTACGTGTCCCAGGCGCACAAGGGCGAACTGGTGATGGGCGCCGGAATCGACAGCTACAACGGCTACGGCCAGCGGGGGTCGTTCCACATCGTCGAACGGCAGATGTCCGCCGCGCTGGAGCTGTTCCCGGTCTTCGCCAGGGCGCACCTGCTGCGGACCTGGGCGGGCATCGTCGACGTGAGCCCGGACGCCTCCCCGATCGTCGGCCTCACCCCGGTCGGGGGCCTCTACCTCAACTGCGGCTGGGGCACCGGCGGGTTCAAGGCCACCCCCGGCGTCGGCGACTGCTTCGCGCACACCATCGCCCACGACAAACCGCACGCGTTCAACGAGCCGTTCACCCTCGAACGGTTCACCACCGGAGCCCTCGTCGACGAGCACGGCGCCGCCGCCGTCGCGCACTGAGAGTCAGGAGCCAGGCATGCAACTCATCCCCTGCCCGTGGTGCGGGCCGCGCGAGGAGACCGAGTTCCACTACGGCGGCCAGGCGCACGTGGCCTACCCGCAGGACCCCGCGGCGCTGACCGACGAGGCGTGGGCGCGGTACGTGTTCTTCCGCGACAACCCGAGCGGCCCGTTCGCCGAGCGCTGGAGCCACAGCGCGGGCTGCCGCCGGTGGTTCAACGCCGTCCGCGACACCAGGACCCACGACCTGCTGGCCGTCTACCGCATCGGCGAGCCGGTGCCCGAACTCAGCGAGAGGGACGAGGTGGTCTCGTGAGCGCGACCTTCCGAATGCCCACCGGCGGCCTCATCGACAGGGACACCGCCCTGCGGTTCACCTTCAACGGCCGGCCGATGACCGGGCACCCCGGGGACACCCTGGCGTCCGCGCTGCTCGCCAACGGCGTGCACGGGATCGGCACCAGCATCAGGTACGGGCGACCGCGCGGCATCGTGGCGGCGGGCTCGGAGGACCCGACGTCGCTGGTACAGATCGAGCGGCCGTTCCCGGAGCCGATGCTGACCGCGACCTCCGTCGAACTGTACGACGGACTCGTGGCGCACGGTCTGCCCGGACAGGGCAGGCTGGCGTCCGAACCCGACCCGGACCGCTACGACGCCAAGCACGTGCACTGCGACGTCCTCGTCGTCGGCGCGGGGCCCGCGGGTCTGGTGGCGGCGCTCACCGCGGCCCGCGGCGGGGCCCGGGTCGTCGTGGTCGACGAGCAGAGCCGGACCGGGGGAGCGCTGCTCGGCACCAGGGAGTACCTCGACGAGCGACTGGCGGCGGAGTGGGTCGCCGACGTCACGGCCGAACTGCGAAGGACCCCCGGCGTGCTGGTCCTGGAACGCACCACCGCGTTCGGCGTCTACCAGGACGGCTTCGTCCTCGCCCTGCAGCGCCGTACCGACCACCTCGGGTTCGCCGCGCCCGCCGACACGGCGCGCCAGCGCGTCTGGCGGATCAGGGCCAGGCAGACCGTGCTCGCCACCGGCGCCCACGAGCGTCCGATCGTCTTCGCGGACAACGACAGGCCCGGGATCATGCTCGCCGGTTCGGCGCGCACCTATCTCCACCGCTACGGCGTCCTGCCCGGCACGCGCGTGGTCGTCTTCACCACCAACGACAGCGCCTACCGCGCGGCGATCGACCTCGCCAGGGCCGGTGTGGACGTCGCGATGGTCGTCGACGCCAGGCCCACCGCGCCCAGTTCCCTCGCCGCCCGGTGCTCGGCCCGCGGGATCGAGGTCCGTGCCGGGCACGTCGTCACCGGAACCGAGGGCGGGGCCAGGGTCACCGACGTCCACATCGCCCCGCTGCCCGGTGCCGACGGGAGCCCCGACACCGTCGGTTGCGACTCCCTGCTGGTCTCCGGTGGCTGGAACCCCGTCGTCCACCTGTACAGCCAGGCGCGCGGCGCGCTCCGTTACGCCCCCGCGCTCGGCGCGTTCGTTCCCGGCGAGGAGCTGCCGACGGTCCGGGTCGCGGGTTCGGCGACGGGTGCGCTGGGCCTCACCGCGTGCCTGGTCCAGGGGCGCGACGCCGGGCGCGCGGCAGCGCTGGCGGCGGGGTTCACGGCCGCGGGCGAGGTCGAACTCCCGGTGTCGGGCGCGCGGACCGACGAAGGGCCCGGCCTGGTGCTCTGGCGCGTTCCGGGAGAGCCCCCGCAGGACGCTCCCGACGCCCGCTTCGTCGACCTGCAGCGCGACGCCACGGTGTCCGACGTGCTGCGCGCCACCGGCGCGGGGCTGCGCTCGCTGGAGCACGTCAAGCGGTACACGACCATCGGCACCGCGCACGACCAGGGCAAGACCTCCGGGATGATCGCCGCGGGGCTGGTCGCCGAGGACCTGGGGGTCGAACTCTCCGAGCAGCGGCCCACCACGTTCCGTCCGCCGTACACCCCGGTGTCGTTCGCCGCGCTGGCCGGACGGGACCGGGGGGAGCTGCACGACCCGGCGCGCGTGACCGCGATCCATCCCTGGCACGTCGCGCACGGCGCGCTGTTCGAGGACGTGGGGCAGTGGAAGCGGCCCTGGTACTTCCCGCGTCCGGGTGAGGACATGGACACCGCCGTGCTGCGGGAATGCCGCGCGGCACGCGAGGGCGTCGCCCTCATGGACGGCTCGACGCTGGGCAAGATCGACGTCCAGGGGAGCGACGCCGGGCGGTTCCTCGACATGCTCTACACGAACAAGATGAGCGGTCTGAGGGTCGGCAGGATCCGCTACGGGGTGATGTGCGGCGTCGACGGCATGGTCATCGACGACGGCACCGTCATCCGGCTGGCCGAGGACCGGTTCCTGGTGACCACGACGACCGGCAACGCCGCGATGGTCCTGGACTGGATGGAGGAGTGGCTGCAGACCGAGTGGCCGCACCTGGACGTGTACGCCGCCTCGGTCACCGAACAGTGGGCCACGATCCCGCTGGTGGGGCCGCGGTCCCGGGACGTGCTCGCCGAGCTCGCCCCCGACCTGGACGTGAGCAACGAGGCGTTCGAGTTCATGACGTGGCGGGACACCGTGCTCGACGTGGGAGCGGGCATCCCCGTGCGGGTGTGCCGGATCAGCTTCTCCGGAGAGCTCGCCTACGAGATCAACGTGACCGCCTGGCACGGCATCGCCGTCTGGGAGGCGCTCATGGCCGCGGGCGAGCGGTACGGGATCACGCCGTACGGCACCGAGACCATGCACGTGCTGCGCGCCGAGAAGGGCTACCCGATCGTCGGCCAGGAGACCGACGCCACGGTCACCCCCCAGGACCTGGGGATGTCCTGGGCCGTGTCGAAGAAGAAGGCCGACTTCATCGGCAAGCGGTCCTTCTCCAGGGCGGAGAACAACCGGCTGGACCGCAAACAGCTCGTCGGTCTGCTTCCGGTCGACCCGGACGTCCGGCTGCCGGAGGGCGCGCAGGTCGTGGACGCCGACCAGCTGCCCCAGCCCCCGGTGCGGATGCTCGGCCACGTCACCTCCAGCTACCGCAGCGCCGCACTGGACCGGACGTTCGCGCTCGCGCTGGTGCGCTCCGGCCGCGAACGTGTCGGCGAGACGCTCCACGTCCCCGTGGGGGACGACCTCGTGCCGGTCACCGTGACCGGGTCCGTGCTCTATGACCAGGAAGGAGCCCGTCGTGACGGCTGACATCGACTCCCGGACCAGCCCGCTGGCCGCGTGGACGGACCGTCTCGCCGCCCTCGCGCCCGCGCTGACGGCGCTGGAGCGGCCGTTCCTCACCCAGCTCACCGTGCGGGTCTCGGACCCGGACGCCGTGGCCGGGATGGGTGAGGCGCTGGGCGTCGCGTTCCCGGCGGACCCGTGCACGTTCACCCGGGGGGACGGCCCGTTCGGCGGGGTGGAGGTGCTGTGGCTGGGGCCGGACGAGTTCCTCGTGGTGGCCCGGTCGGAGCCGGACCCGCGGGCGCCGGTCGAGGACGCGCTGCGCGCCGCACTCGGGTCCGCGCGGGGCGCGGTCGTGGACACCTCGGCCCAGCGCACGGCGGTGTCCCTGGAGGGGCCGCACGTGCGGGACGTCCTCGCCCACGGCTGCGCCGTCGACCTGCACCCGTCGGCGGCGCCGACCGGCACCTGCGTGCAGACCCTGCTCGCCAGGGCCGGGGTCATCCTGCAGGTCGCCGACGCCGGGTCCGGCGCCTTCACCGTGCTGGTCAGGTCCTCCTTCGCCGAGTACCTCGCCGCGTGGCTCAGCGACGCCTGCGTCGAATACCGGGCGGCACTGTCATGAGCCTGAGCGTGTTCGACCTGTTCAAGGTCGGCATCGGGCCGTCGAGCTCGCACACCGTCGGTCCGATGCGCGCGGCGGGCACGTTCGCGCAGGCCCTGCGGGACGAGCGGCTCCTGCCGCGGGTGGCGTCGGTACGCGTGGAACTGTTCGGGTCGCTCGGTGCGACCGGCCACGGGCACGGCAGCGTCAAGGCCGTGGTGCTCGGGCTCGCGGGCCACGCCCCCGACACGGTCGACCCGGTCGCAGCCCAGCCCATGGCGGACGACGTGGCGGTAACCGGGAAGCTGGAGCTGGCGGGCGGCCGCGTGATCGGGTTCTCGGTCGACGACGACGTCGTGCTGCACCGGAACCGGCGGCTCGACTTCCACAGCAACGGCATGGTGTTCCAGGCGTTCGACCGGTCGGGCGCCGTGGTCGCGGCCCGGACGTACTACTCGGTCGGCGGCGGCTTCGTCGTGGACGAGGACGCCGCCGGAGCGAAGGTCCTCGCCGAGGACGCCACGCCGGTGGAGTACCCGTTCTCCACCGCCGGGGAACTGCTGGCCCACACCGCCCGCACCGGGCTGTCCCTCAGCTCGCTGATGCTGGCCAACGAGGCGACCCGCCGCCCGGAGCGGGACACCCGGGACGGGCTGCTGGAGATCTGGTCCGTGATGCGGGAGTGCGTCGAACGCGGCTCCACGACCCGGGGCGTGCTGCCCGGCGGGCTCAGGGTGCGGCGGCGCGCCGCGGCGCTGCGGGAGGGCCTGGAGGCCGCGGGTGACTCCGGTGATCCGCTGCGGGCCATGGAATGGGTCACGATGTTCGCTCTCGCGGTCAACGAGGAGAACGCGGCGGGCGGGCGGATCGTGACCGCCCCGACCAACGGCGCGGCCGGGATCATCCCGGCGGTCCTGCACTACTACGACCGTTTCGTGCCTGGCGCCGACGAGGACGGGATCGTGCGGTTCCTGCTCGCCGCGGGCGCGGTCGGCATGCTGTTCAAACGCAACGCCTCGATCTCCGGCGCGGAGGTCGGCTGCCAGGGCGAGGTCGGCTCCGCCTGTTCCATGGCCGCCGCCGGTCTCGCCGAGGTGCTCGGCGGCACCCCCGCCCAGGTGGAGAACGCCGCGGAGATCGGGATCGAGCACAACCTCGGTCTCACCTGCGACCCGGTGGGCGGCCTGGTGCAGATTCCGTGCATCGAGCGCAACGCGATCGCGGCCGTCAAGGCCATCACGGCGGCGCGCATGTCGGTACGCGGCGACGGCGCGCACCACGTGAGTCTGGACAAGGCCATCACGACCATGCGGGAGACCGGCGCCGACATGAAGGACAAGTACAAGGAGACCGCCCGCGGCGGGCTCGCGCTCAACGTCGTCGAGTGCTGACCGGCGCCGTCTTGGCCCGGGCACCGAGAATCCCCTGATCCCTCCGACCTGAGGAGCACATCGTGGCGCGCAACTTCACCCTCACTCTCCGGTGCCCGGAACGGACGGGCATCGTGCACGCGGTGACCGAGTTCCTGGTCGACCGGGACTGCGACATCGTCGAGCACCAGCAGTTCGATGACGACGTCCGTCACCAGCTGTTCCTGCGGACGTCGTTCTCGTGCTCGACCCCGGACCGCGGTGTCGGGGACCTCCGGCGCGAGTTCGCCCCGGTGGCGGGGGAGTTCGCCATGGAGTTCCAGCTGTGGGACGAGCGCAGGCCGCGCGTCCTGGTGATGGTGTCGAAGGCCGGTCACTGCCTGAACGACCTGCTGTTCCGCTGGCGTGCGGGCAACCTCGGCGGGGAGATCGTCGGGGTGGTCTCCAACCACGGGGACCTGCGGCCGATGGCCGAGGCCGCTGGCCTGGACTTCGTGCACGTGCCGGTGACCGCCGGGAGCAAGGCCGCCGCCGAGGCGCGCCTGCTGGAGCTCGTCGACGCGTACGACGCCGACCTCGTGGTGCTCGCGCGGTACATGCAGGTGCTCTCCGACGACCTGTGCGCCAAGCTCGAGGGGCGCGTGATCAACATCCACCACTCGTTCCTGCCCGGTTTCAAGGGGGCGAGGCCCTACCACCGGGCCTACGAGCGCGGCGTGAAGTACGTCGGAGCGACCGCGCACTACGTGACGGCCGACCTCGACGAGGGTCCGATCATCGAGCAGGAGGTGCTGCGGGTGGACCACTCCCACGATCCGCGCGCGCTGGCGACGGTGGGCCGCGACGCCGAGGCGCTCGCACTGTCCCGGGCGGTGCGCTGGCACTGCGAGCACCGTGTGCTGCTCAACGGCCGCGGCACCGTCGTCTTCCGCTGACCCCGGACCGCGGTCCGGGCACCTCATCGGACGGGTGCGGACACGGCGGCACGGTACCCACCGCCGAGGACGCTTCCGGCGCCGCGCGACGCCCCCGGTCCGGACGGGGCTCACCCCCGGTCGACGTCGGACGCCCGTTCCGCCAGCCAGTGGAACAGCGACGGGTCCTCGCCCATCTCCGGATGCCACTGCACCCCGATGACGTTGAACCGGTCGGTGTACTCGATCGCCTCCACCGTCCCGTCGTCCGCCCACGCCGTGGCGGTGACGTCCTCGCCCAGCTCGGCCAGCGACTGGTGGTGGTAGGTCGGCACCTCCAGTTCCGTGCGCCCCAGGACGTCGGCGGTGCGGGAGAACTCGGCCACGGTCACCGGGTGGGCGCCGAACACCCCCGTCGTCTCCCGGTGTCCGTGGTGCCCCACCAGGTCGGGCAGGTGCTGGTTGAGCGTGCCGCCGCGCACCACGTTGAGCAGCTGCATGCCCCGGCACACCCCCAGCACCGGCAGCCCCCGGGCCAGCGCCGCCTCCAGCAAGTCGATCTCGGCGCTGTCCCGCGCGCCCCGCACCCCGGCGGTGCGGGCGTCGGTCGGCGCCCCGTACCGGCCGGGGTCGATGTCGCCGCCGCCCGCCAGGAGGAGGCCGTCGAGCCGCTCCACGGCCCCCTCCACCCCGGACACGGGCGGCAGCAGCACCGGCACGCCGCCCGCGTCCGCGACCTGGTCGGCGTAGGCCCGCGGAAGCAGGACGGCGGGCAGGTCCCACGCCTCGCCCCACCGGGCCCGTTCGGCGTAGGCGGAGATCCCGATGACGGGGCGCATCGGCCCCCCTTTCTCGTGCGGTCGGCCCCTACATGCCCTACAGGGGGGTGACGTACGCCCCCGAGATCCCGCCGTCCACCAGGAAGTTGGACGCGGTGATGAACGAGGCGTCGTCGCTGGCCAGGAAGGCCACGGCGGCGGCGATCTCGGTCACCTCGGCGAACCGGCCCAGCGGCACGTGCACCAGGCGGCGCTGCGCGCGCTCGGGGTCCTTGGCGAACAGCTCCCGGAGCAGCGGCGTGTTCACCGGTCCGGGAGACAGGGCGTTGACCCGGATGCCCTCGCGCGCGAACTGCACGCCCAGCTCCCGGCTGAGCGCCAGCACCCCGCCCTTGCTCGCGGTGTAGGAGATCTGCGAGGTGGCCGCGCCCATCGTCGCCACGAACGACGCCGTGTTCACGATCGACCCGCGCCCCTGCTCGCGCATGTGCGGCAGCGCGTACTTGCAGCACAGGTACACCGAGGTCAGGTTGACCTCCTGCACCCGGCGCCAGGCGTCGATCCCGGTGGTGAGGATCGAGTCGTCGTCGGGCGGCGAGATCCCCGCGTTGTTGAACGCCACGTCCACGCTCCCGTAGGCGGAGCGCGCGGTCGCGAACGCCTCGCGCACCTGGTCCTCGTCGGTCACGTCCGCGCGGACGAACAGCCCGTCGGTGTCCTTGGCGACCTGCTCGCCGCCCTCCTCGTCCACGTCGACCGCGACGATCCGCGCGCCCTCCTCCGCCAGCCGCAGCGCGGTGGCCCTGCCGATCCCGCTGCCCGCGCCCGTGATCACGGCCACGCGTCCGTCGAACCGCTGCATGTTCCCCCCTCGGGTGGATGTCCCTGCCTGGTCCCGGCGCGATCGCGCCGGGCGTCCTGCCGCCGTGTCCTCAGGTGTCGTCGGAGACGAACACGGTCTTGGTCTCGGTGAACGCCTCCAGGGCGTCCGGGCCCAGTTCGCGGCCGATGCCGGAGTGCCCCATCCCGCCGAACGGCGTCCAGTACCGCACCGCCGAGTGGGAGTTCACCGACAGGTTCCCGGCCCGCACCGCGCGCGCCACGCGCAGTGCCCGACCGACGTCGCGCGTCCAGACGGATCCGGCCAGGCCGTACTCGGAGTCGTTGGCCAGCGCGACCGCCTCGGCCTCGTCCTCGAACGGGACCACGCACATCACCGGACCGAACACCTCCTCGCGCAGCGCGCGGTCGTCGCGGCCGGTCGGGGTGAGCACCGTGGGAGGGAACCAGAACCCGGGCCCGGTCGGCGCCGATCCCCGGAAGGCCACCGGCGCGTCCTCCGGCACGTAGGAGGCGACCCGCTCCCGCTGGGCCGCCGAGATCAGCGGCCCCATCGCCGTCGCCGGGTCGGACGGGTCGCCCACGGCGATCCCGGTGACGGCGGGCTCCAGCAGCTCCAGGAACCGGTCGAACACCGACCGCTGCACCAGCACCCGCGAGCGCGCGCAGCAGTCCTGGCCCGCGTTGTCGAACGCCCCGCCGGGTGCGCTGGCCGCCGCCTTCTCCAGGTCGGCGTCGGCGAAGACGACGTTGGCGCTCTTGCCGCCCAGCTCCAGCGTGACCCGGGTGAAGTCGTCCGCGGCGGCGGCCATGATGCGGCGGCCCACGGCCGTGGACCCGGTGAACACGATCTTGTCCACGCCCGGGTGCCGCACCAGCCGCTCACCGGCGACCGGCCCCGTGCCGGGCAGCACCTGGAACACGCCCTCGGGGAGCCCGGCCTCCCGGGCGAGTTCGGCGATCCGCAGCGCCGTGAGCGGCGTCAACTCGGACGGCTTGACCACCACCGTGTTCCCGGCGGCCAGGGCGGGGGCGGCGCCCCACGACAGCACCGGCATCGGGAAGTTCCACGGCACGATCACCCCGACCACGCCCAGCGGCTCGGCGAAGGTCACGCTCCACCCGCCCGGCACGGGGATCTGCCGTCCGGTCGCCCGCTCGGGGGCGGCGGCGAAGTACTCGAACACGTCCCGCGCGTTGCCCGCCTCCCACCGCGCCTGCTCGACGGGGTGGCCGGCGTTGCGGACCTCCGTGAGGGCCAGCTCCTCGCGGTGGTCGTCGATCGCCGCCGCGACGGCGCGCAGCAGCCGGGCCCGGTCGCCCGGGGCCGTCGCCCGCCAGACGGGGGCGGCGGCGCGGGCGCGCTCGACGGCCGCGTCGACCTCCTTCTCCCCGGCCAGCGGGACCTCGGCGATCACCGCCTCGGTGGCGGGGTCGACCACCCGCTGGACGGTCGGTGCGTCGGGCATCGTGCTCCTTCGTGGTGCCGGGCGCCCGGTCGGTGGTGCGGGCGCGGGGTCGGTGCGTCCGGCGTGCGGCCGGGGACGGGGGCGCGCGGTCACAGCCGTTCGAAGCCCCGGTACATCTCCCAGTCGGTGACGGCCGCGTCGAAGGCGGCCAACTCCACACGGGCGTAGTTGGCGTAGTGTTCGACGACCTCGTCGCCGAACACCTCGCGGGCCAGCGCGCTGTCCTCCCACGCGGCCAGCGCGTCGCGCATCGTGGCGGGCACGGTGGGCAGGCCGGAGGCGTAGGCGTTGCCCTCGAAGGGCTCGCCCGGCTCCAGCCCCTTGTCGATCCCGTGCAGCCCGGCCGCGATCAGCGCCGCGTTGGCCAGGTAGGGGTTGACGTCCCCGCCCGGAACCCGGTTCTCCACGCGCAGCGAGGGCCCGTGCCCGACCAGCCGCAGCGCGCACGTGCGGTTGTCGCGGCCCCACGCGATCGCGGTCGGGGCGAAGCTGCCCGGCACGTACCGCTTGTAGGAATTGATGTTGGGCGCCAGCAGCAGCGTGAACTCGCGCAGCGCCGCCATCTGCCCGGCGAGGAAGTGCCGCCCGGTCGCCGACAGGCCCTCGCCCTCGGCCATGACCGGGGCGCCGTCCTCCCCGCGCAGGGAGATGTGGATGTGGCAGGAGTTGCCCTCGCGCTGATTGGGCTTGGCCATGAAGGTGATCGACATGCCTTCCTGGGCGGCGATCTCCTTGGCGGCGTTCTTGTACACGGCGTGGTTGTCGCACGTGCGCACGGCGTCGTCGTAGCGGAAGGCGATCTCGTGCTGGCCGAGGTTGCACTCGCCCTTGGCCGACTCCGCGTACAGCCCCGCCGCGCCCAGTTCGTTCCGGATCCGGCGCAGCAGCGGTTCGACCCGGGCGCCGCCGAGCACCGAGTAGTCGACGTTGTACCGGTTGGCCGGGGTCAGGTCGCGGTAGCCCCGGTCCCACGCCTGCTCGTAGCTGTCGCGGTAGACGACGAACTCCAGTTCCGTCCCGACCATCGCCCGCCACCCGCGCTCGGCGAGCCGCTCGGTCTGACGCCTCAGGACCTGCCGGGGCGAGGGCGCGACCGGAGTGCCGTCGTGCCAGGTCAGGTCGGCCTGGACCATGACGGCGCCCTCCGCCCAGGGGGTGCGCCGCAGGGTGGACAGGTCCGGGGCCATGACGAAGTCGCCGTAGCCGGTGTCCCAGGAGGACATGGCGTACCCGTCGACGGTGTTCATGTCCACGTCCACGGCGAGCAGGTACCCGCAGCCCTCGGTCCCGTGCCCGACCACCTCCTCCAGGAAGAAGC
The DNA here is from genome assembly GCF_044457925.1 of Nocardiopsis sp. NPDC050513. Taxonomy (NCBI): domain Bacteria; kingdom Bacillati; phylum Actinomycetota; class Actinomycetes; order Streptosporangiales; family Nocardiopsidaceae; genus Nocardiopsis; species Nocardiopsis sp. NPDC050513. The sequence goes on along the minus strand of NZ_JBITHK010000010.1, from coordinate 219,807 downwards.
GAGCGGAGAGCCGTTTGCCCTGGAGACGGCCCTGCATGTCGGTGAAGGCCACCAGGACGGTGTCCACGGCGCCGGAGGCGCTGTCGCGGCGCAGGTCGTCGAGGGCCAGCGGTGGGTCGGAGGCGACCGGGGGGATCTGTGGCACGGGGTCTCCTTGCTCGCGTCGCGGTGCGGCGTGCGGGGCGCCGTCCGGGCTCACGGTCCTGGGACGGTCGTCCCGAACGGATCTATGGTCCAGGAGCAGACCAATGAGCTGAATGGAACCAGGAGCCTCGGGCGGTGTCAATGGGCAGGAGCCACGAAATGCGCCTGTGACCTGGGCGAAACCGAAGACGTAAGGTGATCGTCCAGATCTGCCCGGAATCGCCGTACCCCCCTTGACAGGCCCGAACACGGCGGCGCATGATCTCGACTCATCAAAAGGACCGACCATAGACCTTTGTCCCCCGGGTCTGTGTCGGGGGCGACCGGTGGGGCTGGTTGACCGAGCAGAGGAAGCGCCCATGGCAGACGCCGACCACACGAGCTCCCAGGGACCGGCCGACGGCCGTGTCCACGTCCAGGGAGCGGACTACTCCCTGGCCAGCGACGACTACCTCCGCAGGCGGCAGCTCAGGAAGGGCGCGGCGGGCTGGGTCCTGCTCGCCGGACTGGGCGTCGCCTACGTCATCTCCGGAGACTTCGCCGGATGGAACTTCGGCCTGGCCGAGGGCGGCTGGGGCGGGCTCCTCATCGCCACGCTCCTCATGGGAACGATGTACCTGTGCATGGTGTTCGGCCTGGCCGAACTGGCCTCCGCCCTGCCCACGGCCGGAGCCGGCTACGGTTTCGCCCGGCGCGCCCTGGGGCCCCTCGGCGGGTTCGCCACCGGCACCGCCATCCTCATCGAGTACGCCATCGCCCCGGCCGCGATCGCGGTGTTCATCGGCGGCTACGTCGAGGCGCTCGGACTGTTCGGCATCACCAACGCCTGGCCGGTCTACCTGGTCTGCTACCTGTTGTTCGTCGGCGTGCACGTGTGGGGCGTGGGCGAGGCGCTGCGGCTGATGTTCGTCATCACCGGGGTCGCCGTGGTCGCCCTCGTGGTGTTCGCGGTGGGCATGGCGCCTCGGTTCGAGGCGGCCAACCTCTTCGACATCGCGCCCACGGACGCGGTCGGGGCCAGCGCGTTCCTGCCCTACGGGTACGCCGGGATCCTCGGCGCGTTCGTCTTCGGCATCTGGTTCTTCCTGGCCGTCGAGGGCGTCCCGCTCGCCGCCGAGGAGGCCCGCGAGCCCAAGCGCGACATGCCCCGGGGCATCATCGCCGCGATGTCCGTGCTCCTGGTGACCGCCGCGCTCATGCTGGTCCTGGCCCCCGGCGGCGCGGGGTCGGCGGTGCTCGCCGAATCCGGCAACCCCCTGCCGGAGGCGCTGCGGGAGGCCTACGGCGGCGACACCCTCCTCGCGGACTTCGTCAACTACGTCGGCCTGGCCGGACTGGTCGCGTCGTTCTTCTCGATCATCTACGCCTACTCCCGGCAGCTGTTCGCGCTCTCCCGGGCGGGCTACCTGCCCCGCTTCCTGTCGGTGACGGGCAGGCGCCGCACCCCCTACGCGGCCCTCATCGTCCCTGGCACGATCGGCTTCGTGCTCGCGGCCGCGGTCGCCAACGGGGACCTGCTCATCAACATCGCCGTGTTCGGGGCTGCGGTGTCGTACGTGCTCATGATGGTCGCCCACATCGTGCTGCGCCGCCGCGAACCGGACCTGCCGCGTCCGTACCGGACCCCGGGCGGCACCGTCACCACCGGGATCGCCCTCGTCCTGGCGGTGTGCGCTGTGGTGGCGACCTTCTTCGTCGACATGGTGGGGGCGGCCATCACCGCCGCGATCCTGCTCGCCTTCCTCGCCTACTTCTGGTTCTACTCCCGGCACCGGCTGGTGGCCAACGCGCCGGAGGAGGAGTTCGCGCTGATCGAGGAGGCGGAGTCGGAGCTCAAGTAGCCGCCTGACACGGGGGAGGGGCGAAGGCCGCCGTGCCGGGACGGGTTCCCGGCACGGCGGCCCTACCCTGGGTGCACGGGATCGAACATTCGGACAGCACGCGAACGGGAGGAGCGGCATGGCCGACACCGGGGCCGGGGACGCCGTCGACACGCTCCCCGCCGAACCGGCGACCGACGCCGTGTTCCGGCCGGTCCGGGCGGGCAACGCCTTCGAGGAGACGGTCGAGCGGCTGCTGTCGGCGATCAAGCTGGGCGTGGTCGCCCGGGGCGAGCGCTTCCCGGCCGAACGCGACCTGGCCACGCGCCTGGGAGTCAGCCGCATCACCCTGCGCGAGGCGATCCGCGCGCTCCAGGAGGCCGGGTACGTCGAGTCCCGACGCGGCCGCTCCGGAGGCACCTTCGTCACCTACGTGCCCCCGCGCCCCAGCCGCGCCGAGGCCCGCCGGGTGCTCGCCGACATGGGCGGCGACCTGGACGACCTGTTCACCCTCCGCCGCGCCCTGGAGGTCGGCGCCGCCGTGCTGCTGGCCGAGCGCGGACTCACCCCCGACCAGAATGCGCTGCTGACCGAGCGGCTGGCCGCCGTGGACGGGGCGGTCGTGGACGACTACCGCCGACTGGACACCGTCTTCCACCTGACCCTGGCCGAGCTGACCGGGTCGCGCTCGCTCAGCTCCGCGCTGACCGACGCCCGGATGCGCCTGAACGGCCTGCTCGACGCCATGCCGATGCTCGTGAAGAACCTGGAGCACAGCGGCGCCCAGCACCACGCCATCGTCGACGCGATCCGCGCCCGCGACCCCGAGGCGGCCCGGCTCGCGGTCAACGAGCACCTGGAGGGCAGCGAGGCGCTGCTGCGCGGATTCCTGGCCTGACGCGCCCGCCCGGTCCGGGCCGGAGCCCGCCGTCCGACCGCGTTCCCCGCGATGCGGCGCGCCCACGCGCGGCGCGATGCTACAAATGTGGCGACGAATCCGCGTTCCTCCCCCTGGAGCACCCATGTCCCCACCCCCTCCAGGTCCGCATCCGTCCGGCGTCGCGCCCCTGACCGAGGGGGACCCGGACCGGATCGGCCCCTACCGCCTGGTCGGCCGCCTCGGCGCGGGCGGCATGGGCACGGTGTACGCGGGGCTGACCCCTGCGGGGGAACGCGTGGCGGTCAAGACCGTGCACCGCCAGTACGCGACCGACCCGGAGTTCCGCTCCCGCTTCGCGCGCGAGGTCGACCTGCTCGGCCGGGTCCGGTCCACCTGCGCGGTCGGGGTCCTGGACGCCGACACGACCGGCCCCCGGCCCTGGCTGGCCAGCGAGTACGTCCCCGGACCCACGCTCCGCCAGTACGTGCGCGACCACGGGGCGCTCACCGGCGCCGCCCTGGTGGGCGTCGCCGCCGGGATCGCCGAGGCCCTGCGCGCCATCCACGCGGCGGGCGTCGTCCACCGCGACCTCACACCCGGCAACGTCATCCTGTCGCCCGCCGGGCCGCGCATCCTCGACTTCGGCATCGCCCGGGCGGTGGAGGAGACCGCCATCACCCGCACCGGCGGCGTGGTCGGCACCCCCGGTTGGCTGGCGCCCGAACAGTACGACGGGGCGCCCCCAGCCCCCGCCGCCGACATGTTCGCGTTCGGGGCGATCGTCGCCTACGCCTCCTCGGGACGCGAACCCTTCGGCGCCGGGCCCCTCGACATGCTCGTCTACCGCACACGCCGCGAGGAGCCCGACCTGGCGGGGGTGCCTCCGGAGTTCCTGCCGCTGGCGCGCGCGGCCCTGCACAAGGACCCCGCCGCGCGGCCCACGGCCGCCGCCGCGCTCCACGGAGCACTGGCCGCCTGGCCCGAGCGGGCGCCCTCCACCGACGACACCCTGGAACTCACCCGCCTGCTGCACACCGGCTGGGCGCTGCCCGAGACCGCGCCCGTCGCCGCCCAGGCGTGGACGCCCCCGCCCGCCCAGCGACGTCGGCGCACCCGCACCCCGCTCGTGGTGTCCGCCGCCGTGCTGGCCCTCGTCCTCGTCGCCGGGACCCTCACCGCGGCGGCGCCGCCCCTGCGCGAGGCCACGTGGGGCCGACTCCCGTTCGGCGGGCCGCGGGTCGCCGCCGGGGACACCGCCGGGGCCGGGTCCGACGGCGCCGACGCGCGGGAGCCCGTTCCCTGCGATCCCGACGACCGGACACGCACGGCCGCCCACGAGGCCGCGGCCCCCTGGCGGCCGTTCGACCCCGACGCGCTGCCCACTGAGACGTACGCGTCGTTGCTGACGCCCGTCCCCGAGGGCGAACTCGTCACCGACCCCGAGGTCTGGCCGGGCATCGGCCTCCTGGACCACGACACCGCGGACCTCGTCGTGGCCGTCCCCGGGCTGGAGGGGGGCTTCCCGCTGCTGACCGTGTGCTGGATGGACGTGGCGTCCACCCCGGAGGGGGCCGAGTTCACCGCGCGGTTCACCTACCACCCGACCCTGGGCAGCCACGCCGTGTACGCCGAGGACTTCCTGGTGCTCTACGCCCAGGACATGGCGACCACCGGCACCGACAAGGGGATCCACCGGGGCGGGACGGGCGTGGACTGGGGCGGCCCCCTCACCGAGGTGGCGGTGCTCGACCCGGCCGCACCGGTCCAGGAGGTCACCGTCCTGGTTCCGGGCTCCCCCGGGCGCGGGGGCATCGGTTACCGGCCCTCGGCCTACAACGGGGCGCTCGTCCACGACCTGACCGGCCACTGCTACGACGTCGACGGCACCGCGGGCTGGCGCGACGACGCCCACGAGGGCTCCGAGGGGTTCGCGCTCGCCGACTACCGTCCCGAGCAGAGCATGCTCACGGACTGCCCGACCTGACCCATGGCACGACTGTTCACCCACGGCCCGGTCCCCGACCGGCTCCAGGAGCTCACCCCCGCCGATCCCGAACGGATCGGCCCCTACCGCGTGGCCGGGCTGCTCGGCGCGGGCGGCATGGGCGCGGTCTACGCGGCGGCGGACTCCGTCGGCCGGTGCGTCGCCGTCAAGGTCGTGCACCCCGAGTACGCGGCCGACGCCGACTTCCGCGCCCGCTTCGCCCGCGAGGCCGCCCTGATGCGCCGGGTCGGCGGCGCCTGCACGGTCACCGTGTTCGACGCCGACACCGGGGCCGCCCGCCCCTGGATCGCCACCGAGTACGTCCCCGGTCCCACCCTCCGCCAGCGGGTCCGCGACGGCGGTCCGCTCGTCGGCGGCGACCTGGCGGCCTTCGCCGGGGGCGTGGCCGAGGCGCTGCACGCGGTCCACGCCGCCGGGGTCGTCCACCGCGACCTCAAGCCCGGCAACGTGATCCTCGCCCCGGACGGGCCGAGGGTGCTCGACTTCGGGATCGCGCGCGCCGCCGACGGCACCGCCATCACCCGCACCGGCGCACTCATGGGCACCCCGGGGTGGATCGCCCCCGAGCTCCTGCGGAACCGGGCCCCGGGCCCGGCCGCCGACATGTTCGCCTGGGGCGGCCTGGTGGCCTACGCGGCGACGGGACGGCCGCCGTTCGGCACCGGCGGCGCGGACACCGTGGTGCACCGGACCCTCTCCGAACCGCCGGACCTGTCCGGGCTGCCCGACTGGGCGCGCCCCGTGGTCTCAGCCGCCCTGGACAAGGATCCGGCCCGCCGCCCCACCGCCGCCCAGGCCCTGCGCGAGGTAGGCGGCCGGTGGCTGGGACAGGCCGCACCCACCCTCGTGGCGGAACCGCCGACGATGCTGGCCACCCGGTTGATGGAACGCGCATGGTCACCGGCCCGGGCACCCGTCGCGCACCGCCGGTCGTGGTCACCGCTGCCCACGCTGCTGGTCGCCGCCGCGGTCCTGGTCGCCGTGCCGGCGGTCGGCGCGGGCGGGTACGCGCTGGGCGGGTTCGACGCCGGATCCGCCGCGGAGGCGGGGACCGGCGCCGACGGTCCCGGGGGCGCCGACACCGCCGACGGTGCCGATCCGGCCGACGCGGCGGGCGGCACGGGTGAGGCGGCGGTCCCGCCCGACGCAGAGGCGTTCACGCAGGTCGCGGTCGCCGAGGACACCGGCCTGGTCACGGCCGTCCTCGGCGACGACACCTTCGTGTCGGAGACGCTCGTCATCACCCTGGGCGAGGTCAGGGCCGAGGAGAACGGTGTCCTGATGACCGGCGTCCGCGCCCCGCGCGCGGTCGACGGCCCCGTCCGGCGGCTGAGCTCCCTCGCGCCGACCTTCACCGCCGGAGCCCGGGGCACGGAGGTGCCGGGACGGCTGTCGGGCGCCACGGGCGCCGACGCCACCGCGCAGACGGTCCCCGGGACGTTCACCGCGTTCTTCCCCGGCGCGCCCGAGCGCGGCACTCTCGTCTTCGAGCAGCGCCTGGACAGCGCGCAGGGCGCGGTGTACGCGACCCCGCGCCTGTGCTACGACACGGCGACCGGGTTCTCCGCCCCCGGCACGGACGAGGAGTGCCCCGCATGAACAGACCGCTGACCGCGCCCGCCCACCGGTCGTGGGAGCCCGCTGGCTCCGCTGGCCGCCGTGGTCCGGGTGTCCGCCCTCGCCGGGGGCTTCACCGCGGGGAGCGTCACCCGCGGTGCGCCTGGGACCGGTCCCGGTGACCGGGCTCGCCTACCGGCTGTGGTCCCACCCCGGCCCGCTGGCCCTGGTGGCCGCCGTCGTCCTGGTGTTCGCCCTCGCCGGGGGCTTCCTCGCGGGGAGCCTCACCCGCGACGCGCCCGAAGCCGGTGCACAGACGGGGGACGGCGGAGCGGCGGGGGAGGACGGGGCCGGCGGGGGCGCCGTCACCCCGGCCGATCCGGCGCCCGCCGCCCCGGGCCTCGCCGGAGAGGCGGTCCTGGTCGTGCACGGTTCGGACCGCGTGACGCTCTACGTCGAGGGCCACGGCGTCCTCAGCCTCCTTCTGACCGACGCCGCGGCGGACGGCGGCGGTGTCCGCATCGGGGGAACCGCCCGCTACCACCTGGAGGAGGGCGGGTACGAGCCGCGACCGTTCCAGTTCACGCTCGGCGGGGTCCCGGCGGACACCGGAGGCGCCGACCTGCCCGTGCTGACGGCCGCCGCCCCCGTCGCCGCCTTCGGCCTCTCCTTCCCGGGCGCGTCCCTGCCCGCGGTGCTGGAGGTCAGCGCGCCCGAGGTCGCCACCGGGGACATCGACGAGGCCATGCTCTGCGTCACCGCCGACGGCGGCGTCGGCACGGACGTCCTCTCCTGCTGAGCGCGTCGGCCCCAGCCGGTCGCGGTCGGGTGTCCGGTGCGTCGAGGGCGACCGGGGCGTCCCCCGGCCCGACCTGGTCAGGGCCGGGGCCGCGGGGCCCGTGGGCGGACACTCCGGACGGGAAATTGGCCGGATCCGGCCAAACATGAAACACCCTCACCTTTGTGACGGCCTCGCCACGCGCGGACGAACACGTCGGGACGGTCCGGCGACCGGCGGGCGGACATCGTCTGATCACCGTGTGTGACGTACCGGCGCCGTGCCGTCTGGCGCGCCGGGCGAAACCCGCCACCCTATCCCGGGCCGCCTCGGATGCCTACCGGCGGGTAGTAACCGGCTCCCGCAACACCCGTTGCCCCTGACCGCCCCGCCGGTCTTCAATGACGACGCCCCACCCCCACCGGCCACCCCCGGCCGGGGCCGAAAGGACGTCGCACCCATGGCTCCCCTCAACCGGCGCGGATTCCTCACGACCTCCACGGCAGGACTGGGCATCGCCCTCGGGCTGCCCGCCCTGCCCGCCTCCGCCGCCGCGCACGACCGCCTCCTCCGCCAGACCGCGTCCCGGGTCGCCCATCCCGACGGGACCACGCTGGCCCAGGTCGCCACACCCGTCGGCGACGGGTACCGCCTGCTCACCGCCGGACCCGGATGGCCGATCGAGGTCCGCGAGGACTTGGTCCCCGCGCAGGCGGGGCGCGACGACCGGCGCACCGCGCTCGCGGCGTTCGTCCAGTTCACCGACCTGCACATCATGGACGCCCAGAGCCCGGTGCGGTTCGAGTACACCCACCCGGTGATCGGGTCCAGCGCCCACCGCCCCCAGGAGACGCTGTCCGCGCTCGGCGCGACGGCGCTCGTCCGCCGGGTCAACGCGCTGCGGGTCGGCCCGGTGACCGGGCGTCCGTTCGACTTCATGGTCACCACCGGGGACAACACCGACAACCACGAGACCGTCGAACTCGCATGGCTCATGGCGGTCCTCAACGGCGGGACCGTGACCCCCAACACCGGCGACCCCGCCCGGTACGAGGGCGTGCAGGACTGCGGCAACGAGCTGTACTGGCACCCGGACGGAGACCTCGCCGACCGGTACAAGACCCGGGGCGGGTTCCCGAGGATCCCCGGCTTCCTCGACGCCGCCACGGCCCCGTTCGAGAGCCCCGGGCTCGACGTGCCCTGGTACTGCACCATCGGCAACCACGACGACACCCCCGCGGGCAGCCTGCCCGCCGGGTCGCTGGACGAGGCCTACCTCGGCGACCGCAAGATCATGTTCGCCGACGACGACGTCCGCGACCAGGCCGCCGAGGCGATGACGAACGAGGACCGGCTCGGCCAGGTGCCCGACGCGGTGGAGTCCCCCGAGGACACCGTCTCCGCCGCCGCCGTCACCTCCCGGATCACCCCCGACGACCGCCGCGCCCCCTTCGACACCCGCGCCTTCGTCGCCGCGCACCTGGCGGAGGACAACACCGGCCCCGGTCCCGTCGGCCACGGCTTCACCGACGACAACGCCGACGGCGTGGACTGCTTCTACACCTTCCGCATCGCCGACGGCGTCACCGGCGTCAGCATGGACACGACCACGCTGGCCGGGCTGGCGGACGGGTCGATCGGCAAGTACCAGTACGACTGGCTGGAGCGGACGCTGCGCGCCTCCAGTTCGGTCTACTACGACTTCTGGGGGCGGCGGCGCGTCCAGCAGGTGACCGACGAGCTGTTCGTCCTGTTCTCCCACCACACCAGCGGCACGATGGGCAACATCCTCCCCGACAGCCGCCGCCCCGGCGACCTGCGGCTGACCGGCGACGTCCTCGTGCACATGCTCAGGCGGTACCCGAACGTGCTGGCCTGGGTGAACGGGCACACGCACTACAACCAGGTGCGCGCCCACACGCACCGCACCGCCGAGCGCGGGTTCTGGGAGGTCAACACCGCCTCGCACATCGACCACCCGCAGATGGCGCGGGCGATCGAGATCGTGGACAACGAGGACGGGACGATGTCGCTGTTCACGACCCTGCTGGAGGCGGACAGCCCGTACCGGGCCGACCACGGGGACTTCTCCGCCGACGGGCTCGCCTCGCTGTACCGGGAGCTGTCGGTCAACGACCTGTACGCCGACCAGGCCAACTACGGCGGCCCGCGCGACCGGAACGTCGAACTGCTGGTCGCCGCCCGCAACCCCGCCCGTTAGGGCCGGACCGCACCGCTCGGACCCCGGGGGCGGGTCAGCGCTCCCGGGGCTCTCCGTTCTGGGGGCGCGGACACGCTCACGTGGGACGTCGGTCCCCGTCGGGCCCGCCGTGGGCGGAGGAGGGGGTTCGGTCGTCGCCCGGGCGCGGTGGGGGGACCCCCGATGTCGGGCGCGCCGCCAGCTTTGCTCCGAGTGCGTTCCAGAAGTCGGGCTTGACCTGCCAGTCGCGGTCGTACTGCTCGCGGAGCAGGGCGATGAAGCCCTGCTCCCGCTGCATGCACTCCAGGTCGGGGTCGAGGGCCAGGAGCTCGGAGGGGCGGTAGTGTTCGCACGCCGAGGGGTTGAGCGCCTCGCGCAGGGTCGTGATGACCTCGTCCACGGCGTCCGCCCTCTCCTTCGGGCTGAGCGGGATACCGGACTCCAGCTTCTGGGTGGCGATGAGCGAGGCCTTGTTGTACGTGATGCCCCACAGCCCCCATCCGGGGTTGAGTTCCCTGAAATCGTCGATCTCCTTCTCCAGCCGCCTCAGCTCGTGCTCCTGCCGGTGCCGCTGCCGCCACCGCTTCTCGTGGTGGTCGGCCCCGCCCTCCGCCGACGCGATCCTGCTCGCGATGCTGCTGTGCAGGAGGCGGAAGCCGATGTCGTAGTACATCCGCCGCCGCCAGGGCGATTCCTGGGAGGTGATCCCGGGAGGCAGGACGCTGTAGGGGTTGCGTCCGCGCCACCTGATGTCGTCGCAGACCATCCTCCGTCGGGAGAAGTACCGGTCCAGCGCGTCGGCCTCCAGTCTGGCCGTGTGGAGCAGGGCGAGGCGGACCCTGCGAAAACCGTCGCCGCTCTCGCGCGGCGCGGCGAACTCCTCCTCCCGGAGGCCGTCGAACTCACCCGGCCGGTCCTCCCTCAGCATCGACAGGAGTCCGGCGAGGTTCAGGGCGTGGTAGACATCCCGAAGGTCCCGCTCATCGGCCTGGCTCCACACCTCCTCGAACCGGTGGTTCGCGATCATCTTCAGCAGGACGATCATCCGGTAGCGGCTGCGCTGGAACATCCTGTTCGGGCCGGTCGCCGACGCGTAGTGGGCCCGGTTGAGGGCGTGCAGGCGCAGCGCCTTGACGTGCTGTCCCTCCTGCTCGTACAGCGACGCCAGTTCATAGCGCACGATCCCGGAGACCCGCCGGGAGTCGGCGGCGGGTCGCAGGATGGCGATGCGCTCCCGCTGCATCGCGTGGAAGGCGTCGTAGTCCCCGTCGGCGTCGACGAGGGCGTCCGAGCTCCGCTCCCAGCTCCCGCTGTCGAGTCTCGGGAGCTCCCTGATCATCAGGTAGGCGGCCAGATCCTCGCCCTCGTAGCTCCCCTTCGCCCACGCGGGGATCAGGGGGTTGTCCGCGAACACCCGGGAGGCGACGAAACCGGCCGCCCGGATGGCCGCCAGATCCGTGCGCAGCGGGGGCAGTGTGGTCTGGTGCAGGCTCTTGCCGGAGATGCGGTCGTGGATGTCGACGGTCGCCGACACGTACTCGCCGGCCCCGGGTCCGTCGCCCGCCTGGCCGTCGGCCCGCACCCGGACCCCGTAGGACGGGGGAACCGGCAGGACCAGCGCGAGGACGCGCATGAGCGCGGCCGCGATCCGGCTTCCCTCGATGTCGCTGCTCTCGACCATGGCGGCGACGGCGTGCCCCGGCGGCGCCCCCGGCTTCCACGCGGGTGCGAGCACCTCGATCGCGGGGAGCCGCCACCGCACCTCCTGGTTGAGCCTCGTGGTCGCCTCGTCGTCCTGTTCCCTGGGCTCGGAGATGTTCACGCTGGGTTCGCGTCGGACCGCGGTCGTCTCCAGCCACAGGTACCCCCCGCCGAGCAGGATCAGCAGCGCGGCCGTCCAGCCCCCGCGGATCGGATCGGGCCAGTCGGGGAACTGTTCGATGCTCTCGGGAAAACGGATCCACGCCACCCAGATGACGGCGGTCGCCGCCATCGCCAGGGCGGACAGACGGAGACCGCGCTGGCCGAAGATGTGCGCCACCCCTCGGAGGAACATGAACGCGGTGGTCAGAGCGATGGCGTTGAGCGCGACGACGACGGCGAGATGGGGGAGCCGCGGATCCGTGGCCAGGGTGGGGAACATGACCCCCAGCACCCGGTGGAACCCGTCGCCGCCGAGGAGACCGCAGAGGCACGGGTGGCCCGGACCCCCGCCTCCCGCGCAGCACGCCGTGCCCACCAGGTCGAGGATCGTCAGGATCGCGACGCTGGAGAAGAGCGGGAGGACGGCCACGGCTCCCCGAAGGGCGGTGTCGCCGAGTTCCTCCCGGATCTCACCGCGGCAGGCCCAGAGCAGCCCCGCCATGACCGCGAGGACCGCGACGTAGGCGAGGAACGGCACCGGGGCGACCCGCCAGGTCGACGACGCGACGACGAGCAGGGCGGCGCTGGTGCCGACGAGAGCACCGAGCACGATGTTCGTAGCGTTCATGTGACGCATCGCCAAAGTCCGGCCGTCGATCTGCGTGACTTCGCGAATCCGGCGCCGCTCCCGAAACTGAGACGCGGTCGCCCGCACTCCACTGTCCCACTCGCTCAAGTGCGGACGTAAGCGGAGTGTCACGCGGTTGACAGTGTCCTGCCCCGGCCGGGTCCCGGGATCGGAGGGCGGACCACCACGGCCCGCTCAACTCTTCGCCACCGAGTCCCATGTTCGGGCACGTCCCGCTGCGGTCGACGGCCGCGATGGGGACGATGGGGTCGCAACCACCAGGAACACTGACAGGAGAACACGATGACCACCGCAGCCGACATCATGCACTCGGGAGTCAAGTGGGTTTCGGCCACGGACACCCTGGACCAGGTCGCCCAGCTGATGAGCGAGCTGAACGTGGGCGCGATCCCGGTCGCCGACCCCGGCACGTCCAACCAGCGCATGTGCGGCATCATCACCGACCGGGACATCGTCGTCGGCTGTATCGCCGCCGGACGCGACCCCTTCCAGATCACCGCGGGGGAGATGTGCAAGGGGACCCCGCGCTGGGTCTCCACCAAGGCCGGTGTCGACGAGGTCCTTCGCGAGATGGAGTCGCACCAGATCCGCCGGCTCCCCGTCATCGACGAGAACAAGCGGCTGGTCGGCATGATCAGCGAGGCCGACCTGGCCCACCACCTCACGGACGACCAGATCGCCGAGTTCGTCGAACGCGTCTACGCCTGACCGGCCGCGCGCGGCACGGAGCGGGCTTCCGCGTCCACGCCCGCGTCACCGCCGACGACACCGCGCCCCCGGCCGTCCGGCCGGGGGCTGCTTCGTGCCCTACGCCCGGCGACGCGTTCACCACCGCCTGGGGACGGGGCCTCGTGCACGGTCCTCCGCCGTGCTGACCGCTCATCGCGCGGTGCCGTCGTGGCGGCCGTGGGCGGCGGTCGGGCGCCCGTCCCGCTGACGGGGCGGGCGGCCCACGAGCACGGCGACGGCGACCGCCCCGACCAGGCCGCCCATCAGGAGGAAGGCGGCCCTGTCGGTGCCCGTGAGCGCTGTCGCGGCGGTCGCGGCGGCCAGGCCCAGGGCCCCGCCGAACTGCTTGGCGGTGTTCATCAGACCCGACGCCGCACCGGCCTCGTCGGCCGGGACGCCCGTGGTCGCCATCGTGGCCAGGGGCGTGTTGAGCAGGCCGCCGCCCACCCCGATCACCACGCCCGGCACGAGCAGGGTCAACACGTGGGCTTCCCCGGCGGCGAAGGCCTGCCAGACCAGGCCGAGGGAGGCGGTCGCGGCGCCGAGCGCGGCGAGGGTTCGGGGAGCGACGCGGGCCATCAGGCGCGGAGCGACCCAGGTGTTGACCACGAGCATGGTGACGGTCAACGGCAGGAAGCCCAGGCCCGCCTGGATCGGGGTGAGGCCGAGCGGGCCCTGCATCCGGTAGGTGAGGAAGTACCACAGCCCCACCTGGAAACAGGCGGCGGTCGACGCGGTGGCGAGGTTGCCCCACACCACGGATCGGTTGCGCAGCAGCCGCCCGGGCACCAGGCGGTGCACGGCTCGCCGCTGCTGCACGACGAGGAGGAGGAACAGCGCGACGCTCGCGACGGCGGCGGATCCGGCCGCCAGGAGGTTCGCGTCACCGCCCGCCGCCGACAGGGCGTAGGTGGCCGAGGTGAACGCGCCGGTGGCCAGCGACGCGCCGACCAGGTCCAGCCGCCCCCGTCCGGGGGCGGAGGGCGAGCGCCTGTGCAGGACGACCGCTCCGGCGAGCACGGCGACGCCGACGGGCAGGTTGATCAGCAGCACCGCGCGCCAGGAGACGAGTTCGGTGAGCACACCGCCGAGGACGGTGCCCGCACCGCCTCCCGCCAGGCTCACCGCCGTCCACGCGGCGATGGCGCGCGTGCGCACCGGACCCTCGGGCCGGGTGGTGGTGAGCAGGGTGAGGGTGGCGGGGGAGACCACGGCCGCGCAGAGCCCCTGCGCGCCGCGCGCCCCGATGAGCACCCACCCCTCCGTCGCGAGACCGCCCGCGGTGCTGGCCAGCGTGAACGCCGCGAGCCCCCACAGCAGGGCCCGGCCGGTGCCGACGACGTCGGCGAGGCGGGCCCCGACCAGCAGGGCACCGGCGAAGCCGAGGCCGTAGGCGAGCGCCACCCAGGACGCCCGCGTCGGGTTCATCGCGAGTTCGGCCTGGACCGACGGCAGGGCGATGTTGACCACCGAGATGTCCAGCACGACCAGGAGTTGGGTCACGCACGCGACCCACAGCGCGAGCGATCGGGGAGCGGTGGTCACACGGCCTCCTTGATACGCGTGTATCAACTTGATACGAGCGTATCATCGAGGTGTCGGAGGGAGTCGCCGGTGCCGGAACCGCAGCGTCGTGAACAGATCCTGGACGCCGTCGAGCGCCTGCTCGGCCGGGAGGGCCTGCACGCGGTGACCATGCGCGCGGTCGCGGCGGAGGCGGGGGTGTCGCTGCGCCTGGTGCAGTACTACGGGGAATCCAAGGAACGGCTGCTCACCGCGGCGCTCGACCGACTGGCGGACCGGAGCCTCCGGCGGTGGCGGACGCGGACTTCCGCACGGGGGGCGGGCGACGCGTCGGAGGCGGTCCGGGCGTACTTCGACGAGGCGCTGCCCACCGACGAGGACGGCCGCGCGTTCCACCGCATCGGCGTCTCGCTCGAACTGCTGGCGATCACGCGGCCCGACGCCGCCACCACCGCCTACCAGGACCACCTGAGGGCGCTGGCCGACCACCTGGCCGAGGTCGTGGGCGCGGACCCGCGGATGGACGCCGCGCGCGCACGGCTGATCGCCACGGAGGTCATGTCCCTCGCCCACGGGCTCGGCTCCCTGCTCATGGCCGGGAACGTCACACGGGCCCAGGCCGAGGAGGTCGTGCGCGGCTACCTGGAACGGCTGGGGCCACGGGGGACGGAACGCTGATCGCCGGGGATCCGTCCACGTCGGCCGGTCGCGCGCCCGGACACCGCCCGGCGCCTACGCGGCGGACTTCGTGTACTCGACCTTGGCGGGGCCCTCGCCGTCCAGCTCGCCCCCGCGCGACCAGCCGCACGCCTCGTAGAACGCGTTGGCCGCGGTGTTGCCGGCGAAGCTCTCCAGCCGAATGGCGGAGTACCGCGCGAAGAGCGTCTCCTCCGCGTGGCTCAGCAGGCGTCGGCCCAGTCCCCGGCGGTGGTGGTCCGAGTCGACCATCATCAGGTCGACCGTGGGCCCGTCGAGAACGGAGAACCCGACGATGCGGTCGCCCTCGCAGAGGCAGTACATGCCGCCCTTCGGCAGTTCGTCCCTGACGTAGGTGTCCGAGGCGCCGCTGCCGATGAACCAGTCCACTCCCTCGTCGCCGAGGAAGCCGCGGTAACTGGCGTCGATCGTGCGGCGCGCGAGGGCTTGGAGCTCCGCGAGGTCCGCCTCGGCCGCAGGACGGATCGTGGGGCGGCGCTGTTCGGTCGACACGGTGGCTCCAACGTTGACGTGCGGGGATCCTGACCCCGGCGACTCTATCCGCTCCGCCGTCCACCCGCGGACGCGCCGGGCGCGGGCCGGGCGACGGTTCAGCCTGTTCTGGCGGGGAGCCCCCAGCTGACGCGACGGGGTGTGGTTCCTGCTGGTCACCGTGCGGGTGCCCGACGCAGAGGTGTATGAGCCCGACGGGTTCCTCGGGGCGGACCTGGGCATCGTCAACATCGCCACCACCAGCGACGGCCAGATCATGGCCGGGCGCGAGCTCAACCGCTACCGCAGACGACGTCGACAAGGCCCGGCGGGCCAGTGTGCCGGTGGTGTTCGTGGACCCGGCGCACTCCTCACGCGAGTGCGGGTGTTCCTACACCCACCGGCACAACCGGGTCTCCCAAGCCGTGTTCACCTGACCGGCGGCCAGCCGGGCCCTACCCGCAAGCTCGGTCGTTCACGACCGAGAAGCTGGCGCCTGGCCGGTGTCGAACCTGGAGACCTTCCCGTTGGAGACGGTGAACTCCCAGCTCGTCCGCATGGAGCCCCAGGTGTCGTTGCGGTAGTCGGCGATCAGCGACCGCCCCTCGTCGCTCGCGGAGACGACGTCCATCTGCCCGTTGGACGCGAAGATCTCCTTCTCCGCCCACTGGAAGAGGTCGCGGTCCGTTCCGTCGTCGGACATCGTGGCGTCGGGGGTCAGCGCCTCGGCGAAGGCCTCGCGGTCGTTGTCGTTGATGGCGTCGATCAGGGCGCGCACGGCCCGGTCGGTGACGTCGGGGTGGTGGGTCATGGCGGTGTGCCTCTCGTGTCGTGCCCGGCGACGGTCGACGGCCGGACGTGGTGGCTACCACGTCTTCCTACCGTGCGTCCCACACCCGTTCCAGGGGGCGTCGTCCCCGCCCGTCGAGTCCTTGCCGATCCGTTCCCGACGCTTGGCGGTGCGGCGGTGAAGGCGGTCATCCGGCCGGAGACCCACGGGCCCGGTGGGCGGAGGCGTGCGCCGGGGATCCGAGTTCACCGGAGCGGGCCGCGCGCGGCGGGGTCTCCCGGACCGCCGTCCGAGCGCGTGGCGTCGAACGCCTGGGCGACGGCGAGGTTGTCCTCGTAGACGTGGTACCGGGTGACGCTCCCGCCCTCGACCGTGAGGTGGAGCGCGAACCGGGCGCGGTAGGGGCGTCCGGTGGACCGGGCGGTCTGGCGGATCTCGCCGAGGACGACCGCCTCCTGGCCGTCGACGAGGACGCGCTCGACCCGGGTGGCGGCCTGTTCGGGCACGTGGTGCTCGGTGAGTTCCCGGAAGTGGGCGGAGGCGTCGGCGCGGGAGGAGCGGTGGCGGATCCAGGGGGTGGCGGGGCGACCGTGCTCGGCCTCCGGCCAGTTCAGCTTCCAGTCCGCGCGCTCGGCGAACAGTGCGGCGACGCCCTCGTGGTCGCCCTCGCCGATGCGGCGGAGCAGGTCCTCCACCACGGTCCGGGTGGCCGTGGTCGCGGTCGACGGCATGGTGTGCCTTTTCGGTCGGGAGCCGCGTCGGGGTGGCGCGGGCAACGGGCTCATCGTGGCAGCGCCGGGGAACCGGGTCGATGACCTGGCAGGTAAGGGGAGCCGCTGACCCCCGGACCACGCTCGCGCCCTCGGGGCGGTGGAAGAGCGTGCCCCGCTCGGACCGGGGGAGGAGGCCGACCGCTCTCCCCTCCAGCCGGGCCGCCAGCGCGTTCGGTGACACACTGTGCCGCATCGTGGGCATCCCCATCACCCGTCGTTACTGTCGCTCTGGGGGCGACACCCCCATGCCCGGAACCGAGGGGAAGCACATGGACACGCACGGGACCGACGCCGAACCACGCTCCGGCCCGTCCACGGAACGGTCGGTGACGCTCCGGGTCAACGGCGACCCCCACCGCCTCAGGATCGAACCGCGCGTCTCCCTCCTCGACGCGCTGCGCGAGTACCTCGGTCTGACCGGCACCAAGAAGGGCTGCGACCAGGGCGCCTGCGGAGCCTGCACGGTGCTGGCCGACGGTCGGCGGATCGTCTCGTGCCTCGCCCTCGCCGTGCAGTACGAGGACCGCGCGATCACCACGATCGAGGGGCTGGCGCGGAACGGCGAACCGCACCCGCTCCAGGCCGCGTTCGTGGACCACGACGGCTTCCAGTGCGGCTACTGCACCCCGGGGCAGATCTGTTCGGCGATCGGCATGGTCGACGAGTTCCGGGACGGCCTGCCCAGCGCCGTGACCCCCGACGTGGCCGCGCGCGACTTCGACTTCTCCGACGAGGAGATCAAGGAGCGGATGAGCGGCAACCTCTGCCGGTGCGGCGCCTACACCGGCATCAACGAGGCGGTCCGCGCGACCTTCGCCGACGAGGTGACCCGATGAGGAACGTCGCCTACACCCGTGCCGTCGACGTCCAGGACGCCATCCAGCTCATGGCGGCCCGACCGGGGGCGAAGTTCCTCGGCGGCGGCACCAACCTGGTCGACCTGATGCGGGAGAACGTCGAGCGCCCCGAGACCGTCATCGACGTCACCGGGCTCCCGCTCGACCGGGTGGAGGAACGTGCGGACGGAGGGTTGTCGATCGGCGCGACGGTCCGCAACACCGCGCTCGCCCACGACCGGCGGGTCCGCGAGCGCTATCCGTTCCTGGCGCAGTCGGTGCTGTCCGGGGCCTCGGGCCAGATCCGCAACATGGCGACCGTGGGCGGCAACCTGATGCAGCGCACCCGGTGCCCCTACTTCTACGACCCGGCCGCACGCTGCAACAAGCGCACGCCCGGAGACGGCTGCGACGCGATCGAGGGCTACCACCGCGACCACGCGATCCTCGGCGCGTCCCCGTCCTGCATCGCCGCGCACCCCTCCGACCTGTGCGTCGCGCTGGCCGCCCTCGACGCCACCGTCCGGGTGGAGGGCCCCGACTGCACCCGGGAGATCCCGTTCACCCGCTTCCACCGGCTCCCGGGCGACACGCCCGAACGGGACACCGAGCTGCGGCCCGACGAGCTGGTCACCGCCGTCGGACTCCCCGCCCTGCCGATCGCCGCGAACTCGGCGTACCGCAAGGTGCGCGACCGGCGGAGCTACGCCTTCGCGCTGGTCAGCGTGGCCGCTGCCGTGGCGGTCGACGGCGACCGGATCGCGGACGTCCGGCTCGCCCTGGGCGGTGTCGCGCACCGGCCGTGGCGCGCCCGCGTGGCCGAGGAGGCCATGCGCGGCGCTCCGGCGACGGCCGACACCCTCCAGGCCGCGGCGGACGCCGAGCTCGCCGACGCCCGGGGCTACCCGGGAAACGCCTTCAAGATCGAACTCGCGCGGCGGACGGTCGTCGACGTCCTCCTCGGCCTGGTCGCACGGGAAGGTGCGCGATGAGGGCCGTCCCGCGGCGCACGGGCACGGTGGTCGGCTACGGACCGGACCGGGTCCAGGGACCTCCCGGAGGGCGGGAACCGTACGTGGGGCGGTCCCTCCCGCGCGTGGACGGCCCCGCGAAGGTCACCGGCGAGGCCCGGTTCGCGGCGGAGCACCGGTTCGACGGCCTCGTGCACGCACGGCTGGTGTGCGGCGCCATCGCCCGGGGGCGGATCCGGGCGATCGACGTGTCGGAGGCGGAGAGCGCGCCGGGGGTGATCGCCGTCATCACCCACGAGAACAACCTCCGCCTGGCCAGGCCGCGACTGCTCGATCTCCAGAACATGGCGGCCGGCATGTCGCCGAGCGACCTGCCGGTGATGCAGGACGAGCGGATCCACTGGAACGGGCAGCCGGTGGCGGTGGTCGTCGCCGACACGTGGGAGCGGGCGGGGCACGCGGCGTCGCTCGTGCGCGTGGACTACGACGAGGAGACGCCGACGACCTGCTTCGACGAGGCGAAGGCCGACGCGGTCCTTCCGCCGGACATCCTCGGCGAGCCCTCCGAGATCAGGGTCGGCGACGCCGCGGCGGCGCTGTCCGAGGCCGCGGTCGGCGTCGACCGGGTCTACCGCACCCCGTGGCACAGCCAGAGCGCCATCGAGCCGCACGCGACGGTCGCCGTCTGGGACGGCGACAGCCTGACGGTCCACGAGTCGACCCAGTTCGTCGGCGGGTGCCGGCACGTGCTCGCGGCGCTGTTCGGCCTCGCCCCGGAGAACGTCCGGGTTCTGGCGCCGTTCGTCGGCGGCGCCTTCGGCGGCAAGTGGGGGGTGTGGACCAACACGCCGCTGTGCGCCGCCGCGGCGCGGATCGTCGGCCGCCCCGTGAAGCTCGTCCTCTCGCGGGAGGAGGTGTTCCGCATCGTCGGAGGCCGCCCGCGGTGCGAGCAGCGCGTGGCGCTGGGCGCGGACCGGGACGGGAGGTTCACCGCGCTCGTGCACACCGGCGTCTCCGCGACCACCGCGCACGCGCGCAACCCCGAGCAGTTCTCGCTCACGCCCCGGCATCTGTGGGCGTCGCGGACCATGGAGATCGGCCAGCGGCTGGTCCACCTGGACACGGTGGCCAACAGCTGGATGCGCGCGCCGGGGGAGACGGTCGGCACGTTCGCCCTGGAGTCGGCGGTCGACGAGCTCGCGCACGGACTGGGGATGGACCCGATCGAGCTCAGGCGCGTGAACGAGCCCGAGCGGGACCCGACCACGGGGCAGGAGTTCTCGTCCCGGAACCTGGTCGAGGCCTACGCGCGCGGCGCGGAGCGGTTCGGCTGGCGCGACCGCCGTCCCGAGCCGCGCTCGCGTCGGGACGGGAGCTGGCTCGTCGGTCAGGGCGTGGCCACCGCCTACTATCCGGTCTTCCGGTTCCCCGCGACCGCGCGCGTGCGTATCTCCGCGGACGGCACGGCGCTGGTGCGGGCGGCGGCCAACGAGATGGGCATGGGCACCGCCACCGCGCAGCTCCAGCTCGCCGCGGACCGGCTCGGCCTCCCGATCGACCGGGTCTCCTTCGAGTACGGCGACTCGGCGCTGCCCGGCGGAGCGCTGTCGGCCGGCGGGTCGGGCCAGACCGCGAGCGCGGCGGCGGCCGTGCTGGCGGCGGTCGAGGCGGCGCACCGCGAGCTGCTCCGGCTCGCGGGCGGGGGCGGGTCGCCGTTGGCGGGTGCGGGCTTCGAGACCGTCCAGGCGCGCGACGGCGGTCTGTACCGCACGGACGACCGGCGCGGCGAGTCGTACGGGGCCGTCCTGGCCCGGGCCGGTCTGGAGTGCGTCGAGGTCGAGGTCGAGGGGGCCGCGCCCCTGGAGCTCGCGGAGTACTCCATGGCCTCCTACGGCGCGCAGTTCTGCGAGGTCCGCGTCCACGAGCGGACCGGCGAGGTGCACGTGTCCCGGTGGCTCGGGTCGTTCGACTGCGGGCGGATCGTCAACCCGCGGACGGCCGTGAGCCAGTTCCGCGGCGGGATCGTCATGGGCATCGGGGCGGCGCTCACCGAGGACGTGGTGTTCGACGACCGCACGGGGCGCGTGGTGAACCGGTCGCTGGCGGGCTACCACGTCCCCGCGCACCTGGACGTGCCGCGCATCGACGTCGTCTACACCGACACTCCCGACGAGCACGCGCCCCTGGGCGTGCACGGGGTCGGGGAGATCGGCATCACCGGGGCAGCGGCGGCGGTCGCCAACGCCGTGTTCAACGCGACCGGGAGGCGCGTCCGGGACCTCCCGATCACGCTCGACGCGCTGCTGTGACCTCCCCGGGACGGACGCCGGGTCAGGCCTCGGCGACCTCCGGCAGGGCGGAGACGACCAGGTCCACCGCCTCGCGCGGATCGTCGAAGCCGCACCCGTAGACGTAGACCACGGTGAACCCGGTGGCGCGCAGGTCGAGCAGGCCCCGGACCAGGTCGTCGGCGGTGGTGTCGGGGGCGACGGACAGGACCGACGTCTTCTCGACCTCCTCGTGGTCGCGCCCGACGGCCTCGCAGTGCCGCTTGAGCACGTCCAGCTTGTGCCGCGCCTCGGGGCCGCCGAAGATGTTGCACGCGTCCGCGTACCGGGCGACCAACGGCAGGGTCCGGCGTTCCCCGGACCCGCCGATCATCAGGTAGGGGTGCGGCCTGCTGAGCGGAGCGGGGGAGTTCAGGGGCCGTTCGAGCCGGTAGTACTCGCCCTCGAACGGCCGCTCGTCGCCCCTCCACATCTGGAGGACGACGCTCAGGGTCTCCTCCAACATGTCGAACCGGCGCGCCGTGCTCGGGAACGGCAGACCCAGCCCGCGCGCCTCGTCGGCGAACCATCCCGCGCCGACGCCGAGCCCGGCGCGGCCGCCGGAGAGCACGTCCAGCGTGGTGACCTGCTTGGCCAGGACGCCGG
This sequence comes from Nocardiopsis sp. NPDC050513, assembly GCF_044457925.1. Classification (NCBI taxonomy): domain Bacteria; kingdom Bacillati; phylum Actinomycetota; class Actinomycetes; order Streptosporangiales; family Nocardiopsidaceae; genus Nocardiopsis; species Nocardiopsis sp. NPDC050513. Next base: position 198,167 of record NZ_JBITHK010000010.1, on the reverse strand, counting down.
GGTCGTGGTACACGGCGCCGGTGACCAGCGTGTGCAGCCTCACCTGCGAGGTGTGGGCGGCGAGGAAGCCGAGGGTGGTGTAGGCCTCCAGCATCGCGTTCTCGTACGGTCCCAGGTCGTGGCCGATCTGCCAGAAGTGGTCCATGACCGTGACCCGGGCGATCCCCGAGTCCTCGGCGTCGCCGACGGCCCGCGCGAGGGTGCGGCCCAGTTCGGGGGCGCCGCCCGCCCAGGTGAAGTCCGCGACGTGCAGACCGAGTTCCATCCGATTCTCCTGTCTTGTGCGTGGTCCCCGCCCCGTCGGTGTCCGTCCCCGCCCGACCGTTCCCCCCGGTGCCGAGGTCAGCGGTCCGCGTACGCGGTGGCTCCGACCGAGACGTCCTCCCGTCCCACCAGACGCAGGCTGCGGCGCCACAGTTCCGCCCGGACCCCGGGATCGGCGGCCTGGTCGTGGACCGGGCTCTCCTGGAGGCGGTCGTAGAACCGGTCGGTCACCCCTCGCACGGCCGGGTCGGTGACCAGTCGGTACGTGGCCGCCACCCCTTCCTCCAGGGTGTCGACCGGGGCGATGCCGTGCAGGGTGACGATCTTGGTCGGCATGAACGTCGCCGGGTGCAGGCTGGTGAACGTCACCTCGTCGGCGGGCACGCGGGCGGCGAACTCGGTCGCCGACATGATCTGTGCGAGCTTGCTCCGCCGGTAGGCGTCCACGCCGTCGTAGTCCCGCTCGAACATGAGGTCGTCCAGGTCGAGCGGGGCCTGGCCGAGGGAGGACACGTTGACCACCCGCGCGGGCGCGGAGGCGCGCAGCAGCGGCAGCAGGTCGAGGGTGAGGAGGAACCCGGCCAGGTAGTTCACGGTCAGACGCAGCTCGTACCCGTCGGCGCCGACCCGCCGCTCCCGCCCGTCGGGTTCGCCGAACCCGATCCCCGCGTTGCTGACCAGGACGTCGAGCCGGTCGGTGCGCGTGGGCACCTCAGCGGCCAGGCGGGCCACCTGGCCGAGGTCGGACAGGTCGGCGACCAGGGTGTCGGGGGCCGGTGCGCCCTCCTTCTCGACCTCGGCGGCGAGCACGGCGAGCTTGTCGGGGTCGCGGCCGTGCAGGAGCAGCCGTGCCCGGTCCCGGGCCAGCCGCAGGGCCAGCGCGCGGCCGAGTCCGTCGGTCGATCCGGTGATGAGCGTGGTGGTCATGGGGGTCCGTTCCGGCTCGGTTCGTGGGTGCGGCGGGGGTGCGTCGCGACCGGTCGCGCGCCTCGGCTCGGCTGACCGAGTTCCGCGGCGGTGTCCGGTCCTTCTCACGGATCAGAGTCCCTACCCCCCACCGGGCGGAGGGAACCGGGTGTGAGGGGAGTGTCACCCCGCGATCGCGGCCCGCCTTCCCGGGGGCGTGGTGCCCAGCCGAATGTTCCTGTCGATAGCACGCATGCGTTATCGTTGATACATGGCGGGACGAGAAGACACACGGGAACGGATCGTTTCGGCGGCGGTGGCTCTGCTGGCCGAGGGCGGCCGCGAGGCGGTGACGACGCGGTCGGTCAGCCAGGCCGCCGGGGTCCAGCCTCCGGCGATCTACCGGCAGTTCGGTGACATGGACGGCCTGCTGGGCGCCGTGGCCACAGCGGGCTTCAACGACTACCTCTCCCGCAAGGCGGCGCAGGAGTCGTCCGGCGACCCGGTGGACGACCTTCGCTCCGGGTGGGATCTGCACGTCGCGTTCGGCCTGGAGAACCCCGCCTTCTACTCCCTGATGTACGGACGGACGAGCTCACCGCCCGACGGCGGGGCGGCGGCCGAGACGTGGCGGATCCTGGTCGGGATGGTCACGCGGATCGCGGAGGCGGGTCGGCTGACGGTGGACGTCGAGCGCGCGGCGAGCATGGTCCACTCCGCGGCCGTGGGGGTGACGATGACCCTCATCGACACGCCAGCGGAGCGGCGGGACCCCGGTCTGTCCGACCGGATGCGGGAACTGGTGATCACGGGGATCACCGTCGGCGGCGGTGGGACCGACGACCGCGCCGGCGCCGGTCACCGCGAGGCGGCGCGGCGCGCCATCGCCCTTGCCGCGGTCCTGGACACCGCCGACGTCGCGTTCACCCCCGGCGAGCGGATGCTCCTCGACGAACTGCTCGACCGGCTCGCGCGCGCCGAGTGAGCCGGCTCCCGTCGGTTCCGGGGGGGGGGGGGGGGGGGGGGGGGGCCCGGGCCCGGGGGGGGGGGGGGGGGGGGGGGGGGGGGCCCCCCGGGGCCCGC
>NZ_JBITHK010000010.1:0-195904 GCF_044457925.1 Nocardiopsis sp. NPDC050513 | reverse complement strand
CCGTGTGAGCCGGCTCCCGTCGGTTCCGGGGCGTGTTCCGCGGACGCACAGCCCGCCGCGCGGCGGGCGGCGTCCGCGGAACACGCCCTACCGGCATCCCGACGGACGCGCCGAGGACACGTCCTCGGCCGGGGAACCGCGCCAGGCGTCGCCCGGGTCCGAGCTGCTCCGGTAGGCCGCGGCCTGTGCCATCGGGAAGCCGAAGACGCCGTCGGGGTCGTAGCGAACCCGGATCTCCTCCAGCCGGGCGTGGCGCGTGCCGTGGTACGCCTGACGCCAGTCGTCCCGCTCCTCCGCCGCGTAGTTCGGGTGCGCGGTCCCCGCGGACAGCGGCCGTAGCACGTCGTGCAGCGCCCCTTGGGCGGTGCGGCATCCGGCGAGACCGCCCGGGGCGGGACGGAACTCCGAGAGCGCCCCGAACAGGGCCCCGTGGTGCGCCAGCGCGGCCGTCTCCCGGCCCGACCGGTCGTAGGCGCCGCCCATGGCCTCCAGACGGAGCCGACGGACCTCCCCGGGGCGGGCACCCCGGTCCAGCGCGGCGGTGACCGCGTTCAGGGCCGCCGCGTCGAGCGGGCGGTCGAAGAACTCGTGCCGCCGCAGCACGACGCCTGACCCGTTCGCCGTGTCGAACCCGCCGTTCACCAGGGGGCTCCCGTCCACCGCCGGGACCGGGGCGCCGTCGCCCCTGGTGCGCACGGTGCCCGTCCGGGCCTTCGGCGGTCGGTCCACGGCCGCCAGGAGGTCGTCCACCAGGTGCTCCAGGCCGATCGGGTCGCCCAGCCAGGACCCGGCCACGGTCACCGGGGACCGGCCGTCGCCGCCGGAGTCCGCGGCGGCCCCGGCGATCGTGGCCGTCGTGGACAGTTCGTCCGGGGCGTGCGGGCCCCACGCCTGCCACGCGGCGAGCACCCGGGTGCGGCAGTCGGCGGGCCAGCCCAGCACGAACTCGGTGACCGGACGGGTGGGCCGGGTACGGAAGCTCAGTTCGGTGACCACCCCGAAGGCGGCGTGGCCGGCGCCGCGCAGCGCCCAGAACAGGTCGGGGTGGTGGTCGGCGTCGCAGTCGACCACCCGTCCGTCGCCCAGGACCACGCGCGCCCCGGTCAGGCTGTCGAGTGTGAACCCGTGCCTGCGCCCCGTCGGGCCGGTGCCGCCGCCCAGGGTGTGGCCGGCGACGCCGACCGTCGCGCACCGGCCGGTGGGCACCGTGCGGCCGTGGCCGTCGAGCGCGGCGGTGAACGCCCCGGTGAGCGTTCCCCCGGCGCACCACGCGGAGCCGCCGTCGACCACGGTCCGGCTGAGCGGGGACAGGTCGATGACCAGCCCGGGGCCGGTCGAGGACCCGATGGCGCAGTGCCCGCCCGCGCGGACGTGGGCGCGGATGCCCCAGCGGCGGGCGAAGTCCACGGCGTGGACGACGTCCTCCTCCACGGCGCAGCGCACCACGGCTCGGGGACTGGCCGTGTCGAAGCGCGGATCCGAGGTGCCGCGGACGGCGTCGTACTCGTCCTGGTCGGGCAGGACGATGTCCCCGGCGATGGAGCGCCCCAGCCGATGCCACACGCGGTGCGGGGCGCGCAGGCCCGATCTGGTGGCCACGTCCTCGGAGGCCCGGGGCACGCCGGCCCGGGGCGGTGCGTCCGTGCGCGTGCTGTTCCAACTCACCCGATCACCTCGTCTGTGTGCGGAAGCGTCCACCGGGCCCGGCCCGTGCGTACCGGTGGGGAGGGGAAGCGAGGCGGGCGGCGCGGGGACCTGCCTGCTATTTTTACCAGACGTAATTGCCCAATGACGTTCAGTCCAAATCTCGGTGGCGCATCTCTGCTTTAGGGAACGATCCGTTTCCTCTTGTGCGACGCTCCTCGCCGTGCTTCCATGAAAGAACGAACGTTCGCTTTTGGAGGTTTTCATGCGCAACGACGACGTTCTCATCGTGGGCGCGGGTCCCACCGGACTCGTGCTCGCCATCGAACTGGCCCGGCGCGGCGTGATCCCCCGGATCGTCGACGCCGGACCCGAGGAGGTCCACGAGAGCCGGGCCGTGGCGGTCGCTGCGCGGTCCCTGGAGATGCTCGACGACATCGGCGTCGCCGAGGCCGCCGTCGACCAGGGCATCCCGCTGAGGGTGCTGAACTTCTACCAGCGCGACAGGCTCCTGGCCGACATGGACCTGTCGTGCGTCGACTCGCCCTTCCCGATGGACCTGTGCATCCCCCAGTGGCGGACCGCGGGGCTGCTCCGCCGCCGCGCGGAGGAGCTGGGCGTGTCTCCGGAGTGGCGGACACGTCTGGCCTCGCACCGCTCGGACGGCGACGGCGTCACCGCCGAACTCGTGCACGCGGACGGCCGCGTCGAACACCACACGACCCGGTGGCTGGTCGGTTGCGACGGCGCGCACAGCACCGTGCGCAGGGGCGCCGGGATCGGCTGGCGGACGCTCGACCTGCGGCGCGGGTTCATCCTGGGCGACTTCGCCGCAGACTGGGACCTGCCCCGGGACCGCTTCCACGCCTACCTGGGGCGGGGCGGCGTGGTCGCCGTGTTCCCCATGGTCGGCGGCTACTGGCGGATCCTGGCCAACACCCCCGACGCCGACCCGCCCGAGCGCCCCGGGCCGGACGACTTCGCCCGCCACCTCGTCGACCGCACGCCCCTGGCCCCCGTGCTGACCGACGCGCAGTGGACGTCGTCCTTCACCGCGCGCGAGGGACTGGCCGACCGGTACGTCGACGGACGGGTCCTGCTCGCGGGCGACGCGGCGCACAGCCACAGCCCCATCGGCGGCCAGGGCATGAACACGGGTATGCAGGACTCCTACAACCTGGGATGGAAGCTGGCGCTGGTGGTCGCGGGCGACGCGCACGCCTCCGTGCTGGACGGTTACCAGGCCGAACGGCGCCCGGTGGCCCAGGCCGTGCTGGACTCCACCTCGACCGCCACGCGGGCCGTCACGGCGACCGGCCTCGTCGCCGCCCGAGCACGGCGCCACGCGCTCCGTCTCCTGGGGCGGCTCACCCCCGTCCAACGGCGCATGGCCGACGCGATCGGCGAGCACCTGGTCCACTACCGCGACAGCGCCCTCGTCTCCGAGCGCTGGGCCGGGTCCCGGGCCCCGGCGTGGGGCGACGGCGCGGGGACCGGCCCGAAGGCGGGGGAGCTGGCCCCGGACGCCTACCTGGAGGACGCCTCCGGCCCGGTGGCCCTGCGGCACGTGTACCGCGAGCCGGGGCACCACCTGGTGGTGTTCGCGGCGGACGTGATCGACCCGCCCACCCTGAACGCGTGGGCGGCCGACGCCCGCGCGGCGATGGGCGGGTACGGCCGCGTCCACCTGGTGACGCGCGGCCACCTTCCGTCCGAACCGAGGGAGGGGGTGCTCGCCGACGTGCGCAGCCGCGCCCACGGGCGCTACGGCGTGCACCGGCCCAGCCTGTACCTGGTGCGGCCGGACAAGTACGTCGCCCACCGCTCGGACACCGTCGACTTCGCGCCCGTGCGCCGCTACCTCCGGGCGTTGGAGACGGGGTCGGCGGGCGCCGACTCGGCGCCGGTCGGGTAGTCGGCGCACGCCCCGGCGGCACGGCTCGTCACAACGGGAGGGGGCGCTCCTCGACGACGTGTCTCATGACCAGGGTGGAGCTCAGCCGCTGGACCCCGGGCAGCGTGGCGAGCCGGTCGTCGTAGAGCCGCTGGAAGGCGGGCAGGTCCGCGGCGACCACCCGGAGGAGGTAGTCGGGGTCGTCGCAGAGCCGCTCGGCGCGGACCACCTCGGGGATGCCGGTCAGCGCGCTCTCGAAGGCGGCGACCGTGTCGCGGTCCTCCTGGCGCATGGTGACGAAGACGAGGGGCTCGAAGGTCAGCCCTGCGGTCGCCGCGTCCAGGATCGCTCGGTCGCCGCGGATGGCTCCGGAGCGTTCGAGTTCGCGCAGGCGGCGGTGGCAGGGGGACAGGCCCAGGCGTACGCGTGCGGCCAGTTCGGTGACCGTCAGGCGACCGTCGGCCTGGAGTTCGGCAAGGATCTTCCTGTCCAGAGCGTCCAGGGAGAAGGTCCTTCCGCATGCGCCCGGGTCGAGGCGGATCTTCGGCAACACCTTCGGGCGGAACACGGCTCATCTCCCTCAGGCAGTCCGCATCCGAGGGAGGGACACACCGTGGCCACCAGTTCCATCACCGCCTTCTGGGCCGTCTCGGTGCTGCCCATCCTCGTCCCGGGGCGGACTGGGCGCACACGACCACCGCCGGACTCCGCGACCGGTCGGTGCCCCCGGCCGTCGGCGGGCTGCTCCCGGGCTACGTGGCGCTGACCGGGGTGGTCGCCGCGGGGGTGGCGGTTGTCGTGGCGGGCAGTCCGGTCGTGCCGACCGCCCTGACCGTGGCCGGGGCGGCCTAACCTCATCGGGATCGGCGCCGTGACCGTGGCGCGGCCCGCCGTTCCGGGCGCTTCGGCTGAGAGCGGGCCGGGGGCGGCGTGGGGCGCGCGGCTCGCGCAGGGGATCGGCGTCAGCGGCCTCAACCCCAAGGCGCCGCTGCTCTCCACCGCGCTGCTGCCGCAGTTCACCGACCCGGCGGATGGCTGGCCGACGGGGGCGCAGAGCGCGACCCCGGGTCTGGTGCACACGGTCAGCTGCGCGGTGGTCTGCCACTGCGTGGGGCTGACCGGCTGACGGTCGCCGCCGTGTCCCGGCGCGCGGCGGGGAGGACCGGCCGCGCGCCGGGCCCGCGGGCGGGGCACTCCGACCGCCGGCGGCGGCTCGTCGACCGCGGACGGACGACCGCCCGGGCGTGGAGCCCGGGGCGCACACGCCTGCGGGATGACCGCGCGCCGCAGCGCGAGCGCTGGATCCGTGCCATCGGGGCACCGTGACCGCGGCGCGGCGGGTGAGCCACCGGGACCCGGTCCGCTCAACCGTTCGCGGGCGGGCCGTACCCCCCTCCGCCCGGCGTCCGGACGACCAGTTCGTCACCCGGGCCCATCCGCACCGAAGCGCACCCGTGCAGCCGTTCGACCTCCCCCGACGCGCGCCGGACGCTGTTCTCCCCCAGGGCGCCGGGTTCGCCGCCCGCCATCCCGTACGGCGGCACCCGGCGGTGACCGGACAGCGTGGTCACCGTCATCGGTGCCCGGAACCGCAACCGGCGCACCGCCCCGTCACCGCCGCGCCACGTGCCCGCGCCGCCGCTGCCCCGGCGGATCGCGAACTCCTCCAGCAGGACCGGGAACCGCCACTCCAGCACCTCGGGGTCGGTCATCCGGGAGTTGGTCATGTGCGTCTGGACCACGGGCGTCCCGTCGAACCCCTCACCGGCGCCCGACCCGGAGGACACGGTCTCGTAGTACTGGTGCCGGTCGTCGCCGAAGGTCACGTTGTTCATCGTCCCCGACCCCTCGGCCTGCACCCCCAACGCCTGGTAGAGGGCCCCGGTGATCGCCTGGGAGGTCTCCACGTTGCCCGCGACGACCGCGGCGGGATGCGTCGGGGAGAGCATCGTGTCCGGCGGGATGACGATCCGCAGCGGCACCAGACACCCGTCGTTGAGCGGGATGTCCGCGGCGACCAGGGTGCGGAAGACGTAGAGCACGGCTGCCGTGGCCACGGACGAGGGGGCGTTGAAGTTCGTGCCGAGCTGGGCCGACGTGCCGGTGAAGTCGACCACCGCCGACCGGAGCTCCCGGTCGACCTCGATCCGTACGGCGACCACCGCGCCCGAGTCCGTCTCGTAGCGGGCCGAGCCGTCGCGGAGGGTGTCGACGACCGTGCGGATCGCCTGTTCGGCGTTGTCGCGGACGTGCCCCATGTAGGCCCGCACCACGGCCGGCCCGAAGTGGTCGATCATCCGACCGACCTCCTCCGCCCCCTTGGCGTTGGCCGCGATCTGGGCGCGCAGGTCGGCCAGGTTCACCTCGGGCGCACGCGAGGGGTACGGGGCCCCGGTGAGCAGCCGCCGCGTCTCCTCCTCCAGGAACCTTCCCCCGCGCACGAGCAGCCAGTTGTCGAAGAGCACCCCCTCCTCGTCGACGTGCCGACTGGCCGCGGGCATCGACCCCGGGGTGATCCCGCCGATCTCGGCGTGGTGGCCGCGCGAGGCGACGAAGAAGACCGGCCGGTCGCCCTCGGCGCCGAACACCGGCGTCACCACCGTCACGTCCGGCAGGTGCGTGCCGCCGTGGTAGGGGTCGTTGACCGCGTACACGTCGCCCGGCCGCAGGGTGTCGGCGTTGCGCCGGATCACCTCCCGGATCGTGGACCCCATCGACCCCAGGTGCACCGGCATGTGCGGGGCGTTGGCCACCAGGTATCCGTCCGGGTCGAACAGCGCGCAGGAGAAGTCGAGCCGCTCCTTGATGTTGACCGACTGCGCGGTGGCCTCCAGCCGGGCACCCATCTGCTCGGCGATCGACATGAACAGGTTGTTGAACACCTCCAGCAGCACGGGGTCGACGCCGGTGCCGACCGCGGCCTCCGCGCGGGCCGCCACCCGCTCCAGCACCAGGTGTCCGCTGCGCCGGGCCACCGCCCGCCACCCGGGGTCGACGACGGTGGTGGCGTTGGCCTCGGTGATGATCGCGGGCCCCGACACCCGCGCGCCCGGACGCAGTCCGTCGCGCCGGTACAGGGGGACGTCGCGCCAGGAGCCCGCGGTGTACGCGCGCACGGTCTCGTCGGGCGGGGCGTCCGCCTCCCGGTTCCGCTCCGAGGCCGCCGCGCCAGGGGTGACCCGTGGCCCCTCGGCACCGGGGATCCCGTCCGGCGCGCTCCTGTCCGGCGCGCTCCTGGCGGGGGCATCCTCCCCGCCCCGGCCGTCCGCGCCGCCCTCCCGGCCGTCCGCGCCGCCCTCCCGGCCGTCCGCGCCGCCCTCCCGGCCGTCCGCGCCGCCCTCCCGGCCGTCCGCGTCCGGGGAGCCCCCGGGCACGTCCGTGTCCGGCCCGTCCTCCGGCGCGTCCGCCGTGCCCAGGTCCGACAGGTCCGGCTGCTCGGTGGCCCCGACCGCCTCCACCGCGACGGCCTCCGCCACCAGGGGGCGGTCCATGGTGAAGGAGTAGATCCGCCGGTGGTCGGCGGTGAAGTCCCGGACCATCTCCCCGAACCCGGCCAGGCCGACCGGCACGGCGGTGTCGGTCCCCTCGTAGCGCAGGTGGACCTTGCGCGACACGCTGATCCGCGACTCCGGGACCCCCTCGTCGACCAACTCCGCACGGGTCCGCGCGGCCAGGCCGTCGGCGACCCCGTTCAGCCGGTCCAGCAGGTCGGGCGCCAACCGCGCCTCCACCGACTGCTGCCGCATCGCCGTGGTGTCGGCCAGCCCGATCCCCAGCGCCGACAGCACCCCGGCCATCGGCGGGACGAGCACCGTGCGCACGCCCAGGGAGTCGGCCACCGCGCACGCGTGCTGGCCGCCCGCGCCGCCGAACGTGGTCAGGGCGTACTCGGTGACGTCGTGCCCCTTGCGCACGGAGATCCGCTTGACGGCGTTGGCCATGTTCTCCACGGCCACCCGCAGGAACCCCTCGGCGACCTCCTCGACGGCGCGTTCGTCCCCCGTCTCCCCCCGGATGCGGGCCGCCAGGCCGGCGAAGGCCCGCCGCACCCCGGCGGTGTCGATCGGCTGATCTCCCGCGGGGCCGAAGACCGACGGGAAGTGGTGCGGTTGGATCCGTCCGAGCAGCACGTTGGCGTCGGTCACCGTCAGCGGGCCGCCGCGCCGGTAGCAGCACGGGCCGGGGTCGGCGCCCGCCGAGTCGGGGCCCGCCTGGTACCGGCCGCCCGCGAACCGCAGGACGGACCCGCCGCCCGCCGCGACCGTGTGGATGTCCAGCATCGGAGCGCGCAGCCGCACCCCGGCCACCCGCGTGTGGAAGACGCGCTCCAGTTCGCCCGTGAAGTGCGAGACGTCGGTGGAGGTGCCGCCCATGTCGAAGCCGATCACCCGGTCGTAGCCCGCCGCCCGGGACAGCCGCGCCATGCCGACGATGCCGCCCGCCGGCCCGGACAGGACCGCGTCCTTGCCCCGGAAGTGCCCGGCCTCGGCCAACCCCCCGTTGGACTGCATGAACATGAGCCGCACACCGCTGAGCCGCCCGGCGACCCCGCGCACGTAGCGGCGCAGCACCGGTGACAGATTGGCGTCCACCACCGTGGTGTCCCCGCGGGGGACCAGCTTCATCAGCGGGCTGACCTCGCTGGACAGCGACACTTGGCCGAACCCCAGCCGTCGGGCCAGCGCGCCGATCCGCCGCTCGTGCTCGGGGTACAGGTGGCTGTGCAGGCAGACGACGGCCACCGCGCCGACGCCGTCCTCGCGGACCCGTTCCAGGTCGGCGGTGATCCGCTCCAGGTCGGGTTCGCGCAGGACCTCGCCCTGGGCGGTGACCCGCTCGTCCACCTCGACGACATCGGTGTAGAGCTGATCGGGCAGCACGATGTGCCGGTCGAAGATCCGCGGCCGGTCCTGGTAGCCGATCCGCAACGCGTCCCCGAACCCGCGCGTGACCACCAGCGCGGTCCGCTCGCCGGCGCGTTCCAGGAGGGCGTTGGTGGCCACGGTGGTGCCCATCCGGATCGTGTCGATCACGGTCCGGTCGACGGCGGCGGGCACCTGGCCGGCGTCCCCGCCCCCCTCGGCGAGCAGCGCCTCGATCCCCGCCACGGCGGCGTCCTCGTAGCGGCGCGGGTCCTCGGACAGCAGCTTGTGCGTGATCAGGCGTCCGTCCGGGCGTCTGGCGACGACGTCGGTGAACGTGCCGCCGCGGTCCACCCAGAACTGCCAGCCCCCGCCCCGGTCGGCTCCGCCCATGCGATCCTCCTCGGCCCACGTCCTCGACGGCGCGTCGAGCGCCCCCAATTCATGATGACCCGAGAGGGACGGGCGGTGACAGACCGATCACGCGGTTGTGGACAACCCGAGGCTAGAGGACCTTCTCGAAGCAGAGGGAGGACGCGCAGTCGGCGTAGGCGCCGAACCTCGGGATGGGCTCGTACCCCGACCTGCTGTAGAACCGCACGGCGTCCGGCTGGCGGTCGCCCGTCTCCAGTCGGAGCCGCTTCCACCCCCGGTCGCGCGCCCACTCCTCCAGAGCCGCCAGCACCAGCGGTGCCGCGCCCGTCCCCCGCCGCTCGGGGAGGACGAACATCCGCTTGACCTCGCCGCTGCCGTCGCCCAGGTCGCGCAGGCCCCCGCAGCCCACGGGGGCGCCGTCGCCGTCGCGCGCCAGGACGAACACTGCGATGTCCTCGGCGGACGGGGCGGTGCCCGGTTCGGAGTCGGGGGTGCCGTACCGCTCGGCGATCTCGGTTCGCTGGAGGGCTCTCAGACGGGTGGCGTCGGGATCGTCCCAGGAGACTACGTCGGTGCGCATGGGACGCAGGTTAATGCCGCCGTGTTACGCGCGCGTGTCCCGGGGCCGACGCGGCCGGCCCCTCCCCGGCGGGGTCGGTGAGGGCCTCGCGCATCACCCGGAACTTGGACTCGGTCTCGGCCAGCTCGGAGGCGGGGTCCGACCCGGCGACGATGCCGCAGCCCGCGAACAGCCGGGCGCGGGAGCCCTCCACGCGGGCCGAGCGCAGCGCGATCCCCCACTCCGCGTTGCCCGCGCCGTCCAGCCAGCCCACGGGGCCCGCGTAGCCGCCCCGGTCCATGCCCTCGACCTCGGCGATCAGGCGCATGGCCGCGGCCGTGGGGGTCCCTCCGACCGCGGCGGTCGGATGCAGCGCGGCCGCCGCGTCCAGCGCCGACACTCCGGCCGCCAGGCGGGCGTGCGCGCGTGTGGCCAGGTGCTGGACGTTGGCGAGGGCGAGCAGCTCGGGAACGGAGGGGACGGACAGCTCCCGGGACAGCGGCGCCAGCGCGGTGCGCAGGGAGTCCACTGCCAGGCCGTGCTCCTCGACGTCCTTGGCCGAGGCCAGGAGGTCCTGGCCCAGCCGGAGGTCCTCGGCGGCGTCGCGTCCGCGCGGTCGGGTTCCGGCCAGGACCAGCGAGGTCAGCCGGTCGCCCTCGCGGCGCAGCAGCAGCTCGGGGGTGGCGCCGACCATGCCGTCGACGGAGAAGGTGAAGCAGCTCGGGTAGCGCAGGCGCAGGCGCTCCAGGAGGGTGCGCACGTCGATGGGGGCCTCGGCCTCGGCGACGGCGTCGCGCGCCAGCACCGCCTTGTCGAGCGGGCCGGAGCGGATGCGGTCGACCGTTCCGGCGACGGCGTCCATCCACTCCCGGCGGCTGAGGGACCCGGGGGTCCAGGAGACGGGGCCGACGGGGAGCGGGGCCGGGGTGGGGGGGAGGAGGTCCTCGGGGCGGGCGCCCGGTTCGTCGGCCACGGTGGTCACCCACGCGCGACCGCCGCGTCTGCCCACCAGGACGCGGGGCACGACCATCGCCGAACCGTCCGAGGTGGGCGCGAAGGTGAACGTGCCGAAGGTGACCGCCCCGGTCCCGGGCAGGCCGACCTCGTCCTCCACGACGGCGTGCGCGCACAGCTCCGCGAACCAGCGCGCCGCCCGCGTGAAGCGGTCGGTGTCGGTGGGGTCCGTGCCCGCGGGGGCGCCGGCGACGTCCAGTCGCGCGGCGGTGCCCCAGCCCACGATGCCGTCCTCACCGGTCAGCCAGGCCAGGGGGGCCTCGGCGGGCAGGCGGCGCACCAGGCTTCCGGCGCCGTCGCGCAGCGACACGGTGCGGACGAACAGTTTCGGAGGGCTCAGGAGGGCGTTCACGGACACCGAGTCTAGGAGGTCGTCCGGGACTCCCCGCCGGGTCCGGCCGCACGTCGCGGGGGGCCGGGGCGGCGCCGCACCGGCGGGGCCGGAGCGCCCGTATCCGGAGGGGTTGCCCGGTTGTCCACAGCTTGGTCGAATCGTGTCCGAACCTTGACGATTTCCCCTACTCTGATGTCCGGCGCGCCGCGGACGGCGGCGTGACGCGGGGCACGGAGGAGCGTGGACATGGGCGTGCGGGCACGGGTGGCGGCCGCGCCGCGTGCGGCGGCGCGGTGGATCGCGGCGGCGGTGGCGGCAGCCGCCCTGCTGTCGGGATGCTCGTCCTCCGCGGACACCGCGGACGGCACGGGTCAGGCCGGCGCCGTCCCGCCGTCCGGCCCCTCGCCCTCGGACGCCTCCTCCGCCGCGGCGGGCGCGACCGGGTCCGGTGCGGCGGACGGGGCGGAGCCGCCCTCCGCCGCGCCCCAGGCGTGCGAGGCGGACCCGGGGGCACGCCGGATGCGCGGCGCCTGGCTCACCACCGTCCGCAACATCGACTGGCCCTCCGAACCCGGCCTGTCCGCCGAGGAGCAGCGCGAGGAACTGGACGCCTATCTGGACGACGCCGCCGGCCTGGGGCTCAACGCGGTGTTCCTGCACGTGCGCCCCACCGCCGACGCCGTCTACGAGTCCGACCTGGAGCCGTGGGCGCGCTACCTGACCGGCGAACAGGGCGGCGACCCCGGTTACGACCCGCTGGAGTACGCGGTGGAGGGGGCCCACGAGCGCGGCCTGGAGCTGCACGCCTGGTTCAACCCCTACCGGGTGGGCTTCCTCGATCCGGACCTGGCGAACCTGGCCGAGGGGCACCCGGCCGAGGAGAACCCCGACTGGGTGGTCGAGCACGGCGAGGAGGCCTACCTCGACCCCGGCGAGCCCGAGGTCCGCGCCTGGGTCACCGGCGTCGTCCTGGACGTCGTGGAACGCTACGACGTCGACGGAGTGCACTTCGACGACTACTTCTACCCCTACCCCCAGCCGGGCGAGGCCTTCGACGACGACGCCACGTGGGAGGAGTACGGCGGCGACTTCGACGACCGCGCCGACTGGCGGCGCGACAACGTCGACCGGCTGGTCGCCGACGTGCACGAGGGCATCCAGGCGGCCAAGCCCTGGGTGAGCTTCGGCGTCTCGCCGTTCGGGATCTGGCGGAACCGGGACAGCGACGCCTCCGGCTCGCGGACGTCCGGGCTGGAGTCCTACGACGCCCAGTACGCCGACACCCGCGCCTGGATCCAGGACGGCACGATCGACTACGTCGCCCCGCAGCTGTACTGGGACCGGGGGTTCGACACCGCGGACTACGAGGTCCTGACCGACTGGTGGGCGGACGAGGTCGAGGGCACCGGGGTGGACCTGTACATCGGGCAGGCCGCCTACCGGGTGGGCGACGACGGCTGGCGCGGCGAGGACGCGCTGAGCACGCAGCTCGACTACTCCGGGGAGGACCCCCGGGTCGCCGGGGACGTCTACTTCTCCATCAGGAGCCTGAGGGAGAACGCGGCCGAGGCCTACGCGCGCCTGGCCGAGACCCACTACCCCCACCCGGCGCTCCCGCCGGGGACGGCGGCGGAGGGCCACGAACCGCTGACCGGGCGGGTCGGGGCCGTGGCCGCGCGGGCCGACGGCGACCGGGTCGACGTGGAGTGGGAACCGGTCGAGGACGCCCGCTTCTACGCCGTGTACCGGGTCGCCCCGGACGGTGCGGCCTCCGCGGACGGGCCCGGGGCGTGCCCGGGCCCGGAGCCCGAGGACCTCGTGGGCGTCACCGGCGGGACGTCGCTGACCGACGCGGCCCCGGTCGGGGACGGGGGGTACGTCGTCACCGCCCTGGACGTCTTCCGGAGCCAGGGGCCGGTCAGCGCGATCGCCCGCGTGCGCGGGTAGCGGCGTCCGGCGGGCACGGGCGTGGCGCCCCTACCGGAGTCCTCGGCGAGAGTGCGCCCGCCTTCAGGCGGGTGGTGAACCGCCCCACCGCCCTTCGGGTCGCGGCCCGGTGCGTCCCTGCGCCTTGCTGTACCGCGCGACTGATCTCCCCAGGTGCGGCTGGTCCGGTCACGCGGACACCCACGCGGCGTGCGACGTCGCCTCCGAGACGACGAGGAACGCGCCCCAGGACCTTGCGGGTGCCAGGACGCGGAGCCTTCGGGGGTACCCGGGCGAGGAGGCGTCGACCACCGACGGCCTGTGGGCACAGGACGTCGGATTCTCCCGGCCCCAGCCGGGAGAGGACGTCAAACCGAGACCGCGGCGTCCACGTGCGCGCATCCCCGGCGCGCGGCGAGCGGCCAGAGGGCGAAGGCGCCGTCGGGGAGGCGCACGAACACCTCGTGCCGGCGCGCGACGACGCCGGTGGCCCGGCCGCGCAGGAGCCGCTCCAGGACGTAGGCGGAGGACAGGCTGGTCACGTCGCGGATCGTGCCCAGGGGCAGGAGCGAGCGGGTCTCGGCGATCGCCTCGTGCTCGCCCGCCCGCAGGACGACCCTGGTTCCCGGGGAGATGCCCTGGGCGGCGATGGCGACGGCGATGTTGTCGAGGTCGTCGGAGCCGACGGCGGCCAGGGCCCGGGCGCGGCGCAGCCGCAGCCGTTCGAGGACGGCCCGGTCACCGCCGTGTCCGGCCACCACCGGGATGCCGAGGGACCGGGCCAGGCGCACGTTCGGTGCGCGCGGGTCCCGTTCCACGCCGACGACGGGGATGCCGAGGCGGCGCAGTTCGCAGCACAGGCGGAGGCCGACCTGGCCCATGCCGACGACGATCACGTGTCCGAAACGGGGGACGGTACGGGACCCGATCAGCCCGACCAGCCGAGGGCCGAGCATGCGTTCGATGAGACCGGCGGTGAACATGGCGGTGAACACGATCGTGCCGAGCATGAGGACACTGGCCACCAGCTGGTAGGCGGTCGAGTCCTCCGCGGCGGTCGCCGGTCCGACCGCGGCGACGACACGGGCGGCGTCGAAGAGGGCCTGGGCGGGCGGGTGGCCGAGGCTGAGCAGCCACACCCAGTCGCAGAGCAGCGACGCGACGATTCCGGTCAGGCCCCCGAGCATGAGGCGGGTGCCCGGATCATAGGAGCGCAGCTGCCCGGCCAGCCGGCCCCACCAGGACCGCCAGCCCGTGCGTCCGCCCGTCCACTCCTCGGCGACCGGCGTGCCCCCGTCGGTCGTCCGGACCGCCAGCGCCGAGCGCGCCTCGCCGTACAGCGCGACGAGTCCGGCGTCCGCGCACGGTCCGGCCAGGGCGGGGGCCACCAGATCGGCCGGAGACGTGACGTGGCACTGCGGGAGCAGCCGGAGCAGCTCGTCGGCCACGGTCCGGTCGAAGATGGTCACGACGATCGGAATGTCGGAGGCGATGTGCGCGACTGCCAGCGCGTACCGCAGGGCGGCGGCGTCGTCGTGCAGCAGGACCGCGACGGCGTCGTGGGGCGTCGCCATCGCCGAGCGGAGCTCCTCGTCCCCGGGAAGGACGAGGTGCTGGACGGCGTAGGTCTCCTCCTGGAGGGACGCGCACACCCCGCGGGCCAGGTTGGTGTCGCCGACGATGACGAACGAGCGGTGCTGGACGGAGGCGTGCTCTTGGCTCATGGGTCGGTTCATCCCTGGTGGGACGGTCGGGTGGACCGACCCACCGGTGTCGTGGTGATCGGGTGACGCGCGACGGCCCGCGCTTGTGCGCCGACGTGCGCGGCGGGCCGGGGTGGGATCGGTGATCGGCGCGCCCGGCTGGCGCGAGCGTCGAGCGGTGACCGGCAGGGAGGGGAGGCAACCACGGAATTCTGGACAAACCAGGATGAGGTTGCCGTCTGGGGCCACAGTGTAGCGACCGGTGTCATCGGAGACCCGTGCGGGGTCGTGCCGGGTGTGTCCGTGGCCCACGCACGCCGTCCCTGGTGGGAGGGCCGCGGCGATCGCCGTTCCGAGACCCCGGGCGCGGAGTCCGGGTGCGCACGGCGCCGTGCGGCGGGGTGGCCGTCCACCCGGTGGTCCGGACGAACCACCCGTGCGCGGTCCCCGAGCCCTCCCGTGGACTGGTGGGTTTCACGCACGCCCCGGAACACCCAGGTTCCCCGTTATGGTCGATTCTGGGCATGAAGTATTCCGATAGTCGCCATGGGGATGATCAGCTGAAAACGTGGAACACGTGATTTTCGGTCTCAATGGCAGACTTCCTTAACATGCGTATCTCTGGAACCTTTCTTGATTTGATGGGGTATGGCGGAAACCGTAAAATCCCCCTACGCGAGAAAGCGCGCGGAAGGACATTCCGTTCCGGGCGAGGAGGGGCTGATTGGATTCGGTTCGGCCGGCACGCCAGGCGTGCTCCCACGGGATCTCCGCGATCGCCCGCCGCGTCGCCCCCCTCACCGCCGCCGTTCTCGTCCTCACGACCAGTGGGTTCGCGCCTGCCCCGTTCGCATCCCACGCGCACGTCCCGGCGTCCGCGGCCGCCACCGCGGAGGACGACCAGGAGACCGAGGACGAACCCGCCGACCCGGCCTCCGATCCGGAGGGCTCCGAGAGCGCCGAGTCCGCGGACACCGCCGAGGGCTCCGACGCCGACCGCCCCCTGGACGTGGTCGTCCTGGTCGACGAGTCCGGCAGCCTGAGCGACGCCGACGTCGAGGAGGAGACGCAGGCCGCCTCCACCATCGCCCAGAGCATCAACAACCCCGGCTCCCGCGTCACCGTGGTCGGCTTCGGCAGCGACATCGAGGGCGGCAGCACGCTCCGCGCGGCCCGCGACGTGTGCCGACCCACCGTCGTGGACGAGGGCACCGGTCGCCAATACCTCGCCGACTGTGTCTCCGACCTGCGTCGACGCGAGTCCGAGGAGGGCAACGACACCGACCACGCCGAGGCGCTGCGCGTGGCGCTGGAGCACCTGGACGACGGTCCCGACGGCGCCATGCGCATCGTCTTCCTCCTCACCGACGGCACCCTGGACGTCCCCCGCAACGACCAGTACGGCGACACCCCCGCCGAACGCCGCGAGGGGGCCGAGGACGCGCTCGACGACCGCCTCGCCCGGGCCCGCGACGACCGGGTGCAGATCTGGCCGCTCGGCTTCGGCTCCCGGATCGACCGCGACCGCCTGGACGACATGGCCGCCTCCGGCCACGACCGCTCCTGCGAGAGCCAGGAGGTCGCCCGCCCCACCGCACGGGTCGCCGAATCCTCCGAGGACGTCGTCCGTTCGCTCCAGGAGGCCCTGGCCGCCGCCTCCTGCTCCGGTCTCGGCGAACCCGACAGCGACGTCCTCGGCCCCGGCGACGGGCTCGACCTGACCGTGGAGATCCCGGTCATCGCCACCGAGGGCACGTTGGTCGTCAACAAGAACGACCCCGCCATCACCGTCGAGTACGTCGACCCCGCGGGCGTCACCGTCCCCCTCGGCGAGGACGAGTACGACGGGTCCGCCATCAGCCACAGCGGACGCAACAGCGCCGTCGAGGTCCTCCACATCGGCTACCCGCGCCCGGGCGCCTGGACCGTCCGGCTCACCTCCCCGCCCGGCGGCGGCGAAGAACTGGTGACCGCCACCGCCCAGTGGCAGGGCCGCATCCGCGCCACCCTCACCCACGGCGGCGAGCAGGCCCCCGGCGGCGATCTCGACGTCCATCTGACCCTGCGCACCCGCGACGACGACGTCATCACCGACCCCGAGGCCTTCGAGGCGCTCGACTTCGCCCTGACCGCCGACGGGTTGGGCCTGGACGGGAGCTCCGTCGAGGTCCGCGACGACGGCGCGGGCGCCGACCCCGCCACCGGCGACGGCGAGTTCAGCGGGGTGCTCACCCTCCCCGACCAGGAGGGCACGCTCCACCTGACCGGCACCGTCCGCGGCCCGGGTGTGGCCGCCGACCAGCGGACCCTCTCGCTCAGCATCGCCCGGGGCGGCCCCCCGCTCGGCGCGGCGGTCGCCTTCGACGACGTCCCCGGTGAGCTGTGGACGGGCATGAGCGGGGCCGGTGAGGTGACCGTCACCAACAACGGAACGGAGGCCGAGGAGGTCGCGCTCACCCTCAACGCCCCGGCCGGGGTCGACGCCCGGCTCACCCCGGCCACCGTGACCGCGGAACCCGGCGGAACGGGCGACCCCGTTGCCTTCACCTATGAGATCGTCGGGGTCGGATCCCCCGGCGCGGGCACCCTCGAGGTCGTCGCCACGGACGTGGCCGGGACCTGGATCGGCGCCACCCAACCCCTCCACGTGCAGGTCCGTGAACCTCCCGGCCTCCTGGAGCGGTACTGGTGGGCGTGGACGGCCCTGCTGGTGCTCGCCGTCGTCTGCGGCGTGGCCCTGTTCGTCTGGCGCGACCTGCGGCTCAGGGCGGCCGAGGTCCGCGGGCTCGTCGTCGAACTCCGGCGGAGCGACGGTGAGCCGGTCGGGAACGGCCTGCGCGCCCTCAGCGGCGGTCGGTCCACCGAGTTCCCCTTCGTGATCAGGGCCGACGGCGCCGACCCCCGCCTGGAGCACCCCGCGCGTCCCCGCGAGCCGCACTTCACCGTGACCCGTGACGGCCCCGAGCGTGTGCGCCTGCGCTCCCCCGACGGCCGCGTGCTGCCCCTGCGGATCGGTGCGCTGAGCGAGGCCGTCCACGGCCGCCTGGGGATCCACGTGAGCGACTCCCGCCGGGGGGCGGGA
This sequence comes from Nocardiopsis sp. NPDC050513, assembly GCF_044457925.1. Lineage (NCBI taxonomy): Bacteria > Bacillati > Actinomycetota > Actinomycetes > Streptosporangiales > Nocardiopsidaceae > Nocardiopsis > Nocardiopsis sp. NPDC050513. The sequence continues at coordinate 178,511 of NZ_JBITHK010000010.1, read as the reverse complement.
CGCGGCCCCAGACCCGACGGACGCCGCGTGAGGACCGCCCGGAACGGGCGTCCGCCGGGCCCCGGCGACGACGGCCCCCGCTCGGCCGAGAAGGACGTGTGGATCTGAACATCCCCGACCCCCGACATTCCGAAGGGCCCCACCCATGACGATGAAGCTCTACCAGCCGATGCTCTACGTCGGTCTCGGCGGGACCGGCTGCCTCATCGGTGCCGAGCTCGAACGTCGTCTGCGGGACGAGCTGTGCGGACCCGACGGCACCGAGTTCCAGCAACGGCGCCCGGGCGGGAACCTGCTGCCCTACCAGCTGCCCTCCTGCGTCCAGTTCGTCTACGCCGACGTCAACCACTCCGAGCTGGACCGGATCCCGGAGAAGGTGGTGCCCGGCAGCCAGCACCTCCAGGCGGTCGAGGCCACCGCCCACTACGTCCACGACCTCGTCCCCAGCGCGCACACCTACCCCGAGGTCGCCCGCTCGCTGCGGTTGAGCGCCGGCGAGGCCGTCGCCCCCTGGCTGCCGCCCGCGGACGGCGAACCCCGGGTCGCGCCCCTGAGCAAGGGCGCCGGGCAGTTCCCGACCGTGGGACGGGCGGCGCTCTTCGAGACCTTCCGCGGCGGCACCCGCCACGCGGTGGCCGCCATCGGCGAGGCCATCAACCGGCTGGCCACGTCCGCGGGCGACCTCAACGTCCTGGGCGGCGGACTGCCCCGGTCATGCGACGTGTTCGTGGCCTTCTCCGTGGCGGGCGGGACCGGCGCGGGCATCTACTACGACTACCTGCACCTGATCGCCGACACCTTCGCCCGCTCCGACCTGCACGTCAAGATCTACCCCCTGATCCTCATGCCTTCGGCCTTCGACGAGGGCATGGGCGGCGGCCGACACGCCCGTCTCAACGCCGGGCGCGCGCTGCTGGACGTCTTCCGACTGGTCGACCACCAGAACGGCGGCACCGTCGGGCGCACCATCACCACCGACACCCGACCCTCCTCGCGTCACCGCGACGAGGTCCACGTCCACTACCCCGTGGAGGGCCGCGTCCGGATCCGGCCGTCCACCGTGGAGACCGCCTTCCTGTTCAGCCGCCCCGTGGGCGCCCGCCGCGAGGACCTCCACCGGTCCGTGGTCTCGCTCGTGCTCTCCCTGGCCGGAACAGAGATGGAACACCGCGGGGACACGGCCGGGAGCGCCGAGACCCACCAGTCCTTCGCCGACAGCTTCATCAACGGCGCCGCGTTCCGCCACGAACGCGCCGAGTCCGGGATCGGCAACCGGGGCGTGTCGACCGCCTTGGTCGCCTCCATGACCGTCCCCGTCGACGAACTCTCCGACATCATCGCCTCCCGCCTGCTGCGCGCCGCCGTGCAGGACATGCGCGCGCCGACGCACGACGCCGAGGGCGACCGCCACCTGATCGAGAGCTTCTTCAGCGCCGCCAACATCCACCCCCTGCTGATCCGCCCGGCGGGCAACTTCTCCGACCCCGGACCCGCCACCGGAGCCAAGGACATCGGACACTCCCTCTTCGACCGCCTCGACTCCATGCAGCGCAGCCTGGCCGCGCGACGGACCCGCCTCGCCCGGGAGGTCACGGAACTCGCGCAGAACCTCGACCACCGCGCCGGCACCCGTGCCCTCCTGACGGCCGTGGACCCCTTCCACGCGCGCCGCGTCGTGGTCGGGCAACCCGGCGCCGCCAACGAGGTCGTGCGGCTCGGCGTCTTCGGCCTCCTCAACAACCGGCGCAACGGCCCCCCGCCCCCGGACGGCGTCACCCAGGTGCCCCCGACCGTCCCGCCGCTGGCCGACAGGATGGGCGGTCTGGTCAAGGCCAAGTACAACGACCCCCTGCCCGTGCAGGCGCGCGCCGACCAGGACCGCTGGTTCGAGTGGCAGAACCAGGTGCTCTGGCACGAGGCCTGGGCCAACAACGCGCCGCGCTGGACCCGCGCGACCACGCGGCTGAGCGGCGACCTGACCGCCCTGACCGAGGCGCTGGAGGACCACGCCCAGCGCGATCCCCAGTACTTCGAACGCAAGGCCCAACAGCTCTACCAGCGGCGCACCGGAGTGTCCTACCTCCTGCCGCCGGTCGGCGGGAACCTCGAACCCTTCTACCGGCGGGTCCGCGACCGCCTCGCCGCGGCCCGCCAGGAGGAGGGCGTGCTGCCCGCCAACGCCGGAGACGCCGAACTCGTCCGCGTGCTCGTCGGCGCCGAGGCCTGGCGCACGGCCTACGACATCAGCGTCGACCGGTCCCCGGAGGAGGCCGTCGGCCACCTGCGCGAGACCCTCAAGTCCGCCGTCAAGCAGTTCCTGCGCGACCCGGGACCCACCCAGCAGCCCCTGCTGCCGCGCCTCGCCGACCTCCTCGCCCGGGCCACCCAGCAGGGCGACGCCCCCGTCGCGGAGGAGGACCTGGCACAGTTCCGCGCACAGTTGGCCGGGCTCCTGCCCGCCGGGTTCGTCCCGCAGGGCGGCGGCCCGCTGCGCGTCCTGATCACCTACCACGCTCCCGGCCGCAACGGGCAGATCGAGAACCACCTCATGGAGTCGCTCGCCCTGCCGCGCGGCCCCGGCACCACCTACGAGCTCCGGGCGGTCAGCGCCGAGTCGCTCAGCGTCGTGCTCTTCCGCACCAGCATGAGCGTCACCGAGGTCCAGGAGGTCCGCGACGTCCTCCGGAACTGGTCGGACGCCGTGCACCACCCCCAACCCGGGGACCACCTGCGGTGGCGCCAGCGCCTCGGCTACGACTTCGACTACCTGGCCACCACCGAGGAGCACCGGGTGTACATCCTGCACCGGCTGCTCAACGCCATGTGGAACGGCCGTGCCGGCGTCGTCGGAGACCCGCGCTCCCCGGAGGAGGTCCACTTCACCCTCGGCGGCGGCGTCACCATGCCGCTGCGCCTGACACCCCTGGAGGAGGCGTCGTCCTGGGGCAGCCTGCTGCGGGCCTACGAGCTGTGGGCCTTCAACGGGGAGGACGCCATCACCCGCCAGTTCTGCGCCCAGCTCATGAACGAGCTGCCCGCCGGGGTCGAGGGCAGACCCGAGGATCCGCACGAGGTGTACCAGGCCCTGCGGGAGACGACCGACGCCGAGGCCAAGCGGCTCGACGCGCTCGTCCAGGAACTGCACAGCTCCCACCGGGGCCGCGTCCGGCAGTACCGGGAGTTCTGGACCGATCTCCTGCCCGCCGCCCTGGCGATGGAGTTCCACGGCGCGGCCGCGCCGCTGCGCGCCAACCTCGCCGCCCTGGAACAGGCCGTGGCGCGGCGGAACGAGGGGAGGTGACCCCGCGACGATGAGCGTGCATCACCTCGACCTGCGCGGTGCCACGCTCGCCGAGGCCCGTGGCAGGGTCCGCGAACGGTTCGGTCCCGGAAGCCCGCTGACCCACTCCACCCGCCTCCTGCTCCTGGACAACACCGACCGCCTGGTCGACCACGCCGACGCCTACGAGGACGCCCTCGTCAGCGGGCGCGTGTCGACCGTGGTGTGCGTCGCGGTGGGCGCACCGGTCCACGGCTCCGACGGCGCGCACCTGGACCGGTCCGAGCTGCTGCGCGGCGGTCGGGACATCACCACCCTGTGGGTCGACGACGAGACCGGCGTGGACTGGGCGGCGCACCGGTCGCGGACGGCCCGGCCGCACCCCGGAGCCCCGCCCGGTTCCAGGGCCGGTCTGTACACGCTGATCGACGTCCTGCACCTGCCCGAGGTCTTCGACCACGTGGTCGCCCTCGGACAGTCCATGCCCGAGTCGACCGCCTCGCCCGGCCTGCTGTGGGTGGGATCGGAGATCGGCGCGGGCGCCGTCGACACCGCCCTGGCCAGCGCCGCACGCGACCTCGCCTCCCGCGAACGCCCGGTCGCCGTGCCGGGACCGCCCGCGCCCACCGGAGCACGCCTGGTCGACCTCGTCGAGGGCGCCGGCGGCGGCACGGCGGCGGCCGGCTCCTCCGGCGGCGAAGGACCGCACCTGAACGACCAGGACCTGCGTGCGTGGATCGCGCACACGGACGCGACCCTGGACGCGCTCACCCGCTGGACCGGCCCGTGGGCCGCCACCACACCGAGGCGGCTGGCCGAGGAGGACCTGCCGGGCCTGGCCGACGCCCTCGCCGCCCACCGCGACGAGGCCGAAGCCGTGGTGAAGGACGTCGTCGCCCCGAGACCGGGCCGGACCGGCGCCGATCCCCCCGCCCTCGGCGGCGCGGACACGGTGGACGAGGAGCACGGGAAGGCCCTCCGGGCCCTCGCCGACCGGCCCCGCCGCGTCCTCGACGACCGCGGAACCCTGGCCGACGCGGCGGCCGACCTGGACCGGACCGCCGCGCGGTTGCGGCCCCCGGGTGGGCACGCGGCCCTGGCCGGGGTCGGCCGAGCCGTGCCCGACGACCTGGTGGACGCCTTCCGGCGGCCCCCGCCCGTGCCCGTGGCCGTCCCCGTCCCCGAACTCCTCCCGGTGGCCTTCGCCGCGCCGCTGCTGCCCGCGGTGGCTGGGGGAGGGGCGGGCGTGGCCGTCGCGCTGGCGGTCGCCGCGACCTGGGTCGCCCTGCTGGCGCTGACACTGCACCGGCTGCGCGGACTCGGCGGCCACGCGGCCACCCTGGGGGCGCACGCCGTCGCCGCGGTGGCCGGAACGCTGGCGGGAACAGGGGTGGCGGCCCTCCTCGGGCCGACCGCGCCGATCAGCGGGCCGGTCGCGGCCGTGGCCGGTGGCCTGCTCGGCTGCGGACTGGGGCTGGCGGCGACGGCCGTCTCCTGGTCGCGGCGGCTGCGCCGGTGGCGCGCCGAGCTGGGCGCCGATCGCGCCGGAGCGGCCGCCGCGGAGCTGTCCCGGCTGGTGGACCGAGTGGTCCGGGAGGAGGGACGGCTGCGTACGGCCCGTACCCGCCTGTCCGACGCGGCGGTCGCGGCGGCCAGCGCGACGCGCGCCGTCGGCCGGGTCCTGGCCGAACTGGCCGACCGTCTCACCCCACCGCCGGGGCAGGGGAGCGATGACCGACTGGAGTCGGTGCTGCGCGCCGACCTGGTGGACCTGACCACCACCGCGCTCGGCCCCGTCTGGGACGAGGCGCGCACCGGCCCCGGCCGTGCCGTCGACCGGCACGACCAGGTCTACCGGTCCGCCACCGACCTGGTCGACGGCCTCCTCGACCACCTGCGCGGTTCCGGTCCGCACGAACCGCCGCCCTTCGCCGACCCCGGCCGCGACCGCGCGACGCTCGGCGAGGTGACCCGCGAACGGGTCGCGCGGGTGCTCGACCACGACGTGTCCGGGCACATGCTCCAGCTCTGCGACCCCGCCCACCTGGCGTTGCTCGACACCGGCCCCGCCGCTCCCCGGTGCGTCCGGTTCGCCCCCCGGGCCCTCACGACGTCCACGCGGTCCGACACGGACGCGGGCACGGTGCGAGCCGACGCGCACGGGGTCACCGTGTGGACGGCGGGCGCGCACCTGGCCGGCGTGCTCCGCCTGGTCCCCCTCCGCCCGGGTGTGGTGCGCGACGACGGACTCTCCGGACACGCGGGCGGCGCCCGTGAGTGACACCGAGGACACCGTCTACCGGACCCCGGACGGTCGCGAGGTCCGCTGTCGGATCACGCCCGAACGCGACCTGCCGCCCTCCGCCCCGAACGTCCCGCTCACACGCCAGCTCGTCCGGGTCGAGACCGCCGGCGAGGAGAACGTCCTCCTGCGCCTGGCCGTCGGCCGCTCCGGGAGCGCCCGCGACCGGGGCCGCGCCTTCACCCGGCTCGACGCCGCGATCCTCGCCGGGGTCCGGATCGCCCGGTGCGCCCGGGGCGCCCACCCACCGGAGATCACCCGGCTCGTCGGGCACCGCGACGACCCGGTGGAGCCGTTCGCACTCGTCCAGCCCCGCGCGGGCCAGCCCATCGGCGAACTGTTGGGACGCCGGCAGCTCTTCGACGAGGAGCGCGCCGCCTTCAGGGACGGGCTGCTCAACGCCCTCAGCTGGCTGTCCGCGGCCGAGGTCGTCCACCGGGACATCCGCCCCGGGACCGTCCTCTGGGACCCCGAGCGCCGGACCGTGCAGGTGTGCGACCTGACCTCCGCCACCGTCGCCGACGTGCCGCGCACCGTGGCGGGAACCCCGCCCTGGGCCTCGCACGAGCAACGGGAGGGCACCGGCCGGTGCGACCCCCGCGACGACGTGTGGTCCGCCGGGCTCCTCCTCTTCCAGGTCCTGACCGGCCACGACGTGGAGGCGGAGGCACGGCTGCCACTGGAGGAGTCCGGGAGCCTGGCGGCCGAACTCGACGGCGTGTTCGAGTACCGAGCCGAGCTGCGCCCCACCGCCGACGAGCTGGTGGCGCGGTTCACCGGCCGCGCCCCGCGGCGACGCCCCGTCGACGCCGAGCTGGACGCCGGACACCGAGCCTTCGACGAGCGCCTGCGCCGCAAGCGCGCGGCCGGGGAGGCCGACACCGGCGGCCAGACGAGCGAGGACTGGCCCATCGCCGCCCCGGACCCGCCCCCGGGACAGCTGTACTGGGCCGTCGGCGCGGCGGCGGGCGTCGCACTGGTCGTGGTCCTGGTGGCCCTGACGTTCTTCCTCGGAGGGTGAGATGAGTGACGCCGACGGCCCCGCCACGCGCTGCCCCGTGTGCCTGAGCAGAGTCGGACTGGACCGGGACGACCTGTGGGTGTGGGAGGACGGTGAGTACCGCGAACTGTGGATGCCCGAGGACGCGCCTCCCGACCTGCGCGCCCGGTGGCTGCGCGGCGCCCACGTGCGCTGCCCCAACCACGGGTCCCGGCTCCCCGTCCACTACCTGCCCCACCGCTACGTGGACAGCGACCCGGTGGTCGTCGCGATCATCGGCGCGCCGCGATCGGGTAAGACCCACCTGCTGGCGTCCGTGATCGGCGCCGTCCAGGCCCAGGGGCTGGACGGGTTCGGGCTGCTCGCCACCGCCCTGGACACCGGCCGCTACGAGCGGTTCCTCAACACCCGGGTACGGCCGCTGTTCGACCGCGGCCAGATCCTCGACCGCACCGCCGAGAACATCTGGGAGTTCGAGGTGGGGCTCCTGGTGACCGATCAGGACGCCCCGGACGGCCAGCCGCGCGCCGTCGCGTTCTTCGACGTGGCCGGGGACGAACTGTCGGTCCTGAGCCAGGCCGAGAACAAGGTCTTCCTCGACGCGGCGGACGCGTTCGTGTTCGTCGTCGACGCCGAACAGCTGGCCAGAGGGGTGCCGGACGCCGCGTTCAGCGCCATCCTCAACCTCGTGCCGAACAGCCGGGACAAGGCCGCCGTGCTGGTGCTGTCCAAGGCGGACCGGTTCCGCTTCGAACCCCCGGTGGACAGGTGGCTGCGCGCCGGGCCGCCCGACGCGGACCCGGCCCGGATCGAGGCCGAGACACGCGACCTGTACGCCTTCGTCACACGCTTCGACGAGGCCGACGGGTGGCTGCGCCCCTGGGCGGAGTTCGGCAGGTCCGCCATCCACGCGGTCTCGGCCACCGGGGGCCCCGACGCGCCCGGACAGAAGCTCTTCGCCCGGCCGGTGCGGCCCCAACGCGTCCTCAGCCCCTTCGTGACGCTGATGGCGATGACCGGCGTGATCGGTTCCGACGAGGCACGGAGGGTGGGGCTGTGACGGCGACGGGAGACGCGGGCGGTCCCGTGGCGCACCAGATCCACTTCGGGTGGCGGGAGAACAACCTGTTGGGGCAGGGCCTGGGGCCCACGTCCACCTCACTGCGCCGCGACGTCGACTACGAGCGGCTCCGCTCCTGGTACGGGCGGCTCGCCAAGGTCGCCATCCCGGAGTTCGCCCCCGGCGAGGCCGAGCCCGGCTTCTGGTTCCGCCGCTTCGAGGACGGGCAGGGCGCTCTGCTGTACCGCGTTCCCGAGTCGGTGGACCGCGACCGCCGCGGCAGCTTCGCCCGGGCCATGGTCGGCCCGGGCGTGGGGCCGACCTGGGCTCTGCTGTGCGCCGCGCGCAACGGGCTCGGCGGGGCCGCCCCCGCCCACGAGGACTGGGGGATGCTGCCGCCCCTGCCCCTCCCGAGCCGCCGGACCGAGAACCTGCGGAGGATGCACGGCGAGCTGGACCGGGACGCGCTGTCCCACCCGGGCCTGGTCAACCTGGTGGCGGCGGTGCTGGCCAACCCCTTCGCCCGCGTCGACGTCCGCTCCGCCTACGGCGCCAGGACGATGGACCACAAGGACCGCATCGTCCTGCTGTGGGGGCTGTACCGCGCGCTCTTCCGGGTCCTGGGGCGGAGCAACGATCCGCTCTTCGACGGTGTGGACTGGTCCTTCAGCACCAGTGAACCCTGGTCGGACCGCACCGGCCACCCCGCGGACCCGCCCCGGCTCGCCTTCCGGCCACCCGGCTCGGGCGACGGACCGGTCGACCTGGCGGCGCCCGCGCCGCAGGACCACGCCCGCCTCGTCGCCCAGTGGTTGACCAACCGGCTCGACGAGGAGGACGACCCTCTCACCCCGGACGAACGGGCCCGGATCCGGCGGCTCGGGGAGTGGGGCGACGACGGCTACGGGTGGATGATGCGGCGGTTGCACGAGAAGGCCGCGCGGGAGGGGACGACCGTGCCCGCGCCCCCGCGAGCCGGGGCCACCCGCCGCTCGCCCGCGGACGCGCCGCCGTGGTCGCAGCCCGGTGAGGAGCCCGCCACCCGGACCCGGCCCGACACGGCCGACGAGGAGGCCACGGAGGAGGTCCCGCCGCCTCCCGCCGGTCCCGACGAACGCACGGAGGAGATCGCCCCGCGCCCGGGCGCCGCCGAGGAACCCACGGAGGAACTCTCGCCGGGGGGTGCGGGCGTCCAGGGCGCGGACCCGGAGCTGGCCTCGCTGACGACGCGGATCAGGCACGCACGCGACGGGGACGAGCTGGCCCAGGCCGTGAACGAGCTGGTGCACCTGCTCAACCCCACGGTTCCGGACGCCCTGAGGCTCCGGGGACGGCCCCGGGACCTGCGGATCTCGCTCACCGCGCCTCTCCACCTCCTCGTCGCGGCGGGTGCGGCGCTGCTCCTGCTCGTGGTCTGCCTCGTCCTGGTGGCGATCCTGGTCACCTGACCGGCGGCGGATCCCAGAGCCGCACCACCGACCGCAGCACCTCGCCCCTGCGCATGCGCGCGAAGGCCTCCTCCACGTCCCCCAGACCGATCTCCTCGCTGACGAACGCGTCCAGGTCCAGACGGCCCTGGCGGTAGAGGTCGACGAGGACGGGGAAGTCGCGGGAGGGCAGGCAGTCGCCGTACCAGGAGGACTTGAGCGCGCCGCCGCGGGCGAACACGTCCAGCAGCGGCAGCTCCAGCCGCATCCGCGGGGTGGGCACCCCGACCAGGACGACCGTGCCCGCCAGGTCGCGCGCGTAGAACGCCTGCTCGTAGGTCTGGGGCGTGCCGACCGCCTCGATGACCACGTCCGCGCCGAACCCGCCGGTGAGGCCGCGGACGGCGGTGACCGGGTCCTCGTCCCGGGCGTTGACGGTGTGGGTGGCGCCGAGCCCGCGGGCCCGGTCGAGCTTGCGGTCGTCCAGGTCCACGGCGATGATCCGCGCCGCGCCGGCCAACCGGGCCCCGGCCACGGCGGCGCACCCGACGCCGCCGCAGCCGATCACCGCCACCGAGTCGCCCCGCCCCACACCGCCGGTGTGGACCGCCGCGCCGATCCCCGCCATGACCCCGCAACCGAGCAGCCCCACGGCGGCGGGGGACGCGTCCGGGTCCACCGGGGTGCACTGGCCCGCGGCCACGAGAGTGCGTTCGGCGAACGCTCCGATGCCCAGGGCGGGGGAGAGCGGGGTGCCGTCCTCCAGGGTCATGGCCCGCGTCGCGTTGCGGGTGGCGAAGCAGTACTGCGGACGCCCCCGCCGACAGGCACGGCAGTCCCCGCACACCGCGCGCCAGTTGAGCACGACGTGGTCCCCGGGGGCCACGGTCGCCACGTCCGCGCCGACCGACTCCACCACCCCCGCCGCCTCGTGGCCGAGGAGGAAGGGGAAGTCGTCGGAGATGCCGCCCTCGCGGTAGTGCAGGTCGGTGTGGCACACCCCGCACGTGCGGACCGCGACCACGGCCTCGCCCGGACCGGGATCGGGGACGAGGACCGTGGTGAGTTCGACGGGCGATCCCTGGGAGCGGGCGACCACTCCGCGTACGCGCTGGACCATCGGGAGTACCTCCAACGGGGCCGGGGAGCGGCGCACGCCGCGTTGTGAGCATCCCCCGGGGACACGGCGCCCGAAACCGTCCGCCGGTCGGCGCGCCGCGCCCGCGGCCCGCCGGAATCAGAGCCGCGCGCTCAGTCCCAGTCCCAGGCCGCCGTCGACCAGGATCTCCTGCCCCGAGGTGAAGGTCGCCTCGAACCCGAGGAAGAGCACGGCGCGGGCGACCTCGGCGATGGTGCCGTGGCGGCCCATGGGGGTCGCCGCGTCGCCGACGCGCATGAACTCCTCGCGCTGCTCCTCGGTGAGACCGGGGACGCCCATGCTCGGGGTGTCGATGAACCCGGGGGCCACCGCGTTCACCCGGATCCCGCGCGGCAGCAGCTCCGAGGCCAGCACGCGGCCGAAACCGAGCACGGCCGCCTTGGTGCCGGTGTACACGCTCATACCCGCGGCGCCCATCACGTTGGTCACCGCGGTGGTGAACACGATCGACCCGTGGTCGGCGATGAGGGGGAGCAGGCGCTGGACGGTGAAGAACGCGCCCTTGGTGTTGACGTCGAACATCCAGTCGTAGGCCTCCTCGGTGACGTCGGCGACCGGTCCGAGGCCGGACACCCCCACGTTGACGTGGAGGAAGTCGATCCCGCCGAGCTCCTCGCGCACCGTCGCGGCGAGGGCGTCGACGTCGGCCAGGTCCGCCGCGTCCGCGCGCACCACGTGCGCGTCCGGGCCGAGCTTGGCGCGCGCCTCCTCCAGGTTCTTCTCGTTGCGGCCGGTCAGAAGCACCCGCGCGCCGCCCGCGACGAGTTCCTCGACCACGCCCCTGCCCATGCCGTGCGTCCCGCCGACCACCACGGCCCGCTTGCCCGTGTAAGCGCCCATCGTCGTGTCTCCTCCGTCGTCCGTGCGGCCGGTCGGCCGCTGGCTGATGACCCCACCGTGTCCCCGGCCGCCACGGATCCCCTACGGGCCCGCTACGGCCCGGTGGCCGTGCCGCCGCGGGTACGGGCCGTGGGCCGCTACGTTGGGGGCATGCGATTCGGGGTGCTGGGGGAACTCGCCGTGTGGACCGACGACGGCGAGCCCGTGCGCGTCCGCGACACCAAGGTCCGCGCCCTGCTCGCGGCGCTCCTGTCGGCCGAGGGGCGGATGGTCACGGTCGACCGCCTCGTCGACGCCCTGTGGGGCGACGCCCCGCCCGCGCGGCCCGCCGCCGTGCTCCAGGCCCGCGTCTCCCAGTTGCGCGGGGTGCTGGACCGCGCCGAACCCGGCGCCCGCGCCCTGGTGCGGTACCGCGCTCCCGGGTACCTCCTCCCGGCCGACGACGTGGACGCCGTGCGCTTCACCGCGCTGGTGCGGCAGTCCCGCGACGGCGCGGCCCCCCGCGCGAGGGTCGACCTGCTCACCCGTGCCCTGGACCTGTGGCGGGGACCGGCCCTGGCCGAGTTCGCCGACGGCGAGACCGCGCGGCCGGCGGTGGCCCGGTGGGAGGAGGGACGGGTCGCGGCCGTGGAGGAGCGCGCCGAGGCCCTGATCGAGCTCGGCGAGTACGCGGCGGTGGCCGCCGAGCTCGCCGACGCCGCCGACCGCCACCCCTTCCGGGAACGGCTGCACGCCGCCCGCATCCGCGCGCTGTACGGCGCGGGCCGCCAGGGCGAGGCGCTGGCGGCCTACGAGCGGCTGCGCGCCCGCCTCGCCGACGAGTTGGGCGTCGACCCGGGCCCCGACCTCGTCGCCCTGCACCGCGCCCTCCTGGAGCAGGACCCCGCCCTGGGCCGTGTGACGGTCGCGGACGCGCCGCCCGGAAACCTGCCCGCGCCCGTGGACGGCCTGGTGGGCCGCGAGGAGCGGCTCACGCGCCTGGTCGCGCTGGGCGGGGAGCGCCGCCTGGTCACGCTGACCGGTCCGGGCGGGGTCGGCAAGACGCGGTTGGCGCTGGCGGCGGCCGATCGGCTGGCGGCGACGGCGGGACCGGACGGCGCCTGGCTCGTCGAACTCGCGCCCCTCGCGGAGGGCGGTGACGCGGTCGCCGTGCTCGCCGCCGTGCTGGGGGTGCGCGACGACGGGGGCGGACCCGACCCCTTCGACCGGACCGTGGAGCTGCTGCGCGGGCGGCGGTCCCTGATCGTGCTGGACAACTGCGAACACGTCGTCGCGTCCGCGGCCGACACCGCCGCCCGCCTGCTGCGGGCACTGCCCGACCTGACCGTCCTGGCCACCAGCCAGGTGCCGCTGGACGTGGCGGACGAACAGCTGTTCGCCGTGCCGCCGCTGGACCTGCCCCCGGAGACCGGCGGCCCCGAGGCGCTCGCCCGCTCCGGAGCGACCCAGCTCCTGGTCGCCCGGGCCAGCGCGGCGGAGCCGTCCTTCAGGCTCGACGAGGACACGGCCGCCGCCGTCGCCGCGATCTGCCGACGCCTGGACGGCATCCCCCTGGCCCTCGAACTGGCCGCCACGCGCCTGCGCCACATGAGCGCGGACGAACTGGCCGCCCGGCTCGACGACCGCTTCGCCGTGCTGGGCATCGGCCGCCGCGACGCCCCGGCGCGACAGCGCACCCTGCGCGCGATGATCGACTGGAGCTGGGAACCGCTCGGCTCCGTCGAACGCCAGGTCCTGGCCCACCTGTCCGTCCTCTCCGACGGCGGCGACCTGGCCGCCGCCGAGGCCGTGTGCACCGCTTCCGGAGCCGTGACCCGCGCCCAGGTCCTGGACACCGTCGGCGCGCTCGTCGACCGCTCCCTGGTGGTCGTCGGACGCCACCCGACCGGGACCCGCTACCACCTGCTGGAGTCGGTGGCCGCCTACGCCCTGGACCGCCTCGACGCGTCGGGCGCCACGGGCCGGGCCCGCCTGCGGCACGCCCGCCACTTCACCGACCTGGCCGAACGCGCCGACGCGGGCCTGCGCGGACGTGACCAGCGCCGGTGGCTGGAGCGCCTGGACTGCGAGGCCGCCAACCTGCGCGCCGCCCTGGACACGGCCGTGCGCGAGACCGACGCCGACCTGGCCCTGCGCCTGGCCAACGCCCTGTGCTGGTACCGCCACCTGCGGGGGAGGGGCCGCGAGTCGCGTGCCGCGCTCGACCGGGCACTGGCGCTGCCGGGCGGTCGGCCCGGGGCGCGGGCGTGCGCCCGGGTGTGGCGGGCCGCGCTCGCCGACCCGAAGGACGCCCGGCTCCGCGAGGAGGCCCGGCGGGCGCTGCCCGTGGTCCCCGACACCTCCACCCGCGCGCGACTGGCCTGGTTCCTGGAACTGTCCCGCTGGGGGCTCGGCGACACCGGGCAGGCCGAGCGACGCGTGCGGGAGGTGCACGAGGAGGCCCTCGCGGCGCACGACGGGTGGTGCGCCGCGGTCAGCCGGGTCCTGCTCGCGCAGGCCGCCCATCGGAGGGGCGAGTTGGACGTGGCGCTGAGGTCGGCGAGGGAGGGCGAACGCGAACTGCGCGCCCTCGGCGACCGCTGGGGCGTGCTCCAGGCCGCCAACGCCGCCGCGGAGGTCCTGGAGGCGCTCGGCGACCTGGAGGGGACCGCCGCCCACTACGAGGAGGGGCTGCGCATCGCCGAGGACCTGCGGCTGTGGGCGGTGGTCGCGCGCACGCTCTCGGGGCTGGGCCGCGTGTCGATGCTCCGCGGCGACCTGGCGCGGGCGGGCGACCTGCTCGAACGGGCGCGGGGGATCGCGGCCGAGCACGCGGACACGCTGGGCGAGCAGTTCGCGGACGCCGGACTGGCCCTGGTGGCCCGCCGCTCGGGCGACCTGGAGCGGGCCGAACGGCTGCTCCTCCGGTGGCTGGACTGGAACCGCGGCGCCACGGGACGGATCGGGTTGGCGTTCATCCTCACGCAGCTGGGCTACGTCGCCGAACAGCGCGGAGACTCCGGGCTCGCCCTCGCGCGGCACGAGGAGGCGCACGGGGCCGCCGAAGCCAGCGGTGACCCCCGCGCCGTCGCGCTCGCGCTGGAGGGCCAGGCGGGCGCGCATGCGCTGATGGGGGACGGGGAACGGGCGGGGAGGCTCGTGGCCGAGGCCGCCGGGCTGCGGGAGCGGGCGGGCGCGCCGCTGACGGCGGCCGAACGGGTGGACGTGGACCGGATCGCGCAGCGGTCGGGGGAGCCGGGACCGGTCCCGCGGGCCGACGACGGGGGCCCCTGACCCGATCGGCTCAACGGCGGGCGTCGCGCGGGGCCGTGCGCACGAGGTGCTTGGTCTCCTGGAACTCCTCCATGCCGCGCGGTCCGTTGAGCCGTCCCACCCCGCTCTGCTTGAAGCCGCCCTCCTCGAACTGGTCGTGGACCACCGCCCAGGTGTTGGTCCACACCGTTCCGGCGTCCAACTCCCGTCCGACTCTCAGCGGCCGGTCGGCGTCCCTGGTCCAGACCGAGGCCGCCAGGCCGAACTCGGTGGCGTTGGCGAGGGCGACGGCCCGCTCCTCGGACTCGAAGACCTCGAAGGTCGCGACGGGACCGAACACCTCCCTCCGCACGATCGCCGCCTCCGGGTCGGAGACCTCCAGGAGGGCGGGACGGTAGTAGGCGCCTCCGGCCAGCCGGTCGGCGTCGGGATCGTCCCCGGTGAGGGGCCCGCCCCGGAGCAGGGGGCGGGCGCCGTCCGCGATCGCCGCACCGACCTCGGCGTCCACGCGCGCGACCGCCTCCCGGTCGATCATGGGGCCGATCTCCGACTCCGGATCGTCACCGGCGCCGAGGCGGACGCCGGACAGGGACGCGGTCAGCCGGGCGCGGAGTTCGTCGGCGACTCCGCGCTGGACGAGCACACGGCTGCCCGTCATGCAGAACTGGCCGGCGAAGGTCGTGACGGCCTTGGTCAGGACGGGCACCGCCGCGTCCAGGTCGGCGTCGTCGAAGACGATCATCGGGGTCTTGCCGCCCAGCTCCAGTGAGACCGGCGTCAAGGTCTCGGCCGCCTGCGCCATGATCGCGCGTCCGACCCGGGTGCTGCCGGTGAAGCTGACGACGTCCACGTCCGGGGCGGCGACCAGCGCCCGCGCGCCGGAGCTCCCGGACTCGGTGAAGAGGTTGAGGACCCCGTCCGGCAGGCTCCCGGTCGCCGCGACCACCTCGTTGAGCAGACCGTTGACCAGTCCCGTCTGACCCGGCATCTTCACGACCGCCGCGCATCCGGCCGCCAGGGCCGGGGCGAAGGACCGGACGGCCAGGACGACGGGGGAGTTCCAGGGGGTGACGACGGCGGCCACGCCCGCGGGCTGGCGGAGGGTCATGGAGTAGAGGCCGGGTCCGACCTCCGCGGACCGTCCGGAGTCGGTCAGCGCGAGGGCCGCGTAGTACCGCAGCTTGGGGATGGCGAGATCGACCTCGAAGGCCGCCTCCGCGAGGATCTTCCTGTTCTCCCTGGCCAGCAGGGTGACCAGTTCGTCGCGGCGTTCGGCCGTCCGGTCGGCCAGCTCGTTGAGTGCCCGGGCGCGCCAGGCCCGGTCCCGGGCCCAGTCGCCCGTGTCGAACGCGGCGCGCGCGGCGGCGATCGCGGCGCGGGCCTCGGCCTCTCCGCCGTCCGCGTAGTGGTCGAGCACGCTCCCGTCGTGGGGGCTGGTGGAGGGTGTGACCCTCGTCGACGTGGCCCAGGCGCCGTTGATCCAGTGCCGTGCGTCGGCGGTGGGAGTGGTGTGCGCGGTGGTCATGGCGGTCTCCTCGTACGGGGGTGGGTTGGCGGGTGGGGGGCTGGGGCGGCCCGTCGCCGGCCGCGTGCGCGGGGCGGGTCAGTCCATCAGCAGGACCGGTTTGACCGCGCCTCCGTTCTCCGCCGCGGTCGCGGCGTCGTTGATCTCCTCGAAGGCGAACGCGGTGACGAGGCGTTCGAGGGGGAAGCGTCCGGCGTCCTGGAGGGCCGCCAGGGCGGGGATCATCCTCTGCGGCACGCTGAACCCCTGGTTCACCCCGATGACGGTGGGGTTGCGCGTCAGCATCGAGGGGACGTCCAGGCTCACCTCGCTGCCGAACGGCGGCGCCCCGACCACGGCGACCCTGCCGTTGACGGCCACCAGGTCGACGGCCTGGCGCAGGACGGCCGGTACCCCGGTGCTCTCCAGCACGTAGTCCGCGCCGCGCCCCGAGGTGAGTTCGGCGACCGCCTCGGAGACGTCCTGCCCGACCGCGTTGACGGTCGCCGTCGCGCCCAGCGAGGTCGCGAGGGCGAGGCGTTCGGCGATCCGGTCCACGACGATCACCTGCGTCACGGGCGTCAGGCGCGCGGCCAGGACCGCGGCGAGGCCCACTCCTCCGGCGCCGTAGACCACCAGGCTCGTCCCAGGCTCGGGTCGGAGCACGTTGAGGACGGTGCCCGCCCCGGTCTGCGTGCCGCACCCGAGCGGGGCCAGGGCCTGCCACGGGGCGGAGGACTCGACCCGTACCACGCCCCGCTCGGGGGCGGTGGCGTGGGTGGCGAACGAGGACTGGCCGAAGAAGTGGGCGTGCAGGGGACGCCCGTCGGGCCGCCGGACGGGGGAGGACCCGTCCAGCCGTGATCCGCCCAGCAGGTTGAGGTGCACCCAGTGGTCGCACTGCACGGGTCGGCCGGTCCGGCACGCGGTGCAGTGGCCGCAGGACGGGAAGCTGAGCACGACCCTGTCCCCGGGGGCGACCGAGGTCACGGCGGATCCGATCTCCTCGACCACCCCCGCGCCCTCGTGGCCGAGCACGGCGGGCAGGGGGAAGGGCGTCCTCCCGTCCCGGGCCGCGAGGTCGGTGTGGCACACGCCCGCGGCGCGCACGCGGACCCGCACCTCGTCCGGCCGCAGATCGTCGAACTCCACCCGGGTCAGCCGGAACGGCCCTCCCCGTTCCTCCACCACAGCGGCGGTCACCATGTCCCCACTCCTCTCCTGGGCCGTCCGCGGCCGGCGTTCACAGCCACGGGGGCACCGTCGCGGCGGCCGTGACCGTGCGCGCCGCCGGGGTGTCCCGCCCGGCGAGCCAGGCGCACAGCGCGCCCGCGGACCCGGTGACCTCCTCGGCGACGGATCCGCCGGGGCCGATCCGGTAGGTCCGGTCCCGGTCGTCCGGGCGCAGTGAGAGCGGCGGGCAGTCCTCCTTCGCGCCGATCCCCCGGCTCACGTCCTCGAGCAGGGCGTCGAGCAGATCCGGGGGGAAGCCGTCGAAGTCGTCGCCCGTGCCGAGGTCGACCCGGTGGATCCACAGCTCGCGCGTGCGCAGCCACGCGACCTCGGCGGCGGGGACGGTGCGGCCCAGGGCACTGCGGACGGCGGCCCGCCACGCGGCGTCGGGGAGGGCGTCGGCGGCCGCGAGCAGCCGGGCGTCCGACTCCAGGACGTCGGCGAGGACCTCGGACGCCGGACGTCTGGAGCCCCGTTCGATGTCCTCCCGACGCGTGGCGGGGTCCGGGTACATCGGGGTCTCGGCGCCCGTGCGCGCCCAGGTGAGCAGGTTCGCGAGGGCGTCGGCGTTGCGCGCGAGATGGGTCAGCACGTGCGCGCGGGACCAGCCCGGCAGCAGTGAGGCGCCCTCGGCCGCGACCGGTCCGAGCTCGTCGAGCCGCTCGCGGAGCAGTCGGGAGCCGGCACGGGCCCAGGCGAGTTCCCGCAGGGGCGCTGCCTGGGCGTCAGCCATCGGTCCTCTCCCTCCGTGCCGTGTTGCGGCACTCGCCGACCCCGGAGACACGGGTGGTGAGCACCTGCCCGTCGGCGAGGTAGCGCTGGGGTGTGCGGGCGTGCCCCACGCCTCCCGGTGTCCCGGTGGCGATCACGTCCCCGGGCTGGAGCGTGACGATGCGGGACACGTAGCGGATCAGCGCGGCGGGGTCGAAGACCAGGCCGGAGGTGTCGGCCCGTTGGACCGTCTCCCCGTCGACCTCGCCGGTCAGGGCCAGGCCGGACGCCGCGTCCGCTTCGTCCGGGGTGACCAGGAACGGACCGAACGGGGTGGTGGCCTCGAAGGTCTTGCCCTGGTGCCACTGCGGGGTCCGGAACTGCCAGTCCCGGGCGGTGACGTCGTTGAGGACGGAGTAGCCGGCGACGGCTGCGGCCGCGGCGGCCGGATCGGCCCGGCGCACGCGCGTCCCCACGACGACGGCGAGTTCGGCCTCCCAGTCGATCGCCTCGGACTCGGCGGGCAGCACGATGTCGTCGTACGCGCCGATCAGCGCCTCGGGGTACTTGCTGAACAGCGTCGGGAACTCGGGCAGCGCACGGCCCATCTCCAGGATGTGGTCGCGGTAGTTGAGGCCGACGCAGACGATCTTCCCGGGCCTCGGCACGACCGGGGCGTACTCCAGGTCCGCCGTCAGGTGGGTGCGGCCCCGGGCGGCCTCGGCCACCTGGCGCCACCTGCACGAGCGCAGGAGCGCGCCCACGTCGCCGTGCCCGGTCTCCGTGGCGGTTCCGCCGTCGACCCGCACGGCGGCGGTGCCGCCGGGGACGCGGATGGTGGCCAGCTTCATCGGTTGCCTCCCGGGGCGGTGGCGGGGTTGGTGGCGTCGGTCAGGTAGAGGTGCAGGCGCTCGCTCACCGGCTGGTCCCCGAAACGGAACAGGTCGAGCTCCGCGCGGGCCTCGACCCGGACCTCGGTCCAGCTCGGAACGGCGACCAGGTCGCCCTGCTCGACCTCGTGCGGCCGGCCGTCCAGGTGGAAGACGCCGCTGCCCTGGAACACCTGCCAGACCGAGCTCGCGGACTCGCGGGAGGGCGCGGTGCCGGTTCCGGGGCGAAGCCGGTGCATCTCGGCCCGGAGGGTGGGGAGCACGTCGCCGCCGGTGGCGGGGTTGGCGAACCGGACCGCCGCGTGGCCGGGGGCGACGGCTCCCGGGTGCCCCTCGTCGGACAGTTCGAGCTGGGCCGCGAGAGCGGCGTCGGTGTGCTCCCAGCGGTAGGCCGCCAGGGGGGATCTGTGCGGGACCGTCTCGCCGCCGAGGGGACGCAGCCCGGGGTGGCCCCACAGCCGTTCGCCGCGGGAGTGCACGGGGGTGGACCGATCCTCCAGTTCGCCCGGTCCGAACTGGAAGAACTCCGTGTTCAGGGCGTTGGACAGCGGGATGTCCAGCCCGTCGAGCCAGGCCATCGGACGGTCGGTGGTGTTGTGGTGGCCGTGCCAGGCCCATCCGGGGGTCAGGAGCAGGTCGCCGCGGCGCATCGCGACGGGGTCCCCGTCCACGATCGTCCACACGCCCTCGCCCTCCAGGACGAAGCGGAAGGCGTTCTGCGCGTGCCGGTGGACGGGGGCGGCCTCGCGCGGACCGAGGTACTGGACAGCCGCCCACAGGGTCGCGGTGGCGTGCGGCAGACCGGGCAGTCCCGGGTTGGCGAGGGCGATCGCGCGGCGCTCGCCGCCGCGTCCGACCGGGACGAGTTCGCCCGCGCGGGCGGCGAGTTCGTAGAGCTCCTTCCAACGCCAGCGGTGCGGCACCGCCGACGGTCGCGGCACGGTGGGCATGAGGTCCTCGCGCTGGGTCCACAGCGGGATGAGTCCGTGGTCGTCGAAGTCCCGGTGCAGGGTGTCGAGGCGGGGGTCGTGTGCGGTCATGGCCGACTGCGCTCCAATCGTCGAGGTCCGGTGGGGAGCAACCCTCTGGACGTCTCCGACGCTACGACCGGTTTTCTTTCCAGTGAACTAGATATCTCATAGAATTCTTCCATGAGGAATTCACCTGCTCTGGAGTCCGTGGACAACGCCCTCCGACTGCTCGTCCTCCTGCGCCAGGAGGGGCGCGTCCGGCTCAGCGACGCCGCCGACGACCTGGGCATCGCCCGCTCCACCGCGCACCGCCTCATGTCGACGCTGCGCGCCCGGGGCTTCGCCGTCCAGGGAGCGGACAAGGCCTACCGCCCGGGGCCGGAGCTCTACCGGCTCGGGGAGTCGCAGCGCACCGACTACGAACTGATCGAGACCGCCCGCCCCCACATGCTCTGGCTCAACACCGAGCTCAACGAGACGGTGCAGCTGATGGTCAGGGACGGGACGCGGGTCCGGTTCCTGCACAGCGTCGAGGCCTCGCACGTCCTGCGCGTCAGCTCCCGCGCGGGCGGGACCCTCCCCGCTCACCTGGCCTCGGGCGGCAAGGCCCTGCTCGCCGAGTGCGGCGCCGCCGAGATCGACGAGCTGTACGGAGCCCGCCCGCCCGGGGAGGACCCCGCCGCCCTGCGGGCCGCCCTGGCCGAGGTGCGGCGCATCGGCTACGGCGTCAACAGCGGAGCCACCGAGCGGGGTATCACCGCCGTCGGCATGGCCGTCCACGAGGCCGGCGGCCGGGCCGTCGCCGCGCTCGCGGTGTCCGCGCCCTCCCTCCGGCTGCCGCGGAGCCGCTTCGAGGAGGTCGCGGCGGTGCTGAGGGTCGCCGTGCGGAGAATGGAGGGCCATCTGTGACCCTGATTCCTGTGTGAGGAATTTCTCCTCCTTGTGGATTGTCGCAGGTCGAACCCCTGGATCTACTGAGGGGCGTTCAGGCCGGGGCCCTTCGCGACGGTCGGCCGTCCGCCCCGCGCCCCCTTCCTTCCGGAGGTCGATCCGCATGCCCGAGTCCCCAACCCCGTCCGCCGACGCGGCGCCGGCCGTCAGAACGGCGCCCGTCCTCACCGTCGCCTCGCTGTGCACGGCCACCATCACCGTGGAGGGCTACGACCTGATCGTCTACGGTGTGGCCCTGCCGTCCCTGAGCACCGAACCGGGTTGGGGGATGAACGCCGGGCAGATCGGGATGCTGGGCAGCCTCGCCTACGTCGGCATGCTGGTCGGCGCGTTGGTCTGCGGCCACCTCTCGGACCGGTGGGGCCGCAGACGGCTCATCCTGGCCTCGATCGCCGTCTTCACCGTGTGCACCGGGGCGTGCGCCGTCGCCACCGCGCCCTGGCAGTTCGGCGCCCTGCGGTTGCTGGCCGGCGTCGGCATGGGGGGCGTGATGCCGTCCGTGGTCGCCCTGACCAAGGAGTTCGCCCCCCGGAGGCGCGCCTCCCTCATCGTGACCCTGGTGCTCGCCGGCATCCCGGTCGGCGGCTCCATCGCCGCTCTGACCGCGGCGCTCTGGCTCCCCCTCCTCGGCTGGCGCGGACTGTTCGCGGTCGGTGCGGCCCTCTCCGTCGGTGTGCTCGCCCTGGTCCTGTGGCGGCTTCCGGAGTCCGGCGCGCACGGGGACGCCCACCCCGTGTCCGCCCCGCACCCGCGGGGCACGGTCACGAGGGAGCTCCTCGTCGGCCGCCGGGGCGCGGCCACGCTGCTCTTCGTCCTGGCCAACTTCACCATCCTGCTGACCTGGTACGGCCTCAACACGTGGTTGACCCAGCTCATGCGGGAGATGGACTACCCGCTCGGTTCGGCGCTGCGGTTCACCCTGATCCTCAACCTCGGCGCCGTTCTGGGCTCCTTCGTGCTCGCCGCTGCCGCGGACCGGCTGGGCCGTCCCCGACTCGTCGCGGCCGTCGCGGCGGCGCTGACCGCCTGCTCCGTCGTCGCCCTCCTGCTCGGTTCGGCGGGTACCGGAGCCCTGCTGGCGAGCACGGCGCTGGCCGGCGTCGGCGCGCAGTCGGCGCTGACGATGATGAACGCCTCGGTGTCGGCGACCTATCCCCGTCGGATCAGGGCCACCGCCCTGGGCTGGGTGTCCGGCTTCGGCCGGATCGGCGCGATCGCCGCGCCGCTGGTCGGGGGATGGATCCTCCAGGCCGCCCTGGGACCCGTGGCGGTCTTCGCGGCCTTCGCCGTGTCCGCCGCGCTGTCCGCGGTCTTCTTCGCGGCGGTGCCGTTGAGGGAGCGGGAGCTCGGGACCCCCGGACCCGTCGCGGCGGAGCCGACCCCGAAGGCTCAGGCGCGCACGAGGTGATAGCGGTGCTCGGGTCGTCCCCCCGACCCGTAGCGCAACCGCAGGGCCGCCCGGTCGTCCGCGCACAGGTGCTCCAGGTAGCGTCGCGCGGTCACCCGGGCGATCCCCGTGCGCTCGGCGACCTCGGCGGCCGACAGGTCGCCGTCCGCGTCGCGCAGGGCCTCGGTCACCAGACGGACGGTCGCCGCGGACAACCCCTTGGGCGGCGCGGACGCGCTGCCGGGGCGCAGCAGTCCCAGCACACCGTCGATATCGCTCTGGCTGGCCTCGACCATCGCGGCCAGCCTCCGCCTCGCCGCCGCGTAGCGCTCCAGGCGGTCGCGCAGCTCGGTCATCGCGAACGGCTTGACCATGTAGTGGAGCGCACCGCCGTGCAGCGCGGCCCGGACGTACTCCGCGTCGCGCAGGGCGGAGACGACCAGGACGTCCACGTGGGGGACGGTTCCGTCGCGCTCGGCCGAGCGCAGTCCGTCGAGCACGGACAGGCCCGACCCGTCCGGCAGGAACAGGTCCAGGAGCACGAGGTCGGGACGGTGGTCGCGCACCGCCTGCATGGCCGCCGCCGCGCCGTGCACGACCGCGGCGACCTCGAACCCGGGAACCGTCTCCACCAGTGCCCGGTGGTTGTGCGCCACCCGGGCGTCGTCGTCCACGATCACGGCCTTGGGCACGACACGTCCGTCCTCTCCTGGGCGCCCGCGCCGGCCGCGGGACCGTGCGGGCGAAGATAGGCGGCGAACACCGTCTCCTCGTCGGTCTCCACCTCCACCCGGCCGCCCCAGCGCGCGCACGCCTGGCGGACCAGGGAGAGCCCCAGACCACGCGGACCCGCCCCCGGGTCCTTGGTGCTGAACCCGGCGGTGAACACCTCGTCGATCCGGTCCGCCGGGATGCCCGGGCCCGAGTCGGCCACCCGGACCTCGACCAGCCCGTCCGCGAGGCCGCTCTCCTCGCAGGAGTGCAGGCGGACCAAAAGCTCCACGCGGCCGCCCGAACCGGCCGCGTCCAGAGCGTTGTCGACCAGGTTACCGACGACGAGCAGGACGTCGTCGCGCAGGCGGCGGTCGAGCTCCCGCGGCACCCGGGTCATCGGCGACAGCTCCAGCCGTGCGCCGATCTCGCTCGCCTGCGCGGACTTGGCGAGCACCAACGCCGCCAACGCCACGTCCCCGACGCGCTCGGCCGCCTCGGCGCCCGCGCGGGTGTGCGCCCCCGACAGCTCGGCGAGGTAGTCGCGGGCCTCGTCCACGGCGCCCAGCTCCAGCATGCCCGCCACCGTGTGGATCCGGTTCCCGTACTCGTGGCGCTGGGCGCGCAGGCCCCGGGTGACCGTGCGTGCCCCGCTCAACTGCTGGCTGAGCCGGACGAGGTCGGTGCTGTCGCGCAGGGTGACCACCGCCCTGTCCCCGCCGTCGGGGGACCGCACCGGCCTGCGGTTGCACACCAGGACACGCGGGCCCACCGCGACGAAGCGGTCCTCGCCCCCGTCCAGACCGCGCAGCAGGCGCAGGAGGGGCTCGTCGAGGTCGAGTTCGGCCAGTGCGCGGCCGACGCAGTCGTCGGGCAGGCCGAGCATCCGCCGGGCGGGGACGTTGGCGAGCACCACGCGGTCCTCGTCGAGGCCGACCACGCCCTCGCGGATGGCGTGCAGCAGGGCCTCGCGGCCCTCCAACAGCGCGGTGATGTCCTCGGGTTCCAAACCGTGCGTCCTGGCGCGGATGCGCCGGGAGATGGCGTAGGCGACGCCGGCGCCCAGCAGGAGGGCCGCGGACAGCGTCAGGAGGGCGATCCGCCGGGCCTCGGCCGACGCCTCGCCGACCTCCTCCGCCAGGTACCCGACGCTGACCATGCCGACGACGTCACCGTCGGCGTCGCGCACGGGAACCCGTGCCCGCAGCGTGAGCCCGGCCGGACCCCGCCGGACACCGGTCCACGTCTGTCCCGCCAGGATCGGCCCCGGGTCGTTGGCGGGACGGCGCCCGATCTCGTCGGGGTCGGGGTGGGCGCGGCGGATCCCGTCGTCGTCGACGAAGACGACGTAGCGCGCCCCGGACGCCGCGCGCACGCTGTCGGCCAGGGGAACCAGGACCTCCTCCGGCGCGGGGCCGTCGAGCGCCTCGGCGACCCCGGGCGCCACCGCCACCGTCCTGGCCAGGCTCAGCGTGCGCTGCTCGTAGCCGTGTTCCACCACCTCGTCCAGATGCACGGTCCACAGCACGCCGGCTCCGAGGAGCACCGCGGTCAACAGCAGCGTGTTGGCGGCGAACAGCCGACCGGTCAGTGTGGGGCGCATCAGGCGGGGGTTCCCTCGTTCTCCCGGAGCGACCCATACGACCAATAGGCCCTTTGGGAACACAAGCGCGC
This sequence comes from Nocardiopsis sp. NPDC050513, assembly GCF_044457925.1. Taxonomy (NCBI): domain Bacteria; kingdom Bacillati; phylum Actinomycetota; class Actinomycetes; order Streptosporangiales; family Nocardiopsidaceae; genus Nocardiopsis; species Nocardiopsis sp. NPDC050513. Next base: position 154,159 of record NZ_JBITHK010000010.1, on the reverse strand, counting down.
GGTCGCGCGGACCGGGGGCGGACAGTGTCGCTCAACCTATCGGACACGGCCGCGCAACCTCCCGACAACCTCGGTGAGCGGCCGACGACACACACAACGGAGGAGCCATGCTCACCGTCATAGGAGCGGCCGTCATCGTCAGCGTCTCCGCTCTCCTCATCTCCGGGAGGGTCGCCCCGGTGGTGGCGCTGTCGATCGTCCCCCTCCTCGGGGCGTTCGCGGCGGGCTTCACGCCGGGCGAGATCGGCGCGTTCTTCGAGTCCGGTGTGGGCTCGGTCCTCGACGTGGCCGTGATGCTCATCTTCGCCATCCTGTTCTTCGGCGTGATGAACGACGCGGGGATCTTCCGGCCACTGGTCGACGCCGTCGTCCGGCTGGCGCGGGGCGACGCCGTGGCCGTCGCCGTCGGGACGGTGCTGCTCGCCGCCGTGTGCCATCTCGACGGGGCCGGGTCGACCACCTACCTCATCTGCCTCCCCGCGCTCCTGCCCGTCTACCAGCGCATGCGGATGAGCCCGTACCTGCTCATGCTGCTGATGGGCACGAGCATGGGCATCCTCAACATGCTGCCCTGGGGCGGACCGGTCGGCCGGGCGGGCGTGGTCCTCGGCATGGACCCGGTCGACCTCTGGCGCGGTCTGATCCCGGTGCAGGCGTACTGCCTGGTCCTGTTGATCGTGATGGCGGTGGTGCTGGGACTGAGGGAGAAGCGGAGGATCCGGAGACTGGACGAAGCCGTCGCACCCGTGGGCGCGGGCGTCGGCGCCCGGGGCGGCGCCGGGAGCCCGTCCGGTGCGGGCTCCGACGCGGGGGCGCCGACCACGGTCGCAGGCGACCCGGTGCGGGAGGACGGGGACGCCGCGGACACCGGCGGGGAGCCCCGGCCGCGCGTGCGGCGCCCGCTGGTCAACGTCGCGCTCATCGTCACGGTCCTGGCGGTCCTGGTCTGGGGCATCCTGCCGTCCGGGTACGTGTTCATGGTCGGACTGGGCGTCGCGCTCGTCGCCAACTATCCGCGGGTCTCCGAGCAGATGGACCGGATCAAAGCGCACGCCGCGAGCGCACTGGGCACCGGGGCGATCATCCTCGCGGCGGGCACGTTCCTGGGCACGCTGGAGGGCACGGGCATGCTCGACGCGCTCGCCGCCGACCTGGTCGGGGTCCTTCCCGCCGCGGTCGTGCCCCAGCTGCACCTGGTCGTCGGGGTCCTCGGTCTCCCGCTGGAGCTGGTGCTGAGCACCGACGCCCACTACTTCGGCCTGCTGCCGCTGGTGGAGAGCACGGTGACGGCGCACGGCGGCGACTCGCTGTCGGTGGCCTACGCGGTGATCGTCGGCAACATCATCGGGACCTACATCAGCCCGTTCAACGCCTCGCTGTGGCTGGGCGTGGGGCTCGCGGGGGTCGATCTGGGCAGGCACATCCGCTACTCGCTGCCGTGGATGTGGGCCTTCAGCCTGGCCGCCCTCGCGGGCGCCGTGGCCATGGGGGTCGTCAGCGTCTGAGGACGCGGCCGCGCCGGAGGCCGCGCCCTCCGCGCCCGCGGCCGCTCAGACCGGGGGCGGGGCGGTGGAGCCGCGGACGACCAGGTCCACGGGCAGCAGCAGGGAACGCGGTCGGTGGGCGGGCTCCTCGATCGAGTCGAGCAGCATGCGCGCCGCCTCCGCCCCCAGGTCGTGGTGGGGCACGCCCACCGTGGTCAGCGGCGGGTGGAGCTTGTCGAGGAAGGGCATGTTGTTGAAACCCACCAGGCTGACGTCCCCGGGACAGGACAGGCCGCGTTCGGCGAAGACGTCGTAGCATCCGAAGGCGAGCAGGTCGTTCCCCGCCACGACCGCCGTGGGGAGCGGGCCGCGGTCCAGCAGCCCGCGCAGCGCGTCGGCGCCGGCGGCCTCGGTCCAGGACGCGGCCTCGGCGACCGGCGCGGGGTCGTCGTCGAGCCCGAGGTCGCGGACCGCGTGCCGGAAGGCGCGCGCCCGGGTCCGGCCGGTGGAGGTGTGACCCGGACCGGCGACATGGGCGACGCGCGTGTGGCCGAGTCCGGCCAGGTGCCGTACGGCCAGTTCGATCCCGGCGGCATCGTCGGGAGTCACGCACGGGATGGCCGGCGCGGAGACCTTGCGGTTGACCAGGACCATCCGCACGCCCTCGTCGTGGAGTTCCCTGAGCAGCGGGTGGTCCAGCTGCGCCGTGGCGATGATCAGCCCCTCGACCCGGCGCGAGCGCAGCGACTCGATCCGGGCGCGCTCGCGGTCGGGGTCGTTGTCGGTGTTGACGATCCACGCGTCGTAGCCGCGCGGCTCCAGGGCCGCCTCGACGCCGCGCACGATCGGGGGGAAGAACGGGTTGGTGAGATCGGGGATCACCACCCCGACGCTCCCGGACCGCGCGGTCCTCAGGCTCAGCGCGATCGGGTTGGGCCGGTATCCCAGCTCCTTGGCGGCCTTCTCCACCCTGCGCACGGTCTCGGCCCCGACCTGCGACCGGCTCTTGGGGTTCAGAGCACGGGACACCGTGGTCGGATGGACTCCGATCAGGTCGGCCACGTCACGCAGGGTCGGTCGGCCCGGCCGGTCAGGGGTCATGGCCCAACGTCTCCTTCTGAAGGTCTCCACCGTCTGCGGCCCAGCACGGCGCACAACCCGAGGGGTATCGCCAGTACGGTCACCCCGCCGAAGATCTCAGCGTACCGCTGTGCCTCGGCGAGGCCGCCCGTGAGCGTATGGGCCGCGGCGCCGCCGAGGAAGAGCGCTCCGGCGAACGCCGAGACCACCATCGCCCGCGCCCCGGGCAACACCTCGGTCGCCCAGGTCTGGAGGGTCGAGTGCATGAAGGTCCAGGCCACGCCGAGCAGCCCGGCCGAGGCGAGCGCGGTGGCCGGCGAGCGCGCCACCGTGACGAGCCCGCACGCCAGGACGGCGGCCGCGGAGCCGAGCGCGATCAGCCGCCAGGGGTGCATCCACCCGGAGATCCTCCCCACCACGTGCGAGCACACGAGCACCGCGACACCGTAGGCGGCCGTCACCGCCCCGGCCACCGACGCGCCGGCCCCCGCCGACTCGACCGCGGCGGGCAGCAGGGTCAGCGCGCCGAGCAGGACCGCCCCCTCGACGAAGACCAGGGCCAGGACCAGCCGGGTGGGCCGGGACCGGACGATCGCGCGCATCGGCGCCACCAGTCCCTGCCGCCTTCGCGGCGCCGTCGGCGGGGGGAGTCCGCCCAGGGCCGCGGCCAGCGCGATCGCGGCCACCCCCGTCAGAACGAAGGCGGCCCGCCAGGAACCGTGTTCGGCCAGCGCCCCAGCGCCGACCGAGGCCAGCGCCGTCCCCACGGCCACGCCCGCCATCAGCCGGGCGACCTCGTGCTGGCGCCGCCGGGAGGGCACGGTGTCGCCCACGTAGATCAGACTCGCCGGGATCGCGGCTCCGAAGCAGGCCCCCGCCAGCCCGCGGGTCAGACCCAGCGCGAGCACGGATCCGGAGAAGGCCGAGGCCACCGCGCTCGCCCCCGCCAGGGCCAGCGCGACCCGGACCGTCCCGACCAGGCCGAACCGGTCGGACAACAGTCCCCACACCGGCTGGGTCAGCCCATAGGCCAGCACGTAGGCGGCCAGTGCGTGGACCACCGAGGACAGCGGAACGCCCAGGCTGGACGCGATCGTGACCATCATCGGGGGCATCGCGAACCGGTCGAGCATGCTGACGAACGGGACCACCCGGAGTCGGAGAGGGGTCATGCGCGCGCCTGGACGAGCCCTCGCGCGGGGTCGAGCGCGTCCGCCAGCGCGGGGTCGGGACGGTGGCGCCGCCTCAGGTCCACGACCGTGCGCATCGCGTCCATGTCGACCGATCCTCCGGCCACCAGCCCCTCCACGGGTGACTTCAGGCGCCGCACGTAGCGCTCCGCCAGCGGACCGGGCAGCCCGAGCGCGGCGGCGGCCTCCTCGGCGGCCAGGGCGTCGACCGCACCGCCGACCAGTCGTTCGGCGGTCTCCCGCAACCCGGCGGCGAGCCGTTCCACGTCCCGCCCCCCGACGGTCGCCAGAACCGAGCCGAGGTACGGGCCGCACACGTCGGCGACACCCGACACACGGGTCGCGCCCGCGTCCTCGGCCCGCAGTTCGCTCCCCGCGTTGAGCATGGTCGCGTCGCACTCTCCGGCGAGGAGGGCCGCGAGCCGCCGTGGCGTGGCTCCGAGCGCGGTCACCCGGAAGCCGCCCGGCCGCAGACCGTGGGACTCCAGGAGCCGGTACAGGGCGAAGGCGTACCCGGAGTCGGGGACGTCGACGCCGACCAGCGCCCCGCCCAGGCCCGCGAGACCGGGACGCGTGTACAGACCGAGACCGAGTCCGCGGTCGACCGGGGCCGCGATCCGCGCGTCGAAGGTCGCGCCGAGCGGGTTGTCGCGCACGAAGCGGTAGGCCACGACGTTGTCGGGGCTGGTGACGGCGGCGTCGATCCGGCCGTCGCGCAGGGCGCGGAACTGCTCGGGCGACGAGGACTGCGGCTGCTCCTCGACGTCCAGGAGTCCCAGGCGCCGTCCGACGCGCAGTACCACGGAAGGACTGAGGGTTCCCACCTTCAGCACATTCGATTGCATCCGATCATTCCTCTCTTGACAAGCAATGAATCTAACCGCATGCTGCTGATTACGCAATCGATTGCGTACTTCGGTGCGATCCGACACGGGATCGCCGGAACGACCGTGGAGAAGGCGGGTACCTGATGACGGACGCACGAGTCGGCTGGATCGGAACCGGCAGGATGGGCCTGGCCATGGCCGCGCGCCTGGCCCGGGCGGGGGTGGACCTCGCCGTCTGGAACCGCACCGCCGCCAAGGCCGAACCCCTGCGGGAGCACGGTGCGGCGGTGGTGGGCTCCATCGCCGACCTGCGCGACCGCGGCGTCGTCTTCACCATGGTGTCGACCTCGGCCGACCTGGAGGAGGTGCTGGACACGCTCCTGGGGGGCGAGCGCACGCCCGGGATCGTGGTCGACTGCTCCACGATCTCCCCGGAGGCGTCCGCGGCCGTGCGCGTCCGGTGCCGCGGGCACGGCGTGGAGTTCCTCGCCGCTCCGGTCAGCGGCAACGCCAAGGTGGTGGAGTCGGGCGGGCTCAGCCTCGTGGCCTCGGGCCCCCGGCGGACCTACGAGGCGGTGTCCCACCTGCTGGGGCACATCGGCCGGGCGGTGGCCCATGTCGGGGAGGGGGACGAGGCCCGCCTGGTCAAGATCGCGCACAACCTCATGCTCGGCGTGGTCACCCAGTGCATGGCCGAGATCACCGTGCTGGCCGAGAAGGGCGGCGTGCCGCGCCACGCCTTCCTCGACTTCCTCAACAACAGCGTCATGGGCTCGGTGTTCACCCGCTACAAGACGCCCGCCTTCGTCAACGTCGACTACACCCCCACGTTCACCCCGGTCCTTCTGCGCAAGGACTTCGACCTGGGGCTGGCGGCGGCCCGGAGCCTGGACGTGCCCATGCCCCTCACCGCCGCCACCGCCCAGCTCGTCCAGGCCAGCGTCGGCAGCGGTCGGGTGGACGAGGACTTCGCGATCCTGCTCGACCTCCAGGCCGCCGCCTCGGGCCTGGAACTGGATCCCGAGGGCGTCGCCGTCGACGACGGGCTGGCCCGGTCGTGAGCGCGCCCCTGGCCGCACCCGGCCACATGGCCGTCGACTACGAGCAGCGCGTCGACTTCGACCGGCTGCGCGCCCACCGGTGGGGCAGGGCCAGGGCGGCGTTGGAGAGCAGCGGCTGCGGAGCCTTCCTGCTGTTCGACTTCTACAACATCCGCTACACCACGCAGACCTGGATCGGCGGGGCGCTGGGCGACAAGATGACCCGGTACGCCCTGCTCACCCGGGACGGCGGACCCAGACTGTGGGACTTCGGCTCCGCCGCCCGGCACCACCGCCTGCACAGCCCGTGGCTCGACCCGGAGGACTGCCACGCCGGGATGCTCGGCCTCCGGGGCGCCATCGCGCCCACCGCCGGTCTGATGGAGGACGCGGTCCGCCAGATCCGCGGACTGTTGGAGGAGGCCGGAGCGGCCGACGCCCCCGTCGGCGTGGACATCGTCGAACCGCCGTTCCTGTTCGAGATGCACCGCCAGGGCCTGCACGTCGTGGACGCCCAGCAGTTCATGCTCGACGCCCGCGAGATCAAGTCCCCCGACGAGATCACCCTGCTCACCCAGGCGGCGGCGATGGTCGACGGCGTCTACCACGACGTCGTGGAGGCGCTCAGACCGGGCGTCCGGGAGAACGAGATCGTGGCGCTGGTCAACAAGCGGCTCTACGAGATGGGCTCCGACCAGGTCGAGGCGGTCAACGCGGTCAGCGGGGAGCGGTGCAACCCGCACCCGCACAACTTCTCCGACCGGTTGATCCGCCCCGGCGACCAGGCGTTCTTCGACATCATCCACTCCTACAACGGCTACCGGACCTGCTACTACCGCACGTTCGGGGTCGGATCCGCCACGCGCAGCCAGCGCGACGCCTACCGCCGTGCCCGCGCGTGGATGGACGCCTCCATCGCCATGGTCAAACCGGGGGTGGGGACCGATCAGGTGGCCGGGGTCTGGCCCGCCGCCGCCGACTTCGGCTTCGAGAACGAGATGGCCGCCTTCGGCCTCCAGTTCGGCCACGGGCTCGGGCTCGGACTGCACGAGCGGCCGGTCATCTCCCGGCTCAACAGTCCGCGCGAACCGGTCGAGCTCCGGGCCGGGATGGTCTTCGCGCTGGAGACGTACTGTCCCGCCGACGACGGGTTCTCCGCCGCGCGGATCGAGGAGGAGGTCGTGGTCACCGAGGACGGCTGCCGCGTCCTCACCCTCTTCCCCGCCCAGGACCTCGTCGTCGCCAACGCCTACTGAAGGAAAGGGCATCCATGCTCACGGAACTCCGCATCGCCGGGAAACGGGTCCCGGCCAGCGACGGTGGACGGTTCGGCGTGGTGGACCCCGCCTCCGGGCACGAGGTCGCGACCGTGGCCGACGGCACCGTCCCAGACGCCCTGGCCGCGGTCGACGCGGCGGCCGCGGCCGCCGAACCCTGGGCGGCGACGCCTCCGCGGCAGCGGGGGGAGATCCTGCGCCGGGCCTTCGAGCTGATGGAGCAGCGCTCCGAGCAGCTGGCGGCGCTGATCAGTCTGGAGAGCGGCAAGGCGCTCGCGGACGCGCGTGCCGAGGTCTCCTACGCGGCGGAGTTCTTCCGCTGGTACTCGGAGGAGGCCGTGCGCGCCTCCGGGGAGGTGACCACGGCGCCCTCGGGGGCCCACCGGATCCTCGTGCTGCGCAGGCCCGTCGGCGTGTGCGTCCTGGTCACGCCCTGGAACTTCCCCGCCGCGATGGCCACCCGCAAGATCGGCCCGGCGCTGGCGGCGGGCTGCACGGTGGTCCTCAAACCGGCGAGCGACACCCCGCTGACCGCGCTGGCCGTCGGCGGGCTGCTGGAGGAGGCGGGCGTGCCGGACGGCGTGGTCAACGTCCTCCCCTCCCGGCACTCCGGCGAGGTGGTCTCCGCGATGCTGCGCGACCCCCGCGTCCGGAAGCTCTCCTTCACCGGTTCCACCGAGGTGGGGCGGGTTCTGCTCCGCGAGGCCGCCGACCGCGTCGTCAACACCTCGATGGAACTGGGCGGGAACGCTCCGTTCCTGGTCTTCGCCGACGCGGACCTGGAGGCCGCGGTCGAGGGCGCGATGGTCGCCAAGATGCGCAACGCGGGTGAGGCGTGCACGGCGGCCAACCGCTTCTACGTCCAGGCGCCGGTCGCCGACGCGTTCGGGCGCGCCCTCGCCGAACGCATGTCGGCCCTGGTCGTGGGCCCCGGCACCGATCCGGACACGCAGGTGGGGCCCCTGGTGAACCGGGAGGCGGTGACGAAGGTCGACCGGCTCGTCCGGGACGCCGTCCGGGCCGGGGCCAGGACCCTCGCCGGCGGCGGGCGGCCCGACCGGCCCGGCTTCTTCTACGAGCCGACCGTGGTGGCGGACGTTCCCGAGGACGCGCCGCTGCTCAGGGAGGAGATCTTCGGGCCGGTGGCGCCGATCGTCGCCTTCGGCACCGAGGACGAGGCGGTCCGGATGGCCAACGACACCGAGTACGGGCTCGTCTCCTACGTCTACACCGGCGACATGGCGCGCGGGCTCCGCCTGGCCGAGCGGATCGAGTCCGGCATGGTCGGGCTCAACCGCGGTCTGGTGAGCGACCCGGCCGCGCCCTTCGGCGGGGTCAAGCAGAGCGGTGTCGGCAGGGAGGGAGGACACGAGGGCATGCTCGACTACCTGGAGCCGCGGTACGTCGCGGTGGACTGGTGAGGCGCGGGGCGCCGGAGGCGGGCCTTCGGCGCCCTCGGGTTCAGGCCCGCCCGGCGGGGCCTCGGTCCGAGCCGGGCGGGTAGGAGACCAGCTCGAACTGCATACCCCACGGGGCGAGGAAGTACACCCAGCGCTTGCCCCGGACCGGGCCCCGGCTGGGGTTCGGTCCGTCGAGGACCCGCACGCCCCGACTCCTCAGATGGGCGGCGGCGGCGTCGATGTCGTCCACGCGCAGGGCGACGTGGTGGCCGCCGACGTCGCTGTTGCGCGGCACGGAACGGGCCTGGTCGGGCGCCTGGTACTCGAAGACCTCGAAGACCGCCTGGTCGCCGCAGCGGAAGAAGTGCAGTTCGCGCATGACGGTCCGGGGATGCACGTTGAGCCTGGTGGCCATCCAGTCTCCGTCGTCGTCCCGGAACGGGCCGAGCGTGTACAGGTACTCGCAGCCGAGCACGTCCTGCAGGAAGATCCGCGCCTCCTCCAGGTCGGGCACGGTGAAGCCGACGTGGTCGACGCCGGTCAGTCCTGGCAGCATCGCGCTCCCCTTCGTTCGGATCCACGGCCTCCTCCGGCCGACGGCGCGGCTCCCGCCGGCCGGTCACCGGAACCCTGGCACAGGTCCACCTGGTTGCGCAATCGATTTCAAGGAGGAATCATGACGGAACGACACCCACTGGAGCCCGCCGCGCCCTGGGTGCGGATCACGGCCGGCGACGAGGACTGGGACGGGGCCGACCCGGACCTGCTCATGACGATGCTCGGCCACCTCGTCCTGATCAGGGCGTTCGAGGAGTACCTCCTGGAACTGTCCCGCGACGGCCTGGTCCACGGACCGGTGCACTCCAGCATCGGCCAGGAGGGCGGGGCGGTCGGCTCCGTCCTGGCCCTGACCGGCGCGGACACCGTGAACGGGTCGCACCGCGGCCACCACCAGTTCCTGGCCAAGGCGCTCGCCCACCTCGAACCGGAGGGCGTCGACCCGCGCAAGGACCCCTCCGACGCCGTCCGCGCCCTCCTCCTGAGGACCCTCGCCGAGATCTGCGGGCTCGACCGCGGCTTCAGCCACGGCCGCGGCGGTTCCATGCACCTGCAGTGGCACGAGGCCGGCGCGATCGGCACCAACGCCATCGTCGGCGGAGGCGTCCCCCTCGCCGCCGGATCGGCGTGGGCCCACCGGCAGGCCGGGACCGACGCGGTCGCGGTCACCTACTTCGGGGACGGCGCGATCAACATCGGTTCCACGCTGGAGACCCTCAACCTCGCCGCGGCCTGGCGGCTGCCGCTGTGCTTCTTCGTCGAGAACAACGGGTACGCCGTCTCCACCGCAGTCGACGAGGCGACGGGGGAGCCGCGGCTGTCGGGGCGCGGCCCCGGATTCGGGATCCCCAGTTGGAAGGTCGACGGGATGGACCCCCTCGCGGTCCACGCCGCCATGGCCGAGGCGGTGGCCCACATGCGCGCGGGCCGCGGCCCGACCCTGGTCGAGGCCGACGTCTACCGGTACTTCCACCAGAACGGGTCCTTTCCCGGCAGCGCCTTCGGATACCGCACCAAGAAGGAGGAACGCGCGTGGCGGGACCGGGACCCCATCGCCCGGGTCCGGGCCCACCTGGAACGGCGCGGCCTGCTCACGGCGGCCGAGGCGGACGCCGCGGTGGAACGCGCCGCGGCGCTCATGGCCGGCCTCGGCGGCGAACTCCTCGAACCGCTGCCGGGCGGCCGGCCCGGTCAGCGGCGCATCCGCCCCGCCGAGTGGCCCGACCCCGCCTTCGCCGACGTCGGGGTGCGCGGCGACCTCGGCGAGTTCGCGGGAGCGCGGTTCGCCGAGCGCGCCGACTTCACCGGCGACATCGCCGAGTACCGGATGGTCGAGGCCATCGCCAGGGTCACCGCGCGGCGGATGGAGACCGACCCGGGCGTCGTCGTCCTGGGCGAGGACGTGCACCGGCTCAACGGCGGCACCAACGGCGCCACCCGCGGGCTCAAGGACGCCTACCCGGACCGCGTTCTGGGCACCCCGATCAGCGAGAACGCCTTCACCGGGCTCGGCGGGGGGATCGCGCTCGACGGGCGGTTCCGTCCGATCGTGGAGTTCATGTACGCGGACTTCATGTGGGTGGCGGCCGACCAGCTGTTCAACCAGATCGGCAAGGCCCGCCACATGTTCGGCGGCACGGGCGCGGTCCCGTTCGTCCTCCGCAGCAAGGTCGCGACGGGGACCGGGTACGGATCGCAGCACTCCATGGACCCGGCGGGGATCTTCGCCACCGCCGCCGGATGGCGCGTCGCCGCGCCCTCCACCCCCTTCGACTACGTGGGCGTGCTCAACAGCGCCCTGCGCTGCCAGGACCCGGTGGTCGTCCTGGAGCACACCGACCTGTACGACGCGGTCGGCGAGGGGCCCGCCGACGATCTCGACTACTGCCTGCCGATCGGGCGGGCGGCGGTCCGCCGCACGGGGTCCCAGATCACGGTGCTGACCTACCTGGCGATGACCGGAACGGTCCTGGACGCGCTCGGCGACGTGGACGCCGAGGTGATCGACCTGCGCTGGCTGGACCGGGCGAGCCTGGACTGGGAGACGGTCGGCGCGAGCATCCGCAAGACCAACAACGTGCTCATCGCCGAGCAGGGCGCCCTGGGCACCTCCTACGGCGGCTGGCTGGCCGACGAGATCCAGCGCCGCTACTTCGACTGGCTGGACCAGCCCGTCCAGCGGGTGACGGGAGGGGAGGCCTCGCCCAGCATCAGCGCGGTGCTGGAGCGGGCGGCCGTCGCCGGGGGCGACGAGGTCTCCGCCGCGCTGACCGAGATCCTGGGGTACTGACATGGCCGACGTGGTGCGCATGCCGCGGATCGCCGCGGACACGGCGGAGCTGGTGCTCCAGGAGTGGGTGGTCGCCGAGGGCGGGGCGGTGACCGCGGGGGAGGCGGTCGCGACCGTCGAGACGGACAAGGCCGTGGTCGACGTGGAGGCGGAGGGCGACGGCGTCCTGTTGAGGGCGCTGGTTCCGGCCGGGACCAGGGTCCGGCCGGGTGAGCCGATCGCCGTCGTGGGAGCGGTGGGGGAGCAGGCGCCCGCCCCGGACACGTTCCCGGACGAGGCGGCGGTCCGCGGCGAGGCGCCCGGGCCGAAGGCGGCCCCCGCGGGACCGGAATCCGGACACGGCGCCGGAGCGGAGGCCGGGGCCCGGGTGTTCGCCAGCCCGCTCGCGCGCCGGATCGCCCGGGAGGCCGGGATCGCGTTGTCCGAGGTCGACGGTTCGGGTCCGCGCGGCCGGATCCGGCGCGCGGACGTGGAGGCGGCCGTCGAGACGACGAGGAGCGCGCGGACGGCGGAGGCCGCGTCGGCCGCACCCCCGGTGGCCGCTCCTCCGGCGGCGCCGACCCCCGCGGCGGCCTACACCGAGATCCCCCACACGCGCCTGCGCCGCGCCGCCGCCGCCCGCCTGACCGAGAGCAAACGGACCGCGCCGCACTTCTACCTGCGCGGCACGGCGCGGGTGGACCGCCTGACGGCGTTGCGCGAGCGGCTCAACGCCGAGGGGGCGGGGACGCGCGTCTCGGTCAACGACCTGGTGGTCAAGGCCGCCGCACGGGCGCTGGTCCTGGAACCCGGCCTCAACACGACCTGGACCGACACCGCGACGCGCGTGCATTCCAGCGCCGACGTCGCGGTGGCCGTCGCCACGGACGCGGGCCTGGTCGCCCCCGTGCTCCGCGACGTGGACCACCGGTCGGTGGGGGCGGTCGCCGCGGCCGTGCGGGACCTGACCGACCGGGCGTCCGCGGGACGGCTGCGCCAGGACGAACTGGAGGGCGGGACGCTCACCGTCACCAATCTGGGGATGTTCGGGACCGAGGAGTTCGCCGCGATCATCAACCCGCCGCACGCCGCGATCCTGGCCGTGGGGGCCGCCCGCCGGGAGCCGGTCGTCGAGGACGGCGCGGTGGTGGCCGGCACCGTCATGCGGTGCACGCTGTCCGCGGACCACCGGCCGGTGGACGGGGTGGCCGCGGCCCGGTGGATGCGGGCCTTCCTGGACCTGCTGGAGAACCCGCTGCGCATCCTCCTCTGACCGGTCGGACACCGCGAGGGGCCGCGGTCGCACCGCGGCCCCTCCGGCCCGTTCCGGGGCCGCGCGCTCCTCCCGCGGCCCCGATCCGGCCTACCCGGCGCCGGGCACGGCGCCGATCTGACGCAGCAGTCCCAGTTCGTCCCCGAAGAACCAGGCCTCGGCGACCAGCCCGTCCTCGATCCGCCAGATGCCGACCTCCAGGACCTCCACCCTGCGCCCGGTCGCCGGGATCCCGAAGAGCGGGCCGGTGTGCGTTCCGCGCAGCGTCCACACCGCCCAGACCCGGTCGTCCTTGGCGATGACGTCCTCGACGGTGTCCACCCGGTCGGAGATGGTCGACGCGGTGTACCCCGGCCCCTCGGCACGCGCGGCGTACGCGTGCGCCAGGTGACCGAACCCGTTGCGGTGCCGGCGCATGTCCGGATGCGTGTACCGGCGGCGCTCCTCGAAGGGGGCGGCGCGCAGCGCCAGGACCAGGTCGATGTTGGCCCGCTCCCGGTCGGTGTAGGAGGCGGGCGGGGGCGGCAACGGCGGAACGGCCCCGACCAGGCCGCGGTCGCGGTTCACGCCGCTCCCTCCATCCGCACGAGCTCGACCTCCAGGGTGATCCGCACCTCGTCGGAGACGACGGCGCCGCCGGTGTCCATGACGCCCGACCAGGTCACTCCGAACTCCCTGCGACGGATCACCGCAGTGGCGGAGAAGCCCGCCCGTACGGCGCCCCGGTGCTCGACCTGTCCGCCGAAGACGGCGTCGAGCACGACCGGGCGGGTGGCCCCCCTGATCGTCAGGTCGCCGGGGACCCGGAAGCGGTCTCCGCCGACGAGTTCGACCGGACGCGAGGCGAACGCCATCACCGGATGGGCCGCGGCGTCGAGGAAGTCGGGCGAGCGGATCAGGTCGTCCCGCATGGGGTGACCCGAGGAGACGCTGGCGACGTCGACGGCGGTGGAGACCGTGGCGCCGAACGGGTCGTCCGGGGGCACCGTCACCCGGCCGTCGAACGCCAGGAAGCGCCCGTGCACGCGCGCGACGGTCATGTGCCGGACGGAGAACCCCACCAGGGAGTGGGCGGCGTCGATCGTCCAGATGCCCGGACTCAGGGGGGTAGCTGTGCCGGTGGCCGCCATCACCGCCCCCCGTTCCCCGACGGGCCCGCGAACCGCGGCATGACGTCCCTGACGAACCGGTCCAGGGAGGCGTCGGCCAGCGCGGGGTCCATCTGCCCGTAGAGGAACACCAGCGTCATGTGCTCCACCCCCTGGGCCCGGTACTCGGCGATCGCCGACGCCACCGTGTCGGGTCCGCCGACGATCATCGCCCTGTCGACGAAGGCCTCGCGGTCCACGGGAGAGACCCCGACGACGCTGTTCTTGAACCCGGCGCCCTCCGCGCCGCCCCCGAACGTCCGCCTGGACTGCTCGGCCAGGTAGTCGAGCGGTCCGGCGACGTCGCGCCGGGCGGCCTCGTCGGACTCGGCGACGTAGACCATCTTCTGCACCATCGACCACTCGCGGGCGAAGCGGACCGTCTCGGCGTCGTGCCCGGCCTCCTGCAGGGCCTTGTGGTAGAGGGACCACTTGCGGCCGATCTCGGCGGCCGAGTCCCGCGCGGTCATGAGGACCCAGCCCCGCTCGGCTGCGTAGAGCACCCCCTCGTCGGACAGGCTGGCCCGGCCGAAGCGCGGTCCTCCGGGTGTGAAGGCGGCGGGCATCACACGCCGGGTCAGCACCCCCCGGGAGTGCGTGGTCTCGTACTCCAGGTCCGGGTCCTCGAGAGTCTTGGCCAGGGCCTCGCCCGCCACGTCCAGGACCTCCTGCATCATGGGGCCGCGCTGCTCGGGGTCGCGGCCCAGGCCCTTGTACTCCTGGGGCGACCCGCCGGTGCCCACGCCGATCACGCACCGGCCCCGGGTGAGCAGGTCCAGCGTGTTGCACGCCTCGGCGAAGTTCAGGGGGTGCCAGAGGGCGGGGACGGCGACGGACAGCACGACGTAGGCGTCGCGCAGTTGCGGCGCCAGGTAGGCGCCGAAGGTGAACGGGTTTCCGTACGTGTTGTAGCCGGTGAAGTGGTGTTCGGTCAGGCAGATCCCGGCGAACCCGCTGCGGTCGGCGCGCAGGGCCTGTTCGGTGACCGCCTCGATCACGTCGAGATCGTGGTCGGGGCCGGGGGACTGGGCGTTCAGGTAGATCGAAAACCGCATGGCAGCTCCTTGTCGTGACGGTGTGGGCAGCGTCCGCCGGAGGCGGGCGGGGGGTCAACGGCGTGTGCAAACCTGCACACGGCCGCCGCGGGCGCGACCGTGTTCGAAACTGCACAGCGGCTTGTCCGGAGGATGCCGCGAACGGACGATGGGCGGCATGACGAGCTCAACGGAATTCGTGGACTGCATGTCGATGGCCCCGGCCGTCAACCTGGCCGGGTACGGGGTCGGCGAGGCGCTGTTCAAATCGGTGGTCGGTTCGCTGCCGACCGGGGTCACGGTGGTGACGTCCCTGGACGGGGAGGGTCGGCCGGTCGGTATGACCTCCGGCGCGGTGTGCGGTCTGTCCTGTTCGCCCCCGCTGCTGTTGACGTGCATCGGACGCCGGTCACAGACGCTCAGGCATCTGCTCGGGCACGGGACGTTCTGTGTGAACGTCCTCGGCGCCGGGGCGGACCGGCTCTCGGACCGGTTCGCCGGGCGCGGTCCCGACCGGTTCGCCGGGGTGGCGTGGCGGCCGGGTCCGCGCGGGGTGCCCGTCCTCACCGAGGGCGTGGTCGCCCACGCGGTGTGCGAGGTGTACGAGGAACTCGGCGGCGGCGACCACACGATCGTCGTCGGCCTGATCGTCGGGGGCGAGCACCGGCCGGACGCGGCCCCGCTGCTGTACCACCGTCGGCGCTATGCCGGGTTTCCGGAGGACTGATCGAAATCGATTGCAGAGACATCGGCACGCATCTGAGGCTCCATCCTCCAGTCGGATGGGGCCTTCTCTGTGTATCCAGGCAGATCCCGAGGGGGAGGTAGCGGGTCAAGAGCGCGTTACAGACTGCACAGCACCCTTGACCAGCGACATGTGAGGTACAACACTCTCGTCTTAAGCAATCGATTGCGTCACGTTCTCCGGGCTTCACCCGGAGCGGGCGCGGTCGGTACGACCAGGCGAAGGAGTTGGCATCCTGGATGCGCGTCCTCTACCTCCCCGTCCGCCGCTCGACGGGGCGAACACGGCGGTCCGCCCCGGAGCGGTGTCCGTGCCCCCCCGAACCGGTCGGACCGGTGGTGACGGCATGAGCGCCTCCACCACGCTGCGGTCCGCGTCCGGCCTCCAGTCCCGCAAGCGCAGGCGGACGGCGCCGGGAGCGGCACGCCGGGGCCTGACCTCGGTCCTGCGCGGCGTGGCCGGGGCAGCGGCCGTCGCACTCGCCTTCGAGGGCTTCGCGCGGCTGGAGGTCGTCGACCCGCGGCTCCTGCCCCCGGCCACCGTGATCCTGCCCCGCGCCCTGGAACTGCTCGTCGACCCGTCCTTCCTCGTCGAGGTCTGGGCGACCCTGGCGTCCCTGCTCCTGGGACTGGCGCTGGCCGCCGTGATCGCTGTTCCCCTGGGGCTGCTGCTCGGCTCCTACCAGGCCATGGCCAGGGCGTGCGCGCCGATGGTCGACTCGCTGCGCTCCGTCCCCGGCATCGCGGTCATCCCGCTGCTGGTCCTGGTCATGGGCCAGGGCCTGGAGATGAAGGTGACCATCGTGGTCTTCGTGACGGTCTGGCCGCTGCTGTTCAACACCATGTACGGCGTGCGGTCCGTCGACCGGGTCGCGGTGGAGACCGCCCGCAGCTTCCGCGTCCCGACCCTGATGACGTGGCGGAGCGTGGTCCTGCCCAGCGCGGTGCCCCTGATGCTCACCGGCCTGCGCGTCGCGCTGGCCACCGGCCTGACCGTCGTCATCGCCGCCGAGATCGCGGTCGGCACCTACGACGGCGTGGGCTACTTCATCCTGCGGGCCAGCTACGGCGGGTTCAACGCCGACACCGTGTTCGCCGCGGTCGTCCTGGCCGGTGTGCTCGGTTTCCTCATGAACTGGCTCACCACGGCGGCCACGTCCCGGCTCGTGGCCTGGAGCGACCGAGGAGCGACCCCGTGACCAGCACAGCGGTGACGACCCCCGCGAACGCGCTGGCGCACGCGCGCGGCATCGCGATCCGCGTCGTGCCCACGGCCGCGGTCCTGGCGCTGTGGCAGTGGGCGACCACGGCCCACCCGTCCCTGTTCTTCCCCCCGCCCTCGCTGATCGTCGGCCGGGTCGTGGAGCTGTGGTTCAGCGGCCCCCTGGCGGGAGCCCTGCTCACCGACCGGTTCTGGGCCGACGCCGGGCCCAGCGTGGCCAGGGCGCTCACCGGCTGGCTGCTCGGCGCGGCCGTCGGGGTGGCCGTGGGGATCACCGCGGGCCGGTGGCTGAGCGCCGCGGGATACCTCGATCCCCCGGTCAACTTCATGCGCTCCCTGCCCAAGCCCGCGATCGTCCCGCTCTTCCTGCTGCTGTTCGGCGCGGGGGACGCCATGCGGGTCGGACTGATCGCGTTCGGCTGCATCTGGCCGGTCCTGCTCAACACCATGCAGGGTGTGCGGTCCGTCGACCCCGCCTACCACGACACGGCCAGGGCCTTCCACATCCCCGTGGGCCGGCAGCTCCTCCACATCGTCATCCCCGCGGCGGGGCCCAAGATCGCGGCGGGCATGCGGGTGACCCTGTCCCTGTCGCTGATCCTCATGGTGCTCTCCGAGTGGCTGCTCGCCCGCGACGGGCTGGGCCACTTCCTCATCAACGCCCAGCGCACGTTCCAGATCCTCGACCTGTGGGCGGCCATCGTCCTGCTCGGACTCCTCGGCTACCTGCTCAACGTCCTGTTCCTCGCCGTCGAGCACCGCGTTCTCGGCTGGCACCGCGAGATCTCCCTGGGAGGCACCGGATGAGCACGCTCGAGGTCGCAGACCTCACCAAGGTCTACGACCGCGGATCACCCGCCCACACCGCTTTGAGGGAGGTGTCCTTCGAGGTCGGGGAAGGCGAACTGCTGTCGATCGTCGGTCCGTCGGGCTGCGGCAAGACCACGCTGCTCAAGTGCGTGGCCGGGCTCGTGGAGCCGACCGCCGGCCGGGTCTCGCTCCTCGGCGAGGAGGTCACCGGGGTCCCTGAGGGACTGGCCGTCGTCTTCCAGGACTACTCGCGCTCGCTCTTCCCGTGGATGCGCGTCGGGCGCAACGTGGAGTTCCCCCTGCGCACCCTGGGCCTGACCAGGGACGAACGTCGGGAACGGGTGGAGTCGTCGCTGGCCGCGGTGGGGCTGGCGGGCAAGACCAGGCAGTACCCCTGGCAGCTCTCCGGAGGCATGCAGCAGCGCGTCGCGATCGCGCGGGCGCTCGCCTACCGGCCCCGGATGCTGCTGATGGACGAACCCTTCGCCTCGGTCGACGCCCAGACCCGGTCCGAGCTGGAGGACCTCACCCGGGCCGTGCACCGGGAGTTCGGCATGACGATCCTGTTCGTCACCCACGACATCGACGAGGCGGTCTACCTCGCCGACCGCGTGATCGTCCTGCGCGGGTCTCCCGGGGCGGTCCTGTCGGAGATCGGCGTGGACCTGTCGGACGAGCGCGACCAGATCAACACCCGGTCCCTCCCCGAGTTCGTGCGCCTGCGCAGCTCCGTCGCCCAGCAGATCAGGGACGCGGCGGCCCTCGGCAGCGGTACACCCTCGTGAACTCCGCCAACGTACGCGAACCCCGACCCCTCTGGAGGTAACACGACCATGATCGCCCCACGACCCCCGCGCCTCGGCGTCCTCGCCGCGGCCGGCGGACTCCTCCTCACCACCGCCTGCGCCGGCGGTTCCGACGCTCCCGCGTCCGGAGACGAGGACACGACCATCACCATCAGCAATCCGGCCAACGTCAGCAACGTGGCCCTGCACGTGGCCATCGCCCAGGGCTTCTTCGAGGAGGAGGGGCTGACCGTCGAGGCCGACATCGACCTGGGCGCGGGCAGCACGGTCGAGGCCGTCGCCGGGGGACAGGTCGACATGGCCTGGACCAACGTCGTGGGCGGACTGACCGCCTACAACGAGGGGATCGACATCCGCCTGGTGGCCGTCACCGACGTGGCGGTCGCCGGATCCCAGCAGGTCCTCGTGCCCGAGGACTCCGACGCCGAGAGCGTGGCGGACCTGCGGGGAGAGACGGTGGCGGTCCTGTCGCCCGCGACCATCTGCATCCTCAACCTCCGCTCGGCCCTGGCGGCGGAGGGGCTGCCGGTCGACGCGATCGAGGTCACCCCGGTCTCCCCGCCCGAGCACCCCAACGTGCTGGAGGCCGGGGAGGTCGCCGCGACCTGTACCAGCGACCCGTTCCGGACCCTGATGATCAACGAGCTGGGCGCCCGGTCGGTGTACGACACCTCCAGCGGTGAGCTGGAGGGCTACGCCGTCGGCGGCTACGTCGTGTCGGAGGAGTTCGCCCAGGAGAACGCCGGGGCGCTGGCCGCGTTCCGGCGGGCGCTGATGCGCGGCACCGCCTACGCCAACAGCAACCCCGAGGAGGTGCGCACCGAACTGCCGGAGTTCACCACCGTGGACGCCGAGATCGCGGACGAGGTGATCATCAACATCTTCATGGAGGCGGCGGACGTGGCCGCGATCGAACCCGAGGTCCAGCGGATCGCGGACGCCATGCTCGAGTACGGGATGGTCGACGAGCCGATCGACATCGGCGACTACATCGTCCCCGACGGGGAATGAGGGCGGTGTCCCGCCCGCGCCCGCGGGCGGGACACCCGCGGTCGGCCCGAACACCCCGCACGACCACGGAGGAGAGGTCCCCGGTGATACCCGTGTCGCCGAACGTCCCCACACGAGCCGACCTGTGCGCGACACCGCTGCTGTCCGGTCTCCCGGAACGGGCGGTGGACGACTTCCTGCGGCTGGCGCGCACCCGCCTGCACCGACGGGGCACCCGCCTGTTCTCGGAGGGCGAGCCGGGCGGGTGCGTGTACCTCCTCCTGAGCGGCAAGGTCAAGGTCACCCGCCCCGGGCTGGACGGCACGGAGATCCTGTCCACCATGGTCGGACCGGGAGAGCTCCTGGGGGAGCTGACCGCCTTCGACGGCGCACCCCGGCACGCCGACGCCACCGTGGTGCGGGACTCGGCCGTGGTGCGGATCCCGGCGCCCGCGCTGCTCGACTGGCTGCGGCGGAACCCGGCCGCGTCCCTGCGGATGATGTCCCTGCTCGCCGAACGCGTGCGCCGGATGAACGACCGGTTGGAGGACTCCTCGGGGGCGGACGTGGCGACCAGGGTGGCGCGGGCGCTGGTGGAACACGCCGCCCGGTTCGGCCGCAGGACCTCCGAGGGACTGCGGTTCGCCCTGGACCTGCGCCAGGACGAACTGGCACACCACCTGCGCGCCTCGCGCGAGAGGGTCAACCAGGTCCTGGTCGACTTCTCGCGCCGCGGCTGGATCGAGCGCGACGGCGAGGAGTTCGTCGTGCTCGACCCCGCGGCGCTCACCCGACGGGCCAGGTACCGCCCCGAGACCGCGCACCGGCGCCCCTCGGTCCTGCCGGTGCGCTACCGGAGTCAGTCCCCGTAGCGGACGTGCACGTTCTTCAGCTGGGTGTAGGACTCCGGCTCCCCGATGTCCTCGGCGAAGCGGTGTGCGACCGCGGGGTCGCGGGCGGACACGCCGACGGTCAGGCGACCGGCTCGGGCGTCCGCCCGGCCTCGCGCGGCCGGTCCAGGCGCCCGGTGCGGCGCAGCCACCACTCCGCGGGCAGCGTCCCCAGGGGAGGCACGGAGGCGGCCAACGCGACCAGGGTCGGCCAGATCCCCCAGCGGAGATGCAGCGCGGCGGCCACGGTCAACGCCACGTACAGCATGAACGCGCCGCCGTGCAGCGGCCCGAACACGTGCACGCCGACCTCGCTGCCGCCGCCCAGGTACTTGAAGCCCATGCCGACCAGGAGACCGGCCCAGGTCACGGCTTCGACCACCGCCACCACGCGGAAGGCCGTCGCTGTCGTACGCGGTTGGATGCTCACTCTGTTCCCCGGGGTCTCTTCACTGGACACACGAGATCCCGGCGCCGGGCGCCGGGACCGGTCCCAGGCTAGGCCACCCTCACGGGAGCGGTGCCGCGGGTCCGGGTCGACCGGCGGCGGTCCCTCGACCAGAGTCCGCGGACGCGACGAGCGGCGCGTCCCGCGTCAGTTCCCGGAACCCGACACCGTGGTACAGCCCGCGCGCCTCCGGGTGCCCCGGCGCGCCCAGACACGCGACCGTCGCGTGGGCGGCCCCGGCCGCCCGCGCCACACGCATGCCGTGCAGGAGCATCGCCCTGGCCAGCCCCATCCGCCGGTAGTCCGGATGCGTGCCGACCGGCTCGAACTCAGCGGTCCCGTTCGCTTCGTCGAGCCACATGATCGTCGAGGACGCCATCGTCCCGTCCGGCGCCTCCACCAGGATGTGCAGGTCGCCGCGGTAACCCTCCGTCCCCCGGACGCCCCGGTAGGCCTCGGCCGAGTACGCCGAGGGGGCCCAGGCGTCCAGATGGGCCTGGACCGCGGCCTCCGGCCCGGCCTCGTCGGCGGTGCGGAACCGGAACCCCTCCGGCAGGACGGGTTCCTCCACGTCGGTGAGGTCCCGCTCGTTGAACTGCGTCCAGTGCCCGGTGTCGCCGAGCGAGGCCGGGTCGGTCCGGTAGCCGTGCGCCGCCCATCGCCGCAGAGCGAACGCGTCGGCGGCGCTGGGCAGCACCGTGCGCTCGATGCCCGCCGCCGTGCGGTCGTACCAGTCGATCACGTCGTCGATCAGCCCGGCGTGGTCGGGATGGACCTGACAGGACAGGTAGGCGGTGGTGACGTCCTTCACCGACCCGTCGCTCCGCCTCACCCGGTGCGGAAGACGGGCCCAGCCCCACGCCACGAGGTCCCCGTTGGAGAACCACAGTCGGCGCCGCCACCCCGCGCCCGCGCGGGCGTGCCCCGCGCCCCAGTTCCAGGCCAGCTCGCCGAACGTCGCGTCGCTGTTCACCAGTTCGGGTCGGGTGGCGGTGACACGCTGGGCCAGACCCTGCATGAGCCGTACGTCCGCGGCGGTCAAGCGCTCGGAGTTCGTCATGCTGCGCCACTGTGCCAGGACTCGGCCGCGCCGTCGAACCCTTTTCCGGGGACGCCGGTCGCGGCCCGGCGTCCCCGGAACACCGACTAGGAGGCCATCTCCGTGCGCGAGGTCCACTCGTAGACGGGCAGGTCCCCCTCGTCGGTGTACCGGTGCCGCGCGGTGGCGCTGAAGTGCTCGTAGCCGCCGCGGAACGGGATCTTGACCTCGTCGCCCGCGCGCGGCGCGGGCACGACCCGCTGCGGAAGGTCCTTCGGCCCGCCTTCCAGGACCGCCTTGTGTGTCTCGTCCATACGTTCAGACTCGCACGTGCCCCGGGGCCTGTCACGCACCGCGCCGCCGCCTTTACCCAGGCGGGAGGAGGCGGACACACCCGTGCCCCGCCGGGATTCGACGGGGCACGGGTGTGTTCGGCGCGGTGCCTACCGGCGGCCCATGGGGGCCGCGTCGGCCGGGGCGGCGGGCGACTGGCCCGGAGCGGCCTCGGCGGCCTCGGCGGGCGCCGCCTCCGCGTTCTCCGCCGGGGCGGCCTCAGCCGCCTCCGCGGGCTGGGCCGCCTCCGCCGCGTCGGCGGGCTTGCCGGGCTTGCCGGGCTTGGCCGGCGTGGCCTCTCCCGCCTCGGCGGGCGCGGCCTCGTTCGGGGTCACCTGGATGGTGTCCCCGGTCTCCGCGGCCTCGGCCGCCTCCGCCGCGTCGGCGGGGTTCTGCAGGACGAGCAGAGCCTTCACCGCGGGGTCCAGCTCGCGGATCGTGTCGCCCGCGCTGACGAACTCGACGGCCTGCGCCCGGCCGTTGGTCTCGAACTGGTCACAGGAGTTCCGGATCAGGATGACCGGCGACTCGGTGTTGTTCGTGAACCGGTGGAACTCCGTGTTCTTCGCCTCCTCGAGCACCTCCTCCGGCAGGTTGTGGCAGGAGCCGGGCTTGGCGTCGGTGATGACGTGCTCGTTGGTCTTGAGCTGGCTCCAGTCGATGACCTCGAAGGTCAGCGTGCCCTCCGCGGCCTGGGCCGGGGTGGCGATGGACAGGGTCAGCGCGCAGGCGGCGAGGCCCGTCGCGGCAGCGGTGGTGAAGCGAACCACGATTACACCCTCCGTATGGGATTGATTACAAAACGTTATACACGGGGGTGGGCGCGGATCGCGAGCACGTCGACGGCATGAAGGAAGACTGTTGGCCGTCACGTGGTCTGCGGTTTATTCATCCCTCCAGGACGCGCTCCCGCAACGCACGCAGGGAGGTGAACCGGTGCGCCGCCAACCCCAGGCGGACCGCCGCGTCGACGTTGGCCTGGCGGTCGTCCACGAACAGCACTCGCGCGGCGGGCACCGCCAGCCGCTCCACGGCCCACGCGAAGGCCGCGGGTTCCGGCTTGGCACGGTGGATGCGGCTGGACAGGCCGACCACCGAGAAGGGCTCCAACACCCGGGCGTGCCGTCGCCCGAAGAAGTCGGCGATCTCCGCCGGGATGTTGGACAGCAGCCCGAGCCGGGTCCCCGTGGCGGCCAGGTCCGCCACGTAGGCGACCATCTCCTCGTCGACGCGCGACCAACTCTCCACGTCCAGCGCGAGCAGCCGCCGCACCCGCCGCCCGTCGAAGTCCGCCCCGAGGTGCTCGGCCACCGCCTTCCAGTACGCGGGTCCGTCGAGGTCGCCCCGGTCGTAGGCCTGGCGCGGACGCCAGTACGCGTCCCAGAAGTCCGCCCCGGCCGCCCCGGCCTCCCGCTCCAGGGCCGCACGCCCCTCGGGGGACTGGTCACGGGCGATCACCCCGAACATGTCGAACAGCACGGCGTCCAAGGATGGGACCTCCCGTCGGATCGGATCCGCCCACCCTAGCGCCGCGCCCGGCCGTCCCCGAGAGCGGTCCGACCGCGATACTGGGGCCCATGGACGACCTGATGCTCTCGCTCCTGCCGCTGACCACCACCGCGGAGGAGGGCGGACGCGACGCCCGCGCGGCCCTGCTGCCCGTCGGCAGCCTCGAACAGCACGGCCCCCACCTGCCCCTGGTGACCGACACCGTCATCGCCTGCGTCCTGGCACGCGAACTCGCCCGCGCCCACCCCGTGCGCCTCCTGCCGCCCGTCACCGTCTCCTGCTCCCAGGAGCACGCCGCCTGGCCGGGCACCGTCAGCATCTCCGCGCGCACCCTGCACGCCGTGGTCACCGACATCGCCGCCTCGCTCGGCGGCACCCCGCTCGTCCTGGTCAACGGCCACGGCGGCAACCACGTCCTGGCCAACGTCGTCCAGGAGTCCCGCGGCGCCATGGCGCTGTTCCCCCAGGCGCACGAGTGGGAGGCGGCACGGACGGCCGCCGGGATGACCACCGACAACGACACCGACATGCACGCGGGGGAGTTGGAGACCTCGGTCCTGCTGCACGCCTGTCCGCACCTGGTCCGCCCCGGCCGCGCCGACCACGTCACCGGCGCCCGCGACCACATGCCCACGCTGGGCCTGGCCCCCTACACGCCCACCGGCGTGGTCGGCCGTCCCTCACTGGCCACGGCCGACAAGGGCCGCAGGCTGCTCGCCGCCCTCGTCGCGAACCTCACCGGGCACCTGGCCGCCCTGGACGCGGCGGCGTCCGACCACCCGCACGACGATGACCGCCGCGCCGGGCAGCCCCGCCACGAGCGCCAGCAGCCCGTAGACGACTGACGCCGTCACGCCCTGTTCGGCGCCGAGTCCGGCGGCCCCGAACGCCAGCGCCGCCACCGCCTCGCGCGGCCCCCACCCGCCCACGTTCACCGGCAGGCTCATCGCGAGCAGGGAGAGCACCACCAGCGGCGCCACCTGGGCCACGGGGGCCGACACCCCCGCGACGGAGGTGGCGAACACGAACAGGCCCACGTGACCGGCCAGCGCCGCCGCCGACAGTCCCACGACCTCCGCGCCCCGGGCCAGCACCCCCGCCCGCGCGTCCGCCGCGGTGTCCCGCAGCACGCGCCACCATCGGGGACGCCGCCCCCGGCCCAGCACCAGCCCCGCGCCGACCAGCGCCGCGGCGGCCCCGAGCACCCCGGCCGAGACGCCGACCGCCCGCATCCCCGGCCCGAACAGCGCCGCCGGGAGGGCGAACAGCAGCCCCGCACCGGTCGCGACCAGGACGACCTGGCCCGCCACACGCTCCAGGACGACCGCGCGCACCCCGCGCCCCACGTCTCCCGCGTACCGGCCGTGGCTGACCGCCCGGTGGACGTCGCCCAGCACTCCGGCGGGCAGCACGGCGTTGAGGAAGACGGCGCGGTAGTAGTCCCCGACCGCCCGGGTGAACGGCAGCCGCAGCCCGACCCCGCGCGCCACCACCCACCAGCGCGCCGCGCTCAGCACGGTCGTGTACGCGCCCACGGCCAGGGCGACCAGCACCGCACCGGCGTCCACCACCGCGAACGCGGACGTGAACGCCCCGGCGGGGAACCACCACACGACGCCCGCCAGGATCGCCGCCCCCACGAGGGCCCGCAGCCACCCCGTCCACAGCCGTGCGTGCGTGCGCCGTCGGCCGCTGGAATGCCGTGGGGTTCGATTGGGCTCTGCGTCCTGCGGTGCGCCCGTGTCCCACGTGGCGTCGGCGTCTGGTGGGGGAGCCGTGGTCGGTGGGTCGACGGAGACTCGCCCGGCGCTTCGGTCCCGCGGCGCCCTCGTGTTCCGTGTGGTGTTCGTCCCCCGTCGGCCACCGGAGGTTCGCTTGCGGCCTGGGTCCCGCAGTGCGCCCGGGGCCCAGGTGACGTCAGCGCCTGGTGGGGCCTTCACGGCGCCTCCGATCCCGGCGCCGGAGGCGGCAGCACCACCAGGTCGGTGTGGTGCACCGCGGCCCGCAAACGGCCCCGCTCGCACTGCTCCATCCGCCGCTCCAGGTACGCCGCCACCGGGAGCCCGGGTTCCTGCTCGGCCGCCGCGCCCACCCAACCGCGCAACCACTCGGCCAGAAGGTCGCCGCGGTCCGGCCCCAACCGCCACGGGCTCGCGAACGCGCGCGTGCGCGCCCCCAGCCCCGCGAACACCTCGGCCGTGACGGCGGCGGCGTCGGGACCGAGCCTCCCGCCGCGCCGCTGGTGGTCGTCGAAGGCCCGCGCCACCCGCGCGTCGAGCGGATCGGCGGGGGACAGCTCCACCCGGCCCGCCACCGTCAGCGTCAACAGCGCGGGACACCCGGCCCCGACGACCGCCCCGGCCAGCGCCTCCACCTCGGCACGCGTCAACAGGTCCAGCAGAGCCGAGGCCGCCACCAGGCTCACGCCCTCCAGGTCGCGGGCCCGCAAGGACGCCAGGTCCAGCTCGCGGGTCTGCGCACGGTCGACCGGCACGCTCTCCCGCGCCAGCGCCAGCAGGGCCGGATCCCGGTCGAACAGCACCCACCGCCGCGACTCCGGCAGCCGCGGCGCGAGCCACCGGCCGAACGATCCCGTGCCGCACCCCAGGTCGGCGACCACGCGACCGTGCCCGCGCACCTCCTCGACCGCCCGCTCCGACCTGGCCTCCGCGTCCGCGCCCTCGCGCAGCGCCAGCCACTCCGGTGCGAACGCCGGTACTCCGGTCGAGGTCAACGGCACCCCTCCTGGTCGAGGACCGCGCACATCGCGCGCGCCGCCTGCTTCCATCCTGCCAACTCTGATCGCCGCCGGCGGGCCGAGGTTCGCAGTCTTTCGCGCAGATCCCGGTCGGCGAGCCAGAGCCGCAGCGACGCGGCGAGCGCGACGGCGTCCTCCGGGGCGACGAGGAGGCCGGGCCGGCCGCCCCCGGCGTCCCGCCCCAGGGCCTCGGGGACCCCGCCGACCCGTGCGGCCACCACCGGCACACCGCGCGCGAGAGCCTCGGTCACCGCCATGCCGAACGTCTCGGCGCGCGAGGGCAGCACCACCAGGTCGGCGGCGGAGTAGGCGGACTCCAGAGCGGCCCCCGTGAGCGCCCCCGTCAGCCGCACCCCCAGCGCCCCCGCCCGCGCGCGCACGTGCTCGGCGTGCGCGTCCCGGCCGATCGGTCCCACGCACACGCACTCCCAGGGCCCGTCCAGCCGAGCGAGGGCCTCCAGGAGCAGGTCGTGCCCCTTGCGCGGGGTCACCGACGCCACGCACAGCAGGCGGGAGACGCCGTCGGTGCCGGGTGCGAGCGGTGCGGGGTCGGTGCCCGGCGCGACGTGGTGGACGCGGGCCAGGCCGTGGTGGTCGGCCAGCCTCCGGGCCGCCCACCCGCTGGTGGCGACCACGCCGGTCATCCCGAGCACCGCGCGTTCGCGAGCGTCCAGGGCGGCGGCCTCGTCGGGGGGCAGCCCGGTCTCGTCGGCCAGGGGGAGGTGGACCAGGACCACGATCCGCAGCCGGTCGGCGTGCGGTTCCACGACCTCCGGCACCCCGCAGGCGACCAGCCCGTCCACCAGCGCACCGGAACCGTCGGGCAGGCGCGCCAGCTCCCGGGACAGGCGGTCGCGGTCGGCGGCGGTCGGCCGCGGCCAGGATCCTGGCACCTCGACGCGGCGCACGGGCCGCCCGAGCGCGCCGAGCGCCGCGGCGATCCGCGCGTCGTAGGTGTTGCCGCCGCTGGGAACGACGGCCGGCGGCACCACGAACGCCACGGTCACAGGTCGCGCTCGTAGCTCGCCCACGCCACGTGCGACTCGTGCAGCGTCACCGACACCCCCGTCAGGCCGCGCCCGCGCGCGTCGATCCGCTCCACCAACCGGTCGGCGATCACACGGGCGAGGAACTCGGTCGAGGTGTTCATCCCCGCGAACTCGGGCACCTCGTCCAGGTTCCGGTAGTTCAGCTCGGCGACCAGCGCGCCCAGCTCCCGGGTCACCAGACCGATGTCCACGACGATGCCGTCCTCGTCGAGCTCGGGGCGGCGCAGGGTCGCGTCCACGACGAACGTGGCGCCGTGCAGCCTCCGCGCGGGTCCGAACACGTCGCCTCGGAAGCTGTGCGCGACCATCAGGTGGTCGCGGACGGTGACACTGAACAAGGGTCGTCCTCTCGGAACGGGGATCGGGACGGGTGCGGGTCCGGACGAACCGGGACCCGGACGGGGTCAGGGGTAGACGACACGGTGGCACAGGGCGGGCAGCGACCCGTCGGCCAGGCGGGGAAGGACCGACGGCAACTCCTCGAAGCGGCTCTCCCCGGTGACGACCGCGTCGAAGGCCGGGTCGGCGAGCAGCCGCAGCGCCAGGTCCAGGCGGTCGCCGAAGCCGTACCTGCCGCGCCGTGCCGGAGCCAGGGACCCGACCTGGCTGGCGCGCACCGTCAGGCGGCGGGAGTGGAAGTCGCCGCCGAGCGGCACGCGCACCTCGCGATCGCCGTACCAGCTCAGCTCGACCACCTCGCCCTCGGAGGCGACCAACTCCAGGCACCGGGCCAGACCCTCCTGGCTCGCGCTGGTGTGGAAGACCAGATCGCGCCGGGGAGCGGCCGTTCCGGGCGTCGCGAAGCCGACCCCCAACCGGTCGGCGATCCCGGCGCGTGCGGGATCCGTGTCCACCAGCTGCACCCGGGCGCCCGGGACCCCCGCGGCCAGGCGGGCCAGGCAGCATCCCACCATCCCCGCGCCGACCACCGTGACGCGGTCACCGACCAGCGGCGGCGCGTCCCACAGGGCGTTGACCGCCGTCTCCACGGTCCCGGCCAGGACCGCCCGCCCGGGCGGCACGCCGTCGGGCACGCGCCGGACCGCCGCCGCCGGGACCACGAACCGCGTCTGGTGCGGATACAGGCTGAACACCACGCGTCCGACCAGGTCGGCCGGGCCCTCCTCGACCACCCCGACGTTGAGGTACCCGTACTTGACCGGGCCGGGGAAGTCCCCCTCCTGGAAGGGCGCCCGCATCGCCCGGTACTGGCCGGGCGGAACCCCGCCCCGGAAGACCAGGGCCTCCGTGCCCCGGCTCACCCCCGAGTACAGCGTGCGCACCAGCGCCTCGCCCTCGCCCGGCGCGGCCACGGCGATGTCGCGCACCTCGCCCGACCCGGGGCCGTCCACCCAGAACGCGCGCGCCCGCTCACCCATACGTCCTCCTCCGTCCCGCACCAGGCGGTCGCCGCACCCCCGCGGGGGTCACGTCCTCGCCGACGCCGACACCGGCCTCGGAGCCCGCGCCGCGCGGGGGCGGGCGGCGCTCCACAACCCCAGGACGTCACGGCCGAACGACCACGCCAACGCCGCCAGGGCCGAGGCCACCAGCACGGTCGCCACCACCGCGGACAGCACCTCCGCCGCCGCGACCACGAGGACCGCCCCCTGCACCGCGGCGACCGCCTTGCGCGCCCGGCTCGGCGGCAGCGGGCCCCGAAGCCACGGGGCCAGCCAGGCCGCCGCGCCGAACGCGTACCGCATCAACCCGATCACCAGCACCCACGGCCCCAGGGTCAGCGCCACGAACGCGCTCAGCACCAGGATCAGCAGCGCGTCGGTCTCCATGTCGAACGCGGCGCCGAACCCCGACTCCGTCCCGCTCCGCCGCGCCGCCGCGCCGTCGACCAGGTCGAGCGCGAGCGCCACCGCGGCCAGGGCGACCAGAGTCCACACCGCGCCGCCGTCGACGGCCAGCGCCAGGACCCCTCCTCCCAGGACCGCCCGGGTCAGCGTGATCCCGTCCGCGACCCCCAGACGGCGGCGGCCGGACCGACGCGCCGACCACAGCAGCAGGACCGCTCCCACCACCGCGTGCGCGATCCCCGCCGACCACGCCCAGAGCCCCAACCCCACCGTCGCGGCGAGTACGGACAGCAGCGCGGTCTGCGCCACCAGGGCGCCCGCCACCTGGTAGCGCACCGGCTCACCCACGGCCGGGCTCCGGACCGTCCCCGCCCAGGTGCGGCAGGTCGTGTCCCATACGGTCCCGCTTCGCGGTCAGATAGGCGATGTTCTCCTCGCGCGGCGGAGCGAGCAGGGGGACCCTCGCCGCCACCTTGATCCCGTGGTCCTCCAGGGCACGCCCCTTGGCGGGGTTGTTCGACAGCAGCCGCACCGACCGCACCGCCAGGTGCCGGAGCAGGCGCGCGGCGGCCCCGTAGGAGCGGGCGTCCACCGGGAGCCCGAGCACCGTGGCCGAGTCCACCGTGTCCAGACCCTCGTCGTCCTGGAGGGCGAGTGTGCGGACCTTCTCCAGCAGACCGATCCCGCGTCCCTCGTGGCCGCGCAGGTAGACGAGCACGCCCCGGCCGCGTTCGACGATGGCGTCGAGCGCCGCGTTCAGCTGGTCGCCGCACTCGCACCGCAGGGCGCCCAGGGCGTCGCCGGTGACGCACTCCGAGTGCATCCGGACCAGGACCTCCTCACCGTCGCCGAGCGCGCCGAAGGTCAGCGCCAGATGCTCCTGCCGGTCCACGGGGTCGCGGAAGGCCAGCGCGCGGAACGTCCCACGGCGGGTGGCCAGCTCGGACTCGGCGATGTCAGCCGGGTCGATGGTCTGCTCGTACATGATCCCCCTCGCGCAGGCGTCACAACGGCCCGGTGCCCACCCGGTCCGTAGCGAAAACCTCGCCGTGTGTGGGCGTATGGGCCGTCGTCCTTCGTGGATGAGGGGGGAGCGGAGAAAGTTGTGACGCGTTCCAGTTCATGGGGGTGCTCCGCGGCGGGCGGGGCCCGCTCAGGACTCGGGAAGGACGACGCGGATCTCCCCGCCCAGCGTCGCCCCGCCGGCCAGGCGCAGGGCGGCGCCGCTCCAGAACCGCCCGGGGCCGTAGTACCCGGGGCGGCGGCCGCGGGGCAGCAGCCCCATCGCCTCGTAGGTCAGACCCATGACCTCCGCGCAGTAGGTGGTCTCCAGGTCGCGGTCGCGGGCGCGGCGGCCCACCGGGATCCGGCCGCGGAGCCAGCGGGCGACCATCGCCGCAGACGAGGGGAAGGGGGTCCCGTTGAGCCTGGCCACGACGCGCAGCGCCGCGTCCTCCATGGCGGGGGTCGCCACGGGGTCGAGCTGCCGCAGCCAGCACTCCTGCCCGTACCGGCGGCCCCACACCAGGACGGCGTCACGCAGGTCGTGCAGCTGCGCTCCGCGCTGGTGGGCGCCCGTCCACATGTCGACGAGCGAACGCCCGAGCTCGGCGTGCCACATCAGCGGCGGCAGGTCCTCGATCGTGAGGGTCATGCCGACGTGGTTGACCGGGCTGTTCGTGCCGAGCTGGATCGCCCGGTCGGCCGCGCTCGTGCCGCGGAACACCCACGCGTCGCCGGTCCGCGTGATGGCCAGGGCCTCGTCCAGGGACATGCTCGTTTCCGTCACACCGCTAGCCTAGGCACATGCGTTGGAGGAGAGTGCTCGGTGTGGCCGCCTTCGTCGGCGTCGCCGCCACCGGGGTCGTCATCGCCCGTGCCGAACGCAGGCGCCGCGCGTACACACCCGACCAGGTCAGGGACCGACTGCGCGAGCGCGTGGCCAGGATCGGGGACGGGGAGGAGACGTCGCCCGCGCCGTCGCCGCGCACGCGGCGCGGTCGCCTCGCCGACCGCTGGCGCGCGCTCACCCGGAGCCGCCCCCTGACCGCCCTGGCGGAACGCCTCGCGAGAAAGTCCGGCGCGGTGCGATGACTTTCGGCGCGAGCGGGGGTCCTACCGGTGACGGTGTCCGCACATCCACCACGGGAGGCCCCCGATGAACCGCTCCACCACCACGACCGCCGCGTCCGCCGCCCTGGAGGTCCCCGGCGCGCGCCTGTACCACGAGGTGCGCGGCCAAGGACCGCTCGTGGCGCTCGTCGGATCCCCGATGGGCGCCGACTCCTTCGCGCCGCTCGCCGACCTGCTCGCCGCCGACCACACGGTGCTCACCACCGACCCGCGCGGGATCGGCCGCAGCCCGCTCGACGACCCCGACCAGGACTCCACGCCCGACCTGCGCGCCGACGACCTGGCCCGTCTCATCGTCCACCTGGACGCCGGGCCCGCGGCGGTCCTGGGCTCCAGCGGCGGCGCCGTCACCGCCCTGGCCCTCGCCCAGTCCCGGCCGGATCTCGCGCACACCGTGGTCGCCCACGAGCCGCCGCTGAACGAGCTGCTGCCGGACCGCGACACGCTGCACGCCCGCACCGAGGAGATGATCGCCGTCTACCTGGCCGGCGACGTCGTCGGGGCCTGGCGCCTGTTCATGGCCAACGCCGACATCGCCATGCCCGACGAGGTGGTCCAGCAGATGTTCGGCGGAGACCGGGACGCCCAGGCGATCGCGGACGAACGCCGCTTCTACGAGCACGAACTGCGCGGCACCACGCGCTGGCGCCCCGATCTCGGCGCCCTGCGCGCCGTGCCCGCGCGCGTCGTGGTCGGGATCGGCGAGGACTCGGCCGGGGAGCTGTGCGACCGCGCGTCCAGGGCGCTCGCCGCCGGGATCGGCGCCGAACCGGTCATGTTCCCCGGCGGCCACACCGGCTTCGCCGAGGATCCGCAGGCCTTCGAGCCGCGGCTGCGCGAGGTCCTCGCCGGGGCGTAGACCGCCCCCCGGTCGCGGCGGCCCCCTGTCCAGGTCG
Organism: Nocardiopsis sp. NPDC050513; assembly: GCF_044457925.1. NCBI lineage: Bacteria > Bacillati > Actinomycetota > Actinomycetes > Streptosporangiales > Nocardiopsidaceae > Nocardiopsis > Nocardiopsis sp. NPDC050513. The sequence goes on along the minus strand of NZ_JBITHK010000010.1, from coordinate 122,144 downwards.
GGCGGTCCGGGTTACCTTGGTTGCTATGAGCCTTGAGCTGCGGACCGACCGACTCCTCATCAGGGAGTGGGCGCTGGACGACGCGGAGGCGGCCCTGCACATCTACGGGGCCGAGGACGTCGCGCGCTGGCTGACACCGGAATGGCACCCGGTGACCGACATCGGCGCGATGCGATCGGTGCTGCACGCCTGGATCGAGGCGGGCCCCAACCTGATCCCGCCCGCGGGGCGGTGGGCGATCGTGCGCGCCTCCGACGGCGAACTGGTGGGAGGGCTGTCACTCAAGCTGCTCCCGCCCTTCGAGGAGGACTTCGAACTCAGCTGGGCGGTCCGCCCCGACCTGTGGGGCCAGGGGTACGCGACCGAGGCCAGCAAGGCCGTCACCGACTGGGCGTTCGGGCAGGGCATCGAGGAGCTCTTCGCGGTCGCGCGGCCGAGGAACGAGCGCGCGATCTCCGTGGCTCGCCGACTCGGCATGGAATGGGTCGGCGAGACCGAGAAGTACTACGGCATGCGCCTCCAGGTGTTCCGGATGCGCCCCGCCTGACCCGGTCCGGACGCGGGCGGCCCGCCGGGAACCGGTCCCCGGCGGGCCGCCCGCGTGCGTTCAGGCCCGGGCGAACATGGGCGGGTCGAGCCGTGCGAAGCCCTCCTGGCGGTGGTACGCCGACCGGGGGTAGGGCGGCTCGCGGTGGCTCACCGCGTCCAGGCGCGCCACCTGGTCGGGGGTGAGCTCCCACCCGACCGCACCCAGGTTGTCGCGCAACTGGTCCTCGTCGCGCGCCCCGACGATGACGGAGGAGACCGTGGGGCGGCGCAGGAGCCAGTTGATCGCGATCTGCGGCACCGTCCGCCCGGTCTCCTCGGCGAGCTCGACCAGGACGTCGACGACGTCGAGCAGCACCTCGTCGTCCACGGCCGGTCCCAGGGAGGCGGTCCGGTGCAGACGGCTGCGCTCGGGGAGCGGTGTTCCGCGACGGATCCGCCCGGTCAGGCGGCCCCAGCCCAGCGGACTCCACACCAGGGCGCCCACCCCCTGGTCGGCGGCCAGCGGCATGAGCTCCCACTCGTAGTCGCGGCCGACGAGCGAGTAGTAGACCTGGTGGGCGGCGTACCGGGGCAGGTGCAGGCGGTCGGCGGCGGCCAGGGCCTTCATCAGCTGCCATCCGGCGTAGTTGGACACCCCCACGTAGCGGACCTTGCCGTCGCGGACCAGGGTGTCCAGCGCGGACAGGCTCTCCTCGACCGGGGTGGCGGCGTCGAAGCCGTGCAACTGGAGCAGGTCGATTCGGTCGGTGTCCAGGCGGCGCAGCGCCCGTTCGGTGCCCTCGACGATCCGGGCGCGCGAGGTCCCCGCGTCCTGGGGGCCCTCTCCCGTGGGCAGGCCGAGCTTGGTGGAGATGAGCGCCTGGTCGCGACGTCCGCGCAGGGCCGCGCCCAGGGCCTCCTCGGCGGCGCCGTCGGAGTAGACGTCGGCGCTGTCGAAGAGGGTCACCCCCGCCTCCAGGGCGATGTCCACCATGCGGCGCGCCTGGCGGTGGTCGCCGGCGCCCCACTCGCCGAAGAGCGGCCCGCGACCGGCGAAGGTCCCCGTGCCCAGGCTCAGCTCGGGCACGCGCAGTCCGCTGGAGCCCAGGGTTCGATACTGCATGACGATCCTCCCACTCATCGTTAACGGGTCTGTGGTTCCGTTAATATGGGATGCACGCTAGCACGAAACGAGCACTAATGGAACGGGAGTCCCTTTAATGGCGGCGAGTGAGGAACCGGGCACCCGACGTCCCGGAGGACGGACGGCCCGCGTGCGCGAGGCCGTGCTGCGCGCGGCGGGCGACGCCCTGGCCGAGCACGGCGTGGACCGCCTCGACCTGGCCGACGTGGCCCGGCGGGCCGAGGTCGGCAAGACGACCGTCTACCGCCGGTGGGGGACCGTGCCCGCCCTGGTGGCCGACCTGCTGGAGGACATGGCCGAGCAGTCCCTGCCCAGGGTGGAGACCGGGTCGCTGCTGGAGGACCTGACCGCCAACGCCCGCCTCGTGCGCGACACCCTGGCCGACCCCCGCCAGGGGGCCCTCTTCCGGGCCGTGATCGCCGCCGCCACCTGCGACGACAGGACCGCCCGGGCGCTGCACCGGTTCTACGCCACCCGGATCGGTGAGTGGGCGCCCTGCGTCGACGCGGCCGTCGGACGCGGCGAGGTTCCCCCCGGCACCGACGCCCGCGAGGTGGTCCGGGCGGTCTCGGCGCCGCTGTACTACCGCGCGCTCCTGAGCGGCGACCCGCTGGACTCCGAGAGCGCGGAACGCGCGGCCAGGGCAGCGTTCGAGGCGGCCCGGGCCGGGGTGTACGCGCGCTCGTGAGGGGTCAGCCGCCCGCGTTCCACGCCTCGGGCGGGTCGGCGCCGCCCGGCGCGCCCGAGGCGTGGGCGTCCGCGGTCGCGTTCCCCGCACGCCCGGCGGCGCCGGAGGGCGAGCGTGTCCGGGGCCGGGAGGGTCACCGCTCGGCGTCCCGGCAGGCCACGGACGCGAGGTCCGCCTCGATCAGCGCGGCGGTCTCCAGCAGGGCGGGGCGCAGACGGTGGTGGATGTCATCGAACGAGGACCGCCCCGCGTGCGCGGACACGTTCACGGCAGCGACCACGCGGCCGCACGTGTCGCGGATCGGCGCGGCCACCGCGCGCAGCCCCTCCTCCAGTTCCTGGTCCACGACCGCGTAGCCCCGGTGGCGCACACGGTCCAGTTCGGCGCGCAGGCGGGCACGGTCGGTGATCGTGTGCCGTGTGAGCTTGGGGAGGTCGACTCTGGACAGGTAGGACTTCAGGGTGTCGTCGTCGAACCCGGCGAGGATGACGCGCCCCATCGACGTCGCCGCGGCGGGGAAGCGGGTCCCCACGGTGATCGCCACCGTCATGATGCGCAGGGTGGCCACCCGGGCGACGTAGACGATGTCGTCTCCGTCCAGGACCGACACCGACGCCGACTCGCGCACCTGGGCGGACAGGCCCTCCAGGTGGGGCTGGGCGACGTCGGGGAGCCCGGCCGAGCACACGTAGGCGTAGCCCAGCTCCAGGACGCGGGGGGTGAGGCAGAACAGGCGCCCGTCGGTGCGCACGTAGCCGAGGTCGACCAGCGTGAGCAGGAAGCGCCGGGCTGCGGCACGGGTCAGGTCGGTCGAACGGGCCACGTCGCTCAGGGTCATGGACGGCCGTTCGGCGGAGAACGCGCGGAGCACCGACAGTCCCCGCTCCAGGGACTGCACGAAGTGGGTGCCGCGGGCCGGTTCGGCTTCGGTGGACATGGGGCCTTCCTGGTCGGGACGGGGGTGGGCGGGAGCGGGAACGCCCGTGGTCGCAGTGATCGTGTCACACCGTGCTGGATGCGTCACGCTCGCGGTGGCCCCGAGGGATGAACCGACCGGATCGCGGGTAGGACCGGCGGCGCGAGCCGTGCCGAGATGGAGAGGGAAGCGATGACCGTCGACGTCCACCACACCGAGAGCGGACCGGCGCAGGCCCCGCCCCTGGTGCTCGCCGGATCGCTCGGGTCCACCCTCCGGATGTGGGAGCCGCAGGTCGAGGCGCTCTCGGCCGACTTCCGGGTGATCCGCTACGACCACCGCGGACACGGAGGCACGCCCGCGCCCGCGGGCCCTTACTCGATGGACGACCTCGGCGGGGACGTGCTGCGGCTCCTGGACCGGTTGGGGATCCGGCGCGCGCACTTCGCCGGGCTCTCCCTCGGCGGCATGGTCGGCCAGTGGCTGGGCGTCCACGCCCCCGAACGGATCGACCGCCTGGCCCTGCTCGCCACGTCACCGCACATGGGGCCGCCGAGCACCTGGCGCGACCGGATCGCCGTCGTCCGCGAGCGCGGCGCCGGGGCGCTCGCCGACGCGGTCGTGGAGCGGTGGTTCACCCCGGCCTACGCCAAGGAGCACCCGGAGGAGGTGGCGCGCATGCGCGACGGCATCGCCGCCACCGACCCCGAGGGGTACGCGGGCTGCTGCGCCGCGATCGAGCGCCACGACGTGCGCGGCGATCTGGACCGGATCCAGGCGCCGACACTGGTGGTGGCGGGGGCCGACGACGCCGGGACCCCGCCCCGCGGCCACGGCGAACTCATCGCCGAACGGGTCCCGGACGCCCGGCTGGTCGTTCTCGACGACGCGGCCCACCTGCTGTCCTGGCAGCGGGCCGCCAAGGTCAACACCCTGCTCGCGGAGCACTTCGCTCCGACACGGGGGTGAGCGGGGGGCCGCGTGGGCCGCGGCCTGACCGGGGGCGCGTCGGACGCCGCGCCCCCGGCGGCCTCCCGACCGCGACGGCGTGTCGTCAGCGCTTGACGGCCACCCCCGCCATCTCCCACAACGTGATCCCGGGGTCCGCCGGGCGCGTGAGCGGATCCTGCTCCGGGTGCCGCCAGGTGGCGCAGTCCACCGTGCGCGGACCCGAGTCACGCGCGTCCGTCCACGGGCTGACCAGCTCCAGCCCGGCGAAGGCGGCCTCCGCCTCCCGCTCACTGCGCACCCGGCCCCACGGCGTGCCGAAGGAGAGGATCTTCTCGGTGATCCACTCGCCCGCGACGGGGTCGTCGGTGACGCAGTGGGAGAAGATCACGTGGGATCCGGGCGCCAGACGGTCGACGAGGGCCGCCAGGGCGCCGAAGGGGTCCTCGTCGTCGGGGACGCAGTGCAACAGGGAGACCGCCATCAGGCACACCGGGAGGTCGGTGTCGATCAGTCGCCGGGTCTCGGGTGCGTCCAGGATCCGGTCCGCGGCGCGGAAGTCCTCGTGCAGGAACGCGGTCTGGCGGCCGTCGTCGATCAGGGCCCGGCCGTGCGCGGCGACGATCGGGTCGTTGTCCACGTAGACCACCCGGGCGCCGGGGTTGGCGCGCTGCGCGACGTGGTGGGTGTTGTCGGCCGTCGGCAGTCCCGCCCCCAGGTCGAGGAACTGCTCCACCCCCCGCGAGGCCACGAACTCGACCGCGCGCGTGAGGTAGGCGCGGTTGTCGTTGGCGAGGGCGAACACCTCCGGGACCCGGTCCAGGAGAACGTTGCAGGCCACCCGGTCCACCTCGAAGTTGTCCTTGCCGCCCAGCAGATAGTCGTACATCCGCGCGATGCTGGGGGTGTCCATGTCGATGTCGGGGGGGAAGCGATCGGCCATGTGCGGTCCGGGGCGCGCCGACTCCTGAGCCGGGGCGGGTCCCTGCCTCCTTGCTGTGCGGTGCGGGTGTGGCCGCCGGACGCGGTGCGAACGGCGGGCGCGGGCGCTCACGGGAGCGTCCACGGCGAGGAGGCCGGACTCGGCGGTGGGCCCTGAGCGGGTGCGGGACGCGGGCCGCGTGCGCACCGGCGTGCGGGGTGGCTGGCCCCGCGGCCGGGGTGCGCGGTCGACGGTCTCCGCGGCGGAGGCACACCCCGGTGGCCCACAGTCACCCGGTGCGGTCTCCAGAGGAATCGTAACCGCGGAACTACGCGCCCATCGGCGTTTTCCACAGAAAATCCCACGGAGGCTATTCGACTTTCGCGGGGGCGTCCTCCGCGTGCGTGAACAATGGCAGCTCGTCGGCGATCGCCCCGGGCGCGGCCGCCCGGACACGCGCGCCCGCGTTCCCCGGCAAGCGCGGCGCGGCAGGCGGTTCGGGCGCCGACCAGAACACGGCCGCCGACACGTCGGCGGCTTCCCGTCCGTTCTCCGAAAGGGGGATCCATTCCCCGCCGTTCGCGCCCGCCGGTGCGTTCTCCTCCGCTTCCCGGTCCTGTGCCGGCCCGTTCCCCGGCAGGGAAAACGCAGCCACCCGGTCCACCAGGGCGCGGCGCTCGCGGCCCGCCCACCGCGTCAGCGTGAACGGGTCCCGGTCGGCCTCGCGCGCCAGCGCTGCCGCCGCCGCGGACAGGTGCGAGCAGCGGCCCTCCCAGTGGTCGCACGAACAGGTGGCGACCACGTCCGCCCACCCGCGCGGCACCAGCGCCAGCCCCAGGAGTCCGAACACGCGCGCCGCGGCCGGCGGCAGCTCACCGGCCAGCAGCCGGGCACGGAACACCGGCTGCGAGGCCAGCGCCGCGCACGCCCGCTCCCAGTCCCCGTCCGCGAGCACCGGCCGGATGAGGCTGGCCTCGTGGACGGCGCCACCGGCGCCGCCCACCCGGGCGAGCACCTCGCCCGGCCGCACCGACCACCGCTCCACCGTGCCCCCGGAGGCGTCGGCGGACGCGCCCAGGGCCGCGCCCACCAGGGCCGACCACGTCCCGCTCATCCGGCCACGGCTTCCGGCGCCAGGCGCACCACCTCGCGCAGGTCCTCCACCGACAGCCCCGCCAACCAGTGCTCCCCGGTGGTCACCGCGCCCTCGGCCAGCGCGCTCTTGCGTTCGATCATCTCGTCCACCCGCTCCTCCACGGTTCCCACGCACACCAGCTTGCGCACCTGCACGTCCCGTCGCTGTCCGATCCGGAACGCGCGGTCGGTGGCCTGGTTCTCCACGGCCGGGTTCCACCACCGGTCCACGTGCACCACGTGGTTGGCGGCGGTCAGGTTCAGCCCGGTCCCGGCCGCCCTGAGCGACAGCAGGAACACCATGGGACCGGGCGCGTCCTGGAAGCGCCGCGTCAGCTCCTCCCGTTCGGACCGCGGGGTGCCGCCGTGCAGCCACAGCACCGGAACCCCCAACCGGGAGCGCAGGTAGGGAGCCAGACGGTCGCCGAAGCGCGCGTACTGGGTGAAGCACAGCGCCTTGTCTCCCTGCGCCGCGGCCTCGCCCAGGATCGCCTCCAGCCGGTCGAGCTTGCCGGAACGTCCGGCCAGCGCCGACCCGTCGCCCAGGAACTGCGCCGGGTGGTTGCAGATCTGCTTGAGCCGCGCCATGGTCGCCAGGACCAGGCCCTTGCGCTCCTTCTCGTCCGCCTCGGCCATCCGCTCGGCCATGTCGTCGGCCACCGCCTTGTACAGCGACGCCTGCTCCGGGGTGAGCGTGCACCACGTCCGCGCCTCGAACTTCTCCGGCAGGTCCGCGATGATCGACCGGTCGGTCTTGAGGCGCCGCAGCACGAACGGACGGGTCAGTCGGCGCACCAGATCCGCCGCCGCGCCCCCGTCGCCGTCGGCGGGCTCGGCCACCGTGCGTTGGAAGTCCTGGGCCGACCCCAGCAGTCCGGGATTGGCGAAGTCCATGACCGACCACAGCTCCCCCAGGTTGTTCTCCACCGGCGTCCCGGTCAGGGCGATCCGCGTGGCGGCGGGCAGCGACCGCACCGCCCGCGCCTGGCGCGTGCCGTGGTTCTTGAGCGCCTGGGCCTCGTCGCACACCACCCGGTGCCAGGGCAGCGCGGCCAGCTCCCCGGCGTCGCGGGTGACCACGCCGTAGGTGGTCACCACCAGGTCGCACGCGCCCACGAGCCGCGCCAGGGCGTTGCCGACCGGCCGGTCCGGGCCGTGCTGGACGTGCACGCGCAGGTCCGGGGCGAACCGGGCGGCCTCGCGCGACCAGTTGCCCACCAAGGACACCGGGCACACCAGGAGCGTCGGCCCCGGGGCGCGTCCCCCCGCGCGCTCGTCGGTGAGCAGGGCCAGCAGCTGGACAGTCTTGCCCAGCCCCATGTCGTCGGCGAGGATCGCGCCCAGCCCGAGTTCGCCGAGGAAGCGCAGCCACGACGCGCCCCGGTCCTGGTAGGGGCGCAGCGTGCCCTCGAAGCCCGCCGGAGCGCCCATGGGCCGCAGTTCCGCCGAGACACCCCCCTCCAGCAGGGCGCCGACGGGTCCCTCGGCGACCACGTCGGTGACGGGCAGGGGGGCCGCGCCCGCGACCCCGATCGCCGCGCGCAGCGCCTCGTCCACCCGCGACCACCGGCGAGCGCGGCTCCGGAGCGCCTCCAGGGCGGAACCGACCCGTTCGGGGTCGATCTCCATCCACCTGCCGCGCACGCGCACCAGCGACCGCTTGAGCCGGGCCAGCTCCGCGAGCTCGTCCAGCTCCTCCCCGGACAGCGGCTCCCCGGATCCGGGCCCGTTCACGAGCGCCTCGAAGGACACCCTGACCAGGTCGGCGACGCCCACTCCGCCCCGGGTCCGGCGCGGGGCCTCCTCCACGGTCATGCGCAGTCCCAGGGCCTGGCGGCCGCGCCACTCGGGCAGGACCACGCCGAACCCGGCGGCTCCCAGCCTCGGCGCGGCGTCGGCCACGAAGGACTCCGCCCCGGCGGTGTCCAGCAGCAGGCGGGCGGGCGCCAGGTCGCGCAGCGCCCGGCGCAGCGCGGGGTAGTGGTGGCGGGCGGCGCGGCGCAGGTCGGCCAGGGCGGTCTCGCCCACGTCGTCGGGCAGCCACGCGGCGCCCTCGCCGAGCCACACCCGTTCCAGGGGCAGCCGCAGCCCCGGGTCGGTGTCGGACCGCACCCAGAACTCCACCGCCCAGGGGCTGTCCCGGTCGGGCTCGCGCAGAACGAACAGCAGTCGGGCCCGGCCGGGGCCGCGCACGCGCGCCCGCCACTCGCGCAGGGGTCCGCGCAGCGCCTCGGCGGTGGCCGGATCCACGCGGGGGTCCGCCCCGGCGAGCGCGGACGCCAGCCGGGCCGCCGGAGTATCGCTCGCCGCCGCGCCCGCGGCGCCCGTCGGGTCCGCCACACCGTGCGGACGCCTGGCCAGGCGGCGGGCGACGGCGTCGGTGAGCAGCTCCAGCGGAGCGAGCACACAGGAGCGCGCCGCCTCGTCGGGGCCGTCCTCGGGCCGATGGGCGCGGGCCGCGGTCGGCAGCGCGGCGGTGAGCGCCGACAGGCGGGCCTCGGCGGCCTCGACCGGGGCGGGCCGCCAACGCGCACGCGGCGGGTCGCCGACCAGGTCGGGCAGGACGCACCCGGCGGTGACGAGGTCCTCGGCGCAGTCGCGGACCGCACCCAGGTGCGCCAGTGCCGGGCCCAGTCGGACCCGGCCGCCCCCCGGACCGCCCAGGACGTCCAGCAGGGTCTCGGCGCGGCGCGCGTCCAGGACCAGCGCGGGGACCCGCCAGGAGAGCAGCCGCGCCGGAGCGCCGCCGGAGTCGGCGGCGTCGGAACGGGTCGGGGCGCGGTCGTCGCCGGGCAGGGTCAGCCGCAGCTCGTCGTCGGCGGCCTCGGCGGCCTCCTCCCCGGCCCCCAGGGACCCGAGGAGCGACCGCAGTCCACCGGCCGACAGGGCGAAGGGGTGCCGCGGCGGGGCGTCCGCGGGATCCGGACCGGACGCGGACCGGGCCTCCTCGGCCCACACCGCCAGCGCGTCCCCGACCCACACCCCGTGCAGAACCCGCACCGCACCTCCCCGTCCGTCGTCGGCCCCCAGTATGGCCGGGGCCGACGACACGGCGGGCTCAGAGGCGGCTCGGCACCTCGTTGCCGACCGCCGCGATCCCGGCGCGCATGCGCGTCCGCCACAGCAGGACGGCGCCCAGCACGAAGAACACGATCAGCGAGACGATCGCCACCCGGTAGCCGCCGGTGAGGCTGACCGCGACCGTGACGGCCAGCGACCCCAGGAACGTCGACCCGCGGTCGGAGATCTGGAACAGGCTGAAGTACTCGGCCTCGCGGCCCTTGGGGATCAGCTGGGAGAACATCGACCTCGCCAGCGACTGCGTGCCGCCCAGCACCAGACCGATGCCCACACCCATGGCGACGAACAGCGGCACGTCGCCCGCGGGCAGGAAGTAGGCCAGGGCGACCAGCAGGCACCAGACCACGAGCGATCCGAGCACCGTCGCCTTGGTGCCGACCGTCCGCGCCACCCGCCCCGCCACGAACGCGCCCGCGAAGGCGACGAACTGGATGACGAGGATCGTCATGATCAGCGCGCTCTCGTCCAGGCGCAGGTCCTGGCTGGCGAACGGCGCGGCGTAGCGGATGGCGGCCTGGATGCCGTCGTTGAAGAAGATGAACGCGACGAGGAAGAGGACCGTGTTCGGATACTTGCGCATGTCGCGCAGGGTGTGACCGAACTGCCGCAGGGACTGCCCCACCTTCGGCCGCCCCCGTGAGGCCAGGGCCAGCGCGCCGTAGCGGTCGCGCAGCGGCCGGACGGCGAGGACGGTGAACCCCGCCCACCACAGGCCGACGGACGCGAACGCGATCCGCACCGCGTGGTCGGTGCCGATCCCCAGCGCGCCGGCCGACAGCACCAGCCCGAGGTGGACGGCCAGCAGCAGGGCGCCGCCCAGGTACCCGATCCCCCAGCCCGTGACCGACACCCGGTCGCGCTCGTCCGGGGTGGAGATCTCGGGCAGGAACGCGTTGTACACGACGATCGAGAGCCCGTACAGGACGTTGGCCAGCACGAACAGCACGGCGGCCACCTGGTAGCCGCCGGTGGCGGCGTACAGGCCCGCCGTGCACGCCGAACCGCCCACGGCGAGCCAGACCAGCCACCGCCGCTTGTGCCGGGACTGGTCGACCATGGCGCCGACGACGGGCAGCAGGACGATCTGGAGGAGGATCGCCGCGGTCGTCAGCGCCGGGTAGAGCGCGTTCGGGTGCAGGGTGATCGCGTCCACGCCCAGCGGCGCGATGGACAGGGACGGGTCCTGGCACGCCTCCGCGTCGGGCGCGCCGGCCGAGACGCACGCCAGGTTGCTCAGGTACGGGCCGATCAGCACGGTCACCACCGAGGTGATGAACACCGAGTTGGCCCAGTCGTAGACGTACCATCCGCGCTGTTCGCGCCTGCGCTGGAGGGGATCGGGGGAGGGGGAGCCGGTGGTGGTCGGCTCCGGGGCGTTGACCATGGGGGACGCTATCCGTTCTTCGTGGTTCTGCCGGCGCCGCGGGCGCCGTCGGGCCACCGGCCGCGCTGGGTGAGCACCCGCTTGAGACCGACGGTGTTGTCGGTGACGATCCCGTCCACACCGGCGTTGAGCAGGCGCTCCATGACATCGGTGTCGTTGACCGTCCACACGTGCACCTGGAGGCCCAGGCGGTGGGCGGTGCGGATCAGGTCGCGGCTCAGCACGGGGAAGGAGCCCTGCCACAGGGGGATCTGCGCGCACACCGGGACCCGGCTGGCCAGCGCGCGCAGCAGCGGCGACAGGGAGGCCACGCGCAGTCGGGCGACGTCGACCGGACCGCAGGAGGTGGCGACGGGGCGGTCGAGGAGGCGGCGCGCCCGGTCCAGGCGGAACTGGTCGAAGGAGCCCACGCACACGCGGTCCCAGGCGTTGGTGCGGCGCAGGACGTCGCGCAGGGGGAGGACGGCGTCGTCCGACTTCAGGTCGATGTTGAACCGCGCCTCCGGCCAGGCGCCCAACAGGTCCTCCAGAACCGGCACCGGCTCACGTCCCGCGACCCGGGCCCGTGCGACCTCGCGGTAGGGCAGGTCGCCGATGGCGCCGCCCATGTCCGTGGCGCGGTCCAGGGTGCGGTCGTGGAACGCCATGAGGACGCCGTCGCCGGTGGCGTGCACGTCCGTCTCCAGGTAGGTGTACCCCAGGTCGACGGCGTGCTGGAAGGCCACGGCGGTGTTCTCCAGCTCGGTGCGCCGGACGCCCCGGTCGTCGGTGATCCACCCGCCCCGGTGCGCGAGGGCCAACGGGGCGGGGGAGGAAAGGTACGCGTTGGTCACCCTGGTCAGTATGCCGCGTGCGCGGGACGGGCCGTTCCCCGGACGGCGTCGCGGCCGAGAAACCTGGAATTCCCGGTGGCCGGTCAGCGGAGCCCGGCCCTCCGTGTCCGGTGAAGGCGCACGACCACTCCTCGGAAGGGACCCCTCCATGGCCCACGCCGCCCGGCACCCGCTGTGCCCGCGTCCTGCCTGCACCCCGACGTACCGGCCCGCCGTCACCCCCGCCAGGACCCCGCTCCGCCGCCCGCGCCGGGGACGGTGCGGCACCCCGCTCCAGGGCCACCGGACCCCGGACGACGTGTACACGCTGGCCCAGCGGATGGCGGAGGTCCTGGTGGGCCGCCGCGCGCCGGAGGTGATGCGCGACCAATTGGCCGTCCCGGTCCGGGAGGAGCTGCGCCGGTTGCGCGCCAGCGTGCCGTGCGGGATCGCGCCCAGGCTGGGGCGCGTGTTCCACCAGGTGCTTCCGCCCGCGTCCCTGGAGGTCAGCGCCGTGATCGCCTGCGACCACCGCGCGCGGGCGTTCGCCTTCCGGGCCCGCCGCGCGGGGGACCGGTGGGTGTGCACGCACCTGGAGACCGACCGCCTGCACGGTTCGCTGGCACGGTCCCGGCAGAGCCCGCGGTGAACGTGCGGCGCGTCGCACGGACCGGTCCCTCTCCGTGAAGAACGGTGGCCGCGCGGCGTGGTGCCCCTCTGGGCGTGACCACGCTGCGCGGTGTCCGCGCGGCGGCGGGTGCGCGGCGCCGCACCGGCGGCGCCCACGCGTGGATCGGGGGCCCTGATGTCCTGGATTTCCCGGGGGAGGCGCGGATAGGGTCCCGATGGGTCGGTTCCTCCCGGATCGGGTGGGAACCGGCCCGTCCGGACGGCGGTCCCGTCCCACCCGCTCGGGATACGACCACCCCTCCGTCGTGCCAGCCACACGGTGCCCCCGGACAACGGACCCGCCGCCAAGGAAAAGGAGGGGCCGCCCGGCTCACCCCATGCCGGGGCGGCCGAGATCGGCGTATGCGACCTTCTGACATCGTCCACCTGCACAGCATCAGCGCCCCCAGGCTCTCGCCGGACGGCACCCGCGCCGTCTTCTCCGTGATCCGCCCGGATCTGGAGGAGGACGCCTACACCGGCGCCCTGTGGTCGGTGCCCACCGACGGCTCCGAGCCGCCCCGCCAACTCACCCGCGGCACCAGGGACGACGCCCCCGTCTGGTCGCCCGACGGCGGGTGGATCGCCTTCCTCCGCCCGGACGACGCCGAGAAGGCCCAGCTCCACGTGCTGCCCGCCGACGGCGGCGAGCCCTGGAAGGTGACCGACCACCCGCTCGGCGTCGCGGGCGTCCGCTGGAGTCCGGACTCCACCCGCATCGCCTACACCGCGCGCGTCCCCGAACCCGGGCGTTACGCGGGCGTCGAGCCCGCCAAGGAGCCGCCCCGCAGGATCACCGGGCTCAAGTACCGCGAGGACGGCCTCGGCTTCACCGGAGACCGCCGCCCCCAGGTGTTCGTCACCGCGCCGATCGACCCCTCCGGCGAGCCGGGCGACCCGGTCCAGGTCACCGACGCCGACGCCGACCACGGCGCCCCCGCGTGGAGCCCGGACGGCACCCTGCTGGCCTTCGCCGCGGCCCGCCACGCCACCCGTGACACCGACCTGGTCGAGGACGTGTGGGTGTGCGCCCCCGAGGCGGGCGCCGAGCCGCGCCGCGTCACCGCGGGGGACCTCTGCGCCGAGGCCCCCCGCTTCTCCGCGGACGGCGCCACGGTCTACTTCCTCGCCGACGAGCTCGGCCCGGACCTGAACGACTTCGTCGGCCGGACCACGGGCGTGTGGTCGGCCCCGGCGGACGGCTCGGCCGCCCCCACCCGGCTGACCCCGGAGGAGGGCCCGCGTGTGACCGGGGAGGTCCAGGTGACCCCCGAGGGCCTGGTGACCCGGATCGAGAACCGGGGAGCGGTGCACCTGGTCCGGGTGCCGTTCGACGGGGGTGAGCCCACCACCCTGGTCGGCGGGCCGGTGGAGACCCGCTCCTTCGACCACCGGGGCGGGGTGACCGTCGCCGTGGTCGCCGACGGCGCGGGCAGCGGCGAGCTCGTGCGGGTCACCGAGGACGGCGAGCAGGACCTGACCTCCTTCGCCGAGGGGCTGGACCCCCGCCCGATGACGGAGCTGACCGCCCGTACCGCCGACGGGTACCCCGTGCACGGCTGGGTGACCCTGCCTGAGGGGGAGGGCCCGCACCCGGTCGTGCTCATGATCCACGGCGGCCCGTTCGCGCAGTACGGCTGGCAGCTCTTCGACGAGACCCAGGTCTACGTCGAGGCCGGGTACGCGGTGGTCATGTGCAACCCGCGCGGCTCGTCGGGCTACGGGCACGAACACGGCCGCGCGATCATCGGCTCGGTCGGCGCGGTCACCGCCACGGACGTGCTCGCCTTCCTCGACGAGGCCCTGCGCGACGAACGCCTGGACTCCGCGCGGGTGGGCGTCATGGGCGGATCGCACGGCGGCTTCATGACGACCTGGATCGCCGCGAACCACGGCGACCGGTTCCGGGCCGCGATCACCGAGCGCGCCGTCAACATGATCGACAGCTTCCAGGGTTCGTCCGACATCGGCTCCTTCTTCCCCGGACCCCTGTACGGCCCGCCCGAGACGTGGGCGAAGGAGAGCCCGCTCACCTACGCCGACCGGATCGACGTCCCGGTCCTGATCATCCACTCGGAGGAGGACTGGCGCTGCCCCGTGGAGCAGGCGCAGCGCCTGTTCGTGTCGCTGCGCTCGCGCGGGCACGAGGCCGAGATGCTGCTGTTCCCGGGCGAGGGGCACGAGCTGTCGCGCACGGGGCTGCCCAGTCACCGGGTCGCCCGCTTCGAGGCCGTCCTCGACTGGTGGTCCCGGCACCTCTGAGCCGTTCAGCGGGGGTCGGGGCGCGCCGCCCCGACCCCTTCCGGCTCCGGTGTGAGGTATCGCACAGAACCGGGGCGGCGGTTCGGGCCGTCTCAGGCCCCCGGGTCGCTCCCGGGGGTCGCGGATGCCCCCGCGCCACCGGCGATTCGGCCGCCGAAGGGGTGAGTCCGCAGGTCAAGAGGGTTGCCCAAGGGAAGGTAACGAACGGGTAGCGAATCGGTCGGCGATGGTTTAGTGTTCCCATCAAGCCGGAACGCCCGAGTGATCCCCACAAGGGGGACAGTGTCCGGTTTCCGTCGCACTCTGCTCGCCCGCAGCCCTCTTTCCCACGAGCAGAGGCCGCCGCACATCACGCCCGGCCCACCTCCCACGGCCCTCGCGCCGCAGCCGGATCCCCCGCCCACGCATGCGCCGCACGCCCGCCCGGGGCGTGTCCTCGGCGATGCCCGGCGGCGGTAGACGGGTGTGGGAGAAAGGCAGTCGATCCCTTGACTCGCAACCCGGAATCCCGTGTGCGCGGACGGTACCGACTCGCGACGGTCGGATGCGTGGCGGCCGGCGCCGTCCTGCTCTCGTCCGGCGCCGCCCTGGCCGACACCTCCGCCGAGGACGCCCAGAACCGCTTCGAGGAGCTCCAGCGCGAGCTGTCGGAGCTCAACGAGGCCTACAACCAGGCCGAACAGGACCACGAGACGGCCGCGGCCGAACTCCAGGACGTCGAGGAGCGGTTGGCCCGGGCCCAGGAGGACCTGGAGACGATGTCCTCCGACGTCGTCCAGATCGCCCAGTCCGCCTACACCGGCGCGACGCACAGCCTGTTCGGCGTGCTCTTCCGGGACTCGCCGGACGACGCCCTCCAGAACATCGCCGACCTGGACTACCTGTCCGCCGGACAGCAGGTCGTGCTGGCTGACTACATCACCGAGGTCGAGCGCTCCGAGGAGCTCCGCGCGGAGGCCGCCGCCGCCGAGGACGCCGCGGCCGAGGCCCTGGAGGCGGCCGAGACCGCACAGGCCGAGGGCGAGGCCGCACTGGAGGAGCAGGAGGAGGTCCTGGCCGACCTGGGCGGAGAGGACCCGACGGCGGGCGCCGCCGCCACGGGCGCCGAGGTCGCCGCCTCCGGCGACGTGCAGGCGGTCCTGGACTTCGCCCGCGCCCAGATCGGCAAGCCCTACGAGTGGGGTGGCACCGGCCCCGACGCCTACGACTGCTCCGGCCTGGTGCAGGCGGCCTGGGCCCAGGCGGGCGTCAACCTGCCGCGGACCACCTACGACCAGGTCAACGCCGGTACGCGGATCTCCCGCGACGAGGTGCGGCCCGGTGACCTGCTGTTCTTCTACGACGAGTCGGCGCCCAGCCATGTGGGCGTCTACTCGGGCAACGGCAACATGATCCACGGCTCGAACCCCTCGAAGCCGCTGGAGGAGGTCGCCCTCGTCATCGGGGTGGTCTGGCTCGGCGTCACGATGCTCAGGACCGACGCGGGCGGATCCGGACGCTGACCGGCCGACGCCTGGGCGCGACCGTTTCGTAACACATCGGCGATCGTCGCCACGCCGGTGGGAATCATGGCTATAGTGACTCTGTGTCACTGAATAAGCACGTAGCGTCTCATGTCGACGGAGTGTCCCACCGCGGCCGCGTGGAACGCGTGCGCACTCGCGTCTTCCGCAACGACTGGAGCGCACTGACGCCGCCGCGGCTCGGCCAGTGGACCCCCGAGCTGCGGGTCAGCGTCGTCGTCCCCGCGCGGGGCGGACAGCGCCGCCTCGACCTCGCCCTGGCCGCCCTGGCCGTGCAGACCTACCCCGACCACCTCCTGGAGGTCGTGGTCGTCGACATCCACACCGCGCCCCCGCTGCGGCTCCCCGCCGCCCGCCCCCGCAACTGCCGCGTCCTGCGCGCGCCCGAGGGAGTCTGGGGCGCCGGGTACGCGCGAGCCCTCGGCGCCCACGCCAGCTCCGGCGACATCCTCGTCTGGATGGACGCCGACATGATCGCCTGCCCCGAGTTCGTCGAGGCCCAGGCCCGCTGGCACCACACCCACGCCGAGGCCGTCACCCTCGGCCGCGTCCGCTTCGCCGACACCGGTCCCACCGACCCCTGCGACGTGATCGCCCGCGCCCGCACCCGGACCCTGCACGACACCCTGGAGACCGGCCGCCACCACGAGTGGGTCGAACACCTGGTGCGCGACAGCGCCGACCTGCGCGAAGCCGACCACCTGGGCTTCCACGCCTACGTGGGCTCCGCCGCGGGACTGCGGCGCAGCCTGTACGAGGCCGCCGGAGGGGTCGACCCCGACCTCGACCTGGGCCAGGACACCGAGTTCGGCTACCGGCTGTGGCAGGCGGGCGCCGTCATGGTGCCCGAGCGCTCCGCCACGGCCTGGCACGTGGGCCGCGCCACCACCACCCGCACCCGCCTGCCCTCCGAGCGCTTCCGCACCGAGGTCCTCGCCGAACTCATGCCCCACCCCCACGCCTACCGCGAACTCCTGCCCGCCCACCGCAGGCGCGTCCCCCTGGTCCACGCCGCCGTCGACGTCTCCGGCGCCCCCTACGACCTCGTACGCGGCTGCGTCGACCGGATCCTGGACAGCGCCGAGACCGACCTCGGCCTGACCCTCGTCGCCGACTGGGAGGGAGCCGGATCCCCGGCCGCCCACGTCGGCGACCCCCAGTTGGACCTGCGCCTGGTCCAGGCCAACTACCTGGGCGAACCCCGGGTCTCCTTCGCCTCGACCATGCCGCGCACCGGGTTCCCCTCCCCGTTCCTGCTGCGCGTGCCCGTCGCGTGGGGCCTGGGGCAGGTGGCGCTCTCCCGCATGCTCGCCAGCGCCGAGCGCGCCCGCGCCGGGCTCACCGAACTCTTCCCCGCCACCTCGCCCACCCGTGACGCCGGGGTGCGGCTGTGGCGGACCCGCGCACTGGCCCGCGCGCTGCGCGTGCGCGGCGACGGCGAGGACCTGGGCGACGTGGTCGCCGAACTCCACGGCCGCTACCGCATCCACGCGGGGGAGGAGACCCTCACCGACCTGTCGCTGTACCGGTCGGTGCCGCCCCCGCCGCGACCGGCCCCCGACACACGGCCCCGGTTCACCGACGGCACGGGCGACGAGGTGTGCCCGGCCCACGAGCCCGAGCACGCCCCCGAGACGGGAGGGCGCGGCCGCATCGGGTCCTGGCTGCGCACCTGGCGGGGCAGGCCGCGCCGCTCACGCGACCACGGCTGAGGGCCCGGACCGGCCGCGGCCGGTCCGGGCCCCCGCCCCAAGCCGTCAGCGCCTCAGTCGCGCACCCCGATCGAGTCGATGGAGGCCAGCAGCTGCTCGCGCAGGGCGTCGTTGACCGGGGCCGACCCGGTCTCGTCCGAGACGTTCTGCTGCCCCTCGGGGCTGACGACGTAGCGCAGGAAGGCCTGGAGCCGCTCCACCGTGGCCGCGTCGTCGTACTCGCCGCACACGACCTCGTAGCTGACCAGCACCATCGGGTAGCTGCCCGGCTCGGTCGTGCCGTAGTCCAGGTCCAGGGCCAGGTCGAACTCGTTGACGTTGTCCTCACGGCGCGGGGAGTCCGCCACCACCTGGGCCGCGGCCTCGGGCGAGATCTCCACGAACTCGTCGCCCACGCCCAGGTCCACCGTCGACATCCCGTGCACGTGCGACATCTCCACGTACCCGATCGCGCCGCTGGCGCGCTCGATCGTGTCGGCGATGCCGCTGTTGCCCTGCGCGGACTCGACCGGGTTGATCGGCCACTGCCCGTCCGCCTCGTGCGGCCAGGCGTCCGGCGCGGCGGCGGACAGGTAGCGCGTGAAGTTCTCGGTCGTGCCGGAGTCGTCGGACCGGTTGACGGGGGTGATCGCCAGGTCGGGCAGGTCCGCGCCGGGGTTGGTCTCGGCGATCTCGGGGTCGTTCCAGCGGGTGATCTCCTGGTTGAAGATCTTCGCCAGGGTGTCGGGACGCAGGTCCAGCGAGTCGACGCCGTCCAGGTTGAACACCACGGCGATGGCCACCACGTAGGCGGGCAGGTTGACGGTGTCCGACCCGTGGCACCGCTCCGCCGCGTCGGCGTTCTCCTCCGGGCTCATCGCCGCGTCGGTCCCCGCGAAGTCGACGGCGCCGTCGATGAACTGGCTGCGACCACCTCCGGACCCGATCGAGTCGTAGTACACCCGGGCGCCCTCACACGCCGTCTGGTACCCCGCGATCCACGTGGTCATCGCGTTCTCCTGGGCGCTGGAGCCCGCACCGGACAGGCTCCCGGAGAAGCACTCGACGTCCTCGGGCGTCGCGATCTGGAGCCCCCCGGGAACGGCGTCGTCGCTGCCGCAGGCGGTGGCCGCCAGCATCAGACCGGCCAACGCGGCGGACGCCGCGCCCCGGTGGACGGCGCCACGGCGCCGGACGCGGGACTGGGAGTGCTTGTGGGACGGGAGCACGACTACTTCAAACCCTCTCGTCGGTGTCGGTGGGCGCGGGCGCGGATGCGTCTTCGCAGGTGGTGGGAGGCCGCCGTCGAGTCTAGCCACCGCCGGGCGCGCACGCCCAACGCGGCTCCGGGATGCCGCTCATCGCGCGGCCCGCCCGCCGTGCATGACACGCGCGCCGCCTGGGCAGGTGTCCTGCGTGATGAGCGCACACCACACGGCCGCCACGGCCGCGCCGACGTCAACCTACCGCCTCCAGCTCCGGCCCGGGTTCACCCTCGCCGACGCCACGGCGCTGCTGGACCACCTCGGCCGGATGGGGGTCGGCGCCGTCTACCTGTCACCGCTGCTCACCGCCGCGCCCGGCTCCCAGCACGGGTACGACGTCGTCGACCCCACCGAGGTCGCCCCGGCCCTGGGCGGCGACGCGGCCCGCGAGGCCCTCGTCGACAAGGCGCACGACCTGGGCATCGGTGTGGTCGTCGACATCGTCCCCAACCACATGTCCGTCGCCGACCCGGCCGCCAACGCCTGGTGGTGGGACGTGCTCGCGCACGGCCGCGACTCGGTCTACGCGCGCTGCTTCGACGTCGACTTCGACGCCGGTCCGCTGCTCGTCCCCGTCCTGGCCGACGACGGCGACGGCGGCCGGGCCGCGCTGGACGACCTCGCCGTCGCCGACGGCTGCCTGGCCTACCACGACAAGCGCTACCCCCTCGCACCCGGCACCCACACCCCCGGCGACACCCCCGACCAGGTGCACGAACGCCAGCACTACCGGTTGGTGTCCTGGCGGCGCGGCGACGCCGAACTCACCTACCGCCGATTCTTCGACGTCAGCGAACTGGCCGCCGTCCGCGTCGAGGAACCCGGGGTCTTCGACGCCACCCACGCCGAGATCCTGCGCTGGGCCGACCTGGGGCAGCTGGACGGGCTGCGCGTGGACCACGTCGACGGCCTCACCGATCCCGGCGGCTACCTGCGCCGCCTCGCCGAGCGCTTCGACGGGTGGCTCGTGGTCGAGAAGATCCTCGCCCCGCACGAGGCCCTGCCCCAGTCCTGGCCCGTCGACGGCACGACCGGGTACGACGCGCTGCGCGAGGTGTGCGGGGTCTTCGTCGACCCCGACGGCCTGCCGGAGTTCACCGCGCTGGCCGTCGACCAGGGCGTGGACGTGGACACCGGGCACGCCGACGCCCACGCCCGCCGCCAGGCCGCCAGCCGGCTCCTGCGCACCGAGGTGCGCCGGATCGCCGCGCTCCTGCCCGCCCAACCCCCGGACAGCACCCCCCGGCCCTCCGCGATGGCCGTCCGCCAACGCGAGGAGGCCGTCGCCGAACTCCTGTGCTCCTTCGACGTCTACCGCTCCTACCTGCCCGAGGCCGAGGCCGCCTGGACCCGCGCCGTGCGCCGCGCCGCCGACCGCCGTCCCGACCTCGCCTTCGACCTGGCCGTCATCGACCGCCGCGTCCGCGCGGACCCCCAGGGCGAACCCGCCCGCCGCATCCAGCAGACCAGCGGCATGGTCATGGCGATGGGGGTCGAGAACACCGCCTACTACCGGGGCACCCGGTTCGTCGCGGCCAACGAGGTCGGCGGCGACCCCGCCCAGCCCGCCCTGGCCCCCGAGGACTTCCACGCCCGCGCCGCGCACCGCGAGGCCACCGCCCCGCACACCATGACCGCCCTGTCCACCCACGACACCAAGCGCTCCGAGGACGTGCGCGCCCGCCTGGCCGCCCTGTCCGAGATCGCGGGCGACTTCACCGCGGCCGTGCGCCGCTGGACCGACCGCCGCGCCCTGCCCGAACCCTCCCTCAACCTCCTGGGCTGGCAGACCCTCGTCGGCGCTTGGCCGATCGACGAGCGCCGCCTGTCCGACTACCTGCTCAAGGCCGCCCGCGAGGCCCGCCTGGGCACCTCCTGGACCGACCCCGACCCCGACTTCGAGGAGCACGTCCGCGCCTGGCCCGCCCGCGTCCTGGGCGATCCCGAGCTCTGCGCCGAGGCGGCCGCGATGGCCGACGCCGTCCGCGACGCCGGATGGAGCAACTCCCTCGGCCAACGAACCCTGCAACTCCTGGGGCCCGGCGTCCCCGACGTCTACCAGGGCGCCGAACTGTGGGACCTGTCCCTCGTCGACCCCGACAACCGCCGCCCCGTCGACTGGGCCGTCCGCGCCGACGTGCTCGAACGGGTCGAACGCGGCTGGCGCCCGCCCCTCGACGACACCGGCGCGGCCAAGTTCCACCTCGTGCGCACCTGCCTGCGCCTGCGCCGCGAGCTGCGCCCCGGCGGCTACCTCCCGCTCACCGCCAGCGGACCGGCCGCCCGCCACGCTCTCGCCTTCGCCCGCACCTCGGCCGGGGGCCACCGACCCGACGTCGTCGCCGTCGCCACCCGCCTGCCGCTCGCCCTGGCCGCCGAGGGCGGCTGGCGCGACACCGCGCTGCCGCTCCCGTCGGGCCCCGGATCATGGACCGACCGGCTCACCGGCCGCGCGCTCGCTCCCACGCGCGTGGACGGCTTCACCGCCGCCCCGCTCGCCGACCTGCTCGACCACTATCCGGTGGCGGTCCTGGTCCGCGCGTGAGGTCCCCGACACGGCCGCCGCGCGGCGGCCCGGCCACCTCCCCGACGGGCCGGCCACCGCGGGAGTCCTCCGTACACTGGGCCCCGGAAACCCAGCCCCCGCACCCTTCCCCCTCCGGGTCCTTCGTTCCCCTCCCCACACAGGAGCCCCCGTGACCGAGTCCCGCACCGTGCTGCGCGAACGCTACGAGCTGCTGGCCGAGGTGGGCCGCGGCGGGATGGGGCGGGTCTGGCGGGCGCGCGACACCGAGCTCAACCGGACCGTCGCGGTCAAGGAGATCCTGCTGGGGCCCGGGCTGGACGAGGACGACCGCGCCCGGACGGCGGCCCGCGCGCGCCGGGAGGCGCAGGCCATCGCGATGGGCCAGCACCCCAGCATCGTCACCGTGCACGACATCCTGGAGGAGGACGGCCGACCCTGGATCGTCATGGAGTTCCTCACCGGCGAATCACTGCACCGCCTGGTCGGACGGGAGGGGCCGGTACCGGCCCGGCGGGCGGCCGCCTGGGGACTGGACCTGCTCGACGCGCTGGGGGCCGCGCACGCCCAGGGCATCACGCACCGCGACGTCAAACCCGGGAACGTCATGGCCACCGACACCGGGCGCGTGGTGCTCACCGATTTCGGCATCGCCGCGATCTCCGACTCCGCCTCGGTGACCCAGACCGCCGGTGTGATGGGCTCGCCCGCCTACCTGGCCCCCGAACGCCTCTCCTCCGCCCCGGCCAGTCCCGCGGGTGATCTGTGGTCCCTGGGCGCCACCCTCTACCACGCGGCCACGGGCGTCTCGCCGTTCCGCCGTGACAGCGTCCCCGCGACCCTGCACGCCGTCACCACCGCCGAACCTCCCCACGTCCTGCCCGGGACGCTCGGCGAGGCCGTCCGGGGCCTGCTGGTCAAGGACCCGGCACGGCGGATGGACGCCGCCGCCTGCCGCCTCCTGCTGGAGGCCGCGGCCAGGGGCGAGGACGCCCCGGCGACCCCGGGTGCACCCCCCACGGGAACGGTTCCCATGCCTGGCGGGGGACCCCACGCGGCTCCGGGTGCGTTCCCCACCGGAACCGCCCCCGTGCCGGGCGGGGAGCCCTTCGCCGCCCCTGCCACGCGGGAGCGACGCCTGTCCTGGCCCGCGGTGGTGCTCACGCTGGGGCTCGCCGCCCTGGTGGTCGCGGCCGCGGTCGTGGTCGCCGTCCCCTGGGGGGACGACGGGGCCGGGCCCGTCGCGGCGGGACAGGACGACCAGACGCCGTCCTCCTCCGAGGAGACGTCGCAGACCGGGTCCGCCGAGGAGGTCGCGGGCACCGGCGACGAGCCCGCCGCCCCGGGGATGACCTGGACCCATGACCCCGAGGGGTTCGCCGTCCTGGTGCCGGACGGGTGGATCCGGCGGACCGATGGCGTCGGCGTCTACTACGACTCGCCGGCCAGCGACGCCTTCCTCCAGATCGACCTGACCCCCCATCCCACCGACGACGAGTACGCGCACGTGCTGGAGCAGGAGCGGGCCTCCGTCGCGGAGAACCGCTTCCCCGGCTACGAGCGGATCCGGGTGGAGGACGTCACCTCCCGGACCTCCTTCCACTCGGCGGCCGACTGGGAGTTCACCTTCAGCTTCGGCGAGCCCGGTCGGCACTTCCTGACGCGCAACATCGCTGTCGTTCCAGGGGAGCACTGCACGCTGGCCTGGGCCGCGAACGAGGACGTGTGGACGCGGGACGCCGAGTGGCGCGACCAGGCGATCGCCTCCTTCCGACCAGCCTGACCCCGTCGCCGGGCGGGAGCCGCCGGTCCGGTGGCCCCCGGCCCCTCGCGCGCGCGGAGCCGCCGGTCACCGGTCCGGGCACGGACGGACGCATCGGTAGGCTGGAGCGATCATGGCGCCCACCGACACCCCGCACCGCACCGGCCCCAGGCTGCGCATGCCCGACGCCGTCGCCACGGCCCTGGCCTGCCCGACGTGCGGCACCGCCCTGCGGCCCGGCCCGCGCGGCCTGGAGTGCGCCGCCGGCCACTGCTTCAACGTCGCCCGGGAGGGGTACGCCAGCCTGCTCACAGGCGCCACACCGCCCGGCACCGGGGACAGCAAGGAGATGGTCGCCGACCGGCTCCGCTTCCAGCACGCCGGACACTACGACGCGATCGGCCGCGCCCTGGCCGACACCCTCGCCCGCGCACTCGGCGACCGTCCCGCGCCACTGGTCGCCGACGTCGGCGGCGGCACCGGCCACTACCTCGCCCAGGTCCTGACCGCACTGCCCGACGCCGTCGGCCTCACCCTCGACGTCTCCAAGTTCGCCGCCCGCCGCGCCGCCCGCGCCCACCCGCGCGGCGGGGCCGTCACCGCCGACGCCTGGCGCGCCCTGCCGCTGCGCACCGGCGCCGTCGACGCCCTGCTCAACGTGTTCGCGCCGCGCTCCGCCGCCGAGTTCCACCGGGTCCTGCGCCCCGACGGCGTCCTGGTCGTCGTCACCCCCGCGCCCGACCACCTCGCCGGACTGCGCGCACCGCTGGGCCTGCTCGACGTCGACCCCCGCAAGGACGAGCGCCTGGCCGAGGGCCTGCACGGCCACTTCACGCCCGCCGGGGAGAGCGAGGTCCGCTTCACCATGGACCTGAGCCGCGACGACGTGACCACCGTCGTCGGCATGGGACCCAGCGCCCGCCACATCGCCGCCGGCGACCTCCGCGCCCGCGTCGACTCCCTGCCCGAGCCGACGTCCGTCACCGCCTCGGTACGCGTCCACGTCTACCGGCCCCGGCCAGTGGAGGAATCCGCTGGCCAGGGGTGAGAACGTCCGGTGCCGGGTAGGCCACCCGGCGTGAGCGAACGGGACACCTCCACCAGCCCAAGGCTCGGCGTCCACGGCGACTTCGCCGTCTGGGCGCCCCACGCCGACCGCGTCCGCCTCCGCGCCGACGGCACCGACCACCTCATGCGCCGTGACGCCCACGGATGGTGGTCCGCCCACGTCGACGGCGCCGGACCCGGCACCGACTACGGCTACCTGCTCGACGACGCGCCCGAGGTCCTTCCCGACCCGCGCTCGCGCTGGCAACCCGAGGGCGTCCACGCCCCCAGCCGCGTCTACGACCACGCCGCCTTCCCCTGGACGGACGCCGCGTGGACCGGCCGCCCCCTGCCCGGCGCGGTGCTCTACGAACTGCACACGGGAACCTTCACCCCCCAGGGCACGCTCACCGCCGCCGTCGACCGCCTCGACCACCTCGTCGACCTCGGCGTGACCCACGTCGGACTCATGCCGGTCAACGCCTTCGACGGCGCCCACGGCTGGGGCTACGACGGGGTGCTGTGGTCGGCCGTCCACCACCCCTACGGCGGCCCCGACGCCCTCAAGACCCTCGTCGACGCCTGCCACGCGCGCGGCCTCGCCGTCCTCCTGGACGTCGTGCACAACCACCTCGGCCCCTCCGGCGCCTACCTGCCCCGGTTCGGCCCCTACTTCAACGGCGAGACCGCCTGGGGCCCCTCGCTCAACCTCGACGGACCCCACTCCGACCCCGTCCGCCGCCTGGTCGTCGACAACTGCCTCGACTGGCTGCGCCACTTCCACCTCGACGGGCTGCGTCTGGACGCCGTCCACGCCCTGCGCGACGACCGCGCCACCCACCTGCTGGCCGAGCTGTCGGCGGAGGTCGACGCGCTCGCCACCGCCCTGGGCCGCCCGCTGTCCCTGATCGCCGAGTCCGACCGCAACGACCCGCGCACCGTCCTGGCCCGGGAGGCGGGCGGCCTCGGGATGGCCGCGCAGTGGTCCGACGACCTCCACCACGCCCTGCACACCGCCCTGTCCGGGGAGACCCACGGCTACTACGCCGACTTCGCCGGTCCCGACGTGCTGCCCGCGGTCCTGCGCCGCGTCTTCTGGCACGCGGGCACCTACTCCTCCTTCCGCCGCCGCACGCACGGAGCGCCGGTCGACACCGCGAGCGTGCCCGGCAGCCGCTTCCTCGCCTACCTGAGCACCCACGACCAGATCGGCAACCGCGCGCGCGGCGACCGCATGGGTTCGTACGTGTCGCCGGGGCTGCTGTGCTGCGGGGCCGCGCTCGTCCTGTGCTCGCCCTACACACCCATGCTGTTCATGGGCGAGGAGTGGGCGGCCACCACCCCGTGGCCGTTCTTCGCCTCCTTCGACGACCCCGAGCTCGCCGAGGCGGTCCGCCGGGGCCGGCGCCGCGAGTTCGCCGACCTGGGATGGGCGCACGGGGAGATCCCCGACCCGATGGACCCGGCCACCCGCGACGCGGCCGTCCTGGACTGGGACCAGCGGGCCCGGGAGCCGCACCGCCGCGTTCTGGACACCCACCGCTCCCTCATCGCCCTGCGCCGCGCCGAACCCGACCTCGCCGACCCCCGCCTGGACCGCTGCGGCGTGCGGGCCAGCGGCGACGGTCGCCAGATCACCCTGGTCCGCGGGTCCCTGCGCCTGGTGTGCAACCTCGCCGACGCCGACGCCTCCGTCGAACTGGACGCGCCGCCGCGCGAGGTGCTGCTCGCCACCGGCGAGCCCAAGGCCACCGGCGCCGCGGTGACCCTGCCGGGTGAGTCCTTCGCGGTGCTCCGCGTCTGACCCGGCCCCGCGCCGCCGTCGTCGGCGGCGTGTACGCTTCGGTCGACCGATGATCCGACGGGATGGAACCGTCCCGTGCGAGAGGGAGGACGGCGACCGTGACCGACACCGCGTGGCACCTCGACGAACGCTTCGACGCCCCGAACGGTACGGTGCGCTGGACCAGGCTCGGCGAGGGCGCCCCCGTCGTCCTCCTGCACGGCACCCCGTTCTCCTCCTACGTGTGGCGGCACGTGGCCCGCGCGCTCGCGCCGCACCACACCGTGTACGCGTGGGACATGCCCGGGTACGGGACG
Source organism: Nocardiopsis sp. NPDC050513 (assembly GCF_044457925.1). Classification (NCBI taxonomy): domain Bacteria; kingdom Bacillati; phylum Actinomycetota; class Actinomycetes; order Streptosporangiales; family Nocardiopsidaceae; genus Nocardiopsis; species Nocardiopsis sp. NPDC050513. Next base: position 95,744 of record NZ_JBITHK010000010.1, on the reverse strand, counting down.
TCCGCGAAGTCCGACGGCCAGGACGTGTCCCTGGCCGCGCAGCAGCGGGCGTTCACCGCGCTGCTCGACCACTGGGGGCTGGAGCGGCCCCGGGTGGTCGCGCACGACTTCGGCGGCGCCGTGGCCCTGCGCACCGCCCTGCTCGACGGCGTGGCCTACGACCGCCTCGCCCTGATCGACGCGGTGAGCGTGCGACCCTGGGGCAGCGACTTCTTCCGCCTGGTCAACGCCCAGGCCGACGTGTTCGCCGCGCTCCCGCCCCACCTGCACGAGGCCCTGGTCCGCGCCTACATCGCCACGGCGGCGCACCACGAGCCGCGCGCCGAGGTCCTCGACGCCCTCACCCGGCCCTGGCTCGGCGCCGACGGACAGCCCGCCTTCTACCGCCAGATCGCCCAGGCCGACGAGCGGTACACCGCCGAGGTCGAGGACGCCTACGCCGACCTCGACCTGCCGGTGCTCGTCGTCTGGGGCCGCGAGGACACCTGGCTGCCCATCGAACGCGGTGAACGGCTGGCCGCCGCCATCCCGGGGGCCCGGCTGCATCCCCTGACGGGCGCCGGGCACCTGGTCCAGGAGGACGCGCCGGCCGAACTGACCGCCGCCCTCCTGGACTTCCTCGCCTGAGCGCCTACGCCTCCAGCACGGTGAAGAGCGCCAGCCACTGGTCGGGCGTCACCAGACCGACGGGCGTTGCCCGGGCGACCCCGGCCGTACGCAGCGCCGCGTCCACCCTCCGCGCGGGGTGGGCGCGGCGCAGCGAGGCCCCCAGCGACCCGCCCGCGCCGCCGAACCCCAGCTCGACCGTCCGGCGGTAGGCGCCCCTCCGTTCCGGCGGCAGCAGCGGCTCGGACCTGCGCCGGAGCGTCAGCACCCCGGAGTCGACCCGGGGGACCGGCCGGAACCGGCGCCGATCGATCCGCCCGGCCAGCGTCCACGACCACTCCGGCCAGGTCAGCACCGTCAACCGGGTCCAGCGTCCGTAGGCGCCGGTGCGCTTGCGCGCGTACTCCAGCTGGGTGACCAGCGTGGCCGAGGTCAGGCCCGGCGCGTCGAGGCACCAGCGGACGATGTCGGCGGTGCGGGCGTAGGGGATGTTGCCGACCACGGCGAACGGGCCGCGCGGCGGTCGGGCGCGCGTGAAGTCCGCGCACACCACCCGCACGCCCCGGTCGGGGTCGCGGTAGCGAGCGGCCAGGCGCTCGGCCAGACGGCGGTCGATCTCGTAGGCGATCACCCGCCGTGCCGCCGGGGCGAGGAAGCGGGTGAGGGCGCCTTCGCCGGGGCCCACCTCGACCACCAGGTCGTCGGAGGTCACCCCGGAGACCCGGACCACGTGCCGGGCGGCTCCGGGGTCGGCCAGGAAGTTCTGGGAGAAGCGGCGGCGGCGGTCAGCGGGGGAGCCGGGACGCGGACGTGTCGTACGTGCCATGGAAGGGTCCGATCCAGCCACGCGCGTGGCGGACGTGGACGGGCGGCACGGACGGGCGCGGCGAGGTGCCCACGCAGAGAGGAGAAGAGGTCCGGGCGGCCCGTCCGAAACGGTTCGGGGACGGGACTGGACCTGGACCGGCACACGCGCATGACAGAGGGAGCCCGGCATCCCGACACGGCGGCGCGCGCACGTGCGGGCACGTCGGCGCCGGGGCGGGGCGGCGGGCGGTCCCCGTCGGACGGAGCCGCCGTGTCCGGCGGCTCGCGGAAGGCGTCCTAGCGGTCCAGGGACCCGGACCGGGGACGGATGACGAGGTCGTGGGCGCTCGCGGACCAGGACTGGACCTGGTTCACGATCGCGTGGAAGCTGGCCATGCGCCCACCGTAGGAGGACGCCGCCACGGCGGGCAACAGGTTTTCCACAGGCCTGGAAATGCGGTGGCGGGTCCCTCTCCGGCCACGACATACTCGCGGCATGCCGAACTTCGCGGACTTCGACACCCGCCACTACCGCACCGTCGACGTGGCCCGGGGCTACGACGGCTGGTCGAGCACTTACGAGGACTCCGTCCTGGACGCCATGGACCTGGCCCTCCTCGACGGGCTCACCCGGCCCGACTGGTCCGGCGTGGCCCGCGCCGCCGACCTGGGCTGCGGAACGGGCCGCACCGGGGCGTGGCTGCGCGCCAGAGGCGTGCCGCACGTGGACGGTGTCGACCTCAGCGAGGGGATGCTCGGCCTGGCCCGCAGGCGCGGCGCGCACACCACCCTGGCCCGGGGGGACGTGCGCGACACCGGTCTGCCGGGCGGCGGCTACGACCTGGTGATCTCCTCACTCATCGACGAGCACCTGCCCGACCTCGCCCCCTACTACGCCGAGGCCTGGCGGATCGCCGCGCCCGGCGGCGCCCTGGTGCTGGTCGCCTACCACCCGCAGTTCATCATGGTCTCGGGCATGCCCACCCACTTCACCGACGCCTCCGGTGAGGACGTGGCGATCAGCACCCACCTGCACCTGCTCAGCGACCACACGCGCGCGGCCATGGCCGCCGGGTGGACGCTGGCGGAGCTGGCCGAGGCCACGGTGGACGACACCTGGGTGGCGGCCAAGCCCACGTGGAAACGGTTCCGCGGCCACCCGATCTCGGCCGCCATGGTCTGGAGCAAGCCCGCGTGAAGCCGGGCTCGGGGGCGGGTCAGCCGGTCGACGCGCCGGGGAAGACCGGCATCTCCCCGCGTTCGGCCTGCTCCTGGAAGCGTTGGAACGAGGCCGTGTCGTTCAGGTGGGGGAACGGGGTGTCCGGGACGTCGACGCCGAGGAACGCGCAGAGCCGGTCCCAGCCCTCGCCGACCCGGTAGACCAGCAGCCGGTCGGCCGGGATCGTCGCCTCCACCTGCGCGTTGTGCCGCTCGAACGCCGCGACGGCGGTCGCCTCGTCCGGAACGTGCTCCGCCCCGTGCCCGAAGTGCGTGGTCCACATGAGGTCGAACAACGGCCTGAGGTCCCTCAGGTGGGCGGCTCCGGGCGGGACCTCTCCGTTCTCGAACCACCGGCGCGGTCGCAGGACCGTTTCCCGCATGCTCGCGTACCACCGGTGCGGGTCCCGCACGGTGAGCAGGACCTTGGCGTCGGGGTGGGCCTCGGCCAGCTCCCGCCAGAAGAAGGACAGCGGCCAGTCGGTCCCGGAGCGCCACCCCTCCAGCACGTGCGCCCAGTCCGCGTCGGCGGGCGCCGCCGCGACACCGGCCCAGCGGCGGGCCAGCTCCGCGGAGGAGAACACCTCGAACATGTGGTGGCAGGGGGCGAAGCCGAGCCGCTCCAGCGCCGCCTTCATCGAACTGGTACCTGTGCGCGGGAAGCCCGCGCCGATCACCTGCAGCATCGTTCTCTCCATCTCCAGGGGGCCGGGGAACGGTCGTACTGCGATCGGGTCACCTGATCACGTGGAGAGAGTACCCCGCGACTTTGCGTGCGGCCCGGCGGGGCTCCGGGACGCGGGTGACGCCGCCCATGCCGTCTCGGGACACGGCCGTGACACCGCCCCGCCCCGTCACCCGATCCCGCGACCGCCGCTGAGCCGCCGCGTTCCGCCGGTGTCCCCGCGCCGTGCGCTCGCCGCCTGGGAGGTGCGCTTCGCTCCCCGGCCCGCGCCCGGGTGGTCGGTGCTCGTGACCGTGCGCACCGCGCCCGGGGCGTCCGGCCTCCCTCCCCGCCCTGATCCGTCGTCCCGGGCCGCGGCGAGGCGGTCGAGAAGCTGCTCCATCGCCCGGCAATGGCCCGCCAGCTTCGCGTTCCCGGCGCGCATGGCGCCGATCGCCTCCAGCGCGCGCATGTTCGCGGGTCGGGCGCCCCTGGCCAGCTCGCCGACCCGCCTCCCCGGACTCATCCGTCCCGCCGCCGCGTATTCGGCGATCGCGTCAGGTCCGTGCGCGTCGGCGAGCAGGGCGCGGACCTCCGCGACGAGGGCCCGTGCCTCCCCGGCCGCGGCGGGCGCGGACCGCTCCAGGCGCGACAGCTGCGACCCGAGGGCGTTCCTCGCGGCCGACCACCGCGCCCTCGTGTGCTCGGCCTGCGACACGACCTCGTTGAGCTCGGCCCTGACATGGGGACGTTGGCCCCGCGCCCAGGGGAACCGCTCCAGCGTCGCCGCTGTCAGCGGGTGGTCGCCCAGTTCCACGCTCACTCGGTTCTCGGCCATGCCCGTGTTCCCTCCACACCGATGCCGCCCGCGGGACGGCGCTCCCTCGATCGCCCGCGATCATCGCGCGCCCGCTCCCCGGCCGCAAGACCGGGGCGTCCGGCTGGTGGTCCACGACCGCCGGGATACGGCGGTCCCGGGGAAACGCGTGAGCGACGCGGGTCACCGGTGCGGACGCTCAGCTCTGGACGTACTCGGCGCGCACGGCGTAGATCGCGGCCTCGGTGCGCGAGTGCACCTGGAGTTTCTCCAGGATGTTGCGGACGTGGTTCTTCACGGTGTTCTCCGTGATGAACAGACGCGTGCCGATCTCCCGGTTGTTGAGCGAGCGCGCCAGCAGCTTGAGCACCTCGGTCTCCCGTGGCGTCAGCTGGGGCAGGGGAGGGGCGCTGCGCGGGGCGCTCTCCTGTTTGGCCAGCTCGGCGAACTCCCCGATGAGCTTGGTGGCCATCACCGGGTTCACGAAGGAGCGGCCCGAGGCGATGGCGCGGACGGCGCCCGCGATGTCGGTGACCCCGATCTCCTTGAGCAGGTAACCCGTGGCGCCCGCCTTGAGCGCGTCGAAGAGGTCGACCTCCTCGTCGCTCATGGTCAGCATGATGAACTTGACCCCTGGCAGTGCCTCACGGATGCGTGAGCAGGCGTCGATGCCGCCGACCTGGGGCATGCGCACGTCCATGAGGATGACGTCGGGGTGGTGCTGGGCGGCGAGGTGGACCGCCTCCTCGCCGTCTCCGGCCTCGCTGACCACGTCGATGTCCAGCTCCACGTCCAGGACCGACACCAGGCCCCGCCGGAACAGGGCGTGGTCGTCCACGACGAGGACGCGGATGGGGGCGGACGGAGCGAGGGGTTCCGCCGCGGCCCGGGTCGGGGGTGGGGGGCTCGGGGGGTGCGGACTCACGTCAGTGGCCTTTCTCGCGCATGACAGACCTGGGAGAGGTTCCACGTCCCCCGCCTGCGCCCGGTGTGGCCCGGCGGTGGGGAACGCACCACCTCAGGAAGGGACTTTCCACTTTAGGCAGGCTTCTCGCGGTCTACGGAGGAATCGAGCGAACCTACCTGGCGGTACCCCGGTCATGTCATCAGGAAACGGGCACAAAGAGGGGGATTCGCGCACTCGCGCGCTGCTCTCCTCTTCGTGAGGGATAGTAATGATGCCCGTTTTGGTGCTGACCGAAAATGGTGTTCTCTACGGAAGTCGCGGTCCCGCTCCGCGTCGGGGACGCCTGGCGCTCGGGGCGTGCGCCGACCGCGCCCCGTCGCCGTCCCGGCCTCTGCAGAAGAACGGGTTCTCGCATTCCATCGTCCCGGGACGATTCAGATAGTTGCAGAACATGCAGGTCCAACCGCTGTCGAGGTGGGGATGGAATCGTTTTTCCGACCGGGGGAGTGAGATGCGACTCATTGAGCGGTCTCTCTTTCCTTGGGTGTTCCCATGCTTCCACCGACGGCGTGAAGACCGCGGTTTTTCGGGCTCCTCCGCGTGTGGGACCGGAGCCGCGGGATCGGGTCCTTCGGTGGGGCGAACGCCGCGCGGGCGTCACGCTCCCCGGGCGGCGGGCGCGGTCAGCGCGGCCAGCCACACGTCGCGGTGCCGCCGGACGTAGTCGGCCGCCGGGCCCCAGTGGTCGGCGTGGCCCTCCGCGTGCAGGCGCGCCCACGGCTGGCGGCCGGTCCGGGCCCCCTCCACCAGCAGGTCGTGCATGCCGCGCACCTCGTGCAGGATCGCGCCGGGCAGCGCGCGGCGCTGGGCGTCGTCGCAGCCGTAACCGTCGGCGAGCGCGCGCAGCCGTGCGGCGTCGCGTGCGGGTGAGCCGCCCGCGTGCAGCGGCACGAACCCGTGGGCGGCGTAGCCCAGGTCGCCCATGCGGGTACCCGGTCCGGAGGCGTCCCAGTCGATGAAGGTCCAGCGCTCACGCGGGCGGACCTCACCCGCGGCCTTCATCGCTCCCGCCGGTCCGTCCCCGCCCGTGCCGTCCGGCGCTCCGTCGTCGGCCGCGGAGTCCGGCCGGGGCTCGGGGCCCGGTGCGCGGACGAGGTTCCAAGGGCCCAGGTCGTGGTGGCACACGATCTCCTGGTGTTGGGGCGCCACGGCCACGTCCCACTCCGCGTGGAGCGGGAGGTCGGCGGTGAGGTCGTGCAGCCCGCGGATGAGAGCGCCGAGTCGGCCCAGTTCGGTTGAGGTCATCGGCGGCAGGCGGTCGGCGGTCGTGCCGGGCGCGAACTCCAGACACTGGCGGCCCTCGTCGTCGCGGCCGAACCACGCGGGAGCGGCTTCGTATCCGTGCGCGTTCAGGTGGGTCAGCAGCGCGCCGACGGCGGGGGAGGAGCGGGTCCAGGGTTTGCGCACCGTGCGCCCCACGCGCACCACCCGGTCGGAGACGTTGCCGCCGTAGAGGATCTCCTCGTCGGGCGGGCCGCCCGGGATGCCGTCCATGGCGACCAGTGTGGTGGGTCGCGGGGGTCGGCGCATCCGCTTTCCGGCCTTGTCCCCTAAGGTGTTAGCTAATAACATGTTAGCCACTAACATCTTGGAGGGCGGATGTCGGACTGGCGGGCGGACAAGCGGGCGCGGACCCGGGCGAGGATCCAGGAGACCGCCCTGGACCTGTTCGCGAGGCACGGCTACGACCAGGTCACCGTGGAGCGCGTCGCCGCCGCCGCGGGGGTCTCCCACACGACGTTCTTCCGGTACTTCCCCACCAAGGAGGACGTCGTCCTGCGCGACGACTACGACCCGCTGATCGCGCGGTACGTCGCCGCCAGGACCGAGGCCGACCCGGTCGACCGCGTCCGCCTGGGCCTCGCCGAGGCCTTCACCCACCTCGACACGGCCGCGCTGGAGACCGCCCGCGACCGCACGCACCTGATGCTCTCGGCGCCGAGCCTGCGCGCCCGCGTCTGGGAGAACCAGGTCGCCACCCAACGGCTCCTGGAGGAGGTCCTGCACGGGTCGACGCCCGGGCCCGTCCCCCTGGCGACCCGTGCCATCGCGGCCGCCTGCACGGCCGTGCTCACCACGACCGTCACCACCTGGGCCGAGGACGGCCCCACCGAAGCCCTCCCCAGCATGGTCGACGAAGCCCTCGCGGCCCTGCGCCCTCCCACGCCCTGACCGGGGCAGAAAGGCGGCAGCCGTGAGCGCGATCCACGTGCGCGGCCTCACCGTCCGCTACCGCGGGGCGTCCGCCCCCGCCGTGGACGGCATGGACTTCACCGTCGAACGGGGCGAGGTCTTCGGCCTCCTCGGCCCCTCCGGAGCCGGGAAGTCCACCGTCCACCGGGTCCTGACCCGGCGGATCCGCCGGTTCGGCGGAACCGTCGACGTCCTCGGAGCCCCCGTGGGCCGGGGCCGCGACCGGGACTTCTTCGAGCGGATCGGCGTCGCCTTCGAACTCCCCGCGCGCCTGCCCGCCCTGACCGCCCGGGAGGACCTCGCCGTCGTCGCCGCCCTGTACCGCGGGCCGACGGAGGACCCCGGGGAACTCCTGGAACTGCTGGACCTGGCCGAGGCCGCCGACCGCAGGACCGCCGAGTACTCCAAGGGCATGCTCGTCCGCCTCAACCTGGCCCGGGCACTGGTCAACCGGCCCGACCTGCTCCTGGCGGACGAACCCACCAGCGGACTGGACCCGGTCCGGGCCGAACGCGTCCGCGAGGTGCTGAGGGACCGGGCCCGCCAGGGGACCACGGTCCTCGTCACCACGCACGACATGCTCACCGCCGAACGCGTCTGCGACCGGATCGCCTTCGTCGTCGACGGACGCATCGCCGCCGTGGACAGTCCCCGGCGGCTGCGGCTCGCGCACGGGAACCCGGGCGTCGTCGTGGAGTTTCGCAGGAACGGGCGGCTGGAGCGCCGGGAACTGCCGCTGGAGGGCCTGGCCGAACCGCTGGGGATCGCCGGGGCGCACGTGGAGACCGTGCACAGCCGCGAGGCCGCGCTCGACGACGTCTTCGCCCGCGTCACCGGTCGGCGGATGGGACGGGAGCCGTGACCGGCGCACTCCGGCGGCCCCGGGCCGCGCTGGCCCTGGAGGCGCGCACCCACACCAGGCAGGGCACGGCGGTCGCGGTCGCGGCACTGGCGCTGGTGTGGGCCGCCGTCGTGCTCGCGCTCCCCGAGGCGCCGGGCCGCACGGTCGCCGGGCTGCTGCTGTTCCTGGACACCGCCGGGTTCGGCGTGCTGTTCGTCGCGGTCCTCATGCTCGGCGAGCGCACCAGCGGGGCGTGGGCGGCGCTGGCGGTGAGCCCCTTGGGCGCGGGGGAGTACCTGGCCGCCCGGCTGGTGGCGTTCACCGTGCTCGGAGCGGTGGCGGCGGTGCCGATCACGGCCGCGGCGCGTCCCGTCGGCGGCCTCGCCGGCGCGGTCGTGGCCGTCGCGGGCACGGCCCTGCTCGCCGCGCTGCTGTGCGCGGTGTCGGTGGCCGCGTGCGCGTCCGCGCGGAACCTCGCCGACCTGATGGTCGCCGTGCCCCTGTGCCTGGGGCCGCTGCTGGCCCCGCCGCTGCTGGTGGCAGTGGGCGTGGCCGACCATCCGCTCCTGTACGCCGTGCCGACCACGGCCGCCCACACGGTGGTGCGCTGGGGGCTGGACCCGGGAGCCGTGTCCCTGTCGGGAACGGCGGTCCCGGCGCTGGCCGCGGTCGCCGCGCTCGCGACGGCCGGGGCCTGCCTGTGGGCACGGCGGGCCCTGGTACGGGCGCGCACGGTCGAGGGGGCCCGGCCGCCGTGGAGCCGTGCCCGCGGGGATGCGCGCCGTGCCCGCGGTCCCCGGGCGAGGGGGCGCCCCGCGCGGGTGCTCGCGTGGGCGGACCTGCGCGGCGCGGCCTCCGACGGCATGGTGTGGGCGCTGCTGGCCGGGCCGGTCGTGGTGGCCCTGGGGCTGCGCGCGGGCCTGCCGCTCGTGTCGCGTGTTCCGCTGCTGGCCGGTGCCGACGTGGCGGCGTGGCGGCCGGTGCTCCTGGCGGCCCTGGTCCTGCTGCACGTGCCGATGATGGCCGGGTCGGTGGTGGCGTTGCGCGCGGTCGAGGACCGGGAACGGGGCACGCTGGCCCTGTGGGCGGCCTCCCCGCTGGGGACGGGCGCCTACCTCACCTGCCGCGCCGCGGCCGCCGCCGGGCTGACGGCGGTGCAGCTCGCGGTCGCGCTGCCGCTCAGCGGGCTGGTCGACGGCGGTGCGCGGTCGGTGGTCGGCGCGGTTCCGGCCGCGGGACTCCTGGCCGCCGCCCTGGCGCTGGCGGTGGTGGCGACCGCCCGGGACCGGGTGCGCGCCCTGGTCGTGCTCAAGGGCGCGGGCGTGCTCTTCGTCCTGGCGCCCGTGGCGGTCTGGGTGCTCCCCCAGCCCTGGGCCTGGTCCCTGCTGCCGCTGCCGGTGACCTGGCCGCTGGCGGCCCTGCCCGCCTACGGTCTTGCGCCGGCCGTGCCCGGCGGGCTGTGCGCGACCGCGGCGGGCGTGCTGCTGGTCGCGGGCGCGTGGCGGTGGGCGCGCGCGGCGGTCGACGGTTGACGGGCGCTCAGCCCCGGTCCGGCGGGGCCCCGGACAGGGCGGCCTCGTCCACGCGCACCAGGGCCACCAGGGGTACGACCATGAGCAGCGCCATGGCCGCGAACACCGCGCGCAGCCCCACGAGTTCGGCGAGCAGACCGCCGAGAGCCGCGCCCACGGGCATGGTGCCCCAGGCGACCAGCCGGTAGGCGCTGTTGACCCGGCCCAGCAGGCCGTCCGGCGTGACACGCTGGCGCAGCGACACCGTCACCACGTTCCACACGGCGATGCTCGCGCCCCCGACGAGGAACCCCGCGCCCACCAGGAACGGGTCCGACGTCAGGGCGGGCACGCCCACGAGCGCGCCGAAGCCCGCGACGGACAGGCGCAGCGCCCAGGCCCGGCCGAGCAGCCCCTCCACGCGGTCGGCCGTCAGCGAGCCGACGAGACTCCCTGCCGCCGTGGCGGTCAGCAGCAGACCGTAGGCGGGCTCGGTCAGGCCCATCGGGGAGTCGGGGCCGACCGCGAACAGCACGAAGACCGCGAACGCGGCGCTGGTGGCCAGGTTGGACACGCCCACCAGCACCGCGAACACACGCAGCAGGCGGTGCCGCCACAGGAAGCGCAGCCCCTCGGCGATGTCGGCCCGCAGGGTCGTGCGGGCGCGGCGTTCGACCCGGAACCGGCCGCGCACGAGCAGCAGCGCGCCCACGGCCGCGAGCCAGAGCGCTGCGGGGACGGCGAACGCCGACGCCACGCCCAGCGCCACCAGCAGGCCGCCCAGCGGAGGGCCGACGAACTGGTGGGCGGTGAGTTCGACCGCGTGCAGGCTCCCGTTGGCGCGGGAGAGCCGATGACGTGGGACCACCTGCGGCAGGATCGACTGGGCGGATGTGTCGTACACGGTCTCGGCGGCGCCCACGCAGAACGCCAGGGCGTACAGCACCGCGATCGATCCGGTGTCCAGGGCCAGCAGCGCGGCCAGGAGGCCCAGGAGCGTCGCGCGCGCGACGTTGGCGCCGAGCATGGCGGCGCGCCGGTCGACGCGGTCGGCGAGCGCCCCGGCGGGCAGGGCCAGCAGCAGCCAGGGCAGGCCCAGCGCGAGGGTCACGCCCGCGACGAGCGCGGGTGCGTCGGTGTGGGCCAGGGCGGCCAGCGGCAGGGCGGTCTTGAGCACGCCGTCGGCCAGGTTGGACAGCCCGGACGAGGTCAGCAGGAAGCCGAAGCGCGCGCTCGGGACCGGCGACGCCGTACCGGGGGCCGGGTCCGGTCGCAGGGGGGTGTCATCGGACATGCGTCGAGAATGACTGATCGATTGATAAAACTCAATCGCCGTGCTGGACGGAGCTCCCGCCCCCGCCGCCGTTCGTTAGGCTGTCGCCATGGCTGAGCTGGAGAACGGGAACGGCCCGGTTCCCGCGGGGAGGCGTCGGCGGCGTCCGGCGACCGTCCGCGAGGCCAAGGCCCTGGCGCACCCGCTGCGCGTGCGGATCCTGCGGCTGTGCCTGCACCGCGAGCTGACCAACAAGGAGCTCGCCGACCGGCTCGGCACCACCCCGGGCACGGTGCTCTACCACGTCCGCCAGCTGGTCGACGCGGGCCTGCTCGTCGCCGCGCCCGTGCGCACCGGCGCCAGCGGCGCGCTGGAGAAACCCTACCGGTCCACGGGCGAGACCTGGTGGCTCTCGCTCTCCGACACCGAGGACGAGTCCGGCGGCGCGCCCGCCACCGCGCCCCTGGCCGCCTTCCAGGAGGAGTTGGACGAGGCCGGACCGGAGTCGGTGCGCGCGTTCGCCCGGTTCGTCCTACACCTGTCCGACGAGGACGTCGCCGAGCTGGACCGGCGCATCGTCGCCGTCCTGGACGAGTTCGTCGCCACCGACGACGAGCGCCGCGACCGGCCCCCGTACGCCGGGATGTTCGTTCTGCACCGGCCCGCCGAGTCCTGACCCGCGGCCGTCCGGCGCGAGCGCCTCAGTCCGTCCCGGACCGGGAGCGCCGGGCGTAGGCGCGGGCCGCGCGGGCGCGGTCGCCGCACCGGGTCGAGCACCAGTGCCGGCGGCCGTGCCGGACCAGGTACCGGTTGCAGGGGCTCGAACCGCAGGCGGTGAGGCGTTCGGCGTCCGGACTCGTGAGCAGGGCGGCGGCGTCGGCGGCGAGGGTCGCCAGGGCGTGGTCGAGGATCTGGTTGGTGGGGTGGGGGGTGGCGCGGTAGGGGCCCGTGCTGTCGTCCCACAGCAGCAGAGGCGCGGTGGGGACACGGGTCAGCGCGTCGTTGACGGCGCTCAGCGCGATGGGCAGGGCGGGCAGTCCGTCGGTGCGCGAGGCGAACAGCGCCCTGATCTGCTCACGGAGCGAGCGCAGCTGCGACGCGCACATCTCCCGCATGTCGGTGTCCACCGGGGCCAGGTCGCGCTCGACCATCCACTGCTTCGCCGCCGGGACGGTGCCCAGGAGGTCGATGAAGCGCCCGCCCGGAAGTGCGATGACGGTGTTGACGAGGGCGAGGGAGCGGTACTGCTCCTCGCCCGGTGCGGGCGGCACCTCGGGCATGGCGGTGGTGTCTTCCATGGGTGTCATGGTACGACGTTCGACCAAACGTGATTCTCACGTTTGCACTTGCCAACAACCGTGAGACTCATCTACGCTCTCATCACGGTTAACAAGACCACTATCCGTGAGGAGCTTCCTCCATGTCCTCGTCCTCCACGACGACCGCCCGCGTTCCCGTCCGCGTCTTCGGCGGTCCGACCGCCCTGTTCGAGTACGGCGGCCTGCGCTTCCTGACCGACCCGACCTTCGACGACCCCGGCGACTACCCGACCCCGGCCGGTATGACCCTCACCAAGACCGCACCCGCCCCGGGCGCGCCCGCCGACCTCGGCCGCGTGGACGTGGTGCTGCTCTCCCACGACGAGCACATCGACAACCTCGACGTCTCCGGTCGCGCCCTGCTCGCCGACATCCCGCTCACCCTCACCACCACCGGCGGCGGTGAGCGCCTCGGGGCGAAGGCCACGGGTCTGGCGGACTGGGAGCCGGTCGAGCTGGAGCGCCCCGGCGGCGGCACGGTCACGGTGACCGCTGTCCCGGCCGTGCACGGCCCGGCTCCGCGCGAGGAGGTCGAACCGATCGTCGGGCAGGTCGTCGGCTTCGTCCTGACCGGAGAGGGACTGCCCACCGTCTACGTCAGCGGCGACAACGCCTCCCTCGACCGGGTCCGCGAGATCGCCGAGCGGTTCGCCCCGGTCGACACCGTCGTGCTGTTCGCGGGCGCTCCCCGGTCCGACGTCCTCTTCGGCGGCGGGACCCTCGTCCTCGACAGCGCCCAGGCCGCCGAGGCGAGCCGCATCCTCGGCGCCCGACAGGTGGTGCCGGTCCACTACGAGGGCTGGGCCCACTTCACGGAGGGCCGTGCGGACCTGGAGGTCGCCTTCGAGAAGGCCGGACTGGCCGACCGGCTGGACTGGGGCACCCGCGGCTGACCCCGCCGGGACCGAGACGCCGCCCGCCGCGGCGGGCGCGGTCTCGGCCGTGCTCCCGGCCGCCGGGGGCTCACCGCACGGACTGCGGTGTGCGCGCCTCCGCCAGGCGTCGGCGCGCCTCGGCCACGGCCTCGCGCCGGGCCGGGGCGGGCGCCGGTGGATGCGGCGGCGGCGCGGACGGTCGGCGCTTTCCCCGGTCGAGCGAGGCGCGCGCACGCTCCAGCAGCGCGGGGTCGATCGCCACGTCCTCCACCGGCGGTTCCGGCGGTGGAGGCTTGGCCGGCGCGGGCGGGTGCATCAGCTCGCCGGGGACCGTGCGGCAGGGGCGCTCGCACAGACGGCACGTGCCGCCGGGGACGTTGCGGATCGCGGGGTGGTCGGGGCACGTGCGGGGCGCGGTCCCGGCCGCGTCCACCAGGAACTCCGGCGGCCGGGCGAAGGGGTCGGGGTGGTCCCCGGACCGGGGGAGGGGGACGCCCGCGAACGGGGAGGGCGGGTTCCCGCGGACGCCGCGCCCGAGCCGCCCGTCGAGGAAGGCTCGCGCGTCCTCGGGGCTGCCGAGGCGGCGCAGGAGCGCGGGGAAGGGACGGCGGGCTGTGGTGGCGTCCCTGAGCACGGCGGCGAGTTCGTCGGCCGCCAGGCCCTCGTCGAGGACCTTGCGGGCCGCGCGGTCCAGAGCCGCCCGGTCGGCGGCCGGGTTGCCCAGCGCCGCGTCGGGGATGCGCGCGATCTGGGGCAGCGCCGGTTCCTCGGGCACCGGCCCCCGGACGGACGGAGAAGGGTCGCTGGGGTAGGGGTGGTTGGGGTAAAGGTCTGTGTGTCGATCTGACGTGTCGGGCACGTCAGTCTGAACGCGCGGGGTGTCGATCTGACCTGTCGTCCGCCCCCGCGGATAGGGGCGGGTGGCCGCGTCGACGGGATCCTCCGCCAGGCGCGCGCGAACGTCGTTGATCTCCGCCAGCGTCGGTTCGGCGAACACGCTGGCGGGGATCAGCAGTTCCAGGACCTCGGGGAGCCGGTCCGCCGACCGGGTGCCGGCGGCCAGGTCCTCAGCGAAGAAGGCACGCACCTGGGACCGCGACAGTCGTCGGATGAGTCCGGCGTCGACGAGGTCGTCCAGGGCGCGCCCGACCGTGGACCGGCTCGCCATCCCTCCGCAGCGCACCACGAGGGACTCACGGGTCAGGAAGCACCAGCGGCCGTCGGCGTCCACCGCGTTGGCGATGGCGATGGCGACCGGGAGCGCGCGGCGGCCGGGGATCAGACCCTCGTGCATGGCGCGCGAGATCCACAGCAGCGGAATGAACCCGACGCCGCGCATGACGCCCAGGTCGCGCTTGCGGGGGCCGAGGGGCACGGTCGAATCCGGGGATTCGGCACGGGGGGTGGGGCAGGGGAGAGTAGACTGCATCGCAGCCGCCTTCCTGGTTGTGCAGGACAGGTGGTCAGAGCCCGGATCGGTGTTGGTAGCACCGACCGGGCTTGTTCGTTTCTGGGGTTTGGCCTCGGTAACCGGGCAGGGGGCAGTAGACTGCACGGCAGTCGCCTTCCTGAGGGATAGACAGGACAGGTGGTCAGAGCCCGGGATCGGTGTTGGTAGCGCCGACCGGGCTCGAATTCTTTTCGGGACACAACGTAGCGGTCCGAACACGGGTTCGGGCGGTTTCGGGAGAAGTCCGTTCCGCTCACCCCGGAAACGGTGTCGGGAATCGCGTGCGCCACGGCATGTGCCAGGTTCGTCCCGTCCGCGCGCCCCGGTTTCGGTCCTGCCGTAGCTCGGATACGGGCGCGGGTCAGAACCGCAGCCAGGTCCCCGCCAGCCCCTGCTGCCCCTCACCGGGCGCCGACCAGTCGCACACCCCGTCCGCGAACACCCGCGCCGCGCGCTCGGCCTGCTCCGGCGTGAACTCGACCGGGTGCGCGTCGGCGTCGAAGGGCACCCGGCGGCACCGGATCACGTCCGAGGCCACCGGCGCGCCCGCGACCATGCGCGGCGAGGAGTGCGTCGGGAAGGCCTCGGCGCACGTGTCGCCGCTGCCGGTTCCCAGGGGCAGCTGCTCGGCGACCACCCGCCGCCGGGGCCCGTCCCCCACCCAGCACGCGTCGGTCAGCCACGCGGGCCGCGCGGCGCGGACGTGGTCCATGGCGGGCCGGTCCGGGGCGCGCCGACGCCGCTCCAGAACCCCCGTCGCCCAGGCGTCCAGCTCCCTCAGCGCCCGACCGGCCACCGGGGCCGACGCCGAGAACCCGCCCGACCCCCGCTCCTCGACCAGCATCACGTGGTTGTCGACGGCGCCGTTGGCCGCGCGCAGCCGCTCGCGGGTGGCGAACGAGTGGTAGCGCATGTGCACGTCCCCGCCCGGGGAGTCGTCGGTGTAGGTGCGGTGGTCCACGATCGGGATGCGCGACAGCCCCCCGCCGCCGTTGAGCAGTCGACCGGTGCGGTAGGCGGCCTCGGTCGCGGCGGGATCGGCCCCGGTCCGCGCGGCCACCACGTGACCGTCGGCGTCGAGCCCGCCGACGTGCTCGTTCAGGTGCAGGAACTCGTCGACGCCGATCGTCCCGTCCAGCAGCGCCCCGAGCCCGTACTGCACGCCGACGTTGTCCAGCGGACGCCGGGGCAGGCCGGTGTCCGGGTCGGCGCCGTACACGTTGACCGTGTGGGCGAACAGCTCGCAGCGGGCGCCGCGGGGGTTGCGCCCGGGGTGGTAGCGCAGTTCCTCGGGCACCTCCGCCCGGCACACGCCCCGGGGATCGATCCGCACCGCCTCCCTGGCCATGCGCCTGAGGCTCCGCCACGTCGGGAACCCCGAGACCGCCAGCCGCTGGTCGCGGGTGAGCGCGTCGGGATGTGTGCTGGCGTAGGCGTCGAGCAGCAGCGCGTCGGCCGCGGCCGGGACGAGCGAGGTCAGTGCGTCGGGGAAGCTCTGGGAGACCACGACGCCGTCCAGCAGCCCCGGATAGTTGTCGGCGATCTGGTGGGCCTGGTACGCGCCGCCGGAGGACCCCCAGCCGAGTGTGAGGTCGGGGGAGCCGTGGGCCAGGACGAAGCGCTCGCGGACCGCCGCCATGGTCTCGGCGGCGAGCAGGTCGTTGCAGTTGAACCCGAACACGTTGAGCGTGGCGGAGGCGACCGCGTACCCCTGGGAGAGCATCCCGGCGTCGAGCACCCCGGCCGTGCGCGTGCCCTGCACGAACCAGCCGCCCTTGCAGCCGCCGCCGAACTTGTACACCAGCCGCCGGTTCCAGCCCTCGGGCGCGTGCCACGGGTCGGGCCCGTCGGCGCCCGGGGTGAACAGCACCGCCGTCTCGTAGATCGCCCGGTTGGCGGTCCCGGTCTCCACCCGCACCGTGAAGGGCACCTCGGCGCCTGTGGAGGTGGCGGTCCGCGCGGCGTCGCCGGGGACGCGGTCGGGGTCGGGCATCGCGGCCCACGCGCCACCCGTGGTCCGGTACATGTGCCGGACCACGGCGGGGGCCGAACAGTCCCCGTCGAGAGGGGGGCCGAGTGTTCCGCCGCCGTGCAGGCCGAAGTCGTCGGTGCCGCACGCGAACGGCGTCTCGTGCGGCCCGGAGAACACCGGTCCCGACGCCGGGTGGTTGGTGACCGCGAGCCGCGTCCGCCGTCCGCGCAGCGCCGCCACCAGGGTGGCGCGCCCGTCGGGCAGGTCGGCGACCACACCCTCCAGAGCGGGGCCGGCGCCCTCCAGGTGCACCGTCGCGAGGGCGTCGGTGACGTCCCGGCCGTCGACCGTCAGCCGGGCCCGGCCGGGGTCGGCGCCGGACGGCAGGCCGACCCGGACCAGGGCGGTGCCGCCCATGACCGCGTCGGCCCGGGAGGAGAGCACCTGCAGCGTCGGCCGACCCGCTCTGTCCGGGGCGGGCGGCGGGACCGCGGGGGCCGCGGACGGGGGCAGGACGGCGGCGGAGGCCTCGAAGGCGGTCTGGGAGGTGGGCGGGGCCCCGGAGACGGTGAACACGGCGGCGCAGAGGGCGGCTCCGGCGCCGACGAGGGCGCGTCTGCAGCGCGGTGTCACCACGGGCGCTCTGGGGCCGGTTCGGTCGCGGGTGCCGCGGCCGGGGGCCGCTGGGGATCGCTCACGCACGCCCCGATCGTGTCCACCCGGTCAACCCGGGCGGAGGGAACACACCGGGGATGAGACGGGCTTTGCACTCCCATGACGCCTCGGATACCCCGAACCGGGGCGAATCGAACACCGCGCCCCGCGGTGCGCACGCGGACACCGGCCCCCGGACCGCCGGAGGCCGGTCAGCGCCGGTGTCGGCGGTGCGCCGGCGGAGTCCGGTCAGGCGACCGTCACGACCTGGCGATCCTTCGCCCGCTGACCCGGGCCGGGGTGATCTTCAGGACCTGGTCGCGCGGCCCGGCCGCCCACGGCTGGGGCATGCGTCCCTGCGGCAGCCGGGAGAGCTCCCCGGGGTCGCGGACCCACCGGCACCGGCCGGAGGTCAGCACGCTCCACCCCTCGCGGCGCTCCTCGTCGAAGCGGTCGACCTGGAACGAGGCGTATCCGCGCCCGTGGCGCATGATGGTCCCGGCCAGTGTCGACCGGAACACGATCGTGTCGCCCGTCATGAGGTAGTTCACCGGCAGGACCGTCGGCGCGGCGTCGCCTTCGATGGTGAAGGCCACGCGGCCGATGTTGTGCGAGGCCAGCAGGTTGAAGCAGGTCTGCCGCTCCAGGACGGTGAAGCTGGCCTTGGCGTCGCCCTCGGCGAGGTCGGCTCCCGTCAGGAGCTCGTCCGCCTCTCCGAGCCGGGCCGTCCCCTCCATGATGTCGGTGGCCTGGCGCTGCTCCGGCGGGGAGGTCGGCGTCGTGGCCGCCCCCCGACCCCGGGAATCCGCGCCCGCCCCGCGTGTTCCTTCCATCACGAGCCCCCTGAGATGGTGCCTTCGGCTCCTCCTCCGCCGTGCGCGCCGGTCGGAGCCCGAAGGCGCGGCTCCACGGTGGTGACGGCGAAGGCCCCCACTGACCGCGTACCCGGTCGGACGCCCGGCCCAAACGGAGGGCGGGCGTCCTTCCCGGGGCGCGGCCCGTGGGGGCCCGGGAGCGGCGGACGGACCGGGGCGCGGTTCAGCGGCGGGCGCGGCCGGTCACACCGGCGGGGATCTCGTCCAGGGAGTCGTCCTTGGTCTCCCGGCTGATCAGCAGGGCCGTCAGGGTGAGCGCGCCGACGAGCACCAGGTAGCCGCCCACCCAGTTCAGACCGAACGTGCTGGCCAGCCACGTGGCGATGTAGGGGGCGAACGAGGCGCCGAGCAGACCGGCCAGGTTGTAGGCGACCGACGCGCCGGTGTAGCGGACGTTGGTCGGGAACAGCTCCGGGAGCTGGGCGGCCATGGGTCCGAAGGTCAGCCCCATGAGGGACAGGCCGATGATGAGGAAGGCCATCACGCCGACCGTGCCGCCGCTGCCCATGAGCGGGCCCATCAGGAAGCCGAAGACGATGATCGCCGCGGTCACGGTGATGAGCGTGGGGCGCCGTCCGAACCGGTCGGCGATGATCCCGGCGATCGGGGTGAAGATCGCGAAGAACACCACGCCGACCAGCAGGAACACCAGGAACTGGGATCGCTCGTAGCCCAGGCCGTTCTCCGGGTCGGTGCCGAAGCCCAGGGAGAACACGGTCATGAGGTAGAAGAGCACGTAGGTGGCGACCATGATGAGCGTGCCCAGGACGACCGCAGGCCAGTTGCCGCGGAACACCTCGAGCATCGGCGTCTTGACCCGCTCGCCCGCGGCGACCACCTTGGCGAAGGCCGGGGTCTCGTGCAGCGTCAGGCGCACCCACAGTCCGACGACGATCAGGACCGTCGACAGCAGGAACGGCAGGCGCCAGCCCCAGGCCATGAACGCCTCGTCGCTCATGGTCCCGGTGATGGTCAGGAACACGCCGTTGGCCAGGAAGAAGCCGATCGGCGCGCCCAGTTGCGGGAAGGAGCCGTAGAAGGCCCGCTTGGCGCGGGGCGCGTTCTCGGTGGCGAGCAGGGCGGCCCCGCCCCACTCGCCGCCCAGGCCCAGCCCCTGGCCGAACCGGCACACGGCCAGCAGCAGCGGCGCGACCACGCCCGCCTGCGCGTACGTGGGCAGCACGCCGATGGCGACGGTCGCCACGCCCATGGTCAGCAGCGAGGCGACGAGGGTGGCCTTGCGGCCGACGCGGTCACCGAAGTGGCCGAACACCCACGAGCCGATGGGGCGCGCGACGAACGCGATCGCGAACGTGGCCAGGGACTGCAGCCGGGCGGCCATCATGTCGCCCTCGGGGAAGAACAGCGCGGGGAAGACCAGGACGGCGGCGGTCGCGTAGATGTAGAAGTCGTAGAACTCGATGGACGTCCCCACGAGGCTGGCCGTGAGGACCCTGCCCCGGGAGTTGGTCGGAGGGTCCTCCGGTGCGGCGCTCGGCCGGACCGGCTCCGGCGCACGCGCGTCGACGTCCGTCATCGTGTCCTCTTCCTCCGCGTCGCAGTGGTGGTGATCTGGCGGGATCCTAGCCCCGATGGACACCATGTGGAACTTTTGTCTCATGATCTGGGCAAACGGAGCATTTCGGGCCCCGATTCCGCGACGTGTGTCACAGGAGGCGGGGTCAGGGGCGTCCTCGGAGGTGACGTGGATCTCCCACCGCGATGTCACGTCCGGCGGTCGCCGCCCCGTCATGCGGGTGAAGGTCAACGCACGGATGGGAGACCCCATGACACACGAGATCCTGGTTCTCGGCGCGGGCTACGCCGGGCTCGCGGCGGCGCGCAAGATCGCCCACGACGCGCGGACACGCGCGCTGGACGTGCGCGTCACCCTGGTCAACGCCAGCTCCGACTTCGTCGAGCGGGTTCGCCTGCACGAGGTGGCCGCCGGGCGGGACGTGGGCACGCACCCGCTGTCGGAGCCGCTGGAGGGCACGGACATCGACCTGGTCGTCGGGTGGGTCGAGGGTATCGACCCGGAGGCCCGTCGGGTCTCGGTGCGCGTGGAGGGCGAGGTCCGCACCCTCACCTATGACACCCTCGTCCACGCCCTGGGCAGCTCGGAAGGCCGCAGCACCGTTCCCGGAGCCTCCGAGCACGCGCTCACCTGCGCCACGCTCGACGGTGCCCGCGCCATCGCCGCTCGGATCACCGCCGACCGGCCCGGCCGCCTCGCCGTGGTCGGAGGCGGGCACACCGGTGTCGAACTGGCCGCCGAGATCGCCGAGAGCCACCCCGGCATCCGCGTCGACCTGCTCACCCGGGGTCGGGTCGCCCCCGGAACCAGCGAGAGGGGGCGCGCCCACGTCCTGCGCGTGCTCGACCGCCTGGGTGTGACGGTCCGCGAGAACATCGACGTAGCCGAGGTGGACGCCACGGGTGTCCGTCTGGTGGACGGTGCGCGCGTGACCGCCGACCTCGTGGCCTGGACCGTCGGCTTCTCCGTCTCCCCGCTGGCTCGGGAGGCGGGACTCACCGTCGCCGACGACGGTCGTGCTCTGGTGGACATCACACAGCGCTCGGTCTCCCACCCGGACGTGTACGTGGTGGGGGACGTCGCGCACGGATCGGATCCGGGGGGTGGGGTCATGCGGATGTCCTGCGCCACGGGCCTGCCCATGGGGTGGACGGCAGCGGAGGTCATCCTCGACCGCGTCGCCGGACGCGAGCCGAGCAGGACCGCCTTCGGCTACCTGAACCTGTGCGTGAGCCTGGGACGCCGTGACGGGCTCATCCAGTTCGTCACCGCCGACGACCGCCCCCGGTCACTCGTGCTCAAGGGGCGCGTCGCCGCGCGGTACAAGGAGTTCATCGTCGCGGGCGCATACGGGGGGTTGTGCGGAAGCACGCGTACGGCCGACAGTAACTTCTCCCTGCTGCGCCGGGTGGCCCGTCGCACCGCGAAGCGGCATGCGGCCTCCGCGGCCGGAACCGCCGCGGCGGAAACCGGGGCCGTGGGAGCGGCGGGCCGCTGACCAGGGCGATCCCGCGGGGGACCTCCCCGGGGCGCCTCCGCCCGCGGAGGACGTCGCGCGTCCACGTGACGTCTCCCCGTGCCGCGGTGCGGCACGGGCGCGGGCGCGGCGCGGGCGGGCTGGCGCACCCTGGGGCCCAGAGGTCACGGAGAAGACCAGGAACCGACCCGGGGAGGGATCCGACTGCCCGCCACATCCCGTACCAGGCCCCAGTGGTGGTCCGTGCTGCGCCGCCGGACGGAAGGGCCGACCCGCTCCAGGCTGCTGGTGCTTCCCCACTCCGGCGCCGGACCCGGCTCCCTGCTCGGCGCGCTCACCTCGGTACCCGGTGACGTCGACGTCCTCGGGCTCTGCCTGCCCGGACGCGAACGCCGCTACGACGAGCCGATCGGCTGCACGCTCGCCGACGTGCTCGACGGCTTCCGCACCGAGATCAGCGGCCTGGCGCCGCTGCCCACCGTGGTCGTGGGACACAGCCTCGGCGCTCTGCTCGCCGCCCGGGTCGCCGCACTCGTGGGCCCTACCTGCCGGGCGCTGGTGGTGAGCGGGCAGGTCCCCGGGGGCGTCCAGGAGGCGCGCACGGCCGAGGACCTGCTCCGGGTGGTCGAGGCGGGGGAGGGGACCGCCGCCCGTGTGGTGCGGGACCACCGGATGCGGCGGCGCCTCCTGGACGTGTTGGACGCGGACCTGCGGCTGGGCCGGGAGGCGGCGGCGGACTTCGGCGCGGTCCGGGTGACCGTGCCGGTGCAGGTCCTCGGCGGGCGCTCCGACCGCCTGGTCCCGTCCGGCCGTCTGTCGTCCTGGGCCGACCACACCACCGGCGGATGCCGTGTCGAGCTGCTGGAGGGAGGCCACTTCGCCCTGCTCGCACCGGAGAACGCGGAGACGGTCGCCCGCGTCCTGCGGACGGCCCTGCGGCCGACTCCCTGACCGTGCGGCCCAGGGGTCCGGCCGGGGTCAACCGCGCCGCGCCGCGACGAGCCCCGCGAGGTCGTCCTCGTAGGTCAGGTAGCGGCCGGTGAGCGCGTCGGCCTCGCCCCGGACCAGCCGCAGCAGGTTGGCGAGCGCCTCGGAGACCGGTGTGTACCGGCCGGCCTCGCGCTGCGCGACGAGCCACGAGTCGACGCGGCGGCCCCATGGGTCGTCGCTGCCGCGCGTGGCGGCCCCGGCCGCCGCGAGACCGACGTCCACCAGCCCCGGGTGGTAGCTGAACGCGGTGATCCCGTGCGGCAGCAGTTCGATGGCGATGTTCTCGGTCAGATTGTTCGCCGCGGCCTTGGACACCGAGTACGCGCTGACGTACGGCCAGCGGGTGTGCCCCGCGTGGCTGGAGATCGTCACGACCCGTCCCCGGCCGCGCTCGATCATGCCCGGAAGCACCGCCCGGCAGGCCGCCAGAGCCCCGCCCAGGTTGACCTCCATGGCGTGCCACCACTCGGCCGGGTCGTTCTCCCAGGCCGGTCCGGCCGGACCGGGGACACCGGCGTTGTTGACCAGCACGTCGATCCCGCCGAGCCGCTCGGTGGCCAGACCGACGGCCTCGGCCACCTCGGCGTCGTCGGTGACGTCGGCGACGGCCGTGACGACCTCGGCGTCCCCGTCGAGACCGGCGGCCGCCCTGGGCAGCGAGTCGGCGTCCCGCGTGGTCAGAACCAGGTGCGCGCCCGCCGCGTGCAGCGCCTCGGCGATGGCCCGGCCGAGCCCGCCCGCCGACCCGGTGACCAGGACGCGCAGCCCGGCCAGGTCCGTCGTGTCTGGGGACATCACAACCTCCATGAGCGAGTGGGTGTGCGGGACCGCACCGGGAGCGCGCCGACGCGGCGCCGGTGACGGGGCCGCGTCGGCGCGGGTCAGCCGCCCGCCTCCACCGGGGCCGCCAACGCCTGGCAGAGGTGGTCGGCCAGGGCCTGCGGCACGGGGTGGTCGAGCACGAGCGTGGCGGGCAGCCGCAGTCCGGTCAGAGCGCTGAGCCGGTTGCGCAGTTCCACCGCGGTCAGCGAGTCCAGCCCGGACTCGTGCAGGTTCCGTTCCGGCGGCAGGGCCTCGGCGTCCTCGTGGCCGAGCAGCTCGGCGGCGGCCGCGCGCACCTCGGCCAGCAGCCGTTCGGCCCGTTCGGCCGGAGCCAGGTCGCGCAGCCGGACGGCCGGTGCGGAGGCGGCCGGTCCGGCGGGCACGAGACCGCGCAGCAGCGCGGGCGCCCCGCGGGTGCGCAGCTTGGCGACGTCGAACCTGGCGAGGGTGAGCACCGTGTCGTCCTGCCGCAGCGCCGCGTCGAACAGGGCCAGCGCGAACGCGGTGGGCATGGGCAGGGTCGCGTCCGGGAGGGCGCCGTCCCGGTCGCGGGCGCGCAGCGTCTCCGTCATGCCGGAGGTCTCCTCCCACCCGCTCCACACCAGGGACTGCGCCGGCAGCCCCTCGGCCCGGCGGCGCTCGGCGAACGCGTCCAGGAACGCGTTCGCCGCCGCGTAGTTCCCCTGCCCCGGACTGCCCAGCACCCCGGCCACCGAGGAGAACAGCACGAAGGCGGCCAGCCCGGCGTCCCTGGTCAGCTCGTGCAGGTTCAGCACGCCCTCGACCTTGGGGCGCATCACCCGCTCCACCTGGTCGGCGGTCAACCCGGTCACCACACCGTCCGCGATCACCCCGGCCGCGTGCACGACCGCGACCAGCGGATACCGGGCGGGCACGAGGCCGAGCGCGTCGGCGAGGCCGTCCCGGTCGGCGACGTCGCAGGCGGCGACGGCGACCTCGGCGCCCAACCCCCTCAGCTCCGTGATGAGCGGGTCGGCGTCGCGCGCACCGCGGCGACTGGTGAGCAGGAGGCTGCGGACCCCGTACTCGGTCACCAGGTGCCGCGCCAGCAGCGAACCGAGCGTGCCGGTGCCGCCGGTGATCAGCACGGTGCCGCCGCCGAGGTCCGGTCGGGCGTTCCGTCCCGGTGCGGCACGCGCCAGTTCCGGCGCCTGGAGCCGTCCCGCGCCGATCCGCACGTGCGGCCGTCCGGCGGCCACCGCGTCGGCCAGCCGTGCCGAGGACCCGGGGTCCCCGTCCGTCTCGACCAGGAGGAACCGTCCGGGGTGCTCGGACTGCGCCGACCGGACCAGGCCGCGCGCCGCGGCGTGGGCCAGGTCGTCGCTGCGGGTCAGCACGACGAGTGGGACGTCGGCCGGGTGGTCCGCCGCCAGCCAGTGCTGGACGTGGGACAGCGTCTCCAGCGTCGCCTCCCGGACGTCGTCGGGCGCCGGGGTGCACACGACCGCGTCGGCGTCGGCGGGATCGACCAGGTCGGCGGTCGCGCCGAGACGGTCGGCGCCCAACAGCGCCCACCTCGGTGCGGGCGCACCCACCGGGCCGGTGAGTTCGGTCCACCGCGTCCGGTACACCGAATCCGTCGGCAGCGCGCTCGCCAGCTCGCGCAGGGCCACCGTACGTGTCCCCAGTGTCGCCCGGAAGAGCGGTTCGCGTTCGGCGGTGGCGACGGTCACGGTGAACTCGTCCCGGCCGGCGGGCCTCAGATGGGCGTACGCGCGGGTGGCACGGCAGTCGCCGACCCACACGTCACGCCACACGAACGGCAACGCGACGCGGCCGTCCGGCAGCGGCTCGGTCAGGGCGACGGCGTGCAGGGCGGCGTCACCGAGCACGGGGTGCAGCCCGGGGCCCGCGAACCCGCCGGGCGCCTCCTCGGGCAGACGCAGCTCCGCGAACAGTTCCCCGCCCCGGCGCCACAGCCCGCGTACGGCCCTGAACGCCGGGCCGTACTCGTAGCCGCGCTCGGCCAGCGACGCGTAGTCGAAGTCGACCTCCTCGGCGTCGGCCGGGGGCAGTTCCCCGGCGGACGGCTCGTCGCGTGTGTCGTGGAACGCGCCCTGGGCGTGGCGTCGCCACTGGCCGCCGGGCTGTGCCGGTCGGCTGAACACCTCGACCGTGCGCCGGTCCGGGTCCGCCACGACCTGGAGCTCCGCCGTGCCGTGCCGGGACAGCACCAGGGGCGCCTCGACGACCAGCTCATCGAGTCCGGTGCCACCGGAGCCGTGCGCGGCGCGCAGCGCGAGGTCCAGCAGAGCGGTGCCGGGCAGGATGCAGGTACCGTTCACCGCGTGGTCGGCCAGCCACGGCTGCTCGACCGGCGAGACACGGCTGGAGGCCACGATCTCACCGCTGCGCGCGGATTCGACCATCGTCCCGAGCAGCGGGTGGCCCGTGCCCGCCCCGGGCGGGGCGGTGGCCGTGAGCCAGAACCGCCGCCGCTGGAACGGTGTGGTCGGCAGGGGCACCGGCCGTCCAGTGCCGGTGGCGAGGTTCACCCCGTCCATCCCCCGCGTGTACAGCCGCGCGGCGGACATCAGGAAACGGGCGAGGCCGCCGTCGTCGCGGCGCAGGGTTCCGGTCACGACCCCGGTCGTGCCGCTCTCCTCCAGCGTCCGCTCGACCGCGGAGGTCAGCACCGGGTGCGAGCTGGACTCCACGAAGACCCCGAAACCCTGGTCGACGAGGTGCTCGACGGCCGGCTGGAACCGCACCGGCTGCCTGAGGTTGCGGTACCAGTACGCGCCGGTCAGCGTGGAGGCCCCGACCCAGTCCAGGTCCACGGTGGAGTACATCGGCACCGAGGGCGCGGCGGTGCGCACCTCCCCCAGCCTGGTCAGCAGCTCGTCGCGCAGTGCCTCCACCTGCGGGCAGTGCGAGGCGTAGCCGATGCGGATGCGGCGGGCGTGCACGCCGTCCAGCGCGCACTCGGCGAGCAGCCCGTCGATCGCCTGGTCGTCACCGGCGACCGCGGTGGTGGACGGACCGTTGAGCGCGGCGATCCAGAGCCGGTCCGGCCAGCGCTCCAGCAGCCAGTCCAGCTGTGCGCGCGACGCGGTCACCGACACCATGCTGGAGCCGGCGCCGAGTTCGGCGATGACCTGGCCGCGCACCGCGACGACACGGGCGGCCTCCTCCAGGGACAACGCGCCCGCGACGTACGCGGCGGCCAGCTCACCCAGAGAGTGGCCGAGCACCGCGTCCGGTTCGACGCCGCGGGAACGCCACAGGGCGGCCAGCGACACCATCACCGAGAACAGCACGGGCTGCAGGACGTCGATCCGTTCGAGCCGGTCGGCGCCGCCGGCCAGCACCTCGGTGAGCGACCAGTCCACGTGGGGTTTGAGCGCCCGCTCGCAGGCGTCGATGGATGCGGCGAAGACCCGTTCCCCCATCAGCCCGGCCGCCATGCCCACCCACTGCGAGCCGTGTCCGGGGAAGACGAACGCCACCTTCCCGTCGACGCCCGACGCTCCCGAGACGACGTTGCGCGCGGACCCGCCCTCGGCGAGGGCCCGTATCCCGGCGAGCAACTCCTCGCGGTCGCCGCCGACGACGACGGCGCGGTGGGCGAAGCGGCCACGGGACGCCGTGAGCGCGTGCGCGAGGTCCACCGGGGCGGCGTCCCCGGCCACCGGGAGCAGCCGGGCCGCCCAGTCCCGCAGCCGCTCGGGAGACTTCCCGGACAGCGTCCACGCGACGGCGGACGGTTCGGCGGCGGGCGCTGGCGCCGGTTCCTCCGGTGGCGCCTCCAGGATCAGGTGCGCGTTGGTGCCGCTGATCCCGAAGGAGGAGACGGCCGCGCGCGGCGGCCGGTGCCGTCGCGGCCACGGCATGGTCTCGGTGAGCAGCCGGACGTCTCCCGCCGCCCAGTCGACGTGCGGCGAAGGCTCGTCCACGTGCAGGGTCTTCGGCAGGGTGCGGTGCAGCATCGCCTGGACCATCTTGATCACGCCGCCGACACCGGCCGCGGCCTGGGTGTGCCCGATGTTGGACTTCAGCGAGCCCAGCCAGAGCGGGGTGTCGCGGTCCCGACCGTAGGCGGCCAGGAGCGCACCGGCCTCGATCGGGTCGCCGAGCCGGGTGCCGGTGCCGTGTGCCTCGACCGCGTCCACGTCGCGGGGGGTCAGACCGGCGTCGCGCAGGGCGAGCCGGATCACCTGCTGCTGTGCCGTCCCGCTCGGCGCCGTCAGGCCGTTGGAGGCGCCGTCCTGGTTCACCGCGGAACCCCTGACCACGGCCAGCACCGGGTGTCCGGCGCGGCGGGCGCTGGACAGGCGTTCCAGCACCACCATCCCGACGCCCTCTCCCCAACCGGTGCCGTCCGCCGCCGCGGAGAACGCCTTGCACCGACCGTCCTCGGCCAGCGCGCGCTGCCTGCTGAACTCCACGAACCTCTGCGGCGTCGCCATGACGGTCACGCCGCCGGCCAGCGCGAGATCGCACTCGCCCCGGCGGATCGACTGCACGGCGAGGTCGATGGTCACCAGTGACGAGGAGCAGCCGGTGTCCACGACGATCGCCGGTCCGCGCAGCCCCAGCGCGTAGGCGATCCGCCCGGCGGCGACGCTCCCGGCCGTGGCCGTGCCGATGTAGCCCTCCAGCTCACGGGGCACACGGTCCGGGTCGGTGACGTAGTCCTGGTTCATCAGCCCCGCGTACACCCCGACCCGCGCACCGCGCAGGGACGTCGGGTCGACGCCCGCCCGCTCCAGCGCCTCCCACGAGGTCTCCAGCAGCAACCGGTGCTGCGGGTCCATCGCCAGCGCCTCACGCGGCGAGATCCCGAAGAACTCGGGGTCGAAGCCGGCCACGTCGCGGACGAACCCGCCCCACCGGGTGTGGGAGGTGCCGCTGCGGTCGCGGTCGGGGTCGGACAACCGGTCGAGGTCCCAGCCCCGGTCGTCGGGGAACTCGGAGGCGGCGTCGACCCCGTCGGCCACCAGCCGCCACAGCTCCTCGGGAGAGGTGACCCCGCCGGGGTAGCGGCAGCCGATGCCCACGATCACCACGGGATCGTCGTCGGTGCCGGGCGGCACGGCTGCCGCGGCCCGCGGCTCGGGCGCACCGGTCTCCTCGGGCGCACCGGCGAGCTCGCCTTGCAGGTACCCGGCGATCGCGCGCACCGAGGGGTGGTCGAACGCGAGCGTCGTGGGCAGGCGCAGCCCCGTGGCGGCGGCGATCCGGTTGCGCAGCCGGACCGCGTCCGCCGAGGTGAGCCCGTACTCGCGCAGGGCCCGGTCCGACTCGACGCCGCCCGTGCCGCCCAGCACCTCGGCGACCTGGCCCAGGACGAGGTCGACCAGCCTCCTGCCGAGGTCGGTCCCGGAGATCCCGGCCAGATCCACCCTGGTCGGCAGCCGGTCCGCCTCGGTGACCGACACCGGCCGCACGCCCGCGACCAGCGTGTCGCCCGGTCGGCTCAGCGCGACGTCCACGGCGTCGCGGATCCGGTGGTCGGCCAACCCCTCCACCAGCACCAGGGTGGTGGGCGCGGACCCGGCGACGGCGATCGTCACGGTGGAGCCGGCGACCGTGACGGTGACGTCGTGCCCGGTGCCGGACGGCTCCGCACGCCGGACCCCGTGACCGGCCACGAGGTGGCGGACGAGCAGGTCGGCGAGTTCCCCGTCATCCCCCGCCAGGGCCACGTCGAGGCCGGCGAGCGGACTGGCCCCGGCGGGCGGTTCGGCGCCCGGGAACGGGACCGGCTCACCGTCGGCTCCCACCAGGTGCGGGCCGCCGTGGGAGCCGGCGACCGCGAGCAGCCGGCCGGGCAGCCCGGCCAGCGGCTCGCGCGCGACCTTGCCCGTCGCCGTCCTCGGCAGAGCGGCCACGGCGCGGACCTCCACCGGCACCTTGAAGTAGGCGAGGTCCCTGCGGCACCGCGCGAACAGCTCCGCGCAGTCGACGCCCTCGGGTTCCGGCACCACCACCGCCACCGGGACCTGGCCGAGCTCCTCGTCCGCCCGTCCCGTCACGGCGGCGTCGCGTACACCGGGCACCCGGGCGAGCACGGCCTCGATCTCGCTGGGATGCACGTTCTCCCCGCCCCGGATGATCACGTCGTCGCGCCGTCCGGTGATGAAGAGGTAGCCGTCGGCGTTGCGGCGGGCGAGGTCGCCGGTGCGGTACCAGCCGTCGCGGAGCACCTCCGCGGTGGCCTCCGGCTGGTTGTGGTACCCCAGCATCACGCTCGGGCCGCTGACCCAGATCTCGCCCTCCGCGCCGGTCGGCACCTCGACACCGGTGTCCGGGTCGACCACGCGCAGGCCCAGTCCGGGCAGCGGCAGACCGCACGAACCGGGCACCCGCTCACCGCCCGGCCGCATGGTGGCGACCGGCCCGCTCATCTCGGAGCAGCCGTAGTTGTCGGTGAGCTGGATGCCGAAGGCGGCCTCGAACGACTCGGCGAACGCGGCCGAGGTGACCGCGCCCGCGACGAAGCACACGCGCAGCGCGGGCAGCGTGAGTTCTTCCGTCTCGGCGGCACGGAGCAGGTTGTGGTACACCGTCGGCACGCCGACCAGGAAGGTGTAGGGCCGGGAGCGCAGTTCGCGGAGCACCTCGGCCGGGGAGTAGCCCGTGACCAGGTGCGCCGTGGCGCCGACCGCGGTCACGCCCATCACGCACAGGTTGTAGCCGAAGGCGTGGAACAGCGGCAGCGGCCACAGCACCGTGTCCGCCGGGGACAGTTCGATGATCGGGGCGTAGCAGGAGGCGGCGTTCCACAACACGGCGCGCAGCCGGACCAGCACGCCCTTGGGACGGCCCGTCGTTCCCGAGGTGTAGAGCAGGTAGGCCGGCTCGTCCAGACCGAGGTCGTCGCGCGCCGGGACGGTCGGCTCGCTGGCGGCCAGCTCCTCGTACGACACCGCGTCCGGGGCGCCGCCGACGACGACGAGGCGTTGCGGTCCGGCGGGCAGCACCGCGCGCACCTGGTCGGCGTGCGCGGAGTCGGTGATCACCGCCTGGGCGTCGCTGTCGGCGAGCACGTGCCGCAGCTCCGCGTCGGAGGAGTGCGGGTTGATCGGCACACCGACGCAGCCGCCGCGGTGGACGCCGAGGTAGCTCTCCACCATCTCCACACGGTTGCCCAGCAGGATCACCACCCGCGCGCCCCGGGGCAGGCCCAGCGCGACCAGATGGCCGCCGAGCCGGGCCGTACGCCGTTCCAGTTCCGAGTAGGTCACGGCCCGCCGCGCGTCGGAGTACGCGACCTTGCTTCCGCGCAGCGCCGCGTGCTCGCGCAGCAGTTCGGGCAACGGGCGGATCAGATCGGCGCGGTGTGTCGCGGACATGCCTGCCTCTTCTCTCGATGCGGTCATGAGAGGGCTCCCATCGCTGGCTCGGCCGGGGCGGGGACAACGCCTGGGCCGACGGACCCGGAAGCGGCGTCGTTCCCGGGCGACAGCGGGTCGGCGAGCCGCTCCGCGGTCCCGGCGCGCACGCCGGTGCGCCCGGCCGCTCGCTCCGCCGACCGGACTGTCGTTAGGAGATGGTCTGGAACGCGTACATGTCACCCCTCCGTGCCGTCGGGCGGCACGGGAGTGGAGGGGCGCCTGCCCCGGGTGGAGACCAGCAGCGGAGAGAACCACGTGTAGGAGGGGTCGGCCGTCGCCGCGAACCAGGCGTCGAGCTCCTCACCCGTGATCAGGCCCGTGTCGATCATCCGGTCCCCGAGCAGCCGGTAGGAGGCCCGGAACAGCTCCGTGCCGGGCGAGTCGGCGCCGCAGGCGACGACGTAGCCCGCGGCCGCGACGTCGACCAGTCCACGGCGGCGCAGCGCCGTGTACTGCCGTCTGCCCCAACCGGGGTCGAACCCGCCTTCGCGCAGCGCCGCGGTTCCGGCCCGCACCACCTTGTCGGTCAGCGCCTGGGCGTCCGCGGTGGCGCTGTCCAGGACCGCCGTGTACGCCATGTCGCAGTCCTCGAGGACCAGCCAGCCGCCCGGGCGCAGGGCCCGTACCAGCCGGGCGATCACCTGCTCCCGCTCGCGCAGGTGCATCAGCACCAGTCGCGCGTGGACCAGGTCGAAGGTGTCGGCCTCGAGCTCGTCGCGGACGATGTCGTGCTCGCGAACGCGCAGGTTGCGGCTCTCGATGCCGCTCAGGAAGCGGACGTCGAGGTCGGTGACCACCACCTGGCCGCCCATCCCCACACGCCGGGCGAGCCAGCGGGCGACCGAGCCGCTGCCGCCCCCCACCTCCAGGCAGTTCCACCCCTCGGTCACACCCACATCCGCCAACCGGGCCTTCGACCATGCGTCATAGGTGGCCTCGAACCCGGTGAACCGCGCCTGCGTCTCCGGAGACTCATTCGGCAGCATGTACTCAGATTTCATCATTCACTCGTATTTCATACACGTCGGCCAGTGGGTCGGGAATCGAGTGTCTTCGTCCGTGTCGACCAGAACGGAAATCCAGTCCTGGGGCGAGGTCCCATCGCAGCGCGGAGGAAAGCGGTTCGGAAAGGGCGCGTGCCGGTGGGCGGCACGTCCGGGCGTACTCGTCGTTCCGTGCCACGGGGCGGCACACGGATTTCTCACAGACCCGGGAATCCCTAGCCTGGAATATGTGACACGGACAACGGAAGCCCTCATCCCGGAGCTGCAGGAGTACGTGGCGGCGCACAGCACCGCGCCGGACGAGGTCCTGCGCGACCTCGCGTCCGAAACCCAGCGGCTCTTTCCCGAAGACGAATTCATGCAGATCGGCCCCGAGCAGGGGCGGTTCATGACTCTCCTCGCCCAGATCGCGGGGGCGGAGCAGGCGGTGGAGATCGGCAGCTTCACCGGCTACTCGGCCATCTGCCTGGCCCGCGGCCTGCGGCCCGGCGGAGCGCTGCTGGCGTGCGACATCAGCGAGGAGTGGACCGCGGTCGCCCAGCGGTACTGGAAGCGTGCCGGACTGGACGACACGATCACACTCGAACTCGGACCGGCGCTGGACACGCTGCGTGCGCTGCCGGCTGAGCCGCGGTTCGACCTCGCTTTCATCGACGCCGAGAAGGAAGACTACGTCGACTACTGGGACGAGCTGGTTCCGCGGATGCGTCCCGGCGGGTTGCTGCTCGCCGACAACACCCTCCACCACGGACAGGTCGTCGACCCCGCGGAGAACGCCGCCAACGTGCGAGGCATCCGCGCGTTCAACACCCGTGTCCGTGACGACGACCGGGTGGAGCAGGTCCTGATTCCGATCGGCGACGGCCTGAACCTGGCCCGGAAGAAGTAGGCGCGGCGTCCGCGCCGATTCGCAGGAGAACCCGGCCACACGCGAGCCGACCGGCGCGCGTGTGGCCCCGTGCTGATCCGGCTCACCTGCTTCGCGCTTCGAGGACGACGGGGCGCCCCGGGAACAACGGGGCGCCCCGAAGGCGTGCCGTCCGCGTCGCGCGCCGCGGTCAGCGGGGTGTGCGCTGGCCGGCGGCGGGGGCCAGGGCGGCTTCGAGGCGGCGCACGAGGGTGAGGACCTCGGAGGGGGTGCCGACGGAGATCCGCATCCATCCGGGCATGCCCATGTCCGCGGCGTCACGCACGTGGATGCCGTCGGCGAGCAGCCGCCGGGTGACGGCGGGAGCGCTCCCGGGCAGGTGCGCCGTGACGAAGTTGGTCTGCGAGGGCAGGTAGGTGACGCCGAGCCGGTCCAGGCCGCTGCACAGGGTCGTGCGCGCCGTGGCGGTGGAGACCCTGGTCAGCTCCAGGAACTCCTGGTCCTCCAGAGCCGCGCGGGCCGCCGCCTGCGCGAGTCGGTTCACGTGGTACGGCATGGCGTCCTGCACGGTCCCGACGCGGGAGACGACGTCGGGGCCGCCGATCAGCGCGCCCACGCGCAGGGAGGCGAGGCCGTACGCCTTGGAGAACGTCCGCAGCACACTGACCGCGCCGCCCTCCCGCGCCCACGGGAGCGCCGAGGTGAAGGAGTCGTCGGCGTACTCCGCGTACGCCTCGTCGAAGACGAGGTGCGATCCGGTGGCGCGAGCCGCCTCGCACAGGCTCCGCACGGCGTCGGCGTCCAGGAGGGACCCGGTGGGGTTGTGCGGGTTGCAGACGAAGACCAGGGCCGCGCCCTTGCGCATCTCCTCCACGAGCGCCGCGGGGTCCACGCGGTGGCGGTCGAGGGGGACGTGTGTGACACGCAGGCCCACCGCCTCCAGGCTCTTCGGGTAGCCCTGGTAGGTGGCCTCGGTGACCACCGCGCGGCCGGTGCCGCGCAGCGCGAGCGCGAGCATCATGATGATCTCGTCCACCCCGTTGCCGACGGCGACCCTGTCGGCGGTGACGCGGTGGTGGGTGGAGAGGGCGTCGACGAGCGCGGTGTACCGCGGATCGGGATAGCGGTGAACGCGAAGCAGCTCAGCACGTGCCGCTTCCACCGCTCTGGGGCTCGCACCCCAGGGGTTCTCGCTCCGGTGCAGCAGGAGCGGGGCGGGCAGAGCGCTGTCGGTGACGGGGTGGGCGGTCGGTGTCCTGGTGCGCATCAGGTCTCCTGCCGTCTGGGGGTAGAGAACTCGTTGCCGGGCTGTGACAAGGAGATGACGGGGACATCCGCCCGTCATCCCCCCGTGCCGTGGAACGGCACGGGGGCGGATCGGGGTCCCCGGGGGGCGGGGGCGTCAGTCGCTGAAGTCCTTGTCGCGGGTCTCCGGCAGGGCCAGGAGGCAACCCAGGCTGACCAGGCACAGCACGCCGACGTAGAGGCCGAGGACGAACGGCGACCGCCAGAGCGAGGTCAGCCAGGTGGCGACCACCGGGGCGAAGCCGCCGCCGAGGGTCAGGGCGAGGATGAAGGTCGCCGAGGCTCCGGTGTAGCGCACCCGGGCCGGGAACAGCTCCGGCAGGAACGCGGCCATGGGCGCGAACACCATGATGAACAGGACGAGCCCGATGCTGAAGGCCACGGTGATCAGCACGCCGTCGCCGGTCTGCAGGGAGCCGAACATGGGCAGCGCCCACAGGGCGCACCCGACCGCGCCGGCCAGCATCACGGGGCGTCTGCCGAACCGGTCCGCCATGATCGCCACCGGCAGGGTGGCGGCCACGTCGGCCACGGCGGCGATGCTCGTGGCGGTCAGCATCGTGGTCTGCGGGATACCGAAGGCCGCCGGTCCGTAGGAGAGGCTGTAGACGCTCACCAGGTAGTAGAGCGAGGCGCCGCCGATCGCCGCACCCATGCCGAGGAGCAGTCTGCCGGGGTACTCCCTGACCAGCACGCCGAGGGGGAAGCGGGGCGCCGCGGCGCCGCTGGCGGCCCGCTCGTCGAAGACGGGGGACTCGGCGACCTGGGACCGGACCCACAGGCCGACGCCGATCAGGACGGCGCTCAGCAGGAACGGGATGCGCCAGGCCCCTTCGGCGAAGCCGTCCCTGCCCACGACCGCCAGCATCGGCAGGATCACGGCGCTGGACAACAGGAAGCCGAGCGGCGGGCCGGCCTGCGGGATCGACGCGAACAGCGCGCGCCGCCCGGGAGGCGCGTGCTCCGCGGCCAGCAACACGGCTCCGCCCCACTCGCCGCCGAGGCTCACGCCTTGCAGCAGGCGCAGGACGACCAGGAGCACGGGACCCACGAGGCCGGCGGTCTCGTACGTGGGCAGCAGTCCGACGGCGACCGTGGACAGGCCCATCAGGAGCAGGGAGAGGAAGAGGGCGTGCTTGCGGCCGAGCCGGTCACCGATGGTGCCGAACAGCACCACGCCGACCGGGCGGGCCAGGAACGCCGCGGCGAAGGTCAGGAACGCGGCGAGAGTGGACAGCGTGGCGTTGCCGGAGGGGAAGAAGGCCGGGCCGAGGACGAGGGCGGCGGCCGTGCCGTACACGGCGAAGTCGTAGTACTCGATGACCGTGCCGATGAGGCTCGCGGTGGCGACCCGCGGCGCGCTGGACCGTCGTGCGGTGGCCGCGGCGCTCGCCGCGGTACCGCCGACGGGCTCGGTGCCGC
This sequence comes from Nocardiopsis sp. NPDC050513, assembly GCF_044457925.1. Lineage (NCBI taxonomy): Bacteria > Bacillati > Actinomycetota > Actinomycetes > Streptosporangiales > Nocardiopsidaceae > Nocardiopsis > Nocardiopsis sp. NPDC050513. The sequence goes on along the minus strand of NZ_JBITHK010000010.1, from coordinate 60,916 downwards.
TGGGGGATTCGGACATGGAACGGCTCGCTTCCAGACAGCCCCGGATCCGGAGTGACCCAGGGCACACGGGAGGACTGGGCGGGAACAGTGGTGCTCCGACCACCGGGGAGGGGCCCGTGGTTCCCCCCGCCCGTCGATCAGGGGGAGGGGGCGGGGGAGCCCGCCTCGGCCGTCGACCGGAGTGCGGCGGCCTCCCCCCGGGTCCCCGCGGTCTCCGTCGCGGCCGCCGCGGGCGGGGGCGCGCCGTCGACGGCCCGTTCGAACCGCGAGGGCAGGGCCAGGCGGTACAGGGGCATGGCCGACGCCGTGGTGATGACGGCGATCAGGACGAAGATGGAGAACGCCTCGGTGGTGATCATCTGCTGCGACAGGCCGATGTTGATGAAGATGAGGATCATCAGCCCGCGGGCGTTCATCAGGCTCCCGACCGCGTAGGACTCGCGCCACGAGTGGCCGATCCCCCTCATCGCCAGGGCGCAGCCGAAGTACTTGCCGACGAAGCCCGCCACGAGGAGGGCGAGGAAGGGGAGGATGAGCTCCCAGCTCATCAGCCCGTTCAGGCGTGTGTTGAGGCCCGAGTAGGTGAAGAACAGGGGCAGCAGGAGCACACTGACCATGTCCATCATCCGACTGTGCAGGGCCTCCCGGAACACCGCGTCCCGGGGCATGGCCAGACCGGCGATGAAGCCCCCGAACACCGAGTAGATGCCGATGAGGTCGGTGAACAGGCCGGCCGCCAGGACGACGATGAGAACGACGTAGAGCTGGTCGAAACCCAATCGCCCCGTACGGCGCACGCTCCGCCCCAACGGTCTGAGCAGCCTGGCGACGATCATGAGCATGAACACCGCGAACATCGCCGTGAGCCCGATGGTGACCAGCGCGTGCCCGGGGCCCGCGCCCAGGTGCAGGGCGGACAGGACCGCCAGGAAGCACCACGCGGCGGCGTCGTCGATGGAGGCGCCGATCAGGGTCAGGACGCCCAGCCGCGAGTTCTGGAGTCCGCGTTCGTACAGGATGCGCGCGAGCATGGGGAAGGCCGTGATGGACAGCGCTCCGCCCGCGAACAGGGCGAACATGAGCGGATGGACGTCGGGGCGGGACAGTTGGCCGTAGAAGAGCCAGGCGGCGCCCGCGCCGAGGAGGAGCGAGGGCACCACGCCGGAGACCGCCAGTACCCCGGCGGCGCGCCCCGTGGGCCCCGACTTCCCGCCGCCGTGGTCGAGCCCCGCTCCCACGAGGAACATGAACAGGGTCAGCCCGAGGGTGCTGAGCACGTAGAGGACGGACTTGACCTGGTCGGGGAACAGCGCGGCCTCGACTCCCGGCAGGACGAGTCCGAGGAGGGTCGGTCCGAGCAGGATGCCGGCCACCATCTCCCCGAGCACCCGGGGCTGGCCCACGAGCAGAGCGAGCCGACCGCACAGGGCGGACGTCGCCAGGATGACGATGACGGCGGGAAGGACCCTGACGACGAGGAGGAGGTTGTCGTCCGTGATGGTGCCGAGGAGATCGGTGAGCAATGCGGGTAACCCTCTCGTGTCGCGCGACGTCGGCCGACCTCAGCCCACGGGCTGCTGGACCCGTTCAGGACGCTTGAGGGTGATCCAGCGATCGCTGACCGGGTTCTCCCGGGACTCCTCGCGGTAGATCCGGACCAGGCCCATCAGCGCCGCGTCGCCCTCCCACAGCTCGACCTGGCGCCGCACGGCCTCGTCGTCCCGACGGGCTTCGCACTCCGCGATGACCGTGCTGACCAACTGGCCCGACAACTGTTCGAGGAAGCGCACGTTGGCGGCGAAGCGGGCTTGCAGTTCCTGGTCCGGCAGGCCCGCGCTCATGCCGATGTGCAGTCGCCGCATGAAGTCGAAGTCGGAGTAGCGGACGAACGTGTCCGTCTCGCTCGACTGGTCGAGGGCGTGCCATTCCCGGAAGAAGCGCTGGACCTGGCGGTTGATCTCGGTGCGGCGGGCCAGCCCGGTCACGATCTGGGGGAAATCGGCCAGGCGGCGGAACATGCCGTGGAAGTACAGCAGGCCGGGGCCGCCCCAGTAGCGGCTCACGTCCCAGATGATCTTCGCCATCATGATCCTGGCGTTGCCCATCAGCACGTACTGCTTCTCGAAGTTCTCCAGCCAGTCCTCGACCGCGGTGAGGTACGTCCGGTCGTGGACCGCCGCCCGTTCCCGGATGTCCTCCCCGTCCAGGGCGCGGGTGACCAGGTCGGTGACCAGGCCGTTGCCGATGGCGATCAGATCCAGGCCGGGCGAGTACAACGGGTCGAGGAAGACTCCGGCCTCACCGGTCAGGCACCACCGCTCGTCGGACATGACCCGCTCGCAGCTGTAGGAGTAGTCCTTCATCACCCGGAAGTCCTGGAGCTTGTCGCGATGCCGCTCGACTTCGCGGGCGCACTGCGGCTCATGCTCGCGCAGCCAGTCCAGGGCCCGTTCGAAGCGGTTCATGCCGGAGAACGGGTGCGTGTCCGCGTCGGTGACGATGCCGATGCTGATCGCGCCCGAGGCCAGCCGGATCAGCCAGACCCAGTAGCCGGGCCCCATCAGGTGGTTGGTGGACAGCTCGCGCCGGCCCGCCCGGATCCGGCCGTTCCAGCCGGGGTCGGTCGACCACGCGTCGATGTCGATGGGGTGCCCGATGCGGAACCAGACCGCGTTGGCGCGGTGCCCCACCTTCTTGGCCAACCCGAGCTGGCGCTTGAGCGTCGAGGACCGGCCGGTGGCGTCCACCACCCAGCGGGCCGCGACCTGGTGTTCCCCGCCCCCGTCCGCGACCAGGGTCAGACGGTGGCGGTCCTGGTCCGGCCGCAGATCGATCTCCTGCACCCTGCGGCCGGAGAGGAAGGGTATGCCGAGCCTGTGCAGCTCCTGGCCCAGCGCGTTCTCCAGCCGCCCCCGGTCGAGCTGGTAGCTGCCGACGCTGTGGGGCGGGGGAACGGGGTGGCCGATCTCCACCCGGCGCGCGATGTCCTCGTTGCTGTCGTCGCTGAAGAACACGCGCACACCGAACTTGTCGAGCTGGTGCCGCTCCAGGTGGTCCCCCAATCCCAGCACCTCGCGCAGGTAGTGCGCGGCGATCTCCACCGTCGACTCGCCCACCTTGTGCGCCGCCTCGGGAACGGGGTGCCGCCGTCGCTCGATCACCACGATGCTGGTGTCCGGGCGGGCCTGGCTCAGTTCGAGCGCCAGCGTCAGGCCGGCCGCGCCGCCGCCCATGATCGCCACGTCGTACACATCGGACTGCTGATCCGTGCTGTGGGCCATGCAGATCTCCTACCGTCTCTGGATGGAGGAACGTGCTACCGGGCCGCACCAGGAGATGGCCTGTGACACGTGCGTGTCACTCCGCCGTTCCATGGAGCGGCACGGCGAGCGGTCACGACCGCCCTCCGTAGGCCTCCTCGAACCGCGCCACGGCGGAGGGGACGGGCACGAACGCGCCGTCCTCGACCGTGTTCACCGAGATCGCGTCGGTCGTCAGCCCGGCGTGGTCGTTCGGCGCGTAGGCGACCGGACCGATGGGAGTGGTGAGGTCGAGGCCCTCCAGAGCGGTGCGGACACTGGTGTGCTCGGTGCTCCCGGCCTTCTCGATCGCCGCGACCAGCAGCGTGACGGCGGTGTACCCGTCCCCCGCGAACTGGGGTGGGGAGTAGCCGTGCTCCTCGGCGAACGCCTCCGCCGCCGCGGTGCTGACCACCCGCTGCTCCCCGTCGGGCAGATGCTCGCCGACGACGCTGATCGAGCTGAGCACCGTCACGCCCTCGGCGGCCTCGCCCACGGGCTCCAACCACAGCCCGCTCGCCTGCGCGCCGCTCATGACGAGCGGGACGTCGGCGCCGACGGCCGCGTACTGCTGGGCGAAGGCGACGCCGGGCGCGCCGGTGCCCCAGAAGAAGAACGCGTCCGGGGCGTCGTCCTCCACGGCGGCGATCACATCGTGGAAGTCGGCGGTGGCGTGCTCGTACTCGTGTGCCGCGACCAGCTCCACCCCGTGCTCCTCTGCCATGTCCTCCATGGCGAGGAACCCGGCGATCGCGTAGGACGTCGCCGAGTACGCGACCGACACCCTGGTGACGCCCGTGTCCTGGAAGTACTCCAGAGCGCGTCGGGCGTAGGCCGAGGTCGTGGAGGTGACGACGAAGACGTTGTCCCTGACGGGGGTGAGCTGTTCGTCGGCCGGCGTGGGGGACAGGTAGGGGATCCCGCTCATCTCCACCGAGGGAAGGGTCGCCATGGCGGAGTCGGAGACGGTCGAGCCGATGACCGCGACGGGATCGCGGTCGATGATGTCGTTGAAGGCCTGGACCGACTGGTCGGGCGAGCTCCGGTCGTCGCGGGTGATGAGTTCGATCTCGCGGCCGAGGACGCCTCCGGCGGCGTTGACCTCGGCGACGGCGAGCTCCACCGCCCTGTGCCCGTCGGTGCCGAGGGCGGAGTAGTCGCCGGTCAGAGGGGCGATGTATCCGACGAGGACGGCGCCGACGGCGCCGTCCCCGCCGTCGTCCTCCTGGCCCGCGCCGCATGCGGCGGTCGCGAGGAGGGCGAGACAGGCGAGGGGTGCGAGGGGTCCGCGCACACTGTGCTCCTGGGGGATCGGAAGACGGGGTCGGTGCGCGCTCCCGGCGCGCGGCGGTTCGTGCACGCCGGGGAGTCCGGGAGGCGCCGCCGGGGACGGCGCGCCCTCCCCGGACCCGGGGCGACGGCTCAGGTCCGGAGCCTCACCCCACCCGGACGGTCACGGAGCCGAGCCGGTCGAACTCCGCGGTGAACGTGTCCCCGGCCCGCATGGGGACGGCGGCGTGCAGGGACCCGGTCATGACGAGGTCGCCCGCGTTGAGCGCCACCCCGTTCTCCCCGAGGGTGTTGGCCAGCCAGGCGACGACCGCGACGGGGTCCCCGAGCGCCGCGGCGCCCGCGCCGGTGTCGACCAGCGCGCCGTCGCGCGTGAGCACCATGCCGATCAGGCGGGGATCCAGCTCCGACAGAGGAACGACCCGCTCGGAGAGCACGACCGCGCCCATGGACGCCAGGTCGGCGACGGTGTCCGCGAGCTTGATCCGCCAGTCCTCGATCCGCGAGTCCACGATCTCCAGCCCGGCCCGCGCCGCCGCGACCGCCTCACGCGCCCGCTCGGTGGTCACCCCGGGGCCCTCCAGCCGCTCGCCCAGGACGAACACGATCTCGGCCTCGACCTTCGGCGCGATGAAGCGGTCGAGTTCGACCGTGTCCCCGTCGGTGTAGGTCGCCGAGGCCAGGACCGGGCCGTAGTCGGGCGAGTCCACTCCGAGCAGCCGCTGCATGGGGGCCGCGGTCAGCCCGACCTTGTGGCCCAGGACGTGGTCGCCGTCGGCGAGCAGCATCGTGACCAGCTCCCGCTGGATCGCGTACCCGTCCGCCATCCCCAGCGAGGGGTCCTCGTCGGTGAAGGGGGGGATCGGCTCGCGCTTCTCCCGGGCGTCGTAGAGCGCTCGCGCGCGCGTCCGTGCCAGCTCGTCGGCGTTCACGCGGACTCCCTCTCCCCGGCGGCGAGCCGCACCGCGACGTCGATGATCATGTCCTCCTGGCCGCCCACGTACCCGAGCTCTCCGCAGCGGCGCAGGATCTCGTGCGCCGGGACCCCGTAGCGCTCCGCCGCGCGTTCGGCGTGCAGCAGGAACGAGGAGTACACGCCGGCCCAGCCCTGGACGATGGCGTTGCGGTCCATCTTCGGCCAGCGGGGAAGGTAGGGGCGGACCACCTCCTCGGCCGCCGCCAGCAGCGCCGGCACGTCGAGGCCGGTGCCGACGCCCAGCCGGTCGAACACCGCCGCCAGGACCTCGGTGGGGGAGTTGCCCGACCCGGCGCCCAGCGCGCACAGCGAGCCGTCGAAGTAGCGCACGCCCGCGTCCCGGGCGAGCACGGAGTTGGCCACGCCCATGGAGAGGTTCTGGTGACCGTGGTATCCGACCCAGGCCTCGTCGCCGACCTCGTCGACGAGGGCCTCGAAGCGCTCCAGGGCCTCGTGCATGAGCAGGGCTCCGGCGGAGTCGGTGACGTAGGGGCACTCGCACCCGGCGTCGACCATGATCCGGGCCTGCCGCGCCAGGTCCTTGGGCCCGACGCGGTGCGCCATCATGAGGAACCCGACGGTCTCCATGCCCAGTTCGCGCGCCGCGGCGAAGTACTGGGGCGAGATGTCGGCCTCGGTGCAGTGCGTGGCGACGCGGACCATGCGGGCGCCGGCGTCGTGGGCGCGTTTGAGGTCGTCGACGGTGCCGATGCCGGGAACGAGCAGGACGGCGATCCGCGCGTCGCGGGCCTCCTCCGCGGCGGCCGAGATCAGCGTCATCTCGTCCGTGCCGGAGAACCCGTAGTTGAACGACGAGCCGCCGATGCCGTCGCCGTGGCTCACCTCGATCCACTCCAGCCCGGCCGCGTCCAGAGCGCGGACGGTGTCGCGGACCTGGGCCTCGGTGAAGCGGTGCGCCATCGCGTGGCTGCCGTCGCGCAGGGTGGTGTCGACGACGCGCACGTCGTGGGTCAGTTCGGGGCGGGTCATGCCGCCGCTCCCATCTTCGCTCGGGCCATGAGTTCGCCGACACGGGCGGCGGCCGCGGTCATGATGTCGAGGTTGCCGGCGTAGGGGGGCAGGTAGTCGCCGTTGCCCCTCACCTCCAGGAGCACCGTGACGCGGGCGTGCCCGTCCCACTCGGGGATCGGGTCGTCGAACTGCGGTTCGGCGCGCAGGGTGTAGCCGGGGACGTACGTGCGCACCTCGGCGACCATGTCGTGGACGGAGGAGGTGATCGCGTCGCGGTCCGCGTCGGCGCCGACCATGCAGAACACGGTGTCGCGCATGATCATCGGCGGTTCGACGGGGTTGAGGATGATGACGGCCTTGCCGCGCGCGGCTCCGCCGACCTGGGCGACCGCGTCGCCGGTCGTGTGCGTGAACTCGTCGATGTTCGCCCGCGTTCCCGGTCCCGCGGACCGGGAGGCGATCGAGGCGACGATCTCCGCGTAGGGGACGGGGGTGATCCGGGAGACGGCGTGCACGATGGGGATGGTCGCCTGCCCGCCGCAGGTGATCATGGAGACGTTCTCCGAGCCGATGTGCGCCTCGCCGTTCACCGCGGGGCTGACCATCGGCCCCAGGTGGGCGGGGGTGAGGTCCACGGCCTGGATGCCCGCCGCGGCGTAGCGGGGGGCGTTCACGACGTGGGCTCCGGCCGAGGTCGCCTCGAACACGATCTGGGGGAGCGGGTCCTGCCGCAGCAGCCAGTCCACCCCCTCCGCGGAGGCCTCGATGCCGTGGGCGCGGGCGCGGGCCAGGCCGTCGGACTCGGCCACGCCGACCACGTACCGGACGTCGATGACGGGGCTGCCCCGCAGTTTCGCCAGGAGGTCGGTGCCGATGTTGCCCGGGCCGACGATCGCCGCGGGTATCTTCTGCGTTGCCATGTGGGGACCATGGCAGGGCGCCGAGCGGTGTGAGGGCCCGTGTTCCACACCGTGGAACACGGCCGGGCGGGGGCGCCGCCCCTCGGGCACGCTGCGACCATGAGAGCAGCAGTAGCCGTCTCCCAAGACGCCGACGACCCCCTGGCGGGATTGGTCCTCAAGGACGTTCCCGTACCGGAGCCCGCACCCGGCTGGGCGCTGGTGCGCGTCCTGGCCTCGTCGCTGAACATGCACGACCTGTGGACCCTGCGCGGTGTCGGGCACCCGCCCGAACAGCTGCCGAGGATCCTGGGGTGCGACGCGGCCGGGGTGGACGAGGACGGGCGGGAGGTCCTCGTCTACCCGGTGATCGCCGACGCGGACGCGGGCGGCGGAGACGAGACCCTCGACCCGGACCGCGCCCTCCTCTCGGAGCGGCACGACGGCGCCTTCGCCGAGTACATCACCGTGCCGCGGCGCAACCTGGTGCCCAAACCGGAGTGGCTGTCCTTCGAGGAGGCCGCCTGCCTGCCGGTCGCCTGGACGACCGCGTACCGCATGCTGTTCACCCAGGCCCGGATCAGGGCCGGTGACCGCGTCCTCGTCCAGGGCGCGGGGGGCGGCGTCGCCTCGGCCGCGATCAGCCTGGCCGCCGCGGCGGGGGCCACGGTCTACGCCACCAGCCGCAGCGAGTCCAAGCGGCGGGCGGCCCTGACGTGGGGGGCGCGGCACGCGGTGCCCACCGGCGAGCGCCTGCCCGAACGCGTCGACGTGGTCGTCGAGACGGTGGGCGAGGCCACCTGGTCCCACTCGCTCAAGTCGCTGCGCCCCGGAGGCACGGTCGTCATCGCCGGAGCCACGAGCGGCGCCAACCCCCCGGCCGACCTGGCCCGGATCTTCTACCTCCAGCAGCGCATCCTCGGCTCGACCGGCTGTACCCGGCACGAGGTCGTCGCCATGCTCCGCATGATGGAGGCGACCGGCCTGCGGCCCGCCGTCGACCGGGTGATTCCGCTCGCGGACATCCACGAGGGCTTCAAGGCGATGGCCGCCGGTGACGTCACCGGGAAGATCGTCGTCCTGCCCACCGACACCCCGTCCACCGATCACTGAGGAGCCCCACCATGCCGGTCGCCCTTGTCGGTATCTCGCATTCCCCGCTCATGGGGACCAACCAGCCCGCCGACGACGTGGTCGCCCGCGTCGACGCGGCGTTGGACGACGCGCGCGCCTTCGTGCGCGACTTCGCGCCCGACCTGGTCGTGCTGTACGCGCCGGACCACTACAACGGCTTCTTCTACCGGAAGATGCCGCCCTTCTGCCTGGGCACCGCCGCGAACTCGGTCGGCGACTTCGGCTCGGCCGAGGGCCCCGTGCGCGTGGACGGCGAGGCCGCCGGGACCATCGCCCGGGCGGTGCTCGACCAGGACGTGGACCTGACCATCTCCGCCCGGATGACCGTCGACCACGGCTTCGTGCAGCCGCTGGAGGTGCTCTTCGGCGGGATCGACGCGGTGGACGTCGTGCCCGTCTACGTCAACGGCGTCGCGGCGCCGCTCGGACCGGTGCGGCGCGTGCGCGCCCTGGGCGAGGCGGTCGGCCGGGCCGCGGCCGCACTGGACCGCAGGGTCCTGTTCGTCGCCTCCGGCGGGCTCTCGCACGACCCGCCCGTCCCCGTGCTGGAGGGCGCGCCGCCGCGGGTGGCCGACGCCCTCATCGAGGGCACCCCGCCCACTCCGGAACAGCGCGCGCGGGGGGAGAAGAGGGTGCTGCAGGGCGCCTTGGACTACGTCGCGGGCACCTCCGACCAGCGGGAGCTGAACCCGGAGTGGGACAACCTGGTGCTGGACACACTGGCCTCGGGGAAGCTGTCCGAGGTGGACGGCTGGACGAACGCGTGGTTCGAGGCCGAGGGCGGCGGGTCCGCCCACGAGGTGCGCACGTGGATCGCCGCCTACGCCTCCCTGGGGGCGAGCGGGCCCTACGCGGTGCGCTCACGCTTCTACGAGGCCATCCCGGAGTGGATCGCGGGATTCGCGGTGACCACCGCCCGTCCCGTGCCCGAGCGGTAGGTCCGGGACGGGCCCGGCGCACGCCTGGCCCCCGGCGACGCCCGCCGGGGGCCGGAGCGGCCGGGGGACCTGAGTCACACGGTGGCGCCCGCGGCCGTCCTGGCCTGCGCCCGCTTCACCGCGAGCGACGCCGCGTAGGCGATGCGGCGCAACTGGTCGGTGTAGCGGGCGGGGTCGAAGCGCCCGGTCCGCCCCGCGATGGACAGGGCGGCGACGGGCCGCTCGCCCCGACCGAGCACGGCCGTGGCCACACAGCTCAGGAACGGGGACGCCTCGCCGTTGTCGAAGGCGAGGCCGTGGGCCCGGATCCGGCCCAGCTCCCGGCGCAGGTCCGCCGGATCGGTGATGGAGGAGTCCGTGAGCCGGACCAGTCCGTTCCCCGCGAACGCCTCGAACGGGTCGGGGGAGTAGGCGAGCAGGACCTTGCCCACGCCCGTGCAGTGGGCGGGCACCGTGGAGCCGACCCTGGACGGAGCGGGAACGGCCCGGTGGCCGTGGAGTTTGGCCAGGTAGACGATGTCCGTTCCGCGCAGGACGCCCAGGTGCACGGTGGCGTGGGTGAGTTCGTACAGCTCGGCCACGAACGGGGTGAGGGTTTCCGCCACCCAGGTGTGCCGGGGCGCGTGGACGCGGGCTCCGAGGTCGTAGACGTTGCGGGCCAGCCGGTAGCTCCGGCCGTGCCGCTCCACCATCCCGTTGCGTTCGAGGATGCCCAGAAGCCGGAACGTGGTCGACTTGGTCAGCCCGGTGCGGCGGGCCAGTTCGCTGACGCCCAGTGCCTCCTGGTGCCCGCCCAGGAAGCGCAGGAGACCGAGCGCCTTGTCCACCGCCGTCTGCTGGGAGTCACCGGTGTCGGAGTGGTACACCTCGCGCGGCGGCCGCGCGTCGAGGGGGCGGGACAGGTGGTCGTCGGGCTTGATGTCCATGGTCATGGCACTGTCCTTCGGCGCGGACGACGTGAGGCGTGACACTCATCATAATAGACACTCGTCTCCCATAGAGGACAGTTGAGAGTGAAATCTTTTCCGCCGTGTTTCCGCCGCCTTGCGTCGCCCGCGTTCCGCGATCCGGCACGGGGGTTGGCGGACGGGTCCCCCGACCAGGTGTCGTGGACCACGTGCAGCCACCACGGCGCACGGCCCGGGGCTCCCACCCGGCCCCGGGCCCAGACCACCTCGGAGGAGACCGTGACCATCGCCCCGACCCCGGCCGCGCCCCGCGCGGGCTGGCGGACGCCGTCCCCGGCGTCCGCCGACGTCAGCGCCTACCTGGACCTGGAACGGGGTGTCCTGGACCGCCGAATATGGAAGGACGAGGCGCTCTACCAGCAGGAGCTCCGACGGGTCTTCGCGCCGAGCTGGCTCTTCCTCGCGCACGAGAGCCAGCTCCCCAAGCCGGGGGACTTCGTCACCGCCTACATGGGCGAGGACCCGGTGATCGCGGTGCGCGGCAAGGACCGCCGCGTCCGGGTCTTCCTCAACACGTGCCGCCACCGCGGCATGCGGCTGTGCCGCGCCGACGCCGGCAGCACCAAGAAGTTCACGTGCAGCTACCACGGGTGGGCCTACGACCTGGACGGAAGCCTGGTCAACGTGCCCAACCCCGACGCCTACCCCGACCACTTCGACACCGCCGACTGGGGCCTGCGGGAGGTCGCTCGGGTGGACTCCCACAAGGGCCTGGTCTTCGCGACCTGGAACCCGGCGGCGCCCGCGCTCACCGAGGCACTGGGCGACATGGCCTGGTACATGGACGCCTTCCTCGACCGCGACCCCGAGGGCACCGAGGTCGTCGGAGGAGTGACCAAGTGGGTGCTGGAAGGGAACTGGAAGCTCGCCGCCGAGCAGTTCGCCAGCGACTGGTACCACGTCAACATGGCCCACGCCTCGGCGCTGATGGTCATGTCGCCCACCGGCAGGGGCCCCAAGAGCGAGATCGCCAACACCCCCGGCCGCCAGTTCACCTCGCCGGAGGGACACGGCGCCGGGTTCCCCGTGCACCCGCGCAGCCGCTTCGACGACCAGACGGTGCACGGGTACTACGACTACGACCAGCTGCGCGGACGGCTCGGGGACGCCCGCGTCGAGGGGCCCATGACCACGGGCCACGCCACCGTCTTCCCCAACTTCTCCTACCTGCCGGTCAACGGCACCATCCGCGTCTGGAACCCCAAGGGCCCCGACCGGATGGAGGTGTGGACCTGGACGCTGGTCGACCGGAGCATGCCCGAGGACGTCAAACAGGCCCAGCGGCTGTACAACCTGCGCACCTTCGGGCCCAGCGGCATCTTCGAGCAGGACGACGGCGAGAACTGGAGCGAGATCCAGGCCGTCTCCCGCGGCTTCATCGCCAACGACACCCGGCTCAACTACCAGATGGGCCTGGGGATCCACCGCGACGACGACCCCGACTACCCCGGCCGGGTGGGCGAGCTCTACAGCGACAACGCCGCGCGGGGCTTCTACGGCCGCTGGCGCGACCTGATGAACACCCCGGCCTGGCACGAGAACCCGGAGGCATCCCATGGCTGAGACCGCCCAGGCGATTCGGGTCGGCTCCACCGCCGACATCGAGGACGGCGAGGCACTGGTGGTGCCCGCGGACCGCACGGGGACCGGGGACGCCATCGCGGTCTTCCACTCCGACGGCGAGTTCCACGCCCTCGACGACACCTGCACGCACGCCGAGGCGTCCCTGGCCGAGGGCTGGATCGAGGACGGGCAGGTGGAGTGCCCGATGCACAGCGGGCGGTTCTGCCTGCGCACCGGCGAGGCGCTGTGCATGCCCGCCACCGAGAACGCCCGGACCCACCCGGTCGAGGTCCGCGACGGCGAGATCTGGCTCCTGCCCCGGAGCGGGACGTGACCGCGAGGGCGACGCGCTCGGTGTGCGTGGTCGGCGCCGGACTGGCCGCCGTCAGCACCGCCGCCGAGCTGCGCGCGCTCGGTTTCGAGGGCGTCATCACGATGCTCGGCGCCGAGCCCCACCAGCCCTACGACCGGCCGCCGCTGAGCAAGGACGTCCTGCTGGGAAAGGCCGACGCGGCCCCGCCCCTGCGCCCGGAGGCCTGGTACGCCGACAACGCCGTCGACCTGCGCCTGGGCACGCGGGCCGTCGGTCTGCGGCGGGGGGAACGGCGCGTGCAGACCGCCGCCGGGGGCTTCGTCGAGGCGGACGCCGTGGTCCTCGCGACGGGAGGCCGCGCGCGCCGGCTGCCCGTGGCGGTGGCGCCCGGCGTGAGCACGCACGTGCTGCGCACGGTCGAGGACGCCCAGCGGCTCCGGGCCGCCCTGGTCCCCGGCGCGCGGGTCCTGTGCGTGGGCGCCGGACTCATCGGGGCCGAGATCGCCTCCAGCGCCACCGCCCTCGGCGCACGCGTCACCCTCGTCGACCCGGTCTCCGTTCCGCTGGAACCGGTCCTGGGCCGGCTGCTCGCCCGGACCCTGCACGAGACGCACGCCGAGCGCGGCATCCGCGTCCTGCACGGCACGCTGGGCGGCGTGCGGGCGTCGGCCCTCGGCACGCGTCTGGCGGCCGTGTCCACGGCGGACGGGCCGGTGACGGTCGAGGCGGACGTGGTCGTCGCGGGGATCGGCATGGCGCCCGACACCGAGGTGGCCGTGTCCGCGGGACTGGACACCGACCGGGGCGTGCTCGTCGACGACGCGCGGCGCACCTCGACGCCCCACGTGTACGCGGTGGGCGACGCCGCCCAGAGCAGACCCGGATCGGTCCGGCCCGCGCACGGCGAGCACTGGGACAACGCCCTGACCGACGGCAGGGCCGCCGCCGCCGCGATCCTCGGGCGCCCCCGGCCGGAGCCGTCGGCGCCCTGGTTCTGGTCCGACCGCCACGGCACGCACGTGGAGGCGGTCGGGCACATGGGCGACGCCGAACGCGTCGTCGTGCGGGGGGATCCCGACGCGGGGAGCTTCACCGTCTTCGGGTTGATCGGGGACCGCTGCGTGGCGGCCGGCTCCCTCGACCGGAGCGCCGACATCCGCGCCGCCCGCAGACTCGTCGACCGCGGCACGCCGGTGGCCGACCAGGCCCTGGCCGACGAGTCGGTCCCGCTCAAACGGCTCCTGCGCCGGTGAGCGCGCCCCCGCCGCCACCGACCACCGACGATACGGAAAGGGAGGCACGATGACCTCCTCCACCGAGGCCGCGCCCACCGGGGGCGCGCCCGCCGACGCCGCACCTCTGGCCGACCCGGCCGCGGTCTCCCTGCACTTCGAGACCCACGTCCTGTACGCGAACGAGGCCCGCTACCTGGACGGCGACCGGTTCGGGGACTGGCTGGACCTGTTCACCGACGACCTCGTCTACTGGGCGCCCACCCGGAGCAACCGGCTGCGCCGCCAGCAGCGCCTGTCCGTCTCCGCCTACGGAGGCGCGGCGTTCTTCGACGAGACCAAGGACAGCCTCGCCTGGCGGATCCGCCGCTTCGAGTCCGGCATGGCCTGGGCGGAGGACCCGCCCTCGCGCACCCGGCACCTGGTCACCAACATCCTGGTGCGCCCGGCCGACGACCAGGAGCTCACCGAGCACGGCATCCCCCGGGAGGTCGCGGAGGAGTCGGCGCACTACACCGCCGAGTCGTCCTTCATCGTCTACCGCAACCGGCTCGAACACGAGGTGGACGTCTACGCGGGCGGTCGCACCGACCTGCTGCGGCGCGACGGCGGCGGGCGGCTGCGCGTCGCCCGGCGCACGATCCTCCTGGAGCAGAACGTCCTGCTCGCCAAGAACATCAGCACTTTCTTCTAGAGGCGGGGAACCACCACATGACCACCGACGAGCGCACGACGCTGACGGAACACACCGTTCCCACCAGCCTCGGGGACCTCTTCGTGCAGGAGAGCGGATCCGGGCCCGCCCTGGTGATGCTGCACGGCGGCGGCCCCGGCGCCTCCGGCCACAGCAACTACCACCAGAACCTCGCCGCGCTGACCCCGCACTTCCGGGTGCTGCTCGTGGACCAGCCCGGTTTCGGCCGCTCGCACAAGCCCACCGCCGAGGAGCTGGAGAAGGGCGACGGCATCACCTCCTACACCGTCACGGCCCTCATCGAGGCCCTCGACGTCCTCGGGGTGGAGCGGGCCCACGTCCTGGGCAACAGCCTGGGCGGCGCCGCGGCGCTCGCCCTCGCGCTCCGTGCCCCGGAGCGGGTGGACCGCCTGGTGCTCATGGCGCCCGGGGGCGGATGGCTCCCCTTCGGGGCCACACCCACCGAGGGCCAGAAGGAGATGTTCCGCTACTACAACGGATCCGGCCCCAGCCTCACGAAGATGCGCACCTACCTGCGTGTCATGCTGCACAACGCCGGACAGATCCCCGAGGAGACGCTCAACGAGCGCTACGAATCCTCCCTGGACCCCGACCACCAGGCCTTTTATCATGTCCTGAACGCCTCCTTCGCGGCCAGGCACGGCATGGACCCCCTCTGGCGGGACGTCCACCGGATCAGCTCCCCGACGCTGCTCCTGTGGGGCCGTGACGACCGCACCATCACCCTGGACGGTGCCCAGGTCATGCTCAAGCAGATCCCGGACGTGCGGCTGCACGTGTTCTCCCGCTGCGGGCACTGGGTGCAGTTGGAGCGCAGGCGCGAGTTCGACCGCCTCGTCGCCGACTTCCTCATGGACGGGGGAGAGTCCGGTGAGTGAGCCCGCGACCCGGACCGTCTCCGGCCGGCGGACCGGATGGCTGGCCGGAACCAGCGCCCTGATCACCGGAGGCGGCTCCGGACTGGGCCGGGCGGTCGCGCACCGCTACGTCGCCGAGGGCGCGAGCGTCACCGTCTTCGACCGCGACGCCGGCAAACTCGCCGCTCTGGACGAGGAACTGCCCGCGGACCGCCTGCGGACCGTCACGGGCGACGTCACCAGCCTCGTCGACCTCCGGGGCGCGGTCGCCGCCGCCGAGGACGCGTTCGGAGGCCTCGACACCCTCGTGGCCAACGCCGGGATCTGGGACTACCACCGGACCCTGCCGCGCCTGGGCGACGCCGACCCGACGGCCGCCTTCGACGAGATCTTCCACGTCAACGTGCTCGGCTACCTGCTCGCCGCACAGGCGGCATGGCGGTCCCTGGTCGCCTCACGGGGGAGCATCGTGCTGACCCTGTCCAACGCCGCGTCCTGGCCCAACGGCGGAGGACCCCTGTACACGGCCAGCAAGCACGCCGCCCTCGGCCTGATGCGCGAACTGGCCTACGAACTGGCCCCGAAGGTGCGCGTGAACGCCGTGGCGCCCGGCGGGATGCGCACCGACCTGCGCGGACCGCGGAGCATGGACCTCGCGGAGCGGGCCATCTCGGCCTCCTTCGACAGGGCCGCCGCCCGGGGCGCGAGCACGCCCATGGTCCCCCTCCACGACGCCTCCACCGAGCCCGAGGACTTCACCGGCCCCTACGTGCTGCTCGCCTCCGCGGCCAACAGCGGCAACATCACGGGAGCGGTGCTCCCCGTCGACGGCGGCATCGCCGTCCGCGGCTTCGCGACCCCGGCCGGCGGAGCCGACCTGTGACCACCGCCCCTCCCCTGTCCCTCCATCCGCGCAGGAGAACACCGTGAACGCCCTACCCAGTCCTCCCGGGATCGCCGCCAGCGTCCGACGCATCGCCCGCAGCCGCCCCGACGCGGAGGCCGTCGTCTACGAGGGCGAACGGATCAGCTTCGGCGAACTCGACAGGCGCGTCCGCCTGCTCGCCGCGCAACTCACCGCGCGCGGCCTGCGGCGCGGCGACCGCCTGGCCTACCTGGGGTTCAACAGCTCCACCCTGCTGGAGGCCCTCATCGCCGCGGCCTCGCTCGGCGCGGTGTTCCTGCCCGTGAACTTCCGGCTCAGCGGCCCGGAGACGTCCGTGATCCTCACCGACGCGGGTGTGCACACCCTCCTGGCCGAGGAGGGGCACCGCGCGCTCGTCGAGCAGATCGTCTCGGATCTGCCCGCCTGCGGGCGCGTGCTCATCGACACCGATCCGAACGTTCCCGCCGCCGACGACACCGGTCCGGGCTGGAAGCGGCTCTCGCAGCTGACCGACGGCGGACAGGACGCGCCCGAGCCGGCCAGGGTCGCCTCCGACGACGTCGCCGTGCTCATGTACACCTCCGGGACCACCGGCAGGCCCAAGGGGGTCGTCCTCACCCACGGCAACCTGTGGTGGAACCAGCTCAACGTGGTCTCGGCGGTGGGCTTCACCCCGGGGGAGACCACCTACGCCGCCGCCCCGATGTTCCACATCGGCGGACTGAACGCCCTGACGCTGCACACCCTCGCGCTGGGCGGGAGGGTCGTCGTGCGCCGCTCCTTCGACCCCGCCGCCGCCCTGGCCGACCTGGTGGAGCACCAGGTGGCCACCATGTTCGGCGTCCCGGCGATGTACGCCGCCCTCGCGCGGCAGCCCGGGTTCGCCGACGCCGACCTGTCGAGCCTGAGGGCCCCCGTGGTCGCGGGTGCGCCCGTGCCGCCCAGTCTGGTCCTGGAGTACGACGAGGCGGGGCTGCGGCTGCAGCAGGCCTGGGGCCTCACCGAGACGGCGCCGTTCGCCACGTTCCTGCCGCCGGACCTGGCCACCGCCAAACCGGCGTCCGCGGGCGTGCCCATGCCCTACTGCGAGGTGCGCCTCGCCGACCCGGCCACCGGGGAGTTCGTGGACACCCCCGACACCTCCGGTGAGGTGGTGGTCCGCGGCCCCAACGTCACGCCCGGATACTGGCACAACGAGGAGGCCACCCGGGCGGCGTTCCGCGACGGCTGGTTCCGCAGCGGCGACATCGGCCACATGGACGCCGACGGAGACCTGTACATCGTGGACCGCCTCAAGGACATGATCATCTCCGGGGGCGAGAACATCTACCCCGCCGAGGTGGAACGGGTGGTCGTCGAGCACCCGGCGGTCGTCGACGTGGCGGTGGTCGGCGCGCCCGACCCCACGTGGGGGGAGACGGTCGTGGCGGTCGTCGCCTGCGAGGAGGGCGCCGCCGCCCCGACGCTGGAGGAGCTGCGCGAACACTGCGCCGCGTCCCTCGCCCGGTACAAGCTGCCCCGCGCCCTGCTGGTGACGGAGGCGGTACCGCGCAACGCCAGCGGCAAGATCGACAAGCGCCACCTGCGGAACTGGGTGGGACAGCGCGTCGCGCGCCAGGGCGGGTCCCCGTCGGAGGCGCGGCCGGAGCCGCAGGACGCGGGAGCCCGGGCCTGAGGCCGCCGCGTGCCAGACGACACCGGGGGCGCGGCCGCGGGCCGCGCCCCCGCCGATCCCCGAGGAGGGTGAGTTGAGCGTCCACACCGTGATCGACTTCGACGACGTCCCGCGGGTCCCGCGCCCGGAACTGCCCGACGCATGGCTCGTGCGCGACGTGGAGGCGACGTCCGGCGCCGGGCCGGTGCGCGCGTTCGCGGTCACCCGCGCGGAGAGGGAGGGCGAGGCGGTCCGGCTGGAGCTGTCCCGCGCGGTCCACGGCCGCTGGCGCGGCGACTACCCGGTCGGCGCACGCGACATCGTGCTCGACGTCCTGGGCATGGGCCTGTCCGGGAGCGCCTCCGCGGCGGTCCGGGCCACGGCGGACGAGCTGATCCGGCTGGACCCGGCCTGCCGCCGGATCCTCGCCCCCTGCCCGGTCTCGGACCTGGTGCGGATGGCGATGCTGGAGGAGGCCGGGTTCGCCTTCGTCACCGAGGTGGACACCGACGAGGGGACCTACGGGTTGCTTCTGCGCATGGCCGACCACCGGCCCTAGGACCGGGTGACGGGGGCCGGGCAGGGGCCGCTGTGGTCGACGGCCCGCCGCGTGCCGACCGTCGAGCCGCCGGAGGTCCCGCCGGTCCCCGGCATGGGCCTGGGCACGCTGGCCACCAGGTGCAGCGTGCAGGGGCCGCCCAGGGACCGGTAGACGTGCGTGCGGTCCCCCGGATAGCGGGCGAAGTCGCCCTCCCCCAGTTCCAGGGGGGCGTCCGCGGGGCCGACCTGGACCCTGCCGGAGATCACGTACAGGTGCTCCAACGTGCCCGGAGGGTGGGGAGGGAACACGCGCTCGCCCCCGGCCGCCACCCGCAGGACGTAGTTCTCGATCACACCGGACCCGTAGATGTGGTCCAGTTCCCGGCTGGAGACGGCGCCCTCCTCGTTCCACCGGGCCTCGTCGCCGCGCTGCACCATCACCAGTTGCGACTGCGTGGAGAGCAGGCGGGTGAGCGGCACCTCCAGAGCCTGGGCCAGCGCGTAGAGGGTGTCCACGGTCGGGTTGCCGGTGCCCAGTTCGAGCTTCGAGATCGTCTGCTTGGCGATTCCGGCCCGGCGGGCCAGTCCGGCCAGGGACAGACCGCGCTGTTCACGCAGCATGTGCACGTTGCGTGCCACGAGTTCGTTGCCTGGAGTCACGTTCGAATTGTATTCGGGTCGGTGCCCCGGAATACGGGCGGCCCTCGTCCCCGGGCCGCCGTTCCGCCCCGGATTCCCCCCGATGAACTGGGAGTTCTCGCCCGTGGCAGCCGTGCCACATGTCGGCACGGGACTCCGTTCACGCGGCCGGACGGACCTACGTTTGCTGTGACCGCGATCACCGCCCCACGGGTGTCGTCATGGCGGTCCAGTCCCCCTTCCTCTCCGAGAACGAGACATTGAGATGAGCACTGAACCTCCGGTCCCCCCGACCGCCGCACGGACGTCGTCGCGTACCGCTGGCAGGGAGGCGGGCAAGGTCGCCTTCGCGTCCTTCGTCGGCACCGCCGTCGAGTGGTACGACTTCTTCCTCTACGGAGCCTCCGCCGCGCTCGTCTTCGGCGCGCTGTTCTTCCCCACGGACAACGCCCTGGTGAGCCAACTCGCCGCACTGGGGACGTTCACCGTGGGGTTCGTCGCCCGCCCCCTGGGCGGCATCGTCGCGGGGCACTTCGGCGACCGCATCGGCCGCAAGCGCATGCTGGTGCTCTCACTCATGCTCATGGGCGTCGCCACCGTGGGCGTCGGCCTGCTGCCGACCTACGCCGCGGTCGGTGTGGCGGCCCCCGCCCTGCTCGTGCTGCTGCGCGTCGGGCAGGGACTGGCCGTCGGAGCCGAGTGGGGCGGCGCCGCCCTCATGGCGGTCGAGCACGCCCCGCCGAACAAGCGGGCCCTGTACGGCTCCGCGCCGCAGCTGGGCGTCCCCGCGGGCGCCATCCTCGCCAACCTCGTGCTGCTGACGGTCGTACAGGCCACCGGCGACGCCTTCATGACCTGGGGATGGCGGATCCCGTTCCTGCTCAGCGTGGTGCTGGTGGTCATCGGAATGTTCGTGCGCCGCCGGGTCACGGAGAGCCCGCTGTTCACCGAGGCGGCCGCCGCGCACCCCGAGCCCGCCCAGCGGAGGAACCCGCTGGTCACCGTGGTGCGCGAGCACCCATGGGCGGCCGTGCGCGGCATGTTCGCCTCGGTGGCCTCCACCTCGTGGGGCTACGTCATCCTCGTCTTCATCCTGTCCTACGGGCCGACCAGCGTCGGCTACTCCCGGAACACGATGCTGACCCTCATCATCCTGTCCAGCCTCCTCCAGGTCGGCGCGATGCTCTACGCGGGCCGCGTCGCCGACCGGATCGGACGGCGCAAGGTCGCCCTGATCGGGTCGGGACTCCAGGTGATCGTGGCGGTGGCCTTCTTCCCCGCCTTCGACAGCGGGACCGTCTGGCTGGCGCTGACCGTGTGCCTGATCGCGTCCGTCGGTCTGTCGGCCCAGTACGGCCCCCTGCCGGCCCTGCTGTCGGAGCAGTTCCCGACCGAGGTGCGCTACACGGGAGTGTCGGTCTCCTACATGTTCGGCAACATCCTCGGCGGCGGCCTCGTACCGCTGGTGGGGACCGCCCTGGTGGCCGCCACCGGGACGTCGTTCTCCGTCGGCCTCTACATGCTGGGGCTGAGCCTGGTGACCGCCGTCGCCGTCCTGGCGACCCGCGAGACGGTCGACGACGACCTGTCCGCGGTCGCCTCGTCCTCCCGGCCCTGAGGGGACCGGGCCCGCGGGCGACCCGCCCCGCCGGGTGCGGAGGGGGCCGCCGCGTCCCTCAGCCGCGCTCCCGTTCCGGGACGGGCTTGGGACTGGCCAGGAACGGGCGCGCCACCCGGTCGGCCAGGCGGGTCGCGGCCAGGCGCAGCAGCTGACGCCGCACCAGCAGCCGCGTGGTCGAGGCGGGCACGAACCACCGGGCCAACCGCCGCCCGGCCGCCTGCTTGACCTCGATCACCGGCTTCACCCGGCCCTCGTACCGGGACAGCGCCGCCGCGAGCTCCCCGCCCGAGCGTGCCGGGGCCAACTCCCGCCCCAGCACCTCGGCGGCGGCCACCGCCATGCTCGCTCCCTGGCCCGCCATGAGCGACACGGCCTGGCAGGCGTCGCCGACCAGCACGACCCGCGAACGCGACCAGTCGGGCACGACGATCTGCTCGACGGCGTCGTAGAAGGGACGTTCGGGGCAGGACTCCAGCAGCCGCGGCAGGTGCCAGCCCATGCCCGCGTACACCTGGCGCAGACGGGCGCGCGGGTCGTCGGGCAGCGACCCGTCCGGCGCCAGGTGGCACAGGAAGGTCGCGCCCGTGGACTCCGACAGGCGGTACAGGCCCGCCTGCGCCCGGGGCGCCTCCAGTATGTGCGCCTCGCGCCCCAGATCTCCCGCCACCTCGGCGTCCTCGAACAGGAACGCCGCGGTGTGCGCCCCCAGGTAGCGGCGGTACCGCTCCTCGGGCCCGAACACCAGCTCCCGCACGCGCGAGTGCACGCCGTCGGCGCCCACCAGCAGGTCCGCCCGCTCCACCGCGCCGTCGGTCAGTTCGACCGTCACCCCGTCGGCGTCCTGGTCGACGCGGGCGACGCTGAGCCCGGGGCGCACGTCGGCCTCCGCCCCCAGGGACAGGCGCAGCTCCAGCTCCAGTCGGCCCCGCAGCAGGGTGACCAGGCGTCCCCCGCCCAGCCGCTGGGTGGCGTCGCCGCCCATTCGCGCGGTGCGGCGGCCTTGCGGCGTCCGGTACTGGATCCCCTCCAACCGCAGGTCGTGGGCGTGCACCTGGTCGAGGAGGCCCATGGCCGCGATCGAGTCGTAGCCGGGGCCGAAGAAGTCGATGACGTAGCCGCCGGGGATGCGCCCCTCGGCGGCCCGGGTTCCGGCGTCCGCGGCGTGGAGCGGGTCGGTCCGGTGCTCGACCACGGTCGTCTCCCAGCCCGCGCGGCGCAGCCACCACGCGGTGGCCAGCCCGGCGATGCCCGCGCCGACGATGACCGCCCTCATCGTGCCTCCTCCTCGCGGTCGGGCGCCGCCAGGAGTCGGCGCAGGGGTTCGGCGTAGGCCTCCGGGCCGGGCACCGGGATCAACGCGCGGTGCAGGACGACCCCGTCGAGGAACGCGCACAGCAGTTCGGCCACCGCCTCGGGCTGGGGTGTGCCGTGGCCGGCCAGTCGCGCGGCGACCGCCGCGCGGACGTCCAGCAGGATGCGGGACATCGTCGTGCGGAGTTCGGGATCGCGCGTGGCCGCCAGGTAGGCCTCGGCGAACAGGACGGAGGCGGGGTCGTCGCCCGAGTAGGCGTCCATGGCGCCCAACGCCGCCGTCAGCCCCTCGACGGGGTCCGCGGCGGCGGTCATCGCCGACAGGGGTCCGTCGACCACCTCGGCCAGCGCCGCGTCGACGGCGGCGCGCAGCAGCGCCTCCAGCGAGTCGAAGTGGTAGTGCACCAGCCCCGGCCGGACCTCGGCCCGTGCGGCGACGAGCCGGGTGGTGACCGCGTTCCAGCCCACCTCGGGGATCAGTTCCACGGCGGCCGCGAGCAGCTTGGCCCGACTGGTCCTGCCGCGTTCGGCGGAGGTGACGGGTGGTGTCCCGTCTGTTTGGTCAATCGCCTTGGTCATATGACCAAACTAGGGGCGCGCGGAGCCCCGGGTCAAGGGGCGGGCGGGTGCGCCGGGGAGCCGGGACGGGTTCAGCGGCGGTCGAGGGCGTCCCCGCGCACGACGCGCGTGCAGCTGTCGCGGAAGCGTTTGACCAGTTCACCGTTGGGTCGGTCGCTGCGCTCGACCCACTCCCGGGCGGCCTCGTCGGTCAGGCCGCCCGCCCGCTGACGGCGGTGCAGGCGCAGCTCCCGGACGTCGTCGGGGGCGTCCACGTACCAGAGCTCGGTGAACAGGGCACGCGCCCGGGGCCAGGGGTCGTCGTCGTTGGCGAGGTAGTTGCCCTCGGTGACGACCAGGCGGGTGTGCGGCTCGACGACGTGCCGGGCGGCGACCGGTTCGTGCAGCTCGCGGTCGTAGTCGGGCACGTAGACCGGGCGGTCGGTCTCCTCCAGGAGACGGCGCACCAGCGCGACGTACCCGTGCGCGTCGAAGGTGTCCGGCGCGCCCTTGCGGTCACGCCGACCGAGGCGGTCGAGCTGGGCGTTGGACAGGTGGAACCCGTCCAGGGGCAGGTACCCGGCGGTTCCGGGCGCCGTGCGCCGGTTCACCTCGGCCACCAGACGGCGGGCGAGCGTCGACTTCCCGGCGGCGGGCGCGCCCGCCAGACCCAGGACGGCGCGACGGCCGTCCCGGGAGGCGGCCTGGGCGAGGACGAGGGCGTCGGTGACGACGGTGTCGGACATGCTCCGAGACTACGACGGCCGCGCCGGGGCGTCCCGGCGCGGCCGTCGACCGCGGACCGGTACGGTCACGGCGCCTGGCCGACGTGCGCCAGCGCCTGGCGGACCAGCACCCCCTGGCCGCCCGCCATCTCCTCGTGCACCAGCGGGTTGGCCGCCTCCTCGGGCGTCAGCCACACCAGGTCCAGGGCGTCCTGGCGCGGCTGGCAGTCACCGGACACGGGGACGATGTAGGCCATCGCCACCGCGTGCTGGCGGGGGTCGTGGAACGGCGTGATCCCGGGGGTGGGGAAGTACTCGGCGATCGTGAAGGGCTGCGGCGAGGTGGGGATCCGGGGCAGCGCGACCGGCCCCAGGTCCTTCTCCAGGTGCCGCAGCAGGGCGTCGCGCACGCGTTCGTGGTAGAGCACCCGGCCCGAGACCACCGACCGGCTGAACGTGCCGTCCGGCGCCGCCCGCATGAGCAGCCCGATGTGGGTGACGGAGCCGGACTCGTCCACGCGGACGGGAACGGCCTGGACGTAGAGCACGGGCATGCGGCCGCGGATGCTCTCCAGCTCCTCCGGGGAGAACCAGCCGGGCTGGGTGTCTGCGGTCTCGGTCATGGGGTGCGCGGCGGGCCCGCCCGGACACGCCGGGACGCGGACGCCGCTCCCTCCCTTCGCTCTCGTCGTGACCCTGGGGTCTGACCGCCCGGTGGGCGGTGGCGCACGTGTGCAGTACCGCTTCTACCGCACCGGAGGGTCGAACGCACGGTGCGGGTGGGTGTCCGGAGTGTCCGGGAGCGGGTGGCGGTCCGGTCGCGGCGTCGCCCCAGAGGATCCCGCCGCCGAACAGGATCGCTCCCAGGGGCAGGCAGACGAGGGCGCCCCCGACGACCGCGCACCCGTCGCCGGGGACGTCGCGGTCGGAGGCGCGCGCCCTCCCGGCCTCCTCCTCGCGGACCAGGTGGGCGCGGACGCGGTCGGGGTCGAGCCCGGGACGGACGATCAGCATGTGGCCTTGGACGCCGGAGGGCGGCGCGGCGTTGCGAGGCCGCGGCGAAGTTTTCTCGCGGAAAGCCTCCCACGATCTCACTACAGAGGTTACGATCTCGTACGCGGTCGCGTAGTGGATAGATTACGTCCAGTGAGAGGTGGCCCGAGTGACGAGTGCTGACCGGTTCCGTGCCCAGGAGCGTTTCCCCTGCACGGGAGTGACGGTGGTCCCCGTCCACGGCGACATCGACCTCGCCACCGCCGACCGCATGCGCGAGCGACTGCTGCGGGCCGCGCAGGGCTCCCGGTGCGACTGCCTCGTGGTGGACATGTCGGGTCTCGACTTCTTCGACGCCAGCGGGCTGCGCGCCCTGCTCGCCGTCCACCGCGTCCTGACGCGCGAGGGGCGGCACGTGGTGCTCGCCGAACCCGCCCCGATCGCCGCGCGCGTCCTCGACGTCCTGGGCATGGACCGGGTGTTCGAGATCTACCCGATCCTGGAGATGGCCCTGACCCACACCAGCGGACTGCGGTGGGACGGCGCCCCCTTCTCCGGCCACCCGGTCACCGGGGCGCCCTGACCGGGGCCGGCGCCCGGCCCCGACCAGGGCGCGGGAACCTAGGGCTCCTGGCCGCCCTCCCGGACCAGGAAGGGCTCCAACAACCCCGGCACTGCGGCGTCCGCCCAGGCCAGCCCCTGGTCCAGTCCGACGTCCACGGCCGCGTACATCCCGCCGCCCGCCGCCGTGGTCGCCGCGACGTCGGCCAGGCCCGCCCACCGCTGGAACGGCGACCGCGTGATCCGCCAGCCGATCACCGCCGACCGTTCCAGCGTCACGGTGTCGCGCGCCGCCATGCCCTGCCGCACCACCAGGTAGCGCGGGTGCAGGCCGTGGCCCAGGGCGCGGTAGGAGCCGACCGCGTAACCGACCGCCAGCACGCCGAACAGCGCCGCCGCCACCGCCCAGCCCCAACTCGGTGTGGCCTCCACCGCCCGCGTCGCCAGCGGCAGCGGGATGATCTCCTCCTCCACCTCGTGCACGTGGGACCACCACGCCTCGGTCGCCAGAGCGTGCGCCCAGGCCAGCAGGGCGGCGGCCACCGCGCCGACGAGCGTGGCGACCCCCGCGCGGGTGAGGCGGCGGCGCAACGCGGATCCGGGGTGCGGGGCCAACGGCACGTCCAGGGGCGAGTCCGGTGTCCGCATCAGCGCGGCGGCCAGATCGCGGGCCCGCTCCCGGGGCATCCCGGGCGACAGGCGGCTCTTGGCGCTCGTCTTCTTCGCGTCGGCCGCGGCCAGCCCCGTCGCCACGGCCCGCACGTCCGCGCCGCCCGCCAGGCGCAGCACGAACGGCTCGTGCAGGGTGACGCCGTTGAGCCGCCGCTCCTCCACCGACAGCGACACACTGGTCAGCAGCCCTCGGCGCAGTCGTACGGTGCCGTCGGGCTCACGGGTGAGCCGGTAGTTCCACCACGTCTCCACGGCCACAACGGTCAGCACGACCACACCGGACACCAGGAGCGCGATCAGGGCCGTGGGCACCACCACGAGCAGCCGTGCCATCACGTACGAGGACATCTCGTCCGGCGTGGGCAGCCCCAACCGGCCCGACAGCCAGTCCCAGCCCACGCCCTGGGTCTGGGCGTTGAGGCCCAGAAGACCGGCGATGGCGCCGAGCCCGACGCCCAGTGTGGCGCTGGTGGCCGAGGCGAACCCCAGCCACGCGGGCTTGAGCCTGGCCAGCTCGACCTCGTCGGCCCCGGCCTCCTCCGCGTCGGCCGCGTCCTCCCCGCCCTCCCCGGCCGCGGGGGAGACGGCGGCCCGCGCGGCGCGGCCCCGGTCGAGCAGGTCGCGCCGCAACGCCTCACCCTGGTCGGCGGTGACGTAGAGGAGCTGGAGCTGGTCCGAGCCGCCGGAACCGACCTTCTCGCCGGTGCCGACGGTCACCGAGCACAGCCCGAAGATCCGCACGAAGACCGGCGCGGCCACGTCCACGCTGCGCACGCGCTCGCGGGGGATGGACCGGTAGGACTTGGCGACGATTCCCGAACGCACCTCCATGCGCTCCCCCGTCACCCGGAACCGGGTCGCGCGCAGTCGCAGCAGGTCGAGGTAGGTCATCAGGGCCAGGAAGGCGAGCGAGGCGGGCACGGGGAGGAAGGCCCACAGGGTCTGGCCCGCGATGGCGAGCACCACCGCGCCGACGATCGCCGAGGGCACGAGGAAGAACCCGACCACGATCGCGGTGGCCCACACCGACAGCGGGTGCAGCCGGTCCCAGGCGGCCTCGGGCTCCGGGACCTGCGGGGAGAAGCCGTCGGGGGAGGTCATGTCGCGTCTCCCGGGGTGGCCTGGGTGGTCTCGGTGAGGCGGTCGGCCACCTCGGTGGCCACGGTGTGGTCCAGTCCGGCGATCTCGATGGGACCGGCCGCCGAGGCGGTCGTCACGGTCACGCTGGACAGTCCGAACGCGCGCTGCAGCGGGCCCCGCTCGGTGTCCACGGTCTGGATCCGCGACATCGGGGCCACCCGCCACTCCTGCCAGATCCAGCCGCTGGAGGTGTACACGGCGGTGTCGGTGACCTCCCACCGGTGGACGCGGTAGCGCCACTGGGGCATGAGGACGGTGATCAGCAGGCCGAGACCGCCGATCACCGCGGCCGCGAGGAGGAACCAGAACCGGGGCGGGGCCCAGATCAGGGCGGGGATCACGGGGATGACCGTGAGGACCACGGTGACCACCAGTGACCGTGTCGTCCACCACCAGACGGCACGCCGGTCAACGCGGTGGTGGGGCGGGCGCAATCGCGGAGCGCCGGTGCTCATCGCGTCCACGTCTCCTCTCGGTAGGGGGCCCGGTCGGGCCTGCTAGTAAAAGTGATATCACAATGCTATGCTCCAGTCATCACTTGGAGGAGAGAAGCGACCATGAGCGAACCCACGCGGGCTCCGCGCCCCACCCCCCAGTACAGAGAGCACGACGCCCGCAGCCTGGACGGACTGCTCATGGCCGCCGTCTGCGCCGCGCTGGTCCTGGCGGGGGCCGCGGTCGCCGTCCTGGCCGTGTTCGGCCAACCCGCGTTCCTGATCGGCGTCGGCTCGGCCGCGGCCGTCGCGGGCGCGGCCCTGTCCCTGGGGCTGACCATGGTCGCGCCCAACGAGGCGCGCGTCGTGCAGCTGTTCGGCCGCTACGTCGGCACCGTCCGCACCGACGGTCTGCGCTGGGTCAACCCCTTCACGCTGCGCGGCGTCATCTCCACGCGCATCCGCAACCACGAGACCTCCGTCATGAAGGTCAACGACGCGGCGGGCAGCCCCATCGAGATCGCCGCCGTCATCGTGTGGCAGGTCGAGGACACCGCCCGGGCCACGTTCGAGGTGGACGACTTCGTCCAGTTCGTGTCCACGCAGACCGAGGCGGCCGTCCGACACATCGCGGGCCGGTACCCGTACGACTCCTACGAGGCCGGGGACGCCCCCTCCCTGCGCGACAGCGCCGACCTCGTCACCGAGCAGCTGTCCAAGGAGGTCGGCGACCGGGTCGCGGCGGCCGGCGTGACCGTGGTCGAGACACGGTTCACCCACCTGGCCTACGCGCCGGAGATCGCGCAGGCCATGCTCCAGCGCCAGCAGGCCGGGGCCATGATCGCCGCCCGTCAGGAGATCGTGGAGGGCGCCGTCGGCATGGTCGACCGCGCCCTGGAACGCCTGTCGCAGGACCGGATCGTGGAGCTCGACGAGGAGCGCAAGGCCGCCATGGTCAGCAACCTGCTCGTGGTGCTGTGCTCCGACCGCCCCACCAACCCCGTCGTCAACACCGGGACCCTGTACCAGTAACCCGGACGAGGTGGCCGTGCCCGAGCGAAAGAAGGTGCTGCTGCGGCTCGACCCGGCGGTCCACGACGCGCTCGCGCGGTGGGCCGGCCAGGAGCTGCGCAGCACCAACGCCCAGATCGAGTTCCTCCTGCGCCGTGCGCTCGACGACGCGGGCCGCATGCCCGGGGAGGCGCGCGACATCCCCCGCCGCGGCCGCCCCCGGAGAACGCGGCCGGAGGAGGAGCCGCCCGAGGAGTGACGGACCGGGCGCCCCGCGCGGGGCGCCCGGCCTCCGTCAGGGATGATCCGTGCCGGTGAGCGCGGCCACCGCGGCGTGCAGGGCACGGGCGGTGGCGCGGTCGGCGGGGAGGAACGACTCGATCCGCAGCTCCGAGACGGTGATGTCCACGGGGGTGCCGAAGGTGGCCACCGTGGACAGGAGCGCCAGCTCCTCCCGGCCGTGGCGCACCCGCAGCGGCACGGCCAGCGCGGCGGTCGCCGCGGCCCCGCCCGGCGAGGGGCCGGAGTCGGCGCAGGGGTAGCCGCACAGCTCGCGGTACAGGTCCCCCAGACCGGGGTCCGCGGTCCACTCCGCCTCCCGGCGCAGCCGGTCCAGCAGGTGGGCCCGCCACTCCCCGAGGTTGACGATCCTGGGCGCCAGCCCCTTCGGGTGCAGGCCCACGCGCAGGACGTTGACCGGCGGTTCCAGCAGCTCCCCGGCGACCCCCTCCAGCAGGACGGCGACACCCGCGTTGGCCTCCAGCAGGGTCCAGGTGCGGTCGACCACCACCGTGGGGAACGGCTCGTGCCCGGCGAGGACCTCCCGGACCGTGCCGCGCAGCGCCTCCATGTCGGGCCCGTCCACCGGCGTCTCCGCGTAGGCCGGGGCGTACCCGGCGGCGAGCAGCAGCCGGTTGCGGTCCCGCAGCGGCACGTCGAGGCTCTCGCTGAGGCGCAGGACCATCTCCCGGCTGGGCCGGGACCGGCCGGTCTCCACGAAGCTGAGGTGCCGGGTGGAGATCCGCGCCTCGATCGACAGGTCCAGCTGGCTGATCCGCCGCCGGTTGCGCCACGACCTCAGCAGCGGCCCGACGCCGGGCTCCGGCGCGACCGCCGCGTCCGTGCTCACACGGCCTCCCGCGCGACCGTGCGGAGCGCGCGTTCCTCGACCACGGTGATCCCCGCGACCGCCAGCGCCTGCGCGAGCACGAAGGCCGCGCCGAACGCCGTCGGCGCGGCGACGAGGACGACCGCCGCCGAGCCCGCGATCCACAGGGCGTTCAGGACCACCACGGGCACGGTCTCCCGGGACCCCGGCGCCGGGCGTGCGGCCAGCAGCCACAGCACGGCGGCGAACGGGACCAGGAAGGCCCCCGCGGACAGCACCAGCGCGAGGGGCAGGCCGAGGAGCCCGGGCAGGACGGGCGCGCCGAACAGCAGCACGAGACCGGCGCATGCGCAGGCCAGGCCGTCCGCGCGCAGGGCCAGCCGGAGCGGGCGGGCGTCGGCGTTGGGGGTCAGGGCGGCCACGGTACCTCCTGGGGTTCTGGGGAGCGGCGTGCCCAGTCTCTCCGCCCCGGTTCATGGCGTCGATGACCTGTGGGGTCATGTCCGCGCGGGAGGGAGCCGGGCGCCCGGCTCCCTCCCGCGGTCCCGGGGCCCGGTCAGTCCAGGGCGAGGATCAGGTCACCGCCCTCCACCCGCTGGACCCCGTCGATCGCGATCCGGGACACCACCCCCGCCGCCGGGGCCGTGATGGAGGCCTCCATCTTCATGGCCTCGATGGTGGCGACCGTGGCGCCGGCCTCCACCCGCTCCCCCTGCGACACGGCCAGCGTGACCACACCGGCGAAGGGCGCGGCCACGTGCCCGGGGACGTTCCGGTCCGCCTTCTCCGCCTCGCGCAGGACGGACGACTGCGAGCGGTCGCGGATCTGGAGCGGGCGGAGCTGGTCGTTGAGCGTGGTCATCACCGTCCGCACACCGCGTTCGTCGGGCTCGCTGACCGCCTCCAGACCGATGAGCAGACGCACGCCCGGCTCCAGGTCCACCACGTGCTCCCCGCCCTCGCGCAGCCCGTAGAAGAAGTCCGGGCTGGACAGCACGCTCGTGTCGCCGTAGGACGCGCGGTGCGACTGGAAGTCCCGGGTGGGACCGGGGAAGAGCAGGCGGTTCAGGGTGGAGCGCCGGTCCTGGGCCAGACCGGCGCGGTCCTCCGCCGTCAGCTCCTCGGTCCGCCGGGCCGCCCCCCGCCCCTCCAGGGCCTTGGTGCGGAACGGCTCGGGCCACGCCCCCGGCGGTACGCCGAGCTCGCCCCGCAGGAATCCGACCACCGAGTCGGGCACGTCGAACCTGCCCGGGTCCTTCTCGAAGTCCTCCGGCGCCACCCCCGCGCCGACCAGGTGCAGGGCGAGGTCGCCCACCACCTTCGAGGACGGCGTCACCTTGACCAGCCTGCCCAGCATCCGGTCGGCGGCGGCGTACATCGCCTCGATGTCCTCGAAACGGTCGCCCAGACCCAGGGCGACGGCCTGCGTGCGCAGGTTGGACAGCTGACCGCCGGGGATCTCGTGGTGGTAGACACGGCCGGTGGGCGAGGCCAGACCGGCCTCGAACGGCGCGTACACCCGCCGGACGGCCTCCCAGTACGGCTCCAGCGCGTTCACCGCGTCCAGGCTCAGACCGGTCGGGTGCTCGGAGTGGTCGAAGGCGGCCACGATCGCCGACAGCGACGGCTGCGACGTCGTCCCCGCCATGGAGGCGACCGCGCCGTCCACCGCGTCCGCGCCCGCGTTCACCGCAGCCAGGTAGGTCGCCAGCTGCCCGCCGGCGGTGTCGTGCGTGTGGACGTGCACGGGCAGGTCGAACTCGCGGCGCAGCGCCGCCACCAGCTTCGCGGCGGCGGGCGCGCGCAGCAGGCCCGCCATGTCCTTGACCGCCAGCACGTGCGCGCCCGCCGCCACGATGCGCTCGGCCAGGGCCAGGTAGTAGTCGAGCGTGTACAGCTTCTCGCCCGGGTCGGACAGGTCGGAGGTGTAGCACAGCGCGACCTCCGCCACCCCCGTCCCGGTCTCGCGGACCGCGTCGATCGCCGGACGCATCTGGTCCACGTCGTTGAGCGCGTCGAAGACGCGGAACACGTCCACGCCCGTCGCCGCGGCCTCCTGGACGAACGCCGAGGTCACCTCGGTGGGGTAGGGGGTGTAGCCCACCGTGTTGCGGCCGCGCAGGAGCATCTGGAGGCAGATGTTGGGCACCGCCTCGCGCAGCGCCGCCAGCCGTTCCCAGGGGTCCTCGGCCAGGAACCGCAGGGCCACGTCGTAGGTCGCGCCGCCCCAGCACTCCAGCGACAGCAGCCCGGGCAGGGTGTCGGCCACCGTGGGCGCCACGGCGAGCAGGTCCGTCGTCCGCACCCGCGTGGCCAGCAGCGACTGGTGGGCGTCGCGGAAGGTGGTGTCGGTGACCGCCAGGGTGTCGGACTCGCGCAGCCAGCGCGCGAACCCCTCCGGGCCCAGCTCCTCCAGCCGCTGCTTCGAGCCGGGCGGCGGCCCGTCCCCGCTGGCCGCGGGCAGCTTGGCGACGGGGTCGACCAGGTGCGGGCGGTCTCCGTTCGGCTTGTTCACCGTCACGTCGGCCAGGTAGGTCAGCAGGCGCGTGCCGCGGTCGGCGGAGGGGCGGGCGGTGAGCAGGTGCGGCCGCTCCTCGATGAACGAGGTGGTGACCCTGCCCTGCTGGAAGTCCGGGTCGTCCAGGACCGCCTGGAGGAAGGGGATGTTGGTGGCGATGCCGCGGATGCGGAACTCGGCCACCGCGCGGCGGGCCCTGCTGATCGCCGTGGGCAGGTCCCTGCCCCGGCAGCTCAGCTTCACCAGCAGGGAGTCGAAGTAGGCGCTGACCTCCGTGCCCGCCGCGGCGGTGCCGCCGTCCAGCCGGATGCCGGAGCCGCCGGGGGAGCGGTAGGCGCTGATGGTGCCGGTGTCCGGGCGGAAGCCGTTGGCGGGGTCCTCGGTCGTGATCCGGCACTGGAGCGCGGCCCCGCGCAGGGTGACGGAGTCCTGGCTCAGTCCCAGGTCGTCCAGGGTCTCCCCGGAGGCGATGCGCAGCTGCGCCTGGACCAGGTCGACGTCGGTGACCTCCTCCGTCACGGTGTGTTCCACCTGGATGCGCGGGTTCATCTCGATGAAGACGTGCCGACCGTCCCGGTCGACCAGGAACTCGACCGTGCCCGCGTTGCGGTAGCCGATGGTGCGGGCGAAGCGCACCGCGTCCTGGCACATCCGCTCCCGCAGCTCCGGGTCGAGGTTGGGCGCGGGGGCCAGCTCCACGACCTTCTGGTGCCGCCGCTGGACCGAGCAGTCCCGCTCGAAGAGGTGGATGACCTCCCCCCGGCCGTCGGCCAGGATCTGCACCTCGATGTGGCGGGGCTCCACCACGGCCTTCTCCAGGAACACCGTGGGGTCGTCGAAGGCCGCGGCGGCCTCGCGCATCGCCGCCTCCACGGCCTCGCGCAGCGCCCCCGGTGCGTCGACCCGGCGCATCCCCCGGCCGCCGCCGCCGGCGACGGCCTTGACGAACAGCGGGAAACCGACCTCCTCGGAGGCGGCCACCAGGGCGTCCACGTCCGTGGAGGGCTCGGACGAGCCCAGCACCGGCACGCCCGCCTCCCGTGCCGCCGCCACCGCCGTGGCCTTGTTCCCGGTCAGCTCCAGCACGTCGGCGGGCGGTCCGACGAACGTGATGCCCGCCTCCTGGCACGCCCGGGCCAGCTCGGGGTTCTCGGACAGGAAGCCGTATCCGGGGTAGACGGCGTCCGCTCCCGCTTCCAGGGCGGTCCGGACGATCTCGTCGACGGACAGGTACGCCCGCACGGGGTGGCCCGGCTCGCCGATCTGGTAGGCCTCGTCGGCCTTGAGCCGGTGCAGCGAGTTGCGGTCCTCGTGCGGGAAGACCGCCACGGTCCTCGCGCGCAACTCGTTGCCCGCACGCAGCGCGCGGATCGCGATCTCTCCTCGGTTGGCCACGAGGATCTTGTGGAACATACAGGCAGCCTCCTGGGTCTCCGCCCGTGGTGGGGTGGGGACCGTCGGCGCCGTTGCCGTCGTCCGTCGCCCCGCGCACATGGTGAGGGGCACGATAGTTGGCACGCCTGGTCGGCGGCGACACCGGGGCGGCCTAGGAACGGCGCCGGACGTTCCGGGAAGGGGGCGCCCGGCTCCGTCAGAGGTGCCTATCCGGCGGCCTCGTCGGAGCCGCCGATGCGTGTCTTCCAACCGCCGCCGGGGGTGACGAGCCAGTGGGGGACGAAGCTCAGGGGGAAGGGCGCGTCCGTCTTGAGGACGTTCTCGCCCGTGACGGTGGCCACCTCCCGGTACCCGCCGTCCTCCAGTCGGAGCTCGGTGATGCTCGGCTGGGCGGGGGCGGGATTGATGATCCAGTACGAGGGAATGCCGAACTCCTCGTACTCCTGCCGCTTGGTGTGGTGGTCGCGGATGGAGCTCTCGGGGGAGACGACCTCGACCGCCAGCAGCGGGGGTTTGGTCAGGTAGGGGCTCTCCGCGTCGGCCGTATGGATCACCGCGACGTCAGGGATGCGGTGGTGGGTGCGGTCGGCGTTGACGTTGATGCCGGGAGTCGAGACGACCTCGAACTCCGGGGGGGCGATGACTCCAAGGTGGATGGTCAGCCGGGACTCGACGCGGGTGTGCACATAGACAGGTGCGGGTGACACGTCAAGCCGCCCGTCGACCAGTTCGTAGCGCCGCCCGTCGTCCGGTGTGTCCTTCAGATCGTCCACGGTGAGCGGGGGTGGACCCAGGTCCGTCTTGCCGGTAGTCACTTTTGGTTGGGCATAGAGACCCCGTCCCTCAGGACAGGGAGGAAACGCCCTTCTCTTTCCGGGTGGTGTAGGCGTAGCCGTCGGCCCGTTGCAGGAGCCTCAGGTTCCTGTGCGAGGTCTTGACCGGCCCCTGCGGGGTGGCGACGGTGTGGCTTCCGGCCGAGCGCACCGCGACCCGTCCGGTGTGGGTTCCGGCGTTCCTGCCTTTGGGGACCACGGCGCGGACCAGGTCGCCGGTGGCGAAGCCGAAGAAGTGCTTGGTGCGGGGTAGCCGTAGGCGGGGGAAGCCGTGCCTGTCGGTGCGGGTACGGGCATAGGTACCGCGCCCTGTACACCCCACGGCCAGAACCGTGCGCACGGTCTGGGTGATGGTGTCGAGTTTGCCGACCGCCACTGCGTCCAGGGTGTGGGACTTGGGCAGTCGGTTGCGGGTGCGGTTCCACTTCGTGCGCCCGCCCGAACCCACACGGGTGGGCAGGCGCTCGTCCAAGGCCCGCCACAGGGCCCACCGGGTCGCGTTCACCGCTGCGGCGTCCCGAAGCGGCGCCTTCGCCTGGGCTGTGATGCGGGCCAGGGCCTTCGGGCTGCGCACGAACTCCTCCACCGGGCAATCACCCTTGGCCTGGTTGCAGTCCACGCAGGCCAGGACCAGGTTGGAGACCCGGTCGGAGCCGCCTTTGGAGCGGGGGTAGACGTGGTCGATGTTGAGCGGCACCCCCTGGGCGCCGCAGTAGACGCAGGTGCGGTCGAACTTGGCGAGCAGGTACTCGCGCACCTCGCACCCGTGCAGCGTCCCCTGCTGGTACTCCACCCCCTCCAACGGTCGCCCGGCGGACAGGGCGTGGGTGTCGAACGCCACCCGCTCCACATGCACGGCCCGCACCGGTGCCCATCGGGACAGGCGGTCCACCCACGACACGGCGGTGTCCACCCGGTGCTTCAGGGACGGGGGAAGCCACCCTGTCGGGCGGGTGCGGTTGTGGAAGCGGGGCTGTCGGTGGCGCAGATTCGCCGACCGGCGCCGCCTGCGAAAGTTGGAGCGCTGGTCGAGTTTCCTACGGATGGTCGCGCCGCGGTGGTCGAGTTGGAGCGCGTACCGGCCCCGCCGTTTCCCCACGACGACGGTGAACACGGCGATGCCGGTGTGCTTCGAGCCGGGGTCGACACCGACTTCGACCCCGTCAACCTGTGACTCGGCGGCGGTGCGGTCTTTCAGCCGGATGGTGAACGGGGTGTGGCGGTGGACGACGGCGCGTCCTTTCGCTAACAGGATGCGGGCTCTGGCCGGATGACAGGGCTGCAAGGGGGTGCCGTGTGCGTCCAGGACGAACACGAACGGATGGGTGGTGTGGGCCTCACGGTCCTGCTCCCCGGCCCCGGGGGGCTCGGGGGTGACGCCGGAACCGCCAGGTGAGGCGGTACCGGTCTCCCCTCGACCATGTTCCACACCGGGTGCCGCATCGCTGTGGCGTCCGCGCCCCGTTTCGTTCCCGATCCGGGGAGTGTCTACTGGCGCGGATTCCAGAGCGGGCCGCTGAGGAAGCACGGCCCGGTGGGTCTTCCGCCCTGTGCGCAACGTAGCCATCAAGGTCACCTCCTCATAGGTGATGGCTGGGTCTGGTAACGGCGACTCTCAACCTGAGGGGCTGAGGGCTCGGTCCTTCAGGGCCGGGATCCCGTTACGACACTCATGATGCCTCTCCGTCGGTACATGAAGACCAGCTTTCCGTGACTGTCCGTAGCAGGGGCGGGAATCGCGGAATTCGTGAATAAGTGACCCGCCACTTCGCCTCCGACCGCCGGACCGCAACCGAACCGCCCGTCCGCTACCCCAGCGCGGTGGCCGCCG
Source organism: Nocardiopsis sp. NPDC050513 (assembly GCF_044457925.1). NCBI lineage: Bacteria > Bacillati > Actinomycetota > Actinomycetes > Streptosporangiales > Nocardiopsidaceae > Nocardiopsis > Nocardiopsis sp. NPDC050513. The sequence goes on along the minus strand of NZ_JBITHK010000010.1, from coordinate 25,330 downwards.
CCCGCCCTGCCGTACGCCCCGAGAAGACGCACCCGCCCAGGAAGGTGCCCTCCAGCGCCCGGTACCCGTGCACGCCGCCCCCGCCGAACCCGGCGACCTCGCCCGCCGCGTACACCCCCGGAAGCGGGCTCCCGTCCGCCCGCAGCACCCGGGCGTCCAGGTCGGTGTGTAGCCCGCCCAGCGTCTTGCGGGTCAGCACGTGCAGGCGCACCGCGATCAGCGGCCCCGCCTTGGGGTCCAGGATCTGGTGCGGCCTCGCCACCCGCGCCAGCCGGTCGCCCCGGTACCGGCGGGCGCCGTGGATCGTCATGACCTGGAGGTCCTTGGTGAAGGGGTTGACCATCTCGCGGTCGCGCGCGACCACTTCGCGGGTGACGGTGTCGGGGTCGAGCACCCCGTCGCCCGCCAGCTCCCGCATCCCGTCGATGAGCGCGGGCAGCCGGTCGGCCACCACGAAGTCCTCGCCGTGCCGCTTGAACGCCTCCACCGGACCCGGCGCCCCGGGCAGCACCCGCTGGAGCACGAGCTTGACGTCCTTGCCGGTCAGGTCCGGGTTCTGCTCCGACCCCGACAGCCCGAACTCCTTCTCGATGATCTTCTGCGAGAGCACGAACCACGTGTAGTCGTGGCCGGTGCGCATGATGTGCTCCAGCGTGCCCAGGGTGTCGAACCCGGGGAAGCACGGCGCGGGCATGCGCCGACCGGTCGCGTCCAGCCACAGCGACGACGGCCCCGGCAGGATCCGGATCCCGTGCCGCGCCCAGATCGGGTTCCAGTTCGTGATGCCCTCGGTGTAGTGCCACATCCGGTCGGGGTTGATAATCCGGCCGCCCGCCCGTTCGGTGATGGCGAGCATGCGCCCGTCCACGTGTGCGGGGACCCCGGAGAGCATGTGCGCGGGCGGAGTGCCCAGCCGCTCGGGCCAGTTCTTCCGTACCAGGTCGTGGTCGGCGCCGATCCCGCCGGAGGTGACGATCACCGCCTGCGCGCCCAGTTCGAACTCCCCGACCACGTCCCTGCCGCTGGCCTCCCCGCGCTGGACGTCGCTGGGCGCCAGCACCGCCCCGCGCACCCCGGTGACGGTTCCGTTCGTCACCACCAGACCGTCCACGCGGTGCCGGAAGCGCAGGGTGACCAGCCCGCGCTCGACGGCCGCGCGCACCCGACGCTCGAACGGCGCCACGATCCCCGGGCCCGTGCCCCACGTGATGTGGAAGCGCGGCACCGAGTTGCCGTGCCCCCCGGCCAGGTGGCCGCCCCGCTCCGCCCAGCCGACCAGCGGGAAGATCCGCAGGCCCTGCGCGTGCAGCCACGCGCGCTTCTCCCCGGCCGCGAAGTCGACGTAGGCCTCCGCCCACCGGCGCGGCCAGGCGTCCTCGGGACGGTCGAAGGCGGCCGTGCCCATCCAGTCCTGGAGGGCGAGCTCCGTCGAGTCCCTGATCCCCATCCGGCGCTGTTCGGGGGAGTCGACGAGGAACAGTCCGCCGAACGACCAGAACGCCTGCCCGCCCAAGGAAGCCTCGGGCTCCTGGTCCACCAGGACCACCCGCTTGCCCGCGTCGGCGAGTTCGGCGGTCGCGACCAGTCCGGCCAGCCCCGCTCCGACGACCACCACGTCGGCCTGGTCGACTCGACTGCTCATGCGGACACTTCCCCTCGACGGTCGGGCGCGATGACGACGACTGTGCCCAGGGGAGCGCCCCATGGCAAGGGAGGTGTGTGTCCCGCGCCACAGGGTTTGTCAGGGTGTGACAAGGAATGGGGTTCGTGGCACGATGTCCGGATTCACCCGGGCGGTCCGTTGCCCCTGGTCGTCCGGGCCGCCGTCCCCCGCTCGAAGGAATCCCCCGTGGCCTTCCATCCCCCGACGTTCGAGCCCGGTCCGGTCGCCACGGCGATCGGCGTCGCGCTGATCGTGTGCCTGGTCCTGCAACCGTTCGCCTTCCGTCCCCTCTACGCGGCGACCCGGAGACCGGTCCCCCCGGAGGGGTCCTCGCCCCTGGTCCGCCTGCAGCGAGCCACCGCGTGGTGGTCCCTGGCGCAGGTGTTCGCAGGCATGCTGTTCATCGGAACCGCGACAGGGGTGACCCCGGCGGACATCGGAGTGTCCCCGCCCGCCTTCCACGGGTTCGGTGACGGCCTATTCGTCCCGTTCGCGACCGTGGTCGGAGTCGTGTTCCCGGCAGTGTTCCTCGTTCTGGTGGCCAAGCAGGCCTGGGGGCTGCGGCGCACGGACGGCACACTTCCCCCGAACGTCCAGGCGAGGATGCCGCGCGCGACGCTCGCCCTCCTGCCGCGGAACGTCGCGGAACGCAGGGCGGTCGCCCTGGGCTCCCTGGCGTCGGTGCTGGGTACCACGGTCAGCGTCTACTGCGTACTCATGCCGTTGTTCCTGGGCGGTTTCGGGATCCCACCCCTGGGCGGCCTCGCGTTCGTCTTCCTACTGACCTTGTGGGGCGGGTCCGACACGGGCTGGGGCAACTCCGGCAGCATGGCGCTCCTGGAGGCGACCGCCGCGGCGTGGTACCTGTTCGTTCTCGTCGGGTCCCTCGTCGCCCCGCTGCTGATCTGGGGTCTGGTCCTCGCCGTGTCGCTCGCGGCCATGCCCTACCGCGGACCCGACGCCGACCCCGAGCCCGCCCCGGACGCACCGGCCATGACGTGGCGGCCGGACGACGGCGCCGCGACCCCGGACCCGCGGCCCTGACCTCAGACCCCGAAGCGCACCAGCGACCGGCCGCCCCTGCCCCGGCGCATCCGCTCGAACGCCTCGGGCACCCCGGACAGCGGGATCTCGTCGGTGACCATCGAGGCCAGGTCCAGCGCGCCCGAGCGCACCAGCTCCGCCAGGACGGGGATGTCGCGCGCCGGATCGCTGGACCCGTACACGCACCCGCGCACCGTGCGCGCCTGGTGGAACAGCTCCAGCGCGTTGAACGACACCTCGTCGTCCAGGGCGCCCACCCCGACGACCGTCACGGTTCCGCCGCGCCGTGCCGCGTTCCACGCCGCGCGCACGACCGCGGCCGAACCGACCACCTCGAAGGCGTGGTCCGCGCCCCGGCCGCCGGTCAGCGCCCGCACGGCCCTGGTCAGCGAACCGTCGGCGACCAGGAAGTGCGTCGCGCCCAGCGCCCGCGCCAACTCCTCCTTGGCCGGGGACGCGTCCACCGCGATCAGCGGGTCGGCCCCCGCCAGGCGGGCCGCCTGGAGGACCGACAACCCGACCCCGCCCAGTCCCAGGACCACCGCCGACTGGCCCTCGCGCACCCGCGCCGAGTTGGCCACCGCGCCCCACCCGGTGAGCACCGCGCAGCCCAGCACGGCGGCGACGGCCGGGTCGACCCCGTCGGGCAGCGGGACCACCGCGTGCGCCGGGACGACCGTGGCCTCGGCGAAGGCGCCGGTGCCCAGCCCGGGGTAGACGGGCGTTCCGTCGGCCAGCTCGGCGTAGGTGCGACCGGCGCGGTCCAGGGCGTGCTCGCACAGGTGGGGCTCGCCCTGCGCGCAGAACCAGCACGCCCGGCACGGCGGCGCCCAGTTGAGGATCACCCGCTGCCCCGGCGCGACCCCGGTCACCCCCTCGCCGACCGCCTCGACGGTGCCCGCGCCCTCGTGGCCGAGGACCGCGGGCCAGTTCTGGGGCAGCGTCCCGTCGGACAGGGACAGGTCGGAGTGGCACACCCCGGCCGCGGCGACGCGCACGCGCACCTCGCCCGGCCCGGGATCGGGCAGGACCAGGTCCTGGATGCTCGGCGGGGCTCCGGTCTCGGTGAAGACGGCGGCCTTGACGGTCGTACTCATGGGCGGGCTCCAATCACGCGGTGTCGCGACAGTAGCAATACCGTCTGGTCGGTCGGTGGGGTGGGGCGGGGTGGAGTTTATGGAACTCCCTATATTGGGCTTCCCCGCGCGCGGGTATTTCCTCCTCGATCACCCGGTCACCGCAGGTGGGGCCGGGCCAGCAGCGCCGGGGCAGCGTGGCCGTCGGCGCGGAACGGGGAGGTTCCATGGCGCGACCGGTCGGACCGCCGAAGCCGCGGCACTACCTGATGTGCCGACCCACGTACTTCGCCGTCGAGTACGCGATCAACCCCTGGATGGACCCCGCCGCCGGGGTCGACCGCGAGCGTGCCCTCCGCCAGTGGGAGGCCCTGCGCGACCTGTACCGGGGCCTCGGGCACCAGGTCGCCGAGATCATGCCCATCGAAGGGCTGCCGGACATGGTCTTCGCGGCCAACGGCGCACTCGTCGTGGACGGGCGGGTGTACGGAGCGCGGTTCGCCAGCGCCGAACGCACGCCCGAGGGCCCCGCCTACCTGGACTGGTTCCGCACCGCCGGATACACCGAGACCCGCGAACCCAAGCACGTCAACGAGGGCGAGGGCGACTTCATCACCCTGGACGACGTCGTCCTGGCCGCCACCGGCTTCCGTACCGAGGCCGCCGCGCACCTGGAGGCGGAGCGCTTCCTGGACCGCCCGGTCGTCACCCTGCAACTGGTCGACCCCCGCTTCTACCACCTGGACACCGCCCTGTTCCCGCTCTCCGGCGACCGGGTGGCCTACTACCCGGGCGCCTTCTCCGCGGGCAGCCAGCGCGTCCTGCGCTCGCTCTACCCGGACGCGCTCATCGCGACGGAGGAGGACGCGGCCGTGCTCGGCCTCAACGCCGTGTGCGACGGACGCAACGTCGTCATCGCGGCCGAGGCGACCGCGCTCGCCGACCGCCTCCGCGGGCTCGGCTACGCGGTCCACCCCGTCGAACTCGACGAACTGCGCAAGGCCGGGGGCGGCGCCAAGTGCTGCACCCTGGAACTGCGCGGCATCCGTCCGTGAACGGAACGCGCGCCGCCGGACCCGGACGGCCGGAAACCGCGCACACACGTGCGGATTCCGGCCGTTCAAACCCGACCGGATGTGGGAAATGCCACTCTGCGTCAGGGTGGACTTACCGGTAGTCACAGGTCAGCGTCAGTATCCGTCATCGGGGGTCGTCGGAACCGCCCGTCCGCCCACGATCGGCCCCTGGCCAATCCGGACTGGGCCCCTAGGCTCGAAAACGTGAAGACCAAACAGCGCCGACTTCCGCGTCGTGTCCGGGAGAAGCAGATGATCGACGCCGCCGTCACGGCGTTCGCCCGAGGCGACTACCACACGGTACGCGTCGAGGAGATCGCCGAAGCGGCCGGCACGTCCAAACCCACGGTCTACCACTATCTGGGGTCCAAGGAGGGGATCTTCGCCGCCTGCGTGCGCCGCGAGGCCGACCGGCTCGTCGCCGCGATCCGCGCCGCCGTGCGGGACCCCCAGACCCCGGCCGGAGCCGACCCGCTGCGCCGGGGACTCCAGGCCTTCTTCACCTTCGTCACCGACAACCGCGACAGCTGGACCGTCCTGTACCGGCGGACCTCCTCCCAGGCCGAACCCTTCGCGGGCGAGGTCGTCCGAGCCCGGGACCGCGTGCTGGCCGCGGTCGTCGAGCTCGTCACCGCCTGCACCGGCGACGCCCGCGACGTGCCCGGCGGCGCCGGGTGCCTCCTGGACCCCAAGGAGGCCGAACTCCTGGCGCGCGTGGCGGTCAGCACCGCCGACGCCTGCGCCGACTGGCTCCTGGAGCATCCGGAGGAGACCCCCGACGCCCTGGCCGGGCACGTCACCGAGCTCACCCGGTCGCACCTGCGATCCAGGCACGCGGTCACCGCCCGCTGACACCGGCCACGGTCAGCCGAGCGAGCTCATCACGTGCTTGACCCTGGTGTAGTCCTCCAGGCTGTAGGCCGACAGGTCCTTGCCGTAACCCGAGTGCTTGAACCCGCCGTGCGGCATCTCCGACGCGAGCTCACCGTGACCGTTGATCCACACCGCGCCGAAGTCCAGCGCGGCGCTGACCCGCAGGGCGCGGGCGTGGTCCCCGGTCCACACCGAGGACGCCAGACCCTGGTCGACGCCGTTGGCCAGCGCGACGGCCCCGTCCTCGTCGGCGAACCGCTGCACGGTGACCACCGGGCCGAAGATCTCCTCGCGGACGATCTCGTCCTCGGAGCGCAGGCCGGACACCACCGTGGGGGCCAGGAAGAACCCGGCCTCGCCCACACGGTGGCCGCCGGTCTCCACGACGGCGTGCTCCGGCAGACGCTCCAGCAGCCCCGTGACGCGGGCGAACTGGTCGGCGTTGTTGAGCGGACCGAAGTCGCTCGCCTCGGTCGAGGGCCTGCCGGTCACCAGCGTGGCCGCCTGGCGCGCCAGCTCGGCCACGAACGCGTCGTGGACGCCCTCGTGCACCAGGACACGGGTCGCGGCGGTGCAGTCCTGACCGGCGTTGAGGTAGGCGCCGGCGACCACGCCGGAGGCGGTCCCGGCCACGTCCACGTCGTCGAAGACCAGCACCGGCGCGTTGCCGCCCAGCTCCAGGTGCAGTCGCTTGAGGTCGTCGGAGGCCGTACGCGCCACCTGCGACCCGGCGCGGGTGGAGCCGGTGACCGACACCAGACGCCCCGCCGGGTGCTCGACCAGGGTCCGGCCCGTGCCACGGTCGCCCACGACCGTGTTCACCACGCCCGCGGGCAGCACCCCGGCGGCGATCTCGGCCAGCATGACCGTGGTGGTCGGGGTGGTCTCGGCGGGCTTGAGCACCACCGTGTTCCCGGCGGCCAGGGCCGGGCCGATCTTCCAGACCGCCATCATCAGCGGGTAGTTCCACGGGGTGATGCCCACGCAGACGCCCACCGGCTCACGGCGGATCCACGAGGTGCGCCCGCCCGTGTACTCCGCCGCGGCGCGCCCCTCCAGGTGCCGGGCGGCACCGGCGAAGAAGCGCAGCGTGTCCACGCAGAACGGGATCTCCTCCTCCAGCACGGCGGAGCGCGGCTTGCCGGTCTCGCGGCACTCGGCGTCGGCGAACTCCCCGGCGCGGGCGGCCAGGGCGTCGGCGATGGCGAGCAGTGCGTCCTGGCGGCCGGCGGGGGTCTCCCCCCGCCAGCTCCGGAACGCCCGGAGGGACGAGGCCATCGCGGCCTCCACCTCTGCGGCGCCGCTGACACCGGCCCGGCCGCTGACCCGGCCGGTCACCGGGTCGACCAGGTCGAGGGCCCGGCCGTCCGCGGGCGGCACGGGGGCGCCGTCGATGAAGCTGGGCAGCGTGTCGAACTCGTGGATGCGCATGGCGTCCTTCGTCTCTCCTTGCTCGGGTGGTGCGCGCACGGGCACGCGGGTGGGCGCGCGACCGGGGTCCGGGCCGCGCCGCCGTCCACCGGCGCGCCCCCGCGCCGTCGGCGTCGGCCCTAGGCGCGTGTCTGGTTCAGGGCCAGGACGCTGACCAGGTCGTAGGCCACGTGCGAGGCCGCGGTCGCGGTGATCTGCGCGTGGTCGTAGGCCGGGGCGACCTCCACCACGTCGCCGCCCACCAGGTTGCAGGCGGACAGGCCGCGCAGGATCTCCAGCAGCTCGCGGCTGGTGATGCCGCCCGCCTCGGGCGTGCCGGTGCCCGGAGCGTGCGCCGGGTCGAGGACGTCGATGTCCACGGACACGTACAGGGGGCGGTTCCCCACGCGCTGGCGCAGCATGTCGGAGATCTCGTCGACGCCGCGGCGCATCACGTCCGCGGCGGTCACGATGCCGAACCCGAAGCGGCGGTCGTCCTCCAGGTCCTTCTTGCCGTAGAGCGGGCCGCGGGTGCCCACGTGGGCGATCGCCTCGGTGTCGAGGATGCCCTCCTCCACGGCGCGGCGGAACGGGGTGCCGTGCGTGTAGGGCTCGCCGAAGTAGGTGTCCCAGGTGTCCAGGTGCGCGTCGAAGTGCAGCAGGGCGATCGGTCCGTGCCGGCGGTACAGCGAACGGAGCAGGGGCAGGGCGATCGTGTGGTCGCCGCCGAGGGTGACCAGGCGGGTCCCGGCCTCGGCGAACGTCGAGGCGCCCGCGTCCAGGGTCTCCACGGCGTCGCCGATGGAGAACGGGTTGACGGGGATGTCGCCGCCGTCGACCACCTGGAGCCGCTCGAAGGGCGCCACGTCCAGGCCCGGGTGGTAGGGGCGCAGCAGACGGCTCGCCTCGCGGATGGCCGAGGGCCCGAAACGCGCGCCGGGCCGGTACGAGACGCCGGTGTCGAACGGGACGCCCACGACCGCGATGTCGGCGCGGTCGACCTCGTCGATGCGGGGCAGCCGGGCGAAGGTCGCCGGCCCGGCGAAACGCGGCACACGGCTGGAGTCGATGGGTCCGATCGGAGTGTTCATGTCCGTCCTTGTTCTCGCGGCAACGTTGACGCAGGTCACAGCGCTGCGCTCAGACTAGGGAGCGGGTAGGCTTCCCACTAGTGGTTCAATGGCACCACTGTGGCCCCGGAACTGGACGAAGCATCCATATCGGGGGAAGGAGTGTGAGCGCGTGGCCGTCTCCGCCGCCGGGCCCGACACCCACGCCGTCCCTCTCCGCGCGGTGCTGGCCCGCCGCGACCTGGCCCTGGCCTCCGTCGTCGACGCGGGCGACCCCGGCATCGTCTGGGCGGTCGTCAGCGAGCTGGCCGAACCCGCCCTCTACCTGCGCGGCGGCGAGCTCGTGCTGACCGCGGGGCTCAATCTGCCCAGGAGCGCGGAAGGGGTGCGCGACTACGTGCGCTCCCTCGCCGAGGCCCGCGTCAGCGCCGTCGGCTTCGGCGTCACACCCGTGCACGACACGATCCCCGAAGCGCTGGTCGAGGAGTGCCGGAGCCAGGGCCTGCCCCTGGTCGAGGTGCCCCGACCCACCCCCTTCGCGGCCGTCAGCCAGGCCGTGGGGGAGGAGCTGGAGGAGCGGCGCATGCGCGACCTGCGCCGCCTGGGGGAGGCCCACCAGCGGCTCACCCGTGCCGTCACCGCGACGGGCCCGGTCGGCCGGGTCCTGGACGTGCTGGCCGACTCCCTGGGCGCGTGGTCGGCGCTGGCCGCCCCGGAGGGCCTGCACACCAGCTCCGGCGCCCCGGCCGCCCTGGACGAGGAGTTGACGGGGCTGGTCGCCAAGCTCACCGAGGCCACCGGGCCCCGCAGCGCCAAGGCGTCCTCCGGGTCCGACGAGGTCTTCCTGCACACCGTGGGCACACCCCCGGACGACCACGGCGTGGTCCTGGTGGGCCGCCCGCGCCCGCTCGGCATCACCGACCGCGCGGTCCTGCGCACCGCCACCGCCCTGCTCGACCTCCTCTCGCGCCGCCACGACGACGCGCCGCCCGTCCCCGGCCGCCTGCTGACCGCCCTCCTCGTCGACGGCGGGCCGACCGGCCCCGCCGCACCCCTGCTGGCCGAGCTCACCGGGGCGGGGGAGGCGGGCGCGCCCGCCTACCGGGTGCTGCGCGCCGTCCCGGCCGGAACCGGGCGGCACACGTCTCCGGCGGCGCTGCCCCTGCCCACCCGGGTCCTGGACACCGGCGCCGGCCCCGAACCCGGGCTGCGCGCCGTCCTGGCCGACCGGGGCGAGGACGAGCACCGGGCACACCTGGACGAACTGCGCGTGCACGGCTGGATCGCCGCCCTGAGCGGACCGGTCGCCCCCGAGGACCTCCCGGACGCCGACCGCGGGGCCGCGGCCCTGCTGGAGCGGGCCCGCGCCGTGGGCGGACCCCTGGTGTGGGACGGGGACGAGGACCCCTTCGCCGGGCTGCTCACCCCCGCCGGCGCCGACGACCTCGCCCGCCGGATCCTCGGCCCCCTCGCCGAGCAGACCGACTCCGCGCGGACCCTGCGCCGTACCCTGCGGGCCTGGCTCGTGCGCCACGGCAACTGGGACCGGGCGGCCGCCGACCTCGGAGCCCACCGCAACAGCGTCCGCTACCGGATCGGCCGGATCGAGCGCGATCTGGACGTGGACCTCGCCGACGCCGAGCAGCGCATGCGCCTGTGGTTCGCGCTGACACGGTGGCGGGCGGGCGGCTGAGCCCGGGGCACACGGCCCAACCGGGTGGTCCGGTTTCCCGCCGCGCCGTACCGTCGACGGCGGATGGGGAAGACTGGTGCTCGGAATCGGAACGCGGTACCCGCGACGGCCTCCGAACCGCGTGCGTGTTCCGGTTCCGTCCACCGCCCCCCGACCAGAGGTTGGACACTGTTGAACTCCGCAGAGAACGTGAGGACTGGGGCTCTAATGTCGTTTCCCCCTCTGGACACGGCCCTCCCTGCCGGGGTCGACGCCCGAGAACACGCCAACCTGCTGCGCCGGGTGCACGAGGCCGCGCTCACCGGCCGACCGGCTCCCGCCGCGCTGCGTCCTGTCATCGAGGACTCCTGGGTCCGTATGCGGCGCTTCGGGATCGACCCCGACAGCGGACCTCCGCCGCGCGTGGCCCGACCCGACGAACTCCACCGCACCCGGACGGCCTCCCCGATCGCCGAGGTGCTGCCGCTCATCCGCCGTGCCCTGGTCTCGGTCGCCGACGAGGCGGAGCACATCATGCTCGTCACCGACGCCTCCGGGCAGATCCTGTGGCGCGACGGCTCCCACCGCGTGCGCACGGTCGGCGACCGCGTGGGGCTGGTGGAGGGCGCCTACTGGAACGAGGGCAACACCGGGACCAACGCGATCGGGACCGCGCTGGTGGTGGGAAGGCCCGTGCAGGTGTACTCGGCCGAGCACTTCGTCCGCAACCTGCACGCCCTCACGTGCGCCTGCGCGCCCGTCCACGATCCGCGCGACGGGCGCCTGCTCGGCGCCATCGACGTCACCGGACCGGTCTCGACCGTCCACCCCTCCACCCTGGCGCTGGTGAACACGGTCGCCCAGCTGGCCGAGGCGCACCTGCAGAGCATCCACCACGAGCACCTGGAGCGCCTGCGGGCGGTCGCCGCGCCCCTGCTGGCCAGGATGAGCGGACCCGCCCTGGTCGTCGACGAGGCGGGATGGACCGCGGCCGCCGTGCACATCGAGCCGGTCCGACGGGTGCTCCTGCCCACCCAGCGCGAGACCGGCACCGCCTGGCTGCCCGCGCTGGGCGAGTGCGCGCTCGAACCCCTCCCGGGCGGCTGGCTGGTCCGCCCCTGCCGGGAGGAGTCGGCCAGCCCCACGACCGTCACCCTGGAACTGTCCCGGGCGGCGTCGCCCGCCGTACGGGTCGCCGGGCCCAGCGGGGAGTGGGCGCACCGTCTCACGCCGCGCCACGCCGAGCTCCTCCTGCTCCTGGCCGTCCACCGCGAGGGGCGCACGGCGGCCCAGCTGTCCGAGGACGTGTTCGGAGCGGCCGGACACGTGGTGACCGTGCGCGCCGAGCTCTCCCGGCTCCGCCGCCACCTGGGCGGCATCCTGGACAGCCGCCCCTACCGGTTCAGCGAGGAGGTGCGGGTGTGCGTCTCCTGGCCGCGGGAACGGGCGGACCTGTTGCCCGGCTCCCTCGCCCCCGGGGTCCGGATCCTGCGCGAGCGGGACGCCCACCGTGCCGGGGTCATTGCGGCGGGTGGGGGAGTCGCAACCTAGTGCAACCGTTGCCTGGTCGGTGGGGATGGTGTGGACTGTTCGCACACGGCCCGCCAGGCCGGGCGGACGGTGTCGGGCGTGAGAGGGCGCGACATCCGGAGCCACGGCGTCAGCGGCGATCGCCGCCCGCGGAACCTTGAGGGGGGTTGCAGGGCAGAGGCGAACGCGCGAGCGGGCCCCCGGTGGTCCAGGGCGACAGGGGGAGCTCTCTGGACACACCGCGCGCACGGCGTGCCTCCGAGGTGGCTCCTCGGGGGCACGCCGTCACCCCGTGCCGCCGCCGCTCTCCCCGGCGGCCTCCCCGGATCCGTCCGGCTCCGGGCCGCCCTCCCCGGTGTCCTCCCCGGCCAGAGCGGGCGCGCACTGGAAGCAGTCCATCGCGAACACTTCGGCGCCGCCGACCCGGCCGCTGAACACCCCGCGCAGGCCGTCGTCGCCCGTCTCCCGCTCGGCGAGCACTTCGGGCCGCAGGCGTCCCTCGAAGACCAGGGGGTCGCCGTCGCGGGTCGTGCCGGTGCAGTGCACCTCCACGGCCCCGTCGCCCTCCCGGTCGGCCTCCTCCCGGCCGTCGGTTCCGGCCGACTGCCCGCCCGCCTCCGGGGAGGAACGCCCGGCTGTCGGCTCGTTCGCGCACGTCAGCACCCCCTGGACCGGGTGTCCGGCGCGGGCGAAGGCGCGTTCGGCCGCGGGGCGCAGCACGGTCGCCGACAGCGCACCCGCGGCCCGCGCCATCTCCCGTCGAGCGGACTCCGCCCGTTCCACGCGCGCGTCGTCGGTGGTGCACGCGGTCGTGAGGACGCCCGCCAGGACGAGGCAGGTCAGCGGAGCGAGAACGGTGGTCGTGCGGACTCTCATGTCTTCCCCCGGGGTGCCGGTCCGGGCGCGGTGCGCACCCGGAGGTGTCCCATGCGACCAATGTCTTGGATGTGGGCAATGCTCCCTATGTCCGACTCGCGAGGAAAGGTGAAAATGTGCTTCATCTTCTGGTCATCGGGGCGCACCACCCCGGGCACGCGCGGGTACCCCAACGAGGGACGGCCGCGACGGCGACGGCGGACCGGCGACCGCCGGGACGGCGCCGCGCGTGTGGCGAACGGCACGAAACCGCCAGCTCGTGGGCGGGGGACGACCTCGCTGGGCTAGACTCGGTGCATTTACGGGTCCGGGCGCACCCGGACCATCCGACCCGACCGTCGCACGAGGGCTCCGGCGCCGACCGGGCCACCGTGTGAACCAGCGGGCGGCGCACGGCGTCGAACGGGGGACCGCGAGCGGCCCCGCGTCCCGCCCGTGGGCCACCCGACAGACCTTCCCGACGGAGGTGGACCGTGTCCGCTGACCACCGAGACCAGCAGCCCAGCCCGCAGGGTTCGCGTATCGACCCGCACGTCGGCCGCTACGCACTCCGAGCACAGGGCATGGTCGCATCGGAGGTCCGCGCACTGTTCGCCGTCGCGTCCCGCCCCGAGGTCGTCTCCCTCGCCGGAGGCATGCCCAACGTCGCGGCGCTCCCGCTCGACCAGATCGGCGAACTCGTCCGCGACGTCGTCGCCGAGGAGGGCCCGGCGGCCCTCCAGTACGGTTCCGCCCAGGGCGACCCCGTGCTGCGCGAGCAGATCTGCGACTACATGACGCTGGAGGGCATCACCGCCAGCCCGGACGACGTCATCGTCACCGTCGGCTCCCAGCAGGCCCTCGACCTCATCACCCGCGTCTTCGTCGACCCCGGCGACGTCGTCCTGTGCGAGGCGCCCACCTACGTCACCGCGATCAACACCTTCTCCGCCTTCCAGGCCGAGATCCGCCACGTCGCCATGGACGGGGACGGCGTGGTCCCCGAGGAGCTCGACGAGGCGCTCACACGCGCCGCGCGCGAGGGCCGCAGGGTGAAGTTCTTCTACACCGTCCCCAACTTCCAGAACCCCGCGGGCATCACCATGACCGCCGAGCGCCGCGCCCGGGTCCTGGAGATCTGCGAGCGCCACGACGTGCTCGTGGTCGAGGACAACCCCTACGGCCTGCTCCGCTACGACGGGGAGGCCCAGCCCACGCTCTACTCCCAGGGTTCGGGCAACGTCATCTACCTCGGGTCGCTGTCCAAGACCCTCTCGCCCGGCCTGCGCATCGGCTGGGCGCTCGCCCCCGCGCCCGTCCGCGCCAAACTGGTCCTGGCCGCCGAGTCGGCGATGCTCAGCCACTCCACGTTCAACCAGCTGGTCGTGCGCCGGTACCTGCGGACCTTCCCCTGGCGCGAGCAGATCAAGGCGTTCAACACCATGTACGGCGAGCGCCGCGACGCCATGCTCGGCGCCCTGGAGGCGATGATGCCCGCCGGGTGCACCTGGACCCGCCCCGAGGGCGGCTTCTTCGTCTGGGCCACCCTGCCCGAGGGCATCGACGCCAAGGCCATGCTGCCCCGGGCGGTCGCCGAACGCGTCGCCTACGTGCCCGGCACCGGCTTCTTCGCCGACGGGCGCGGCCGTGCCGACATGCGGCTGAGCTTCTGTTATCCGACCCCGGAGCAGATCCGGGAGGGCGTGCGCCGCCTGGTCGGCGCCATCGAGGGCGAGCTCGACCTGCGTGATACGTTCGGCAGCACTCTGGCCCCGCCCACCGAGGGCAGCCAGGCCCCCGCACCCGACCTGCCCTGACCCCTCCCCCCCCCGTAAGGGCACCGCCACCATGTCAGCACCACACAAGGAGGTCCGCGCCGTGGCAGACCTTGACCGCGTTCTCGTACTCGCCGGGGGCCTGTCCCCCGAACACGAGGTGAGCGTCCACTCCGGGCGGAGCGTCGCCGACGCGCTGCGCCGCCTGGACGTGGAGGTCCAGGTCGCCGACGTCGACGGCACGCTGTTGGACCGGTTGTCCGACGACCCGCCGCAGGTGGTCTTCCCCGTCCTGCACGGTGCGGCGGGCGAGGACGGCGCGATCCGCGAGGTGCTGGAGCTGGTGGGGGCGCCCTACGTCGGCGCCCGCCCGCAGGCGTGCCGCCTGGCCTTCTCCAAGCCCGCGGCCAAGGCCCTGATGGCGGCCGAGGGCGTGCGCGTCCCGCGCGGGGTCGCGCTGCCCAAGTCGGCCTTCCACGACCTGGGCGCACCCGCCCTGCTCGCGCGGATGGCCGAACGCCTGGGCCTGCCGCTGTTCGTCAAGCCGGACCGGGGCGGCTCCGCGTTCGGCGCCGCGCCGGTCACGTCGGTCCAGGACCTGTCGGCCGCCCTGGTCTCCTGCTTCGCCTACAGCGACTCCGCGCTCGTCGAGGAGCAGGTCCAGGGCACCGAACTCGCCGTGGGCGTCCTCGACACCGGGGACGGCCCCGTCGCGCTGCCGCCGGTGGAGATCGTGCCCGACGGCGGGGTCTACGACTACGCCGCGCGCTACACCGCCGGGCGCACGGAGTTCTTCTGCCCGGCCCGCCTGGACGCCGACGCCGTCGCGGCCGCCACCGAGGTGGCCCTGACCGCCCACCGGGTGCTGGGGCTGCGCGACCTGTCGCGCACCGACCTCATCGTCGGCGACGACGGCCGGGCCACGTTCCTGGAGACCAACGTCGCCCCCGGCCTCACCGAGACCTCGACGTTCCCGATGGCGGCGGCCGCCGCGGGACTCGACTTCGCGGTCGTGTGCCGGGAACTGGCCCACCAGGCGCTCCTGCGCGGCTGAACCGGAAGGACCGATGCCCCCCACCTCCACCGCCCGTGCCGGAACCGTCGCCGCCGTGCTCAGCCTGGCCGTCGCCGGATGCGCGACGCCGGCCGACGCTCCCGCGCCGCCGGACGGCCGGGCGTCCCCCGCCCCGCAGACCTACCGGCCGCATCCGGCGGACTTCGACGGCGACGGTCATGAGGACCTGGTCCTCGCCCTGCCCGCCGTCGAGATCGACGGGACGCCCGACGCCGGATGCGTCGTCGTCGTTCCCGGATCGGCGGACGGTCCCGACGTCTCGTCGGCCCGGGCGGTCTCCCGCGCCGACGAGGGCGTGCCGGGGTCGGTGGCGGAGGGCGACCGGTTCGGCGGCGGCTCCTGGCCCGGCCCCGGCACCCTCGCCGGGGACCTGGACGGCGACGGCCTCACCGACCTGTTCGTCGGGGCGGGCCACCAGGGCGGCGAGGGGTCCGCGGGGCAGGGGCCGGTCCTGCTGTGGGGGAGCGGGGACGGTCTCGTCACGGGGGCCGCCCTGGACGTCCCCTACGGCTCCGTGGAGGCGATCGGGGACTTCGACGGCGACGGACACCCCGACCTCGTCCACCACGACGCCCAGGCCGGAGGGGGGCCGGCCGAGTTCGGCCTGCTCTACGGCCCCTTCTCCCGGGAGGGCGGACCCGATCGCACGGGCAGCGCGCCCATCGAACCCGGCGGCGACGACCTCTCCCTGGTCCCCGGGGACGTCAACGGCGACGGCCGCACGGACCTGGTCGGTTTGCGCTCGTTCGAGGAGACGGCCCACTCGGCCGGAGTCTGGTTGGGATCGGCCGACGGTCTCCAGCGGTACGAGAGCGACGAACCGCTCCCGACGGCGGACGAGGGCACGGTCGCCGACGTCGACGGCGACGGGTACGGCGACCTCGTGCTCCGGGACCCCGGCGGCAGCGTCGAGAACCCTCCGCACGTGCCCGGCGAGATCGCGGTCGTGTACGGCTCCCCGGACGGCCCCGGCGATCGGCGCGCCGCGCTGACCCTGGACACCGAGGGTGTGCCAGGGGACTCGTTCGAGGGTGACCGGTTCGGTGGGAGCCTCGCCTCCGGGGACGTGGACGGCGACGGGTACACGGACGTCGTGACCGGGGTGCGGCGCCCCAGCGGGGACGGGCCCGTCGACGCCGGGGACGTCGTGGTCCTCCGCGGCGGCCCCGAGGGGCTCACCGGGAACGGGGCGGTCCGGTACGGTCCGGAGGACGTCGGGGCGCCCGTCTCCTCGCACGACTCCCAGCCCCTGGCACTCGACGCGGACGGTGACGGCCTCACCGAGGTGTTCGTGCGCTCGCGCCCGGAGAGCGCCCAGACCTACCCGGAGGTCCTGGGTTCCCTGTGGATGTTCCACGGCGACGGGGAGCCGGCCGGGATCCTCGACCTGACGGGCGTCCCCTCCCTCCCCGGGGAGTAGCGCGGCCCCGGTCGTCGCCTCGGCCGCCGTTCCCGACCCGCGTGGCGAGGACCGCGCAGCATTCGGCGACGGACGATCATTCGCCTACTGATGCTGTTCAGAGGGCGAACAATTCGGGTGGTAGTGTTCCCGCCGCAGACCTCCCACGCGTGGGGGACGACCGGGACGCCCCCCAAGGGCTCACCGCCCCGGCCCCGCGCACCACCGAAGCGACGGAAGGTGAGCCGCATGCGCACACGTGAGTTCCAGGGGACCCCGGTCGGGCGGGTCGGGCTCGGCCTCATGGGCATGAGCTGGGCCTACTCGGCCTCCGAACGCGACGACGCCCGATCGGTGGAGCTGATCCGCGAGGCCGTCGGTCTGGGCGTGAACTTCCTGGACACCGCCCAGGTCTACGGCGGCGGCCACAACGAGGAGCTGGCTGGCCGCGCCCTCAAGGGCATCCGCGACCAGGTCGTCCTGGCTACCAAGACCGGCCTGGTCATGGACGACGCCGCGACGCTGGCCATGCACCAGGACGGCACGCCCGACCACGTCCGCCGCTCCCTCGACGAGAGCCTGCGCCGCCTCGGCACCGACTCCGTCGACCTGTACTACCTGCACCGCGTCGACCCCGGCGTGCCCCTCACCGACACCTGGGGCGCCATGGCCGAACTGGTCGCCCAGGGCAAGGTCCGCCACCTGGGGCTGTCGGAGGTCACCCGCGCCCAGGCCGACGAGGCGCACGCCGTCCACCCCGTCGCAGCGATCCAGTCGGAGCTGTCCCTGTGGACCCGCGACGCCCAGGGCGCCGAGGGCGGGAGCGCGGGCGGCGCCGCGGGGATGGCCGGCGGCGGCGAGGGCCCCGGAGACGTCGTGGGCTGGTGCGCCGAGCACGGCGCGGCCTTCGTCCCCTTCTCCCCACTGGGCCGCGGCTTCCTGACCGGGACGGTCACGGCCGAGGGCCTGGAGGAGGGCGACCTGCGCGCCCGGCAGCCGCGCTTCCAGGAGGAGGCCGTCCGCCGCAACCAGGCGCTCGTGGACGTCGTGCGGCGCGTCGCCGAACGGCGCGGCACCACGCCCGCCCGGGTGGCGATCGCCTGGACCCTCGCCCAGGGCGACCACGTCATCCCCATCCCCGGCACGAAGAAGTCGGGCTACCTGCACGACAACGCCGGTGCCGCCGACCTCGACCTGACCTCCGAGGACCTGCGCGAACTCGACGACCTGCCCACGGCGGCCGGCACCCGGTACTAGCGCACCGGCCCCGGGCCGCCTCCCGCGGGGAACGGCCCGGGGCCCGTGTCAGTCCCGCGCGAGCCCCAACGCCTGCTCGACCCCGGCGCGGACGGTCGCGCGCAGCAACGCGACCTTGTACCCCGTCGCGGGCAGCGGGGAGCACAGGTCGGCCAGGCCGTCCAACGCCTCCGCGACCGCCGCGCCGGGTTCGGCGCCCGGCACCGCGCCCACCAGCGCGGACTCCAGCTCCGGCAGCCGCAGCGGCGTGCGCGCCACACCCCCGACCGCGACGGCGGCCGAGGCCACCGGACCCCGGCCCTCCGCGCCGCAGTCCAGCCGGACGGTCACCTCCACCAGCGGCCACTCGGCGCGGGCACGCCCGGTCGCCCGCAGGTAGGCCGCCCGCTCGCCGGGCACCGGCTCGGGCAGCGACACCGCCGCCAGCACCTGCGACGGGCCCAGCACGTGGTCGCGGGTCGGGTCCGCTCCGTCGAAGAGGTCCGCCACCGGCCGCTCGGCGGTCCCGTTCCCCGCCACCTCCACCACGGCGTCGTAGGCCACCAGGGCCACGGCCACCGTCGACGGGTGCGGCGCCACGCAGGGGCCCTGGTCCACCACGACCCCGTGCAGATGGTCGCCCTCCCGCGCCGGACAGGAGTCCCCTCCGGTCTGGAAGCAGTCGAAGGCCGGATTGCGCAGGTACCAGCACCGGTTGCGCTGGAGGAGGTTGCCGCCCAGGGTGGCCGTTCCGCGCACCTGGGGCGTGGCGAGCGCCCCCGCCGTGCGCGCCAGGGCCGGGTAGGCCGAGCGCAGCCGGGGGTCGGCGGACAGCTCGTGCACGCTGGTCAGCGTGCCGACCCGTGCTGACCCGTCCTCGCGCCAGCGGATCCCGCGCAGGTCGTCCACCCCGGTCAGGTCCACCACCGGCGCCGGGGCGAGCACCCCGTGGGCCAGGCACGCGGTCAGGTCGGTCCCTCCCGCGCGCGGCCGGGCCCCCGTCCCGTCCAGCTGGGACAGCGCGGTGTCCAGGTCACTCGGTCGCGTCGTGGTCATCGCAGCCCCTCGATCAGTCGGTCCGGACGGATGGGCAGGTCGTGCGGGCGCCAGCCGGTCGCGTCGAACACGGCGTTGGCCACGGAGGCCGCCACGCCCACCGTCGACACCTCGCCCAGTCCCACACCGCCCCCGGGCACGTGCTCGAACCCTTCCTCGTGGAAGTGGACCTCCGTCTCGGGCACGTCGCCCATCCCGGGGATCCGGTAGTCCTCCAGGTTGTCGGTCAGCACGGTGCCGGTGGCGGGGTCGTCGCGCCGTTCCTCGAACAGCGCGTAGCCCACTCCCTGCACCACCGCCCCCTCGCACTGGTTGCGGGCGAGCCGTTCGGAGTAGACACGGCCGGCCGCGATCCCCGCCCAGCAGCGGGTCGGCCGGACCCGCCCCAGCAGGGTGTCGACCTCCACCTCCATGACGTGGACGGCGCCGATCAGCCCCCGCCCGACCGCCAGGTCGTTCCCGGCGAGCAGCGCGGACATCCGCTCCCACCGGTCCAGGGAACGCCCGCCGGTCACCCGCAGCCCCTCGGCGTCCGCGAGCGCCTCCTTGAGGGCGATCTCGGGGATGGGACCCGACGCGGGGACATCGGAGGAGTGCTCGCGCAGACCCTCGCGCAGCTTGTCGGCCGCCTCGGCGGCGGCCGGTCCCATCGAGGTCGTGGTCCGGCTCCCGAAGGAGCCCGTGCCGTGCACCGAAGAGCTGTCCCCGATCTCCACCCGCAGGGCGGAGGCGGGCACGCCGAGCCGGTCGGCCACCACCTCGCCCAGGACCGTGCGGATGCCGGTGCCGATGTCCTGGGTGGCCGAGCGGACGACCACCGTGCCGTCCTCGACCGACAGCTCCACCTTCGCCTGCGGGCCGAGGAGGTAGATCCAGTTGCTCGCGGCCAGGCCCACGCCGCGGCGGAACCGACCGGTGCGCTTCCCGCGCGGGCGGTCGCGCCACAGGGGGAGCCTGGAGACCTGTTCGTACAGGGCCGCGCGCTTGGGGTTGCCGTCCCAGCGCCGCCGCAGGCTCAGCGGGTCCTCGCCCAGGCGCAGCGCCATCTCGTCCACCGCCTGCTCCAGGGCGAAGCCCATCGGCGGCCCGCCCGGCCCGCGGAACGGCGCGCCCGGCGGGCGGTTGGTCACCACGTCGAAGTCCCGGACACGGCGCGGCGTGCGGCCGTACATCAGCGCGGCGAGCGTGGCCGTGTTGGAGCCCACCGACACGCCGCCGTCGCCGTGGGAGTCCACGGTCATCGCCGCCAGGTCGCCCTTGTCGTCGGCGAGCAGGGCCACGCGGGTGCGGGTGCCCGGACGGTGCCCGGCGTCGGTCAGCTCCTCGGAGCGGTCGAGCACGACACGTACGGGCGCGTGGGCGAGCCGCGACAGTTCGACCGCGGACACGATCTCGGACGACATCCCGGCCTTGGCGCCGAAACCGCCGCCGACGTACTGGGTGACCACGTGCACCCGTTCGCGGGGGAGTCCCCAGCGCTCGGCGGCCCGGTCGGCGGTCTGGCTCACGCCCTGGGTGGACACGTGCAGCGTCAGGTCACCGTCCGGTCCCCACTCGGCCACGCACACGTGCGGTTCCAGCGGCGTGTGCAGCTGGACGGAGGTGGTGTACTCCTGGGCGACCAGGCGGGGGTCGTCGGCCTCCGCGGCGGCGCGCAGTCGCCGGGCGGCCGTGGCGCCGCGCCAGCTCACCACGCCGGGACCGCGGACGTTGCCCCGCCAGGGCGCGGAGGGGCCGGGGGCCTCCCCGTACGAGGGGGCCGCCTTCTGCTCGGCGCGGGTCGCGTAGAGCACGGGCGCTCCCGGGGCCCGCGCGGACTCGGTGTCCAGGACGGCGGGCAGGAGGTCGTAGTCGATCCGGACGGCCTCGGCGGCGGCCCGGGCCCCGGTCCTGGTGGGCGCGGCCACGGCGGCGATCGGCTGGCCCACGTAGCGGACCGTGCGGTCCTCGGCCAGCAGGACGGTGACGACGGGAGTCCCGTCCTCCCGGGTGCGGGAGCCCTGGTCGGACGCGCCCCGCGCGCCACCCGGGTCGACGGAGCGCACCCGGGCGTGCGGGACGGTCGAGCGCACGATCACCCCCTCCCAACAGCCCTCGGGGGCGAAGTCCGCGCTGAAGCGGGCGCGGCCGGTCACCTTGTCGCGGGCGTCGGCGCGCGGCGGTTCCCGGTCGGGTTCGGTGTCGAACTCCCCGGCGCAGGCGGCGGCCACGGCCGCGAAGATGCCCTCGTAGGCTCCGCACCGGCACAGGTGGCCGGCCAGGGCGTCGGCGATGGTGTCGCGGTCGGGTCGGACGTCGCCGTGCTCGGCGCGCCAGGCGTCGGTGAACGCCGCGGCCTCCACGACGAACCCGGGCGTGCAGTAGCCGCACTGGAGGCCGTCGTGGGCGGCGAAGGCGCGTTGGACGGGATGGGAGCCGCCCAGGCCCTCCACCGTGGTCACCGAACGCCCGGGCAGGGCGTCGGCGGGCAGGAGGCAGGAGACGGCGGGGGAGCCGTCGACCAGCACGGTGCAGGCCCCGCACACGCCGGTGCCGCAGGCGATCTTGGTGCCGGTCAGGCCGAGCCGGTCGCGGATGTGGTCGGCGGCGGTCGCACCCGGGGTGTCCGTGGCCGATACGGGTGAGCCGTTGACTTCCAGGTCCATGGAATCGTTCCTGGTTCATGAGTGAAGTTGACATTGACAACTTAGGTGGGCCGGGTACCCCTGTCAACGACGAAAGCGGCGCACGCCGACCGTT
This sequence comes from Nocardiopsis sp. NPDC050513, assembly GCF_044457925.1. Taxonomy (NCBI): domain Bacteria; kingdom Bacillati; phylum Actinomycetota; class Actinomycetes; order Streptosporangiales; family Nocardiopsidaceae; genus Nocardiopsis; species Nocardiopsis sp. NPDC050513. The sequence continues at coordinate 3,781 of NZ_JBITHK010000010.1, read as the reverse complement.
CGGGTCGGCACGCGCCGCGGTCCGGTACGGGCGGTCAGTCGCCGGGCGCCGGCCAGACCGGCTCGAACACCGGCTCGTCGAGCGGCGCCACGGTGGGCCCGCCTCCCCCGCCGTCACCCGGTTCCTCGGGGTCCTCGCCACCGGGATCCTCGCCGGTGCCGTCGCCGTCGGTGCCGTCACCGGGTTCCCCGCTCGGCTCCTCGCCGGTCCCGTCCCCTCCGTCGGTCGCGCCGTCGTCGGGCCCGCCGGTGCTCTCGCCGTCCCCGGGGCAGCCGTCGGTTCCGCAGGGCTCCGTCCCGGGGCAGCCGTGCGCGTGGGGGTCGGCGGCGCAGTCCGCGCCCTCGGCCGGGTCCTGCGCGCCCCCGCCCGCGGGATCCTCCGCGGGTGCGTCGACCGGGTCCTCGACCTGGTTCACCTCTCCGGCCGGATCCTCCCCGCCGGTCGTCGGGGCCTCGGACGGCGGGGCGGAGGGTGTGGATCCGATGGGCACGATCTCGGGGAGGGCGCCCCGGCTGTAGGCCACCAGCAGCAGGACCGCGAGCACGGCCAGGACCGCGGTGGAGGCGGCCCGCGTCAGGACCCCCGTGCGTGCCCCGTGCCTGCGGCGCCGACCGCCCGAGACGCGACGGCCGTGCCAGGGGGCCGCGGTCCCCGTGCGCGGATCCGCGCCGCCGGACCGGTCGCGGGCGGTCGTGCCCTCCGGCGCCGCGGAGCCGCCGGGACCTCCGCGCGCGGCTCCGTCCGCGGCCGTGGCGGCCCACACGACGCCCGTCAGCACGTCCGTGGGCGGGACCACCGGCCGGATGACCGCGGTCCCCTCGTCGACCAACGTGGCGGCCTGCTCCAGGACGGCCGTCGGGGCGAGGCGCGCGGTGGTCGGACCCGTCCCGAGCAGCGTGCTCAGCACGTCCACCGCCCTGGGGCGCGCCGCGGGCTCCTTGTCCAGGCAGCGCCCCAGGACGGGGAGCAGCCGGTCGGGGACCCCGTCCAGGTCGGGCACGTCGCGCAGCACCCGGTCGACCACCTCCATCGTGGTCTCACCGGGGAAGGCGTGCCGCCCGGTCGCCGCGAAGGCCATGACGGCCGCCCAGGAGAACACGTCGCTGGCCGGTCCCACCGTCTGCCCCCGGACCTGTTCGGGGGACATGTAGGCGGGCGTGCCCACCACGCCCGTGGTGTGCCGGGTGGCGTCGTCCAGGCGCGCGATGCCGAAGTCGATCAGCCGCGGGCCGTCCGGGCCGAGGATGACGTTGCCCGGCTTGACGTCGCGGTGCACCACCCCGGCCTCGTGCACGGCCGTGAGCGCGGTGACCGTGGCGATCGCCAGGCGGTCCAGCGCCGGGCCCTCGCGCGGTCCGCCGTCGTGCACCGCCGTGCGCAGGGTGGGGCCGGGCACGTACTCGCTGGCGATGTAGGGCAGGGGCCCGTCCATGTCCGCGTCCAGCACGGCGGCGGTGCAGAAGGGCGCCACGCGGCGTGCCGCCGCGAGCTCCTGGGCGAACCGCGCGCGCTGGCGCGTGTCGTCGCCCCAGGTCGGGGTCAGGACCTTGACGGCCGCGGGCGTGCCGTCCGGGGCGTGACCCAGGTAGACCATGCCCTGGCCGCCTCCGTCGATACGGGCGGAGAGTGTGTAGGGTCCGATGCGTTCGGGGTCCGAGGTGCCGAGCGGTGTGGTCATGGTGCGCGCCTGTCCGAGGGTGGGGGAGCCGCCGGATCGCGGCCTCGTCCACCTCTGTGACGTCGGGCGGAGCGCGCCGGATCCTTACCCGGAGGTTGCAGTACCGTCACCTTTTCCCTTCGGTGGGGGCGGAGCCCGCCCGTGCCGCCCGACGGCGGGCGCCGGGCCGCCGGGCACCCGCGGGTGCCCGGCGGCCCGAGGCGGCGGGGAGAGGGGGTGCTACTCCAGTCCGAGGGCGTGGAGAGCGAAGTGGAACGCGAACACCGCGGTGAGGACCCACATCAGCCAGTGGATCTCCTTGTACTTGCCCTGGGCGGAGCGGACCACGGTGTACGAGATGATGCCGATCCCGATGCCGGTCGCGATGTCGAAGGCGAACGGCATCATCGCGATGGTCAGGAACGCGGGGATCGCGATCGAGATGTCGCTCCAGTCGATGTCCCTGATGTGCATCATCATCATGACGCCGACCAGGACCATCGCCACCGAGGCCGCCTGCGTCGGCACGATCGCGAACACCGGGGCGAAGAAGAGCGCGCTCAGGAACAGACCGCCGGTGACGACGCTGGACAGGCCCGTGCGGGCCCCCTCGCTCACGCCGGCCGTGGACTCGACGAACACCAGGGTCGCCGAGGAGCTGGTCAGGCCACCGACCACGGCGCCGGACCCGTCAGTCACCAGGATCTGGTTGACCCGGGGCATCTGCCCGGTGGCGTCGGAGATGTTGGCCTTGGCGCCGATCGCGAGGATGGTGCCGAGCGCGTCGAAGAATCCGGCCAGCACCAGGGTGAAGAGGATGACGCCGGCGGTGGTCGGACCGGCCGAGGACCAGGCGCCGAACATGTCCACCTGGAAGAGCAGCCCGAAGTCGGGCAGCGCCACCGGGTTGCTGGGCAGCTCGGGGCTGGAGCCGCCCCAGCCCGGCCCGCCCCAGGCGGAGGCGTCGAGGCCGAACACGTAGTGCAGGGCGATGCCCACCAGGGTGGCGCCGACGATCCCGTAGAAGATCGCGCCCGTCACGTTGCGCGCCAGCAGCACCGAGGCCAGGACCAGGCCCGCCACGAAGACCAGGATCGGCCAGCCGTTGAGGTGGCCGCCGGAGTCGGGGCCTCCGAGCGTCAGCAGCGCGCCGCCCGCGCTGACGAAGCCCGCGTTCTTGAGCCCGATGAGGCAGACGAACATGCCGATGCCGACACCGATGGCGATCTTGAGGTTGTGCGGCAGCGCGTTCATCACCGCGGTCCGCACGCCGGTGACCACCATCAGGATGATGACGATCCCCTGCCAGACCACCAAGCCCATGACCTCGGACCAGGTCATGACGGGTGCGGCCACGTAGGCGACCACGGCGCTGACGCCCAGGGCCGCGGCACAGGCGATCGGGGCGCGGCCCACCACGCCCATCATGATGGTGACCAGACCCGCGGACAGCGCCGTCATCGTGGTCAGCTGCGCCGCGTCGAGGGTGTTGCCCGCGGCGTCCTCCACACCGCTGAGGATGATCGGGTTCAGGACGATGATGTAGGCCATCGCCATGAAGGTGGTGAGCCCGCCGCGGACCTCCTGTCCGACGGTGGAACCGCGCTCACCGACGAAGAAGAAACGGTCGAGCCAGGATCGAGCCGGTGCGGCCTGCGCCGTGGAGCGCTGACCGGTGTCGTCGATGTGTGTCATGTCCCCTCCTGGAGGGAGATGAGCATGGAAGTCACCATGCGAGGGGGGATAGCTACACGGAGTAGCCAAACAATGGGTGGTGGAGGACGACGCTGTCCTACCGGGCACCCGCCCCGGTGCCGAGGGCGCCGGCGGAGCCGGGGCGGGCGGTTCTTGGGGGGCTGGGCGGGGGGGGGGGGGGCGGGGGGGGGCGGGGCGCGCGGCCGGGGGGGGGGGGGGGGGGGGGGGGGGGGGCGGCGGGGGGGGGGGGGGGGGGGGGGGGGGGGGGGGGGGGGGGGGGGGGGGGGGGCTGGGGGGGCGGGGGGGCGGGGGGGGGGGGCCGGGGGGGGGGGGGGTGGGGCAACGCCCGTGGTCGCAGTGATCGTGTCACACCGTGCTGGATGCGTCACGCTCGCGGTGGCCCCGAGGGATGAACCGACCGGATCGCGG